>JAVBMT010000006.1:0-75116 GCA_031552195.1 Desulfovibrionaceae bacterium
GCGGAATTACCGCTGAAGCGTGTATGGTTGCCTGCCTCCTCTCAGGAGGAAATGTAATTTCGGAGAGTGTATGATTAACCGGGAATCACTCGAAATTCGTCGCCGCAAAGGGTTGCGGCAGTGTAAAGATCGGTGGTGCTATGCTGAAAAGTGGCTGACGCCGCGAGCGATAGGCATAGCGGGAACAACTCCCGTTCCCTGTTCCTGCTTTATGTGCGGCAATCCTCGCCGGAAACATAAGGGGAAAGAACGACTTTCACTACAAGAACGGCGCAGGTTTCAGGAAGCAGATTCTGACAAATCAGATGGTTGAGAGGCGAACCCTCGGCTGCCACAAAAACCATCACATCAGGCCGCAAAGCTTTTACCAGAAAGAGAACGTATGCATTTTTATCTTTCCGCGAACGCTGCCAAAGATATTCCGGTGGTGGAATTCAGTCAGCCATCGGGTGACCATGATGCGTTTTCTCGTCACTGGTACATTCACCGGGTTGTGATTGAACACCGCAAATGCTTCATCGCCATGGAGGCGCATACTCGTTATGCCATGCATTTTTGCGGCCTGACCAAACCGCTTTTGAGCAAGTTTCCTCTGCTTTTTGCGGACTATTTTTGGCGGCACATTGTGTCTCTTTGTGAGGTTCATGATGCCGACTTTGGCCAGATCAAAGCCATGACGTCAAAAGCGTGTTCCGAACTAGTTTACCATAACGGCCTGAATAGAAGCATCCAGGCGCATATCAAGGATGTAGCGCATCAACTGAAATGGGATATTCAGCGCTATGGCTTTCCGGAATATCCGGGAAAAGAGCTTTTCATGAGCTTGAACGCCAACAAGGTGCCCCGTTCCCGCCATGGCGAAAAAGGATTCATCATTCCGTTGAAAGAGTTTCAGCGATTATGGTGCGAGATTTTGGGAGTGCAGCCAGCTAAGGAATAATATTTGTGCATGTCCATTGGAGAATTGTTTAGCCAATTATGTAAAACCCAAGAGTAGCCGCAGTGGAAAATATATTTGATTGGCACAAATGGAATGCCGCAACATATGAAGAGCCGGAGGATATCATCCGCGCCTTTGATGCGCTTGGCGTATGCGGCAAAAAAATTGCCAGTATCCGAATCATCGGCTTTGCCTCCCATGATGCGCATTTCGCTGCAAGACAGGCGCAATATGAAGCCGGGGTTCCATACGAAGTCATCGACAGCGGGGGATTTACCTATTCAGAGCAGACTTTGGTTTCATGTGCGATAAACGCCATTGAACCTATGGTTTTTACTTTCACCGACGAAAGCACTTTTGAGCTACAACCGCGATATCGAAATTCACTTAGGATGAGCGCCAGTCAAATTCCCCAGGATATTGTTGATGGTACTAACCATGCCAATATAAACGCAAACGAAATTTTTCATGATTTGATCGGAGCGGCCCTTCGTTCTTTGACAGTGCAAACATTTAGCGTGGAAAATATTGCCGGGCCTTATTTCAATAAGGATGTGCGTCTATTCCGCCGATATCAGTTTTGGACAGGATTTCCTGGCGATTTTGGCTTTTCAATCACACAGCACGGTGGAGCATGGTATGGCATAGGGTTGCGTAACCAAAAGCATTTTTCATTTGAAGGAAATGTTATTCCAAAAATTCCTCTGGGCATATTCAATAACGCAATTCGTCCCGTAAGACAGGTCTTAATTGCTGAAGGGCATGAATACTCATCTTATTTCTGGATCAATCCAGTGAAAATACTCGATGTAGCGAGCGAAGATGACTATGACTGTATCAGTGAATACACGGTAGAAGAAATTTCAATCGAAGAAGATGATGTCTCAGAATTTCTTTATTACTTTTTAGAAAAGCATTTTGATAGGCAGCTTCAAGTTACCTGCCTCGAGCGACGTGAAATTCGTGAGTTTGAATGGAATTTGCAGCATAATTTATATACGTATGAGTCCATACAGAAAATTATTGCCGATATCAGAGCGACTGCAAATATGTTCCGGAACGATTTTGACAATTCGTCATTGTCAGAGGTCAAGGCGCGATTTAATCTATATACCCTCACAAATGATGGTTCTATTTGTAATGTCTCCGAAGAGACAGGACAGTGCAGGGATGAAGTGATAAGGGAAAATATAGGCTTAGTGCTTGATTTTTATGAACGCTTTTGTCAGCGCATGGAATTGATGATGGAGCATGCACCACAATATAATCTCATTTCATTTATGGGGCCGTAAGGGCGCTATGAATATGAGGTGTTAGTCGGTATTCAGAGGGTAAAGATTATGGCTCAGGCCCATCGATATTCCTATGTCCAGGCGAGAATCGACCCTAAGACAAAGGCTAAGGCAACGGAAGTCTTGACCTCTATGGGATTTTCCGTTTCCGATGCCATTCGTATGCTGATGCAGTGGGTGGCCGATCAAAAACGACTTCCCTTTGTAGTCAAGGCTCCGAATAAGACGACCCTGGCGGCGATTGTAGAACTGGAAGCCGGGGGCGGCGAATCTTGTGACAGTGTTGAAGCGATGATGGCGGCTTTGAACAAGGACGATTAGGACTCAATGATAGCGTCCGAGCGCCAAAAGCATTCTCCACAGTAAAAGCCTGGAGGTCATCATATCGAAAACTCAGCAACTCAAACCATGGACGGCGCTTATTTCTGGCATCCTTATGATGAAGGCAAAACGCTCGGAACAATCGGCTCGGAAAACGGCGCGATTCTTTTCGACGAAGAGCACCCGTTGGGAGCCAGAATAACCCTGGAAGAAAACGGCTACCAACCATGGGCTATTACGTGCGGCATATACGGTAATATGGTTCATACGACTTTTGCCTCTACCGAAATGGAGGGGCTAGAAAAATATGAAGCCATGAAATCTGAACTCGCAGAATTTTTGGAGTATCTATATTCAGACGCCGTGGCGGAAGACGATGCTTTTGCGCTTCTTGGTGATTGGTGCGGAAAATTTGTCGATAAATTCTAGGCAATATACCCTTCGGAAATTTTTAAAATAGGAAAGCTACTACTGAATAAGCAGCGAGTTTAATATGCCGACGAAACACCACGGATACGGCGACGACCATATGGCGATGCTATGCGCCGGTTATGTGAAGGATCCTGAGGATGGCATGTGGTATTTTCACCAGGAAGTGCTGCCGCCTCCCAAGCGGGCCTCAACTGTCGTGAATCGCCTGGATATCCGAGTCACACTCGACGCGGAGCCTGACGAGTTCCCGGAAATGGTGCAAGAAAATTATGTCTCGCTGTATTTGACATTTGAGGGCGCTGATAAAGTTTATGAACTTACGATTGAGGCCATAGGTGAATGGATCGGCTGGATGAAGTTCATTCAAGATATAAAAGACGGGAAAGATTCTCGACTTGGGCCTATAGAATATTCTGAAAACACATTTCATGCATGGCATATGGGCGACGGCAGGGTCCGATTTGTCGTCCAGGCCGGAGAGAGAGTCGGTTATTATGGCAATGTCTGGACCGACGAGAATTTTGCTCCTGAATCAGCGGATATTTTACCTTGGCAGTTTGCCATGGATATAGAAATTGACCGCAACGCGCTTTTGGCTGCGCTGAATAGTATGACAGAACATATACGGCACACCATCGAGAAAGTATTCGCTTCAGCGGTATGTCCTGTTTTTGAAAAGGCGCTCCCCAAGCCAACTATGACGGTTAATGAAAATGGGCGGCGATATGACTATTTCAGCGCGTATCGCTGGGTCTCCGCCGAAGCTGGAAACGGATATGAATACAGCATTCTGCCCCATATGAAGCGCCGCTGTTGTCCGCCGCATGACACTGACTTCAATGTGCAGATTCATGATGAAGGCGAATACTTAGTAACAATAACGCACAAAAAAGTGCAGATTGGCCTGCTAATGCCTGAATGGACTCATTGGGAGGAGTGCCTTTGCGAATGGCTTAATCTTTTGGTTGACGACCGTGGATGGGGAACGGTTTGCTTTAATACGGAAGGCATTGAAGCTGTATTATGCGCTGAACCTGATAGTTTTCATAGTGTCAAAAACCCCAAGGCCAACGATGACTATCTAAATTTTCTCGTTTGGGCAGATGGGAGTTGGCATCCGAATTCTGGATATGACAGAGATCATAAAGAGAGAGCTGTTCACATAAAAATAGAGTGGCGTAAGCTTGTTCAGCAATTTTATGACGTGATTCAATACATTTTGCAGAAGGAGGGCGGTGCGTTGCCAAAGACCCCTTGGGCGCGGCTACCTTACGATTTATCAGAAGTCGAAAAATACCTGAAAGAGGCTTCCTCTACCTGAACATTGGGAAAGGCATTCCTCGCGGTAAAATGTGAACAGACTTCGCTCGAAGACTCGCTCCGCTAGTTCACATTTTACCGCGAGGCCTATTTGGGGTTGTGCCTGGAAGACGCTTGCGGGACTTATTTACACTTTTGTCGGTGAAGGCTCTCAAAAGCCCTGAAATTTGACTTTTATTGACATTTTTGCTATAAATTGACTTGTGATATGGCGATAACCTCTGAAAAAGATTATTCATTTCGAACTTGTTTACAGTGCAGAGGTAAGCACAACCGTTTTAGTGTGCCACTGAACTGAAAATGTAAATAGCACACAAGAAGCCCAGGTAATTCCTGGGCTTCTTGCATATTTTATTTATATTAACCCGTACCCCAAAAAAAGTCAGGACGCGTAGCTGAATACACGTCCTGACGGTTTGCGTTGACAAAATCGGATGCCGTGAACGGCCTGGTTTTACGGTATCTAGATGGCGGTGTAGCCGCCGTCGATCAGGTGCGCCCCACCCGTGGTGTAGCTGGCCTCATCACTAGCGAGATATACCACCAGGGGATCCAGCTCGCTCAATTTGCCCAAACGTTTCATGGGCACATAGGTATTGATGATGTTCTTGAACAAATCACTCTCAAATGCGGCGGAGGTCAATTCCGTGGCAAAAAAACCGGGGCAGATGGCGTTGGCGGTAATGTTATACTGTGCCCATTCCGCGGCAAGGCCCCTGGTAAAGTTTATCACCCCCGCCTTGGCCGCATTGTAGCTGGCGTTGGGCAGGCAAGCCGCCACCGTGCCATACATGGAGGCTAGATTTATGATGCGGCCGTATTTGTTCTTGATCATTTCCCTGCCGAACTCCCGCGCCACCTTGAACACGGCTGTCAAATCAACGTCAATGACCTTCTGCCACTGTTCGTCAGAGAGGGTGTCAGTGCCGCCGCTAGCGGAGCTGCCCGCGTTGTTGACCAGAATGTCCACCTTGCCGTACTCGGCCACAACGGTTTTCACAGCGTTCTGCACAGCGGCTGTGCTAGTCACGTCGCATTCCACCGGCAGGCACTTGACGCCCATCCCGCGTATGGTTTGAGACACAGATTCCAGTTTTTCCTTGCGCCGGGCAAGAATAGCGATATCAGCACCCTGGCGTGCCAAGGCTTTCGCCATTTGTTCGCCAAGCCCTGAAGAAGCGCCCGTAACTACCGCGACTCTGCCTTTCAAATCAAACATGGCGTAGACTCCTTTTTTATTTCGTTATAATGCAGGCTGACTAAGCGTAAACCAATACTTTCAATAAAACAAGGAACATTTTAATGAAACGTTTATTTAGTTGGGGCCAAATTGGGCCGCTATCCGCAATTTATGAAATTTGACTTTTTATTGCATTTACGGTTAGGGGAGTAAAAATAATCGATTTTTTGCCGGAAAAGTTTGTTTTGAGTTTTGAAAATATAATATTTTTATAGAGGTAGCCGCATGGAAGGCGGAATAAATGCGCAGCCCGGCTATGTGTGCGCGCGGTGCGGCAGATGCGGCCCGGGTTGTTGCCGTATGCCGCTCGGACGCCCGGAAGGGCGTTTCCCGCTTTCCGGGGCTGATTGCGCAAGGTTGGCCCCTTACCTTTCCGAGGACGGAACCGCGGGCATTGAAAGCGCCCCTGTAACGCCGGAATTACGTAAAAACCTGAAGCGGCTTTTTCCGGAATACCGGCGGGAAATAGACGAAATTTTTCCCTTGGGCGGAGATTACAGGCGGTTGCGCCTGCTGCCCTGCGCTTCGGAAGGCTGGGCCGCGGAAAGCGCGGGCGAATACGGCCGGTGCGCCTACCTGGGTGAGGATGGCTGCACCGTGGCGACGCCGGACCGCCCGGCATATTGCCGCCTTTTTCCTTTTTGGGTAAGCGGCAAAAAACTGAATTGCTTTGCTTCAGATTTCTGCCTGGCCCTGCGCGAGGGCAAAACCATTCCGGAACTGCTCACGCTTTTTGGCGTAAGCCCGCTTGATCTTATGCGCCGCTACGCGGAACTGAAAAAAGAGTGGGGCTTTCATTCCTGAAAAACCAGGCTGCCGGAACCAATGAACTTTTCCGGTGTTGATTTTTCCTGGCCGGTATTTCAGCGCATCAGGAAATTATAGAGCAGCGGGATCAGGAAGGGCGGAGCCAGGGTCAGGCATATGCCGTTGAAAACCGCGATAATGCCGTTGCGTTCGCCGCAAAAGCGGACGATTACCGGCAGGCAGGTATCCATTGAAGTAGCCCCGGCTGCCCCGGTTGGAGCCAGCGGACCCAAAAAGCGCGCCAGCAGGGGGGTGGCCACAAGGCTGAAAAGTTCGCGCGCTATATTTGACAGCAAAGCCACGGAACCCAGGGCGGGGTTGCCTATTTGGGTCAAGATGAGGCTGGAGAGGCTGTAATAGCCGAACCCGGCCCCGGCGCAAATCGCTTCTCCTGATTTCAGCTCCGGAAGCATCAGGGCCGCCGCAAGAGCCCCGGCGAAGGTTCCCATGGTCACCAGCAGGGGAACCAGCAAAACCTTCGGTCCAAGTTCCCTCACCACGCCGAAAGCTTTAAGGTCAAAACCGAGGCTCATGCCAACGCCCAGCATCATCAGCCTGAGCATCCATAAGGCGGCGTTCGGGTCGGCGGCGAACCCGGGCAGCCAATCCAGGCGTCCCAAGGTCAGGCCCAGGGCGAAACAGGCCAGAATGCGCAAAGACCCGGCCAGGGTTTTCAGCAATGAACCGTGATTTCCGCTGGCTTGTTCCTGAGCGCGCCCTTCCGTTTTTTTCATCCCGTCATTTTCAGACCGGCCAGGCATGAAAAACCGCCCGCCCAGGCGAAGGGCCACAGCCCCCCCCAGGGCGCAGCAGAGCCCGAGAATAATCGCGTTTCCTCCTAAAGAGACCAGTTTGGGAAACAAGACGGAATCCGCCCCAAGCGAAGCCCCCAAAAAGAAAAGCAGAATATGTATGGAGACTGTGGTCAGGAGCCCGGCGTACGAAACCACCGCCGGTTTTTTACGCGAAAGATATCCAGGCAGTATTCCAGCCGCCAGGCATGCAACTTCTATGGACATTTACGGCCTTATGGGATTATTCTTATAAGAACGCCTCAATTTTTGCTGAGATGTTCCGGAAACCGTCTGCCGCCGGGCGGCGCGGCGCGCCTTTTAATTCCGGCAGCTTCGGGATGATGCGTCAAATAAACCGTTTCAAACGAATTTTGAGGCGCTTGCACCTGAAATTCTGCGGCGATTGTCTCATCAAGAGCGGATACGGTCAAGCCCGGCGCGGATAAATGCCCCGCCGGGCAGCAGCGGGAGGGTTTATATGCCTTTACTGGCTTTGGCGGTTGGCGCGCTTTCAACGCTTGTAAGCCTCGGCGCGGCCACGCACGCCCTTTTGAACAAGCGCGATCCGCGTTCGGCCTTGGGATGGGTGCTGCTTTGCCTGGGCTTGCCTGTGGGTGGAGCGCTTATCTACTTCATGTTCGGCATAAACCGCCTGCACCGCCGCGCCTCGAAAATAGTGCGGCGGCGCGAAGGGCAGCATTACAAGATCAACCGTGAACTGCGAAAATTCCGTAAGGCCATGCGCGGCAAACACGCGGGTGGCGATGCCGCCGGCCCGCCCGGCGGGGAAGGAAACCTCACCATGCTGGGGGAAGAGTTTTTTCCAGCCCAGCCTTCGGAGGAAAGGCCGGAAATTGCCGGCCAGGTTCTCCACGCTGATTTTTTTATTCCGGAAGGCTCAGAGCGGTTGAGGGCGGAAAATATCTCCGAGGCCCTGCTTGATCTGGCCGAGGTGGGTTATGCGGTCAACCGCACCCCTTTGCTTGCCGGAAACAGCGTTGAGGCGCTGCATGACGGAGACGCCGCCTACCCGGAGATGCTGGAGGCGATGGAAAAGGCAAGGCGCCGCATCTGGCTTTCAAGCTATATTTTTGAAAACGACGTCGTAGGGCGGCGCTTCGGCCGCGCCATGGCCGAGGCGCAGGCCCGTGGCGTGCAGGTGCTCGTTTTGCTTGACGGGCTGGGGTCTTACAGCGCTATGAATTCCGCGATAAGCATGTTGCGCGGCCTGAATTTGCCGGTGGCCGTTTTTCTTCCGCCGCGTCTTTTTCCGCCCCAGCTTTTCATCAATTTGCGCGACCACCGCAAACTTCTTATCGTTGACGGACGCCTGGCTTTCACCGGGGGGATGAACGTCAGCGCCGGGCATGTGCGGGCGCTTTACCGGGCCGTTGAGCGAGGTGAGGGCGTTTTCCGTCTTGGCGGTGAGGAGTTGCCTGTTCCGGCTTCTTTCCGGCATCCTTTGCGCAAATTTTTTTCCGCGCTGGAGGTGCAGGATCTGCATTTTAAAATCAAGGGCCCGCTCGTGGCGGAACTGGAGGCCGCTTTCGCCGCGGACTGGAACTTTTGCACAAACGAGGAACTTGAACATGACGATGAGCCGGCACGGCGCAATGCGAGGGGAACAGCTTGGGGCAGGGTTATTCTGGACGGGCCGGATAATAACTTCGAGCACTTCGGAAACACCATTACCGCTGCCATTTCCTGCGCCCAAAGTTCCGTGCGCGTTATCACCCCCTATTTCCTGCCGCCGCGCGAGCTGACCAGCGCCTTGCAGTGCGCTGCGCTGCGCGGGGTTGAAGTATCGATAATCCTTCCGGAAAAAAATGAT
The DNA here is from genome assembly GCA_031552195.1 of Desulfovibrionaceae bacterium. Taxonomy (GTDB): domain Bacteria; phylum Desulfobacterota; class Desulfovibrionia; order Desulfovibrionales; family Desulfovibrionaceae; genus JAVBMP01. The sequence goes on from JAVBMT010000006.1 coordinate 8,978, forward strand.
CAGTTCGCGGCCCATTACGCCGCCTTTAACCTTATGGGAGAATTTTTGCGGCGCAATGTGAAAATTTATTATCAGCCGCCGCCTTTCGCCCACACCAAGCTATTGCTCATAGACGGCTTTTATGTGCATTTCGGTTCGGCCAACCTGGATGCCAGAAGCATGCGCCTGAACTTTGAATTGACCGTGGAAACTTTCGACCGCCGGCTCGGAGCGGAGATGGACGCTTGCTTCACGGAAATTATAAGCCGTTCGCGGCGTTATACCCTGGAAGACCTGGAAAGGCGTTCTTTTGCCGCCCGCCTGCGCGATGCTTTTTTCTGGCTCGGCAGTCCTTACCTGTGACGCTTCCCGGTCGTTCACACGGCGCTTTGGCGGCCAGCGCAGCATAACCTTCCGGAAGACACGCCTCATCCGCAAAAAAGGCCGGCCCGTGGAGCAGGCCGGCCGCACCGCCATGCGTTCCGTTTGCGCGGCGGTTCGAAAAGTGAACCCCTTACAGGGCTTTCAGGATATCCTGTCCCCAAGATTCAATCATGCTTTTTTCCGCGCGCGGGTCGCCGTCTATTTTCAAGCCGTCGGCTATAACATCCGCGCCCAGGGCGTTAAGTTTTTCTTCTATGGCGTCGACAGCCCCGCAGAAGAAAGAGTAGCCGGAATCTCCGCAGCCGAACGCGGCGGTTTTCTTGCCCTTGACGCCGGTTTCGGCCAATGAGTCTAGCAGGGGGATGAAGTCGTCTTGCAGCTCTATGCTGTCGTCTCCCCAGGTGGAGGAACCGAAAAGCACGAGGTCATACCCTTCGCAAAGGCCGGGCGCTGAAGCTTTGGCCGCGTCAAGCACCTTCACGCTGTGGCCCTTGCCTTCAAGAATACGCTGTACGCTTTCCGCCACATAGGCCGTATTGCCGGTGGTGGAGCCGTATACGATAAGTGCGTTAGCCATTTTTTTCTCCGATACGTTAATGGTTGGCTGTTTTCAAACTAGTAATGATTTTGATACGCAAAGTCAATAGAAGATGACAGCATGAATCCTTATCCATATCAGGCGTGAAACAACTTATTGAAACATTACAGCCAGCACTGTTTCTAAATAAATTTTTTGTCCAAATACTGCGTCAATCGTCCTTTTTTTCTCCGGTCGAGTACCGTAAGAGTACGCTCTCTTCGCAAAAAAGGCCGTTTTTCTTGTCTTTGGCGTAAAATCTTTTATTTAGAAACAGCCCCTGGAGCATTTTAATTTTGGAACATCTCTGCAAAAATCTGTTTTGAATATAGAAGGCTATATTCTATCCGACATGTACAAGCCCAAAGCGGCTTGCGCTCCAGACACGCCGCGCTGTTCGCTTGCGGGCGAGCGCTACCGCCAGGGAGTTTAAATTTTTTCAAAGTTAAAATGCCATAACCTGCTGTTTTGCAAAAACCGCTTCAGGCAAGAACAGCCTGGCAATCATGATTTTCAACAGCGGAGTCCTTTTCCTCCGGTTTTATTTTTTCAGGCCCCCTTGCTCACATAGATATGCGGCAGGGCCTCAAGCACGTCTTTACGGAAGTCTTCGCGCGGGTCGATCGGCGCGTAAAGGCCGCCCCCGCTTGGGCGCGTGTAGGTATGCGAGCCTATGCAGACTCGGGGAACAAGAAAAGGATCGCTCAGCAGCCTCCCGTCATATTCGCAGGCGGGCGGATTGGCCCGGCCCTCACGCATGCCAGGGTAAGCCGTAACCGCGCCTTTGAAGCCCAGGCGGCGCAATTCCCGCAGCCCTTCCGGCGCGGGCGGCACTCCGTAAGGGTAGGCCAGAACAGGCGCCACTCTGTCAAGAACGCCCAAAGAGGCAAAATCGTCTTGCTGCTTCTGTATGATTTCTCTGACCTGCCCCGCGTCCATTCGCGTCATTTTTATATGGTTCAGGGTATGGTAGCCGATTTCCAGCCCGGGCAGGGCGTCCAGTTCGTCCAGTATGGCGGGCAGCGTTTTATATCCGCCGAAATATTCGCCGGGTTGTTTTGAAATACGGTCGTCTTCCACCCGCGAAATGAAAAAGGTGGCGCGCGGAGCTAATCCTGACGGCTTGAGAGAAGCGCGGAAAATTTCCGCCAGCGGGCGGGCGTTGAGCAACCCGGCCCGTTCCCGCGCGTTTTTGAAGAACAAGACGCTGCTGTGGGCGTCGTCAGCGGTAACGCCCACGGGTTTCAGGCCGCGCGGAACGAGTTCGTCCACTTTTCCGTCCAGGATATCACTCGCGTTCACCGGGCAAAAGCCCAGTTCCCACAGCTCGCCGAACAAGGCCGCCAGCTGTGCTCCGCTGACGCTCTCCGGGTCGCCGGGGGCGTCGTTTATTTTGTGGAACATGAGGATGGGAATGGCTGGCGCATGAACCCTGGCCGAAGCCGGGGCGGGCATAAAGGCCAGGGCGAGCGTTGAGGCTGACAGGCGCAGAAAGGTGCGGCGATTCATAAATTTACTGTTCTCCTGGTTGCGAGCATATCAAAAATAGTCCGGCACTTTTGGCAAGTCAAGCCGTTTATTGGGTTGTCAATCTTAAACCGTCCCGAATAAATATTTTTTTCACAAAATTGTTTTTTTATATATTGTCGTTTAGTGTCATTTTAAGACGTAAAGAAGATGTTAAATGCGAGTTCGTCTTTTAAAAGCCCATTCGGGCAAACCTCTAAAATTGTAAGGAGAACCTTTATGATTTCAATGAGTTCACCCCTTGTTCCTCTCATGTACGGCGCCGGCGCGTCCAAGGTCATTGGCGACAAAGCCAAAAGCATGGGCATGACCAAGGTTATGGTCATATGCGACAAGGGCGTCAAAAATTCAGGCGTAATCGATCCCATATTGGAAAGCCTCAAAGGCGCTGGCCTCGGCGTCGTTCTTTTTGACGGCGTATTGCCCGACCCGCCGGACACCGTTGTCGACGCGGCCACCGAAATCGCCAGCAAAGAGAAAGTTGACGGCTTTATCGCCGTTGGCGGCGGCAGCTCCATAGACACCGCCAAGGGCGTGAGATACTGCTGCAAGCACGGCGGCCCGGTAAAAAGCTGGTTCGGCAAGCCCTGCAATGATAAAACCGATCCGCTGATCGCCGTGCCCACCACAGCCGGCACCGGCAGCGAAATGACTTACGCCGCCGTTATTACCGATACCGCCAGCGGGCAGAAGGGCGGCATAGGCGGCATGGGCTGCTTCGCCAGTTTGGCTTTGGTCGATCCCGAACTCTACGTCGGCATGCCCCTCGGAGGCACGGTTGCCAGCGCTTTTGACGCTTACACCCACGCCTTCGAAGCTATAGTCAACCCTACCCCGGAACCGCTGTCTGAAGCCTTTGCGGAAAAGAGCCTGCGCCTGATCCATGAAAATCTGCCCACGCTCGTGAAAGACCTTAAAAACGTTGAAGCCAGAGGCGCCTTGGCCCTTGCCGCCACCTTCGGCGGCGCCTGTCTCCACTTTACCGTCATGTGTCACCATTCGCACGCTATCGGCCACTCTTTGGGCGCGGTGTTCCACCTGCCGCACGGTTCTTGCTGCGCGGTCGGCTTTAAAGACCTCATCAAGCTTTATGCCGACTGGCTGCCCGACCGGGTGAAGCTGGCCGCCAAGGCCATGGGCCTGATACTGCCCGCCGGCATTTCCAACAAAGAGCTTGGCGAAAAAGTAAGCGCCCATTACTTCGCTTTCGCCAAAGAAGTAGGCCTGCCCAACCTGAAGCAGATGGGCGTTCCCAAAGAGCGCCTGGACGAAGCCATCAAGATGATGCCCAAAGATGTGGCCTCTCTCAAGCTGGCGACCAAGCCCAACCCCATGCTGCTTTCAGAAGACCAGTATCGCTCGATCGTGCTGAACGCTTACGACGAATAAGAATCCGCACCGGCTCAAGCCTCCGTTAAGGGTTTGAACTCCGGAACAGTGAAACGGCGCGGCCTTGGGGGCCGCTCCAGCGCTGTCCGGAGGCTGAAAATTATGCAGGCGAATAAAGCAGCCCGTCCTCAGCGATGTTTAAGCGTTGGGGGCGGGCTGCTCATATTATTGCCTCACCGCGTCCTCCGGCGAATTGGGGGAATATTCCTTCCAAACGGCTTAATCATGGCTTGGGACGTTAACATTGTAACGACCTTAACCATGTGAAAATATTATATTTCAATATAAAGTACTACGTATATAATAAAATTTCTTCCTTTTTTTATGAAAAAAATATATCTTCGAAAATAGCATAACTTCGCATTATAAAAATAGCGTTTTTTTGTATGGACAAACTGTTAATTCGTTTTCATGGAGGGTTTATGAACTGGTATAGAAACATGCGCATGATTGGTAAAATCGTTTTGCCCGTTACTGTAATGCTGATTCTGGCCTTGGGCGTCCTGAGCTGGCAGATCCAGTCCAGAAGTGCGTCAGCCATACAGGATGTGGCTCAACGGGAACTTGCCGCCTTGGCCGGACAGCACGCAAACGCCATAAAAGCGTTTTTCGAAGGGCCGCTTACCCAGGCTCAGGCCGTTGCGGATGCGACTTCCGCCGCCTTTCAGCAAAAACAGCCCATAACGCGCGAATTATACCTGGCCATGCTGCGGGGCATTGAACAAAGCACCCCTATCACGATCGCCTCCGGGGCCGCGTTCGAGCCTAACGCCTTTGACGGCAATGACGCGGCCTTCGCCAATGCGACGGGATGCGACGCGCAGGGGCGTTTTATTCCTTATCTGCCGGCCGTAGGTAAAATCGTTCCGCTGGAAGACCTGGAAACAAGCGATTATTACGCCAAGCCGAAAAGCCGCAACAGGAGTTTCATTACAGACCCAGGCCCCTACAATGTAAACGGCAAAGACGTGCTTATGACCACCGCCAGCGCGGTCATAAAGGTGGACGGCAAGTTCCGCGGCATCGCCCTTGTGGATACGCCGCTTGATAATATAGTCGAGCGTGTGAAGAAAGTTAAGGCGTACGATTCCGGCTCGGCCTCGTTGCTGACCCAGGAAGGCATTATTATCGCCCACAGGGACAATTCGCGCACGATGAAGAGCGTTTTCGACACCAATCAGGTGGCGGATGCGAGCGGCCTGCGCAAGGCCATGGAACGGGGCGACAACTTCATCGGTTTGCACGACAAGGAAGGCAAAATGTCCTTCTATTATTATGAGCCTCTGCATTTTGACGGCACAGGGCAAACCTGGTATTTCTGCGTTTCCGCTCCGCTGGACGAAGTTCTGGCGGAAGCCGCCTCCATCAGGCTTATGACCATGGTATTCAGCGCCGCAGTGCTGTTGCTGGCCCTGCTGGTTATATTCCTGGTCGTGCGCGCTTCAGTCAAGCCCTTGGGCGTATTGGCCGGAGCGGCTAAGGAAATAGCCGGCGGAAACCTGCGGGTTGAGATAAAGGATGAAACCTTTGGCGGCGAAGTGAAAGAACTGAGCAGCGCCTTGAAAGAGATGATCGCCTCATTGCTGCGCAATATAGCCGAAGCGGAACAACTGAGCGCCGACGCCAAGGCGCAGGCCGAAAAGGCGCAGGAAGCCACGCGCGAAGCCGAAACCATGCGCCATGCGGCGGAAAACGCCAAGCGCGAGGGCATGCTTGCCGCGGCCGGGCGGCTGGAAGACGTGGTCAGCATAATTTCTTCCGCCTCAAACCAGCTATCCGCGCAAATTGAAGAATCGGAACGTGGTTCTCAGGAACAGGCTTCACGGGTTGGTGAAACGGCCACCGCCATGGAAGAAATGAACAGCACCGTGCTGGAAGTCGCCAGAAACGCCGGCGCGGCCGCCGACGCCTCAGCCAGAACCAAAATTCAGGCTGAAGAAGGCGCGGTTATAGTACGGGAAGCAGTCAGCGGAATTCAGAACGTGCAGGAAGTTTCTTTGGCGCTTAAAGAAGACATGTCGCTTCTGGCCAGCCAGGCGGACTCTATCTCTGAAATCATGGGCGTTATTTCCGACATTGCCGACCAGACCAACCTGCTGGCTCTTAACGCGGCCATTGAGGCGGCCCGGGCTGGCGAAGCTGGGCGCGGGTTCGCCGTTGTGGCCGACGAAGTGCGGAAGCTGGCTGAAAAAACCATGGCTTCCACCACTGACGTAGGCAAAACCGTAACCAATATCCAGAAAAGCGTGAGCCAAAGCATGGTCCAGGTAGACCGCGCCGTTGAACTTATCGCGGCGGCTACGGAAAAATCCAATAAATCCGGTGAAGCCTTGGGAAGCATCGTAGTCACGGTTGACGACGCCGCCGACCAGGTGCGGGCCATTGCCGCCGCAAGCGAGCAGCAGTCCGCCACAAGCGAGGAGATAAACCGCTCCATCGGCCATATTAACGATATATCCATCCAGACCGCGCGCGCCATGCAGGAAGCGGCCAGCGCGGTTTCAGACCTTGCCGCCCAGGCCCAGGCCCTGAGCAGGCTTATTGAAGACATGAAAAAGTCATAAAAAGTTCAGGGGCATTACGGCCGCCCTTTGCCGGGTTAACCGCAACGCCCCTGAACGCGAGAATTACACGTCCGGCTTTTTTCAGCGCTCCGCCGAAGAAAGCCGGACGTGCACGTTTATTTCGATTTTTTGTTCAGAACCAGAGCGAAAATACGGCTTACCGCAACACTGGCCAGCGCTATCAGCAATCCGGCCAGAATTCCGAACACAGCCCTTGCCAGCGCGTCTAAAAGAGAGCTGAGGGGCAGGGCGGCCAGGGCGTCCGTCACGATATGAAAGGCCGGCGTCCCGTGGGCCAAAATTCCGCCGCCCACCATAAACATGGCAACAGTGCCGATAATGCCGAGCAGGCGCATAACGGCGGGGGAAGCGCCTACCAGCAATCTTCCCAGCCTTTTGCCCAGGCGGCCTTTACGGTTAAGCAAATAAAGCCCGGCATCGTCCATTTTCACTATTCCCGCCACCAAACCGTAAACCCCGACGGTCATCAATATTCCGATCAGGCTGACCACCGCCGCCAGCGTGAAAAAAGAACTTCCTTCCGGCACGGTGCCGAGGGCGATGACGATAATTTCGGCGGAAAGAACGAAATCCGTGCGTATCGCGCCTTTTATCTTGTCTTTTTCAAATGCGGCGAGGTCTTCCCCGGTTGCGGCCGGACAGGAAGGCTCACCGTCTTTTTGCGGTTCTTCCGCAAACTCAGTTTTATCAGCCTTGCCGCGCCCGCTGAAATGGTGAATCAGTTTTTCCGCACCCTCGTAGCACAGGTAAGCCCCGCCTATCATCAAAAGCGGGGTAATCATCTGCGGGGCGAAAAAGCTTATGCCCAACGCCGCCGGAATCAGCAGCAGCTTGTTGACGAACGAGCCTTTGGCCACCCCCCAGACAACGGGAAGCTCACGTTCGGCGGCCACCCCGGCCACCTGCTGCGCGTTCAGCGCCAGGTCGTCGCCCAGTACCCCGGCGGTTTTTTGCGCCGCCATTTTGGTCATAAGCGCTATATCGTCAAGAACGGACGCTATATCGTCCAACAGGGCCAGAAGTCCTATGCCCGCCATATGCATCTCCTTCACATGGCGTATAACGCCTTGTTTCTATTTGTTTTCTCACGCGGCCAGCCTTTTCGTTCGAGCTTGCGCCTTGCGCTGACCCTGTTATTTTCAGTAATTGTCTTGCTCTATAGCCCGGACCGCGCATTTTGTGAACCGTAAATCAGGCCGGTTTCCGGCCGCTTCGCGTTTGACACGTTTGTACAGCGCGGATAAAAGATATTGAAATAACCTTGATGAAATAAGGGGTGGTATGGCTAGCATCGCGGTTTTGATTCCCTGTCATAATGAGGAACAGACTGTCGGCCGGGTGGTTGCCGACGCCAGACACGCTCTGCCGGACGCGGCGGTCTATGTTTTCGACAACAACTCCACTGACAGAACGGCGGCCGTGGCGGAAGAAGCCGGGGCCGTAGTCGTGCGCGAATACAGGCAGGGCAAGGGCAACGTGCTGCGCTCCATGTTCCGGACCATAGAGGCGGACTGTTACCTGCTGGTGGACGGAGACGACACCTATGACCTGGGAGCGGCTTCGCGAATGGTGGAGCTTGTCATGAGCGGCGGCGCGGACATGGTCGTGGGAGACCGCCTCAGCTCTTCATATTTCACGGAAAACAAGAGGAGGTTCCATAATTTCGGCAATCTGCTGATGCGTTTTTTGGTCAACCTGCTTTTTTCCAGCGATCAAAAGGACATTATGAGCGGTTGCCGGGCCTTCAGCAGAATTTTCGTCAAAACTTTTCCGGTACTGTCGGAAGGGTTCGAGATAGAAACCGAAATGACCATCCATGCGCTGGACAAACGCTTTCTGATCAGGGAAATTCCCATCGGCTACAGAGACCGGCCCGAAGGAAGCGTTTCCAAGCTCAACACTTTTCGCGACGGCTTCCGGGTTATCAGAACAGCCTTCGACCTGTTCAAGAATTACCGCCCCTTTCATTTTTTCGGCGCGATATCCTTGTTTCTCATGCTGATCTCTCTGAGCCTGTTCGCTCCGATTTTTATCGATTTTCTCGACACCGCCCAGGTGCCGCGTTTCCCCACCCTGATAGTTTCATCCGGGCTGGGCGTTTGCAGCCTGTTGTCTTTTGCCTGCGGGGCTATTCTTGACAGCATGCGCAAGCAGTCGCTGCAACATTTCGAACTGTTGATAAACGCGGAAATGTCGCGCGCGGGGGGCTGCCTTCATATATCAGGCGGCGCGGGGCGCGGCGTAAAATAGTTTTCAAGGCGGCCGCCTTCGGCAATATCGCGGCTGATCCGGCGGCCTGCCGGGCCGGCCTTCGCTTTTCAGAAACTGTCGCGCGTTGCCGGGCGCGTTTCCGCGTTCCCGGTTTTTATGTTTTTAATAAATTATGCGAACGGAGGCGTTCGCGGAGCCCGGATTGAAAGAAAACCACAGGGAAGGCTTGAAGCGGGTTATTGTGCTGGGCAATTGCGCGGCGGAACGCCTGCGTTTCATGCTGGAGCAATATTCCGGTTTTTCCGCCGCCTTTCAGATGGCGCCCGCGCCCATGATACACGCCGTAAAAGAACCTTCGGAGTTGCGGGCCCTTGCCGACCTGGCCCTGAGCTGCGACGTTATTTTCACCCAGCCTCTGTTCAATTTCGGCCCCTGCAACACCATGGCGTTACGCGAAGCCTTGGGCGAAGACGCTTATTGCGCGCAAAAGGATAGAATCTCCGGCCCGGAGGATTCACACGCGTCATCCGCGTCATATGGCTTGGGGGGGCGGCGTCTTTTCATTTTTTCCTCACCGGATTTCGACGCCTATTTCCCGGACGCCATTTATTTGAGCCACAAGGAAAATTTGCGGCTTCCCCAGGTTCTGGACTGGGACAGCAGCATAATTTTTTCCTGTTTCTGCCAGGGGGCGTCAATTTTTGAAGTTGAAGAAATCTATCTCAACCACCCCATGTTCAAGGCCGAGGCGGTGGGGCAAAGGGTGGCGCAGGGGCTGGAGCGGTACGCCCTGCGTGAACAAGGGCTGGATATCGGCAGCCAGGCTTTTTTTTTCAAAAATTATGCGGCAGCCAAACTTTTGCACAGCCCGAGACACCCGGTGGATGATTTTTTGTTCGTGCTGCTGCGGGGCATGGCCGGGGCGCTGGGGCTGGAGCCTAACGCCTCTTTGCCGCCCCTGGGCGGTTTCGGTTTCAATCAATGGCCGGTCATAACTCGCCATTACCCGCGCTTCAAATTCGCGGAACAGGCCTGGTTTGTCGTGGCCGGGAAGAAATACGGCATTGAAGATGTCGCCATGGCTTATTACAACTTTTACGAATTCAACCCGCATGTAGTCGAGGCCAATCAAGACAAAATAATAGCTCTTTCTTAGGGGCTGTTTCTAAATAAACCCGGCGCGAGCGGGCGTGACAGGCCCGTTTCTACAATGAAAAATGCGCCGCGTTTTAGCGTAACGGGCGAAACGGCGCGTTGCCTTTTGACTTGACAGAACTCCATGCCACAATTAAGGATTTAATTATATATGACCGGCGTAGTCCGGCTTTAACGGCGCGTCATTTTTTGTTTTTTATCCATACAAACCGGATCCGCCCTCTGCTGATCATATCCTGCCGCATGGATTTGCGATATTCAGCCCGGCGTAAGAGGGTTCACTATGACTTCCACCAATCTGGCGAACGGAGAACCACCAACCTCAAGGCTGCGGCTGCGCCGCCGCCTTATAGCCCTGACTCTCGGCATTTGCCTGGCGGGCTGCGCGGCCTGGCTTGTTTACTGGAACTTCAGCCTGCGCCATTCCGAATCCACCGACGACGCTTACGCCGCCGGCAACCTGGTGCGCATCTCGCCTCAGGTTCCGGGAATGGTAAAGGAAATATTGGCCGACAACACCCAAAAAGTGCGCGCCGGCCAGATACTGGTGCGCCTGGACGAGCGCGACGCTCTTCTGGCCCTGGACCGGGCCAGGGTGGTTTTGGCCGAGGCGGTACGCCAGAGCGAGAGCCTGATGATGGAAACTCGGCGTCTTGAAGCTGTGGTTGAACAAAATTCCATAGCCCTTGAAAAGGCCGAAGGCGACCTGGCCCGCCGGAAAAATTATAAAAAAGGTATTTCCATAAGCGAGGAAGAACTCATCCACGCCCGCGACAGCGTTCGCATCAGCCGGGCGGCCCTGTCCATAGCCAGGCTGGCCCTGCGCGGCAACAAAGCCTTGGTAAAAGACAGCCCTCTGGAGGAACAGCCCGTGGTGTTGGCCGCCGCCAACCGGCTGCGTCAGGCCTGGTTTGATTACAAGCGCTGCGAAGTGCGCAGCCCGGTTGACGGCTATGTGGCCCGGCGCGCCGCTCAGCCCGGCATGTACGCCCAGCCCGGCGCCCCGCTCATGGCCGTGGTTCCCCTGGACAGCCTGTGGGTTGACGCCAATTTCAAGGAAGTGCAGCTGCGCGAGATGCGGGTCGGGCAAAAGGCCGTGGTGCATGCCGATATTTACGGCAAGGCGGTGGCGTATGAAGGAACGGTGGCCGGTTTCGCGCCCGGAACGGGGAGCAGCTTTTCCCTGCTTCCGCCTGAAAACGCCACGGGAAACTGGATAAAAATCATACAGCGCGTACCGGTAAAAATAGTGCTGGATAAAGCCGCGCTGGAGGCCGCTCCTCTTCTGGTGGGCCTGTCTTGCCGGGTAAGCGTGGACATAGGCGATCAGTCCGGACCTATGCTGCGCCAGGAAGAAAACGGCGAGCCGCTGCTGCGCGCCGAGGGGCAAGACTATGACCGCGCGGAAATAGATGCGGAAATAAGTTCCATTATAAAAATCCACAAACAGGACGGACTGTAGCTTTGGCCGGAGGCAGCGACATAACGCCACCCGGGCCTGGCGAACCCCTGCCTGACGCCTTCCGGCCCGGGCCGGGCGTTTCTTCGCCCGATCAGGCCCTCGCCCCGCTGCAAGGGTTTTCCTTGTTGCTTCTGACCATAGTGCTGCCCCTTGCGGCCTTCATCCAGGTGCTGGACAACACCATCGCCGTGGTGGCCATACCGACCATAGTCGGTTCGCTGGGGGCTTCCAGCAGCCAGGGAACCTGGCTGGTGACTGCATACAGTGTGGCCAACGCCATAGCGCTTCCTCTTTCAGGCTGGCTGGGCCGGCGCATGGGCGAGGTGCGCCTTTTTTTGTGGTCAATAGCCGCCTTCACCTTCATTTCATTCCTATGCGGCCTGGCCTCCAGCCTTGAGGTCCTGGTGCTGTTGCGCCTGCTTCAGGGTTTCACCGGCGCGCCGCTCATGACTCTTTCCCAAAGCCTCATCATAAACAATTACCCGCGCGACAAACGGGCCATGGCCATCGCCCTGTGGTCCATGACCGCCTCGATAGCGCCAATTTTCGGGCCTCTTGTCGGGGGATACATCAGCGACAATTATTATTGGGGCTGGATTTTCTTTTTTAAAATTCCCATCGGAGTGCTGGTGTTGGGATTTTCCTGGTGGCTGCTGCGCGGGCGCGAGTCGTTTCGGCTGAGCCTGCCTGTTGACGTGGGCGGCCTGGTGTTGCTCACTCTGGGAATAGGGGCCTTCCAGTTCATGCTGGACTCGGGCAAAGATCTTGACTGGTTCAATTCCCCCCTTATAGTCTCCTTGGCCATAATAGCCGCTGTGGGCCTGATTTTGCTCGTAATATGGGAACTGACCTCCGAGCACCCGGTGGTGAACCTGTTTCTTTTATCCAACCGCAATTTTTGCATAGGCATAATAATAACAACCGTAGTGGGTTTCGTGTATATAGGCACCGTGGCCTTGCTGCCTCTGCTTATCCAGACCCAGCTCCGCTACACCCCTACCATGGCCGGGCTTTTGCTCGCCCCTTCCGGCATCTGCGCTGTATTGCTTACGCCCGTAATGGGCAAATACGCCGACCGGGTAGACCTGCGCCTTTTAATAATTATGGGTTCGCTGGCATTTGTGGCGGCAATGTGGATGCGCACTTTTTTCTCGCCCGCCGCCGACATGCTGTTCATCATCATTCCCCAGATGGTGCAGGGCGTGGGAATGGCGCTTTTTTTCACCCCGGCGACCATCGTGGCCTTCAGCACCATAAAGGCGGAAGATATGGCCTCGGCGAGCAGCCTGTTCAATTTCGTGCGCATCCTGGCCGGGGCTTTGGGCACCTCCGTATGCATAACCATGTGGCACCGGCGGGAAGCCCTGCACCATACCGTGCTCAGCTCGCGCATAGATCCTTACAACCCGGCGGCTTCCGATACCTTCGCCGCTTTGGAGGGGCTGGGGCTGAACGCCCAGGAAGGAGCCGCCTGGGTGGCGCATGAAATAACCCGCCAGGGCTTCATTCTGGGCGCGGCCGAGATATACTGGCTTTGCGCCGTGCTTTTGGCCCTGAGCGCCATTCCGGTTTTTTTCATGAAAACGGATGCCGGAAAGTAGGGCTGAAAATCGCTTGCCGCAGGCTGGCGCAATGAAGCCGCATTGCGGCTTTGCTGAAACGCTCCGGCCAAGGCATGGCAATCCCACGCGCCGGATTTACGGCAGGAAAAAAGGGCTTGGATTTTACTCCAAGCCCTTGCATTCAAACCGACAGTGTCGGTTAATCCGCCTCGAACGGTTAGAAAGCTTTGGTCAGGGTAAGCGTGGTGATGTTGCCCTGTGAGGCGGACCTGTTTTCAAACTCGAACAGGGAACGAAGAGACACCTGCATCTGCCAGGCGGGAATGTCGAAGGCTATTTCAGGGCCTACGGCCATGAGCTGTTCGCGGGTGTTGACGGAACCGCTGCCGCTGTCGTCAGTGGTCTGCCAGCCGCAATATCCCGCAACGCCAACCGTTAGATGCTGGTCCGCAAAGGTTTTGCCCACGCCCCACTCGAAGTGGAAATCGTTGCCGGGGGTGATGTCGGTCTCCTCCTGCTCGGTGTGTACTTCATATCTGGCGAGAACGGAGGCGTGCCAGCTTTTTTCCTGGTCCAGGTACAAGGTGCCGCCCAATGTGCCCATAACTGTCCAGAATCCTTTTCCGGGGCTCGCGGCGTTGTCCGCGTCATACTCGCCGGTGGGCATATAAAGGCCTATTCCGGCGGCGAGGTCGTAGCGGTCGCCGTGCCAGGCGAGCAGGAACGGTTCGACAATGATGTCGCCAACGCCGAAGCGGTCGTCGTCAATGGCGTTGAAGCCGCCTATTTTATAAGAAATGTCGGTGTAGGTCAGGGGAATGATTATATCCATGACCAGGTTGCCGCCCAGAATTTCCACAGGGGTGGAATAAATGAAGCGGTTGACCACGGCAAACACGTCCACGTCAAAATTGCCGGGGGCGTCGTCGCCGCTGTCGTTTTTCAGCGTGTCGGCGGTATAGTAGGCGTTGTACATGCGCCAGTAAAAGCCCTCGGGCGGCAAAGAGGCGGCTTTTATGCCCTCCGCCCCGTTTATGTAATGTCCGTGCCCGGCAAAGGCGACGCCGCTTCCGAGCATGGCGCAGATAACAACCAGGAAAAGTATACGCTTCATAAAAAGGCTCCTGTGGTTCATTAAGTGATTTTTCAGAGGTGGCTAAACGACTATCATGTTATTTTTAAATGGCGAAATATTATATGAAAAGTTATAAGCGTTGTCCAGATAATATGGAAAAAGCTGACGGCGCGGTTTGACGTTTTGCGGCGATATCCGTAGAAGGTTTCATAAAGACCGCCGGTCTGGCTGTCGCGCATAAATCAAAGGGGAATATATGAAGAAGCGCATATTTATGTCTATTGGCATTGTTGTATTCATCATATCGGTTTGCGCCGTAAAAAGTAATGCGGATCAAAAATATGATGCGGAAGTGCGTTTGGCCGTCAATGAGCTGAAGAAATGTTGGACCGGTATATATAAAAAGCATTTCCCCGCCGGTATTATGCCTGATGGATATCTCGAGATAAAAAATACAAGGGTGATAGCCCTGCGGGATAATGCGGCAAAATTCCTGGGGAAAGATGACCTTAAATATATTGTGGAATTTGTCATTTTGACTGATTTATACGGAACTGCGCCGTATTATGTGGTTACAGAGATGGATAATACCGTTGCCGTTTTTAACGACGGAAGGGTTGAAACGATATCGCAAAATTTATTGCGCAGTTATTTTACGGTTACATACGATCATGATTTTCTTAAATTCATAAAATCTATCGATGACTTGCAAGGCGCATATAATAGCAGGGTGAAACTTCTCAATTAGAGGCGCTTTCAAAGTGAAAATGCTTTGGTGACGCCAGAAAAAATTAAACTTGGAAAGTTTTTTTGCTCCAAGTCCTTGGAATTTGGCACGCTGACAGGGATTTTTCTGTTTTGGCCTCCCCGCAAAAAACAGGATAAGGGCTTATAATCTGTAACACAGATTATAAGCCCTTACATTCACAACTTTAGTTTATCCGGGGTTTAATCCACCAAGGTCAGGCTTTCCCACAAGTCCTGAATATAGCGCGTGTGGGTGGAACCGCGGTCGCTATAATGCGTATGCAGCAGTTCATGCGCCTTGGGCGAATTCGGTTTTTCCAGAAAATCCGTATAGAGTTTCTGCACTTGCGGGTTATTATGAGACTGCCGCACAGGCATTTTCTTGTCTATGTCATACAGACCTTTCTGGCGGGTCAGCGCGTTGGGCAGGTAGTCGTTCTTCACGCGGCAGGTTCCGCCGCCGTCAACGCAGCCGCCGGGGCAAGCCATTACCTCTATGAAATGATAGGGGCTTGTTCCGGCAAGTACGTCTTCCACCAGGTGTTTGGCGTTTTTAAGGCCGTGGCAAATGGCTACTTTAACCTGCCCGTTGCCTTCGCCAAGGTCGACAACGGCTTCCCTCACGCCTTTCATGCCGCGCAGGGCTTCAATTTCTATGCCTTCAAGCTCTTTGCCGTTCAAAACCGCGTAAACGGTTCGCACGGCAGCTTCCATAACGCCGCCAGTTGTGCCGAAGATAACGGCTGCCCCGGTGGAATCGCTCATAAACGGGTTATCAAACGCTTCCGGCGCAAGTTCGGCCAGGTTTATGCCCTGACGGCGCAAGAGGCTGGCGAACTCCCGCACGGTAAGGACAACATCGACATCAGGCTGCCCTTTGGCGTGCAGGGCTGATCTGGCGGCTTCATCTTTCTTGGCTGTGCATGGCATTATGGAGATTACGCGGATTTTGCCGGGTTTAATGCCCATCTTTTCCGGCAGGTAGGTCTTGGCAAGCGGGCCCAGAACCTGCTGTGGGGAACGGGTGGAAGAAATGTGCGGCAGAATTTCCGGATAATGCTTTTCCACATAGTTTATCCACCCCGGGCAGCAGGAAGTGAACATGGGCAACTTTTCCTTTTGCTGGATCTTGTGCAAAAGTTCGGTTCCTTCTTCCATGATGACCACGTCAGCGGTGAAGTCCGTATCAAGCACGACATCAGCGCCAATTCTGCGCAGCGCCGCCACGATCTGCCCTGTTACGTCCAGGCCGTGCGGAAGGTTGAACTCTTCACCCAGCACAACGCGCACCGCCGGGGAAAATTGGAAAACAGTGACAATTTCCGGGTTGTCAAGATAGTCGAACACCTTTTCGGTGTCGTCTTTTTCCGCCAGGGCCCCGGTAGGGCAGACCAGGGTGCATTGGCCGCACTGCACGCAGCCGGAGGCTGCCCAGTCAGGGGCGGAACCCACGCCGACCCCGGCTTCCAGGCCTACGCCGTCAAAAGTAAGCGCGCCGATGCCCTGCACATTGCGGCAGGCCTGCACACAGCGCAGACAGCGCACGCACTTGTTTACATCACGCACAAGGCCGTTTGCCGAACAGTCTACCGGGCGGGGGTTTTGCAGCCCGGCAAAGCGATTTTCCGTCAGGCCGACATATTTTGCCAGGTCTTGCAGTTCACAGTCGCCGTGGCGCGCGCAGGCGGAACAGTTCTGTTCATGGTCGGCAAAAATCATTTCAACCTGCAAACGCTGCATGGATCTGGCTTTCGCGCTGCGCGTGGAGACGCGCATGCCTTCTTCAAGCGGGGTGTTGCAGGAAGTGACCATCAGGTTTTCCCCGGAGGCGCGGTGCACTTCAACAAGGCAGACCCGGCAGGTGCCCGGCAGGTGGTCAAGCGGCTGAAAGGCGCAGAGCGTGGGGATAAACTGCCCGTTGCGCTTGGCGGCCTGCAAAATGGTTTCACCCTGCTGAAAGTCGATTTCCTTGTTATTTATATATGCTTTCATAATATCCTCGTAAGGTGAAAGATTTTTCATATTTCCGCGTTGCCCGGAATGGGCAGCTGCGTAACCACGGAATAAAGCCGGTAGCAACGCATGCAGCGGTTTGCCTCACGCACGGCTTCTTCACTGGTCATAACAAGGTCGACTTCTTCAAAATTATGGCTGCGTTCTTCCGGCGGCAAAGATTTGAGCGGAGTTCTGGCCATTTTCTGCTGCAAGGCAACCGTGGCGCCGCCGTCAAGTAACTTGCCGTTCTTCACAAGCTCGCTCAGGCGGGCGCGCGGGGTAAAGCCCACGCTTCCGCGCGTCAGGTAATCATGGATAGACTGGGCCGCTATTTTGCCTTGCGCCATTCCGCCAATCAACGTCGTCGGGCCGGTGGCGCAGTCTCCGCCGGCGAACACGCCGGGGCGTGAAGTGGCGAGGGCTTCGTTGACGGCGATATTTCCGCGGCGGTCGAATTGCACTTCGTCATTTTGAATGGCCGCGCTGTCAATGGCTTGGCCGATAGCCGCAATAACGTGCGAGCAAGGGAGCTCCCACTGGGAACCAGGAATGGGCTTTACCCCCCGGCGGCCGCTGGCGTCCGGCTCCGCCTGCTCCATGCGTACGCAACGCAGGCCGCTTACTCGGCCGTTTTCAGAGAGAATTTGATCCGGGTTGGCAAGGAAATGGAAAATGATGCCTTCTTCCTTGGCCGCCAGGATTTCTTCATGGTCGGCCGGGGCGTCCGCTTCAGTACGGCGGTAAACGATATGCACCTTTCCGTTCGTCATGCGGGCGGCGGAACGGGCGCAGTCCATGGCGACGTTGCCGCCGCCGACGACGGCCACGTCGCCTTCCAGTTTCGGCATTTGCCCGGTTTTAACTCCGTCATGCACCTGAAGGAGGAAGTCGATGCCGTTATGATAACCGGCAAGGCTGACGTCTTCACCGGGCAGGCCAAGGAACATGCCCTGGCTGCACCCCATGCCGATAAACACCGCGTTATAGCCCTGCGCGAACAAGCTGTTCAGGGAGAAGTCGCGCCCGAGCGCCTGGCCGTAAATATAGCGCCCGCCAAGCTGGGTTATAACTTCCGCCTCTTCCTGCAGCACGCCCTTCGGCAGGCGGTAGGTCGGGATGCCGCAGCGGGCCATGCCCCCGGCATATTGCGATTTTTCAAAAATTGTGACGGCATAGCCATGCAGCAGCAAGTGATAGGCGCAGGTGATGCCCGCGGGCCCCGCTCCGATTACCGCCACTTTGGGGCTGTTTCCGGAAATTTGCGGCATTTTCCCGAAAAGTTCCGAGACTATGTTTGTTGTATTATCCGCCGCGAAGCGTTTCAGGTTTTTTATATCCACCGCTCCGTCAATGTTACGGCGGGCGCAGGCGTTTTCACAAAGGCGCACGCAAACCCGGCTGCAACTGCCGACCAGGGGGTAGTGCTTGAACACGACGCTTGCGGCCAGATCCGGGTGCCCGTCTCTGATATAGTCGATATAGCGGGGCACGTTAACGTGCGCCGGGCAGGCTTCGATACATCGGCTGGTAACCGCCGCATAGGAGTTTTGCGGCTTGTCTTCCACCGCCGGGTCGCTGATCAGGGCGTCAGCAAAATTATCAAGCGCGGCCAGAAGGGCGCGGGGGCCTGTTTTGCCAAGGCCGCAAGCGGCTGTTTCGCACATTTGCCCCGCAACTTCACGCACAGTGCGCCAATTGACGTTATTTCCCTTGCCGTTGCAAGCAAGTTCAAGGGCGTCGCGCAGGATATGCGAGCCTGTACGGCAGGGCGTACATTTTCCGCATGATTCCTGGGCAATGCGTTCATGGTGCTTGAAAAGCGCATAGGGCAGGCTGGCGTTGGGAGACATCATAAAAAAGCCCTTGTCTCCAATAAAGGAAAGCATCGGGTTGCCGCTGTTAAACTGAGCGAAATCGTCAAGAGGCACTTCACAATCCGGCGAAGCGGCCTGCGGGTTGCGGTTGTCATACACGACACCGTCCCATACCCCGTAATACATTGGATTCATACGCGCTGATCCTCCATCTGCTGGTTACGTTTACAGATACCAATCAAACAGTGTAGCCATGAGGCACCTTTTGCCCTACGCCTACGTCAGGGAGCAAACTCGCTCTGCATGATTACAATGCCCGGGCGTTATCCCCACAGTAAAGCAGAACGGGTCAGACCGGAGGGAGGATTTTTGAGCGGCATTTTGAGGACAATTTCTACATGTCTGCATTTTTGTAATCAAACAGAAACCCACGCCACTTCATGGGAAGTAGAACGTGTATTTTGATAGCCTAGTGGGCAAGGTACTTGGAAATTTCCGGAAAAGCAAGGCCATATGATTTTTTTTCTTCATATCTATGCAATTTCTCTATGCAATTTTCATAACCATATGCGGAATGTTCCCTAATTACCGCGTCTGCCGGGTTCCTGGCATATGAAACGGGCTCTGTTTTTATCACGCATTATTGGAATTTCCATTGCCAAGGCCGCTAGCCCGGAAACGGCGTGAGACGACAAGAACATCGTTCTTCTTTGCCGTCTTCGCGCCGTTTTTCATGCGCATTTTTGTATATCCTGAGAGGCAAGTTTGTGGGAGGTAATAAAAATAATAATTAAAGTGTATGATTTATCTTTGTGGAGAGATTCCGGAAATCTTTTGGGCCAGAAACCGGAACAGGCGCCAAAGCAGGAGCGACAGCAGGAAGAAAAACATCAGTGTGAAAAACGCGAATGCAGTGTAACCATCCTTAATATCTGTAAAAATGACAGCAAGTACAATATAGGCCAGCAGAGAGCCGAAGACTATTGCCGCTGTCCAGAAAATATCAGCAAGGAGGAGGAGCCATGAAAAAGGCCGGCCGGTGTTTCTTTGACCCAAATGCCGCACTATCCACGGAATGATGGTTATTCCAATCATGTCCGCCAAGCGGAAAAAAATGCTCCCCATTATAGCAAAAACGCGTGAGATGATGCTCTTGTCCATGGAGAAAGAAACATCATACCCGCATTTCTTTGTCAAAGAAAAAAAGCGCCCGGCATTTCTCGTATGCTATTGGACATGCTTAATATATACTGCAAAGGCGATAGCTTCGCAGCGCCGAATAAATAAAAAGGACCTGGATTTTACTCCAAGCCCTTGAAATTTTGGCGCGCCAACAGGGATTCGAACCCCGGGCCTACTGCTTAGAAGGCAGTTGCTCTATCCGGCTGAGCTATTGGCGCGCATGCCGCCCTGATTTTTTTCTATTTTCCGTGCAAATCCGGGTGGTGGCTTTTATACGGGCAAAGCTTACGCCTGTCAATAAACGCCGCCTTGAAACGCCAGGAAATTAATCCGGCGGTTCGCAAGGCGGCGCTTTGCTTTTAGACGGTCTTGCCGTATAGTCTCTTCCACACAATTTCCGAACAGGGGGCCTTATGGAACGCGTACTGCTCAAACTGGCTGAACAGCTCAATTCTTACGACGAAAGCTCCCTGATGTCTTTATGGGAAAAATACGCCAACATCGTGCACCGTTTTGAACCGACCAGGCGCTGGGAAGAGGCGGTTCTGGTTTTTTGCATGATCCAGGGCATGCATTGGAAGAACCAGCTTTTTAACTATCAGCTCAGCCAAAGCGCCAAGCCGGGCAAAAATTCCGCCGGGGCGGACGCCGAAGCGGCGCGCTTTCTGTTTGACCTGGTAGAGCGGGAAGGCGGCCGGAAAAACGCCGGAGAAGAAGGTTCAGCTTCCGGCGGGCGTGGTGAAGGCGACAAGACCGCTAAAGTTTTGCCCTTCAGACCGCGCGATTCCAGAAAGCCCTGACAGCACGTAGTAATAATAGCGAACGCTTTCCACAAAATCCACGGCTTCCCGGCCGCGGAACCCGCTTCCCGCAAGGCCTTTGCGGGAAATTTCCGGATAAAGCTTTTTAAGTTCGGCCCAAGTGGGGGCGTCGTCCGCATGGCGCAGCACTTTTTTCAGATTTCCCGGCCCCTGGTTGAAAGCGGCCAGGGCCATACACCAGCGGTCCCACGGCTCAAGCCCGAACTCTTCCAGCTCATCCCATAAAATACGCAGGTAGCGCGCGCCGCCGATAATGCTCTGGGCCGGGTCAAGCCTGTCCACTTTAAGCATGTCGGCCGTATTTTGCGTAAGCTGCATCATGCCGCGCACGCCTGTGCTGCTGGTGGCCTCCGGGTTGAAGCGCGATTCCTGAAACACGACGGCCGCTATCAGCAAAGGATCAAGGCCGCTGGCCTCAGAGGCCTTTTGCAGGGCGGAGGCATACTTTATCAGGCTGCCGTCAATCGCTTCGGCCAGGGCTTTAAGATCTTCCGGCTGCGGTTTTTTTGGGAAAAAACCGTAATAGCGTTCCGTAAGCTCGTCAAGCTGGTCCGCAGTGTTCACGGCGGACCAGAACTCCTCCAGGGCGGAGTCCAGCAAAATATCGTTGCGGCCCCAGAACCAGTGGTAGGCCACAGTCTGGCTCAAGATGCGCCCTGTACGCAAAGAGCTGTCCAGAGGCAGCCGGAGCGAATACGAAGCCGGGTCCAGCAAGACTTTTCCATCGCCGTTGTTCAGTATGCGCGGAGTGAGCTCAGCGGCCACCGAAAACGGTGTTTCCACCTCCGCCTGGGCTTCCTCGCCGTCTTTACGCAGGGGTTTGTAAACCAGAATGGGCTTGAACTGCGCGTAAGGCGGGCCTTCGACAACAAATTCCTCATGCTCGGCCGGGGCTTTTCCGCCGAAGCCGATAACCAGGTTGACCTTTCCGGCCTGGAGCATAGACAGTGCTTCCTCGCGGGAAACTGCCGGAACCAGTTCGAATATGAAACCGTGCTGCGTACAGAAATTTTCGAGCAATTCCTGCTCAAAACCGGGGCCGTACGGCGAAAGCGCGGAAGAAGACAGGGTGGAGGGAACCGCCACCTTCAGCTGATAATCATACGGGGCCACGTTAACGTGTTTTTTCTGGCGGGCCTGTTCCGAAACGAGCGGCATGCTCATGGATTTCACGCCCAGGAAAAAAGGAACGAAAAAACACAACAGCAGAGCCAGATGCAGGCTAAGCGTAAAAGCGCCTTTACATAACGCGGGCCAGGGGTTGCTTTTGGTTTTGACGCGAACGCTTCCGTCGCGTTTTTTGATTATGAGAACTTCCGGAAGGTTACCGAATTCCTGTCCATTTTCGTTCATAGCGCTGCTCGTATGGCCTTTCGGCCACCGTTTTGCACCATCATCCGCTTCCGTATATCCGGGCGGAATTTGTGGCACTATTAAAAAAACGGGACTTTCTAAAACTAAGATAAGACCCTGCCTGAAACCAGTGGGGCATTCTCCCTTTTCATGATTTGCCCGGTTATTGAAAGCGGCCCGCATTAACGAAGCCGAAACCATACCATTCGACGATTACCTAATAGCATAAAAAAAAGTTCGGGCCAAAAAAAAGCCATTTAAATAAATCAGTATGTTACGGCCTGTTGCTTAGGCGGTTACAGCACTTGCGGGGTAAATTCATGTCGTCTAAAAAAATAAATCATTTTTTACAGCATGTTATCGTGTAAAAATCAGACTTTTTTTGTCTTTTTGTAAGGCGCGGCAAAAAAATAACCTGAAAAAGCTGTTTTTCCAGGTTTCGGCAGGGCGTTTTCCATATGAAATATTCCGCCTGGTTAGGGCATTTTAACTTCGGAAAAGTTTAAATGCCCTGGCGGCCGCGTTAGCATACGCCCGCAAGCGAGCAGCGCGGCGTGCCTTTAGAGCTTTTTCGCTTTGAGATGATTGCCTGACGGATGGCAAAGCCCGCCGACAAGCATCTCGGGGCAAGGAGTTGAAGATAAATCCTTGCCGAGCAGTCCAATTTTTCAAGGCTGGACGACTCTGGCGCAAGCCGCTTTGGGCTTGTACATGTAGGATAATATAATCTTCTGTATCCAAATCGATTCTTGCAGAGATCTTTCAAAGTTAAAATACATCTAGCGTAAAACTGCGGAACGCCCGGACAGTTTCCTGTCAGGGCGTTCCGGTCGGTTTGCGGCGCATATTCGCGTCCTTCACGTTAAAGGTGGAGATTCTCCACTCTCCGGGCGTGCATTTCAGCACTACTTTTGTAATGCAGGCCCTTCCTGTGGCCTGGCACTGCCTCCCGTACTTTTCCGGCCATCCCTGTCCGGAACCCAAATCAGGTTGGGTTAATTTCCCGGCCTCTCGCGCCAGCATGAGGCCGGGAAATCGTTGGGGAGGGGAACTGCGTTCTGTTGGCAGTCAGCACGCAGTGGATTACGCAGCGATGCTAGCGTAAAGTTCTTGAGCGCAAGTGTACTGCGGGTTGCGGCTCAGTAAAATTTCCAGGTGTTCTCTGGCTTCGCTTTCGCGGCCCAGCGAGGTAAGGCAGCCGGCCAGGGCGAAACGCACGGGGTCAGCGTCCTGCATTCCCAGCGCTCCTTCAAGGTAGCCGAGGGCGTCGCCCAGCCTGTTCAGGTGGTAGGCGCTCTGCAGCATGCCGTTCAGGGAAATGATGTTTTCCGGGTCGTGGGCCAGAGATTGCGTGAAATGGTCAAAGGCCAGGTCATGCGAGCCGGTTTCCATTTCAATCAGGCCGAGTCCGGCCAGGCTTTTGCTGGTGGATTCGGCGGCCACAGCTTTGCGGTAGTAACTGTGCGCGGCATCCACGTTGCCGAACTGCATTTCAATGGCGGCCAGCCCGAGGAACGGCTCGCAATAATCGCCGCAGGCGGTCACAGCCTTGTTGTAATAGTCGCGCGCTTTGGCGTACTCGCCCATAAACAGGTAGCATTCGCCAAGTTCCTTGTTGATTTCATAATCGATCAGGTTGCTCATTTGTCCCCTCCAGGGCGTTTGTGTTTTACGGCGTTATTTCTGCCAGTTGCCGTTTGCGAAGTTCAAAGCAAAGATCATGCCATAATTTTAAAATCAGCCTTTTCAAATATAACGTATTGAAATATATATTATATTTTTAAAGTTGCCTTCTTTATTGAATAAAGTCTGGGAAGAAAATTTCATCCTTAATATATAAAGAGAACCTTTCAAAAATGCCCGATAGAAATACGCTTATATTACAGAGTGTTATGTAAGCATGCCAGCTGACGTAAAAATGACGTTTGCAGCCTTCAAGTAATTATCTGTAATTTCAGTATGTTATAGTGACAAGAAAAATATTCCGCAAAAATATCATTTAAAATCAGCATATTAAAGGATTGGAACGCTTATTGCTTATCTACGGTCATTCCGAGTGGGAAAAAATTTCCCAGGGAAAAAATGACAGGAGTCAGCCACATGAAAACGTTGTTTGAACCGCATACCGAACTGGTCGGAGCTGTGATGGACATGCAGCTCAAGCGCCAGAACGTTATCATGAGCAATATAGCCAATATAAAAACGCCCGCTTACCGCCCACGCGTTCTTGATTTCGAGGAAAAGCTGCAACAGGCCATGGGCCTCAGCGCCAAGGGCCAGCTGCGCCGCACCGAGGAACAGCATATTCCCGCCTCCTTCGACCCGAACAAATTCGGGCCGGACTGGCACAAATCATTCAAGCCGCGCATCATCCACGGCGAAGACCGGGTCGACATAGACAAAGAAATGTCCGCCCTGGCCAAGAATTCATTGCAATATACCGCCCTTACCCAGGTTATTACGAAAAACTTCGAAGGGCTCAGAAACATTATTCAAGAGGGGCAAAAATAAATGGACTTCATGACGGCTCTTGATATCGGCAGCTCCGCCCTCAGCGCGGAACGCACCCATATGAACATTATTTCCATGAACCTTGCCAACGCCAAGACCACGCGCACGCCGGAAGGCGGCCCTTACCGCCGGAAGAGCGTGGTCATGGAATCCACTCCGGTTGACGATCCTTTCTCCACCCATATGCAGAGCGCCCTTGACAAGGAACTGCGCGGGGTGCGCGTCGCCCACATCGTGCAGGACAAAAGGCCGCAGAAAATGGTTTACGAACCCGGCCACCCTGACGCCAACGAAGAAGGCTACGTGTCTTACCCTGACATCAACGTGGTTGAGGAAATGGTCAATATGATGACGGCCCAGCGCGGCTATGAAGCCAACGTCACCACGGTGGACACCCTCAAGGCCATGTACAACAAGGCCCTGGAAATAGGGCGCTAGAGCGCGGCGAAAGGTAAAGGAGAAGAATCATGAGCATTCAAGGCGTGGGTTTGAAAGCATACAGCAATGCCCTGCAGAATTTCAACAAGGTGGCTGAAGCCAGCAAACCCGCTGAAGCCGTAAAATCCAAAAGCGCAACCACATCTTTTTCAGACACCCTGGCCGATTCCCTGACCAAGGTGAATGACCTGCAAAAGGAAAAAAGCGCCATGATTCAATCTTTCGCTTCCGGCGAAAACCAGAACGTGCACGAACTTATGATTTCCATGCAGAAGGCCGGGCTTGCGGTAAACATTACCAGCGCCGTGCGCAACAAGGTGCTTGAGGCTTACCGCGAACTCTCGCGCATGCAATTCTAATTTTTAAAGATAGATATTAAAGAAAGATCACGGAGGACGTCATGCCCGGCTTTTTCAACGATATGAGCAACAGGATAAAAAATTTCTGGCAGCAGATAAGCACCTCGCAGCGCATTCTGGTCAGTTCGCTTGCCGCCATGGTCATAGGCGTGTTTTTCTTCATGGTGGTCTGGCTTAACAAGACCGACATGCAGGCGCTTTACACCAACCTGCCCATGGAAGACGCCAACCGCGTAGTGCAGGTTCTGGATAAAGACAACGTTGAATACAAGCTGGACGACAACGGCCGCACCATTCTGGTTCCTTCCGACAAGGTTTACGCCCTGCGCGTCAAGATAGCGGGCGAAGGCAGCATTACCGGGCAGGGAATAGGTTTTGAAAAATTCGACGAAATCAAGGTCGGCGCGACCGATTTCGTGCAAAAGGTCAACTACCAGCGCGCCCTGCAGGGCGAACTTACCCGCACCATTTCCGAGTTCCCCAAGGTTGAGAGCGCCAGGGTGCACCTGGTCATGCCGCAGCGCAGCCTTTTCATAGAAGAACAGCAGAAACCTTCCGCCTCTATTGTGCTTAAGCTGGTTGACGGCAAAAAAATGGACCAGAAAGAAGTCAGCGCCATTATCAACCTTGTGGTCATGGCTGTCGAAGGTTTGACCAAAGAACGCGTGGCCGTGACTGACACCGCCGGCTACGTGCTCTATCAGCCGGAAGAACAGGGTTCCCTTCAGGGCATGACCACCACCCAGTACGAGCATAAGCTCATGACCCAGAGCAACCTGGAGCGCCGTATTGAAGAGCTGCTCATGCCCATAACCGGGGCCGGTCGCGTAATGGCCAAGGTTAACGTCGACCTTGACTACAGCCATAAAACCATCAACCGCGTGCTTTACGACCCGGAAAAAGGCGTGATGATATCCACCAACCGCAGTGAAAGCTCGCGGCAGGGCAAGGCCGCCCTTGAAGGCGGAGTTCCCGAAGCCAACTTCCGGGGCGACGGCCTCAGCGGCACCACCAGCAGCGACAGCAGCACCGATGAAAGCCGCGTGGAAAATTATCAGTACAACAAGGAAGAACAGAATATAGTGGCCGCCGTGGGCGCCATAAACCGCATGACCGTGGCCGTGGCCATAGACGGAAGCTATGAAAAGAACGAAAAAGGCGAAAGCGTGTTCGTGCCGCGCAGCGAGGACGACATCAAGCGCATCAAGCAACTGGTCGCCCAGGCTGTGGGTTTCGACTCCGCCCGCGGCGACGTGATCGAAGTCAGCAACATAGCCTTCGGCGCGCCTGTGGAATTTGAAGACAGCGGCCTTGTGGACACCGTGGCCAGATACACCATGCGCCTCGGCAAACCGCTGCTTAACTCCCTGCTTATTTTCCTCTTCCTGCTCCTGATCGTCCGCCCGGTAGTGATGGCCCTGATCCGTCCGAAGGTTGAAGGCGAGGTTATGGAAGGATTCGACGGCCTGCCCATAGGCGAAGAACGCCTGGCCCTCATGGAAAACTCCGAGGAAGAGCTTGACGCCATGGCTGTGCTCGAGAAGATAGAAGACATCAAGGCCCACGCCATACACCTGAGCGAACAGAACATGGAACAGGCGGTAGGCATAATCCGCAGCTGGCTCAAGCCCGCCTTGCAGGTGAAGGCGGCCTGATAAGCGGAAGCGAAACTCTGGCATATAAAAATGACGGGGCGGTGGAATCATGGTTCCACCGCCCCGTCATTTTTATGACGAAAGTTTTGCTTTATAGCGTTTTAACTTCGGCAAAGCCCTGGCGGCGCGCATGCTTTTAGCGGATGCGGCCTCAGCGCGTATGTAAAATGTTTGTTAAGGATGCTGGAAAGAGTTGATGCTGTCGTGCATAAAGCGCAGCATTTCCGGCGGAATTCCGTTATCCCAGCGCCCGCTGCCAGCCGCCCACAGGAAAAGCGCCGCCACGATCAGGGCGGATCCGAAAGCCACGGTTACGGCCGGAATGATTTTGGCCTGGCGCGTATATCCGGTCCGCAGGGAAAGGCAGTCTTTAACCGGGCAGGCGCGCAGACAACTCACGCAGCCTACGCATTCCGGGTCGCTCACGCGGTTTTTCTCGTGCACGGCGATGCGCGAAGGGCAGGCTTGGGAGCAGCGCCCGCAATTGATGCAGGTATCCGGGTTCCTGTTTACCGCAACGGGCGAGAAAAAGGAAAAAAGGCCCAGAAAAGCGCCGTAGGGGCAAAAACCCCGGCACCAGAAGCCGGGTATGATCATTCCGCCCAAAACCAGCACAGCCAGGCAAACCAGTACAAAAGCCGTGGGCCGCAAGAAAAACAGAAGCATTTTGCTGTCCGCTACGATATAATAGGGGGAGCGCATGAAGTTTTCAATATCCGCGATGTTCATGCTCCACAAAATTATGTAAAAGAAGAAGGCCAGCAAAAGATACTTGGGAATGGTGAGAACTATGCTCAGCCAGCGCGGCGGGCGGCGTTGAAGGCCCAGGCTGGCGCCAAGCTTTTCCAGCAGGCGGGAAACGGCTCCGACAGGGCAGAGGAATCCGCAAAAGCCTTTGCGCAGTAAAAAGGCCGAGGCAATGGCCATAAGCAAAATGGTCAGCCCGGCCGGGTGCACCGGGTCATAAGCGCCCGCAAGCAAAAGGCGCTTCAGGCTCATGAGCGCGCCTATGGGCAGAAAGGCTTCCACCGAAGGGGGCCGTTCAATATATACGTTGCTGAACCCAAGGCCCCACATGGCGTAAAGAAAAAATTTCAGCCCCACATATACGTAAAAGGCCAGAAAGGCGTATCGGACGTAATTTTCCGCGCCTTGTTCCCAGGCAGGCCGCTTCCAAGCGTATTTCATGGCGTCTCCTTTTATGCTGTGCTCAAAGATGCCGGCATGCTAGCGGAATGGCGGAAATAAAACTGTGACCCAGGTCAAATTATCGCGCGGCGTCTTTTTCCTTTCGCGGCTGCAAGGCGAAGCGGCATTGCCAAAGCTTACGTTCCGGGCGTTTTTATTTTATAGTATATTCCCTGCCCTTGCCGTTCAGTAAAATTTTATTGCCGTCTTCCGGCCAGGCCCAGAGAAACGGACCCTCGGCTTTGAACATATTTTCATAACGGAACGGTGTCAGCGGTTTGCCTTCTTCGTTCATCATGGCGTATTTGCCGTCTTTCTTCGCCACCAGCGCCGCGGCGTTCTCAAGCCATTCCGCGCGGTCATAGCGGGCTGTCTCCTTGCCTTTTTTATCCAGAACAATATAAACGTCTTTATTTCCGCCATAAATATAGGCGATGAAAAAACCTTGATAAACCATGACTGAATCATAAACCGGCTCAATAACCTGGCCGCTGCGCCAATTCACAACGCCTCTTTTGGTCCTGCCCGGATTTTCCACTCTCGCCCAGCCTTGAGGCATGTTGTCCAGAGTGACGTAACCGTAGCGTATGGGAACGAGTTCCTTGCCAGTGCCGTCATAAATTCCCCACAGATTATCGCGCTCTACGATATATAAGGCCTCTTTCGGCGCCACTGAGGCACTTTTGGGGGCGGTTCCGGTTCCTTGCCTTGTTTCGCGCAACGTTATTTCGTCAAACACCGTTTCGTGCGC
Source organism: Desulfovibrionaceae bacterium (assembly GCA_031552195.1). Classification (GTDB taxonomy): domain Bacteria; phylum Desulfobacterota; class Desulfovibrionia; order Desulfovibrionales; family Desulfovibrionaceae; genus JAVBMP01. Next base: position 37,698 of record JAVBMT010000006.1, read on the forward strand.
GCAGGGCAACACCTCGCGCCCGGTGTGGTCGATAAGCCCGTATTTATGGCCGCGCCAGACGACGGCCTGCCCGGCGGCGTTAAAGTAAAACTGGTTTTCATAACTATGTTCGCCCAAGGCTCGCCCGGAGCGGTCAATCAACTGATAGGCGGATGGGCTGCCCCAGGTCATGCGCAGCAGGGGGCCGTTTTTCCGCGTGGGGTAGGAACAGCTCTCTATTCCGCCGTATATGAAGGGCAATATCACCTTTCCGTTGCCGTCGATGAGGCCGTGGTTGTTTACGTAATATTCCATTTTTCGCGTGGCGGAAAAAAGCCCGCCGCCCAGGGAAGCGATTTCTTCATATTCCGGCGGCACAGTCACCTGGTCCCGCGCATCTTTTATGCCGTATAGCTTTTTTTCTTTAAAAATTCTGAAACCTTTTCCGTCAGCCTCATAGTCGGACTTTTCCGGCAAAAGCTCGCCCGTGCGGGCGTTGACCCTGTATTCCCGCCCTTCGCTCAGATATTCGTAAATGTCACCGGCGGCGCTTGGGTAATAACGCGAACGGAAAGAGCGCAATTTCGCGCCGGAGGCGTCGTACACATGGGTGGCAGCTATGTCTTCGCCGTCGTCAACGTCAATACCTTTGCCGAGCATATAGGCAAGCAGGAGTTTGCCCTTGGCTGCGGAATCGCCGCGCGAGGCCAGCCATATTCCGGCTTCGGGCATTGCTTTGATTTCATTATATTCAACCGGAACAAGCAGGGACCCGTCCGGCCTCATTACGCCCTCAGGTCCGCCGCCTTTTTTGCGCACCCGGAACATGCCTGTTTTCTTTTCCTGCCAGGCCACTTCACAGCCGCTGGGCGGATTAACGCGAAGTCCGTCCGGCGTGTAGTGCGCCCCGTCGCATAACACCGCGCCGTCGCTCGTAAAACTGATGTTTTTATATGCGCCGGGCGGCACTATCCAGCCCTTGCCGGCGTGCAGCGCCCCAAGTTCGCCTTCATCCGTCCTGACCAGGAAAAGGCGCGGCAAGCGGTTGCCGCCGCTATCGGCCCTGTATACCTCATACCGGAGCGGAAGAATTTCTTCTCCGTCGCGGTTGATAATTCCGGCAAATTCCGGAATAACGCGCACCGTTTCCCCCCGGATTGTTTTGGCCGTATAGGTTTTTTCATGGTCGGCGCGTTTTACGATAGCCGCTCCGTCATAAAAAAAACCGGCGTCGCTGAATTGCGGCGCGATAAGGGTTTTGCCGCTGGCGGCGTCGACATAGCCCCATTTGCCCTCCGCGTCAGGCGCGGGCACAATGGAAACGTCAAGTTCCGCGCGGGCCGGAAGGGCGGAACTTGCAAAAAGGAATATTGATAAAAACAGAATAATATGATCGTGCATAACTGAGTTTACCTGTATGGTGGATATTTGTGTATATTTGCGGATGGCCGCCTGAATGGGCGCTACGCATGATGGATGTATGGTGGGAACAGTTAAATTTTTGGACTGAGGCGAAAAGTTTGGGCATATCGGCTGGTTCTGGCGGGTGAGCGCTGCCCGCCCGCCAGTGAGTACAGCCGTTTCGGGCGTGTGCGGCCAGGCGCCGCGCGCTATCCGCAAGCAATGCAGTAGAGCGGAGAGGCGTTTGCGGGCAGTCCGGCGGCTTCTTTAAGCTCTTCGTCATAAAAGGCCGCAATGCCGCAGCAGTTCATGTTAAGGGCGGTGGCTGCGAGATAAAGCCTTTCGCCGGCGCGCCCGGCGGCGAACATGGCGTGGCGGTAGGCGGTGTCTCCCAGGTCTTTTTCCAGCGCGGCAAGATCGGCCCAGAAAACGGCCAGGAATGAAGCCGAGGCGAAAACTTCCTGATCCAGGCAGGCCTTGGCTATTTTAGGACGCAAGTCCTCGCCCATGGTTCCCGGAAGCAGGAGGCGGTGGTTCGGCTTGAACGGCGCGTAAAGGTAGGAACCTTTAGGAGCTCCGCTGTCCGGAGCCAGAATCAGGGTAAGGTAGCAAGGCAGGGGTTTCGGCATGACGCTTTTCAATATAAGGCTGATGCGTTCAATCGCTATGCCTTTTTCCGGAAAGATGCGGCGGGAGCGGCGGCGGTGCATCACGTTATCCAGCATGATGTCGGTTCCGGCGGAGTATACCCTGGCCCGCATGGTCATGAAATCTTCAGGCAGGGTAAGGGATTTTTCCGGATCATAGCACGATAGAACGGATTTATCGGGGGCATAGCACGCCAGGATGGAGGCGGCGTCCAGGCTGGCTTCGTGCTTCGGCGCCAGTTCCCTGGTTGAAATGAAGTCATGGCCTTTTTCCGCTTCTCCCCATCCGGAATTCGGGGCGCCCCATTCCAGAATCGCCAGGGGCATCTCCTTTTCCATGTCCAGGCCAAGGGTTTTCGCGACAGCCTGCTCGGAAAAATTCAGGATAAGCTTGGCGTCTATATTGAAGGCCTGCATGGCAAGGTCAAGGTTGGCGGCCAGGTGGCCGGCGTCCAGCAGAACATAGCGGCATCCCCTGGCTTGATATTTCCAGGCGCTGCGCTCTAAAATTCCGCTTATTATCAGGCGCATGGAAGGAACGTCATTTTCCGCGGAACCGGTTTCGTCTTCCGGCTCCAATTCCAGAACGTGCATTACAGGAGGGCCGTCCGGTCCGTTCTGCGCGGAAAAATGATATATTCCGTCAGCCATGTCGGAAACGGAATGCACCTGGGCGTAAACTTCGCAAGGGTAAAGGGCCCCGGCGCTGGGCCAGGTGCGCAGCCCGGAAACTGTTCTGCTCATTCCGGCCCCGAGCCTCAAAATTGTTGCGATAAGCGGCAGGTTCGCGCTCAAGGTCAGGCTGGGCCTGCCATATTCCAGCATGGTTTCCCAAAAGGGCACGGGGCAGGTTATGCCTTCCGGCAGCGGTATGAAAGGGGCCTCGGGAAAATTCTTGAAAACGTCCGGTTTAGCGGCCATGTCAAGCTTGCGTTTCGGCATTGCCCCGCGCCGGTGTATGGTTTGTTCATGCTGATTCATATATTACTCCGAAAGGCTCGAGGCCCGCACGGGCAAGAGGCTGAGAGGTTCAGACCAGGCGGTCCGACATGTAATGTCCGTCAAAAATACAGAGCTTGTCCTCCGCGCGCATTTTATCCACCCATTGCTCTTCCAGTTCCCGCATGAATCCATTTTCCAGGTACGGGGCGAAAAGACGTTCAACATCGGCCTGAAAGGCCGCTTCACGCGTAATCAGCCCGGAATCGGCAAGGTTTGACAGGTCATCTTGCAGCAAGCTCCCGGTTTTGGGAAACGGATTCAGCAAATACCATATCCCTGCGGTTATTTCAGCGCGCAAACGCCGAAGCTCCGGGTTGCCCAGCCCCGGGCCGGGCATATCCGGCAGCCAGAGGAAAAGCAGAGCCAGCCGGAGCAATGAGGCATAAAGCATAACCTTGTCGCCGCCCGCGAACATGTAATCCTTGGCCGGGCGCATGTATTTTTCCAGAAAGGCGAAACATTCCGCCGTTCCGCCGTTTAGCACCATCGCCTGGGCGGAAGAGGCCATATAACGGCATTCTCGCCGGGCGTAACCTTCACGGTTCAGCCTGCGCCGCTCGTACACGGGGTAGGCGTCCGCAGCCACCAGCTTCCACCCGGCCTGACGCACCTTCATGCAAAGGTGAAAGTCGCCGTGTATCATGTTGGCGTAATTATCCAGGCCGCCCACGGCCCGCCATACGTCGCGGCGTATCAGCCATACGTTGCCGGGCAGAAAGGTGGCCTGGCGGTCTTCCGCCGGCAGCCCTTCCATTTGCGACATGCGGTAAAGCGCCTTGGAAAGATGGTCCGCCCCCATTGATGGAATAATGCGGCAACCGGCCATGCCTACTTCAGGAAGGGCCATGTAGCGCATTGCGTTCAACGCCCATTTGGCGTGCGGCCTGGTGTCCGCGTCCAGGGAAAAAATAACGTCTCCGGTAGCCGCGGCCATGCCGAGGCGTTTTGTCTGGCTGGGGCCGGCATTTTTTTCCAAGCGCATGATTTTTATACCGGAAGTTTCAGGAAAAGGCGAGGGAGAAGCGTCGTCCACCAAAATAATTTCATGAAAATTCAGGCCGTAGCCCGGCAGAATGTTCAGCAGCTCGCGCACAAAGCTGTGGTCGTTGTAAGTATAGGTTACGAAGCTTATTTTCATTCCGGTTGCCTGGTTGGTTGGTGCCGTGGGCGTTCCGCGGCGTGAAACGCCTTAGACATTTTAACTTTGAAATATCTCCGCAAGAATCGGTTTTGAATGCGGAAGGCTATATCTTATCCGACATGTACAAGCCAGAAGCGGCTTGTACTAATAAAGACACGCAGCGCTGCTCGCTTGCGGGCGTACGCTAACGCTACCGCCAGGGCATTTATAAAATGGCCTAATACTCCAGCATGAGCTGGATTTGCCGTTCTTCCCCGTCAAAGTTGGAAACGCTGATTCCGGCCAGTCTGACGTCCTGCTTCAGTTCAAGGGCGTTAAACAGCGTTTCGGCGGTGCTGTAAACAGCCTGCGGGTCACAAATGCGCTCCGGCAGGGTTTTGCTGCGCGTCACTTGAGTAAAATCGGCGAATTTGATTTTCAGTGTGACGGTGCGGCCTGAAAATCCGTGTTTTTTCAAGGAAGCGCCAATCCTTTCCGCCTGTTTGCTCAGCCAGCCCTTTATTTCTTCACGGTCGCGCGTATTGCGGGGAAAGGTGTTTTCCGCCCCTTCCGATTTGGGCGGGCGGTACGGCACAATTCCCCTGGGGTCATTTCCGGAAGCGCGCAAATAAAGCAACGAGCCTATCTTTCCCAGCCTGCGCTCCCAGAATTCCTGCGGGTACTTCACCATGTCGCCAGCTGTGGACACGCCGATGGCGTCCATAATTTTCATGGTCTGCCGCCCTATGCCGGGTATGCGGTCAAGCGGCAGGTCACGCAGGAAATTATGCACCTCATGCGGGTGAATGACGCTAACGCCATCCGGTTTGTGCAGGTCTGAGGCGATTTTCGCCAGAAATTTCAGAGGGGCCAGGCCTGTCGAGCAGGTAAGGCCGCTTACTCCGTAAACAGCCTGCTTGATGCTTTGAGCCACTTCTTCCGGGGGGCCGAATTTTTCCACCAGGTCGCTGGCGTCCAGAAAGGCCTCGTCAACTGAAATCTGCTCGATAAGCGGGGAAAATTCCCTGAGCACGGTCATTATTTGAAGGGAAACCTCTTTGTAGCGGCTCATGCGCACCGGTACAAAACAGCCTTTCGGGCAAAGCTTTTTAGCCATGAATATGGGCATGGCCGAACGCACGCCATATTTGCGCGCTTCATAGGAGGAGGCTGAAACAACCCCCCGCGCTCCTCCGCCCACAATTACCGGAAGGCCGCGCAGGTTCGGGTCGTCAAGCTGTTCAACGGATGCGAAAAACGCATCCATGTCAATGTGCATTATCCAGCGCATGGCTGAATCCTTCCAGCGGCGTCAGGCGTTACCGGCCCGTTCAAGCTTCCTTGCTGATGCGTACAAGGTCTATGCGGCGCTCGGAAACTTCGACAACGGTAAATATAAGCCCGTTAAACGCAAATTTTTCTCCACGTTCCGGAAGGTGCCCGAATTTGTCCAGCAAAAAACCGGCCAGCGAGCTGTAGGCGCCGTCCGGGTCAACCAGCCAGTTTATGTCCAGGCGTTGTTCAAGAAGGTGCAAATCGGTGCCGCCCTGAACCAGCAAGTGGTCTTCCGCTTCCACAATGTCAGGGTCATGTTCGTCGGCATGGAAGTCTCCGGCAATGGCCTCAAAAACGTCAACGGGAGTAATCAGGCCGGTTATGGAGCCGAACTCGTCAGCCACCATGACCATCTGCCCGCTGGCTTTGCGCAGCAGGTTAAGAAGGCGCACCGCGTCCATGCTTTCCGGCGCGAAAACGGGGTCGCGCAGCGTATCGAAGTCTTTAAGGTCGCTTTCCTCGTATATGGCGGCCATAAGGTCTTTGCCTTTGGCAATGCCTATTACGTCGTCAAGGTTATTTCCGCGGCAAACCGGGTAAAGACTGTGGTTATTGGACATAAGCTGGGAATGCACGGCTTCTTTCCCGGCCAGCAGGTTGATCCAGCTTATTTCCGTGCGCGGGGTCATGAGCGAGCGCACGGAGCGTTCGCTCAAGGTAAGCACGCCGGTTATCATGTTGCTTTCTTCACCCACAATGACGGCTTCCTGTGCGGCTTCGTGCGGATCGGCCTCGTCATCTTCCTCGTTGTCTTCCTCCATTTTGCGGTGGTGTTCGCCCATAAACCGCAGGACGGCATCGGCCGTGCGCGCGCGCATGGGCCTTCCGGCCTGAATTTTCAGGTAGTTGCGCAGCGAGATCTGGTTGAAGCTTTCGATAAGGATGGAAAAGCCGATAGCGGCGTAGAGATAACCTTTGGGAATGGCCAGCCCGAAGCCTTCCAGCACCAGGCTGAACCCTATCATAAGCAAAAAGCCCAGGCAGAGCACAACAACCGTGGGGTGTTTGCCAACGAAAGAGGTCAGCGGTTTGGAAGCCAGCAGCATCAGGGCGATAGCCACGGTCACGGCCGCCATCATTACCGGAAGGCTTTGAACCATGCCTACGGCTGTAATTACCGCATCAAGCGAGAATACCGCGTCGAGCACAACAATTTGAAGCACCACCGTCCAGAATTTCGGGTGGCTTGGGGTCAGGGGGTCGTTTTCCGGATTGGCCTCCAGCCTTTCATGCAGTTCCCCGGTAGCCTTGAAAAGCAGAAAGAAACCGCCGACTATAAAAATAAGGTCACGCCCGGAAAAACTGACGCTTCCCGCGCTGATCAGCGGATTATTAAGGGTTATCATCCACGACATCAGCGAAAGCAGCACCAGGCGCAGGCACAGGGCCAGCAAAAGCCCGAGCACCCTGGCCTTGTCGCGTTGCCCTTTGGGCAGCCGGTCGGCCAGGATTGCGATAAAAACCAGGTTGTCTATGCCAAGCACAACCTCAAGGGTGATCAGGGTGATCAATCCTACCCATATTGTCGGGTCAAACAACCATTCCATAAGCTAAACGCCGTTCCATTGCCCCTTTTATTGATAGTGGAGCGTTATTTCAGTTAAATCGCCCTGGAGGGCGCCGCACGTTCGAAAGATTCCGGCGCTTGCACGGCAACGGCGGCAAGCGCTACGCCCGGCACGGAGCGGGCTTTTGGCTCCAACTTTCAGTTTTGAAAGCGCGCCGCAAAATCCGCGCTTTATTGCTTTCTTAAAAACAATAACGGCGCCGTTCAAAAAAAACGAGAGTCTTAGAAGTCTTCCGGCGCCTTGGTGAAGACCGAAAAAGCCCTTTCCGTGACGTCATCCATTTCTTCGCCGTGGTCATAACCCAAAAGATGGGCCAACGCATGGGCCAACAGCGCCGCGCAACGTTCTTCCGCCCCCATGCCGTACAGCGAACATTCTCGCCGCAAGGTCTGCGGCGAGATAAAAATCGTGCCCAGGCGGCGTTGCGAACCGCCGGAAGGGTTTTGCCCTTCTGGAAAAGACAGCACGTTGGTCGGGCCGGAGCAACCCAGATATTCCTCGTTCAATCCGGCTATTTCCGTATCGCTCAACACCACGAGTTCCGCTTCGGCTTCCGGAAATCCCACGGCCCCAAGCATGGACGAGAAAAGTTTTTGCAGGCCCGCCCGGCCAAAAGGCATAAGCCAGGCGACAGCCTGGTCGCGGCTTATCTCAAGCGGCGTTCCATGCATGCGCTTAAGCCCCCGCCGCCTTGCCCTGGGTTTCTTTCTTAGGCTCATGAGGTTTGGGCTGCCCGCCCTTTTCCATCTGCTGGCGCGTTTTGTCAGCCGGAAGCCATTGGGCCGGGGTGGTTTTCGGAGTTTCCCCTTCTTTTTTCGCCTGCTGGCCGCCGGCCTGCTCTTTGTTTTCCTGGCCGGGTTTGTGCGGAACCTTGTCCGGGTATTCAACGCGGTGGTGGAATATGCCGTTCAAAATGATATTGAAGTTCTCAGCTATTTTATCGAGGTCGCGGAAGGTAAGGTCAGCTTCCTCAAGCAGGCCGTCGGCCAGAATGCCGCGAATTATGTTATGGATATGCGTCTTGATCCTGCTGGGGGTGGGGTCGGCCAAGGTGCGGCTTGAGGCTTCAACCACGTCTGCCAGCATCACAAGGGCGGCCTCGCGGGTTTGCGGGCGCGGCCCGCTGTAGGAAAAATCCTCTGTTTTGGAGTTCGGGTTCTCGCTCAGCGCTTTCTGGTAAAAATACTTTATGACGCCGTTACCGTGGTGTTGCTGGATAATGGCCGTGACGTCCGCGCCCAGGTGGTGCTGCTGCGCCATATCCACCCCTCTTTTCACGTGCGAGGTAATGACCAGGGCGCTCAAGGTGGGTGTAAGGCGGTCGTGCGGGTTCTCCATATTGAACTGGTTTTCTATGAAATAGGCGGGTTTGTCCAGCTTTCCTATGTCATGGTACAGTGCGCCGACCCGGCAGAGCAGGCCGTGCGCGCCTATGGCCTTCGCCCCGGCTTCGACCATGTTGGAGACTATTAGAGAATGATGGTAGGTTCCCGGGGCTTTAAGCATGAGCTCGCGCATCAGGGGGTGATCAAGGTTAAGCAATTCCATCAGCCAGAAGCGGGTGGTATAGCGGAAAACCATTTCCACCACAGGAGCCAGCGCGAAGGTCAGCAACATGGATAAAAGGGCGCCGATAAGCACGGCCATGCTCTCGCCGAAATAGCGGGTGTGCAGGCCGCCCTGCATGAAGGTGACCCCGGCCCACATGGCGTAAAGTCCGAGCAGCAGGGGCAGGGCGGCCCACACCGCTTCCTGCCTGCTCTGGCTGCGCGACATAAGCCAGGTTGCCAGCATGGCGCTGAGAAAATAGAAGAGGAATATTCCCAGCCCGCCGTCCGTCATGGCCGTGCAGAAGAAGGAAAGCAGCAGGCTGAGGGAAAAGTAGCGTTTAGTAGAAATAATAAGCGCGGCCAGACCGGCGGCCCCCGCCACCGGAACGGCGTAAGCCGCGCTTCCGGCTATGACGTCAGGGTTGTAGGCCGCCATTGACTGGCCCAGAAGCGCGAACCCTTTGGCCAGCAGGGCGAAAACCGTTACCATCGAGGCAACGAAAATGATGTCTTTCTGGGTGATCGGGCTGCCTTTTTTTGCGGTGGGAGAAAAGAAAAGCCCGCTTGAAAGCAGCAGTGAAATGATGAAGATGCCGATAAATTTGGTGTGCTGGAAACGGTCGACCTGCCTGTCCCACAGGGCCTGAAGCTCCAGGTATTGCGCCGGGCTTACGGTTTCACCCTGGCGGACGATTACCTCGCCTTTACGCACCTTGCGCACAACCGGCTCAACCCTGCTCAGCGTGTCCGCCACCCTGGAGGCCGTGGCTTCATAATTAGGGGTCAACGTGGATTGTATATGCCCGCTGAACAGGACGTTCACGGCTTTTTTCGCCTGAAGCGAAATAGGAAGGCTGCGCACGATCAAGGCCATGTCCGCTTCCATTTCCTTGACGCCCAGAATGGAATAAACGTCGGAACGCACGCTTTCCTCGTCTGTTTCAAGGTTGCGGATTATTATTCCGCCCTTGTGCGAAAGCAAAAGGCGCGTGTCGCTTATGATGCCTTCTTCCATGCGCGTTTCAACCCATGGAATCACGGTTTCCGTTATCGTGCGCCTGACTTCCGGCGAAGCGAGCGTTTCGAAGGTTTTAGGGGGCAGTTCCTCAGACAGGGAATTGGAAATGGATTGGCGCAAGGCTTCCATTTCTTCCGGGCCGCGCGCCGCCGCTATTTCTTCCAGAATAGCGTTGATATTGCCGGTCATGGCGGCTATTCCCTCGAGGTTCAGGTCGCAAACCAGCGGGGCGGCCATGCGTATGGATTCTTTCTTGCGCCGGGTGGCGTCGGTGTTGACAAAAGAAAATGAGCGGTCGGCCGCGATGTCGTGTTTTGCAACCTCGTCAATGGCCAGGGGGGTCATAGGGGGGGAAAAGTCGAAGGTGGCTATGAACGCAAGGCCGAGAAAAAGCGCGCACATGACCAGAAAGCCGTAGCTGACCTTTACTCCGCCTATTTGTTCCAGCAGCCAGTTGCCGGGGCAACGTTTGGGGTTATGCTGATGTTGTTGGGTTTTGCTTTTCATAGGCCTGGACTATCCGCCCCACCAAGGGGTGGCGTATGACGTCTTCCTGATTGAATTGGATATGTTTGATGCCTGGAACCCCTTCCAGAATTTTCAAGGCATGCACAAGGCCGGAGCGTTTTCCGCTTCCGCTGTCCGGCAGGTCTATTTGCGTGGTGTCGCCGGTAACGACCACGCGTGAGCCGAACCCCATGCGGGTCAAAAACATTTTCATTTGCTCGTGGGTGGTGTTCTGGGCTTCGTCAAGAATTATGAAGGCGTCGTTCAGGGTGCGCCCGCGCATGAAAGCCAGCGGAGCCACCTCTATTACGCTGTTTTCCATCATTTCGGAAACCTTGGCGAAATCAAGCATGTCGTGCAATGCGTCATACAAAGGCCGCAGGTACGGGTCTATTTTCTGCACAAGGTCGCCCGGCAGGAATCCAAGGCGTTCACCCGCCTCGACCGCCGGGCGCGTGAGCACTATGCGTTTGACTTTCTTGCTCATCAGCATGAACAGGGCCACAGCCACCGCCAGGTATGTCTTGCCGGTTCCGGCCGGGCCGGTGGCGAAAACCATGTCGTAAGCGCGCAAGGCGTCAACATAGTCGCGCTGGTTCAGGGTTTTGGGAATGATTGAACGCTTGGGTGAGGAAACGAACACGGAATCTTTGAAAAGGCGGCTCAAATCCGTGGACGGGTCTTTCCTGAGCATGTCATAAGCATAGAGCAGGTCGCGCGGGTAAAGCGGCTGTCCTGTCTTCAGCAGGGCGTACATCTGCCCGAGCAGATTGGCCATCAGTGAACGCGCGTCTTTGTCGCCTGACAGGGTCACGCCGGACCCCCGGCTCATGATGCTCAGGCCGGAGCGGCTTTCAAGGCTGCGCAGATTGTCGCCGGAAGGGCCGAAAAGCATATTCGCCAAACGGGCCTCGTCAAATTCCAGCCTGGTTAGTTCATCTTCATTCATAAAAAGAAATCGCCCCGCTGCGTCCTTTACTTTTAAGGTATCATTATGGGGCGATTTCTTTTTATTGTCAAATATTAGAGCGCGGCATTACAGGTTAAGGCCGCCGCCAGGCCGCGCATGCGGCCTGGCGGTCAGGCCCGGCGCAATTCGTCCGTAAGCGCGGTCACCTGGGAAACAACCTTGTCAATCGCAAGCACCGCCGAACTGGCGTTTTCCATATTGCGCCGCGTCTCGTCGGCAAGCTGGCTTATGGAGTCGGTCGTTCTGGAAAGTTCCTGGCAGGTTCCGGACTGTTCATCCGCGGCTACGGAGATGGAATGTATTTTTTCAGCGGTGTCTTTTGATATCACCACGATGTTCTGCAGCGAATTTCCGGCCGCTTTCGCCATTTCAGTGCTTTCATGCACGGAGTCGGATGTGTCTTCCATCCCTTTTATATTGGCGGCGGTGCCGGCCTGAATGGCTTTAACCGCAGCCCCGACCTCGCCGGTGGCCTGCATGGTTTTTTCCGCCAGTTTGCGCACTTCGTCCGCCACAACGGCAAAGCCGCGCCCGGCTTCGCCGGCGCGGGCCGCTTCAATGGCGGCGTTCAGGGCCAGCAGGTTGGTCTGGTCTGCAATATCGCTTATAACGCCCATAATGCGGCCTATGCCGTCGGCCTGGCTGCCCAGCTGGTTCATGCTTTCGCGCAGTGACGCGGTTTTGTGGTCAACCAGCTCTATGGATTTGACCAGGTTGTTTACGATATCGCTGCCCTCTTGGGCGTTTTGCCGGGCCACGTCGGCGGATTCAGTCGTTATGCTGGTGCTGCGCGCGACCTCGTTCACCGCGGCGTTCAGCTGCTCCATGCCGGTAACGGAAGCGGCCAGGCGTTCCTGCTGCGTATTGGCCCCTTCCTTGGCCTGGGCTATGTTCCTGTCCAGTTCGATAACGGCGTTTCTGGCCTGTGCCACTATGGAGGCAAGCTGTTCTCCGGCCTGGCGCATGCCCTGGCTTTTGGCCTTTTCAGCCTCGCTTCTGGCTTTTTCAGCCTCAAGCACCGCCTGCCGCGCCACTTCCGATTGCTCTTCCGCTTTGCGCGTGGCTTCTTCCGCCATGCTTATGCGCTCGCGCAGCGCAGATACCATGCTGGCCAGAGACCCGGCCAGCGAGCCGACCTCGTTGTTGCTCCGCACCTTGAGGCTGCTGCTGAAGTTCCCGTTGGCCACGGCGTGGGCGAATTCGTCGCAGGCCAGCAGGGGCCTGACAATAAGTTTTGAGGTTGTGAAAAGCACGACGATAAGGTTTATCATAACGGCCACGGCCACTGCCACCAGCACGCCCATGGAGGCCCGGTACGCGGAGTCCTGGCGCTCTATGGCGTCGTTCAGGCGCTGGTTCAGGCGCCCGGTAAAGGCTGATATGGGCTTCATGATTTCATCGGTGTGGCGGTTGTATTCATCGCTGAAAACCAGGCTTATGGCCTTGGCCTTGTCCGGGTCGCCTTTTACGGAATAATTTCCGGAAGCGTCTTTGAAAAGGCCTTGCACGGCGTTCATGGCCTCTACCTCAAGATTGACCAGCCCGTTGGAAAGATCGCCGGCCTTTTTCATGTAATCGAATTCTTCAGCGGTAAAACCGGCGTCCTGCATAAGCTGCTGCAGCGGAACGCTTTTCCCGGGCGCGACGGCGGCGTTTTTCGGGCGGGCGACCTTGCCGGAACGCACGTCCAGCACGCTCTGGTACATATCGGAGAATTTTTTGTCGCCGGTAACGGAAAACTCGCGCACGTGGCTGGTAAGGTTGCGCGATGATTCCTGCATCTCATTGGCCAGGGAAATGGAAATGCGGCGATTTTCCTGCATGGCGGTAATGGCCCGGTAATTCGAGCGTACGTTCACCATGGCCCAGATCAAGGCTATAAAGAGCAATAGCGTCAATATCCATGAAATGCGGACTGATTTTTTAATGGTCATGATTTATCCCTCTGAAATGTTTTTTGACAATATAATCGGTCAATATATAAAAACCCGGCTGCTTAACGCTGGAAACAAGCGCTCCGGGCAGACAGATATTAGCAATGAGGGTCTGTTTTCGCAGATAGCCAAAAATATAAAAAATAAACGCAAATAAATATAAAAATCGTGGCAGCGTTCCGTAATTATCGATATCCCATCATGTTCGTAATGAAATATGTAAATTATTATGCTACGAGGCGGGAACTCGCAAGCATTTTTTACATGTTTTCGGATATAATCCGCATGCCCTTCCATTTGCCCCTTTTGAACCGCACGAAGGCGGATGCGGCCAGAACAAAGGCGTATGCGGTGAACATCGCCCATAGGGCATGGATGGAAAGCGCGCTGAAGCGTTCCATGAGCAAAATGGGCAAAATCAGAACGCCAAAGGCGCTTGCGCTCATCATGAGCAGCACGGCCACGGTGTCTCCAACTCCTTTCAAAAGTCCGACGAAGGTCAGGGTGCAGGCGTCGGCCAGGCCGTAACAGGCTACATAGCTTAAAAGCGATACGCCAAGGGCATGCACTTCAGGGCTATTCCCGGACAGGGCCGCCTCTTGCGACTGGAAAAACCCGACCAGCGGATCGGCAAAGACGAAAAGCGCGAGGCACAGAGGCAAAGTATAGGCGATGGCCACATGCAGGGAACTTTTGGCAAGAATTTCCGCTTCGTCCGGCTTGCCCCGGCCCATGGCCTTGCCGGCCAGCGTGGAAATAGCCATGCTCAGTCCGACCAGCGGCAAAAAGAGTACGGAATTGAGGGAAAAAGCTATGGTTCCGGCGGCCAGTTGCGCAACGCCAAGCTTGCCCATTTCCAGAGAGAACCAGGCCAGGGCGCCGAGGTCCACAAAAAAATTGATGGCGCTGGGTACCCCGAATCTCAGGAGTTTTTTCAAAATGCCCCAGTTTGGCCGCCAGCCGCTGAAAATGTTGTAACGGCTGTTGTTTTTTCTGAAAACCAAAAAGAAAATGAAAAAGAAATTTACGGCCGCGCCGATTCCGGTCGCCACTCCGGCGCCGCGTATGCCCCATTCAGGAAAAATCCCCACCCCGTAAATCAGGAGATAATCCAGGGGAATGTTCACAACCGCGGCCAGAATGCTGGCCAGCATCACCGGCCTGGCGAAACCGCGCCCGTAAAGGAAGGTGCTTAACACGCCGGCCAGCAGGGAAAAACACGCGCCAACGTTCAGGATGCGGAAATAGTCAACCTCAAGGGAGCGCACGCCAGGATCGTGCCCGGCCCAGTCAAACACCGGCCCGGCCGCGAGGCAGAAAGCCAGAAGCAGCAGGCAGCCGGCGAAAGCGCACCACAATCCTTGCCACAGGGCGGGGCCTATCATGAAATTTTGCTCCGCCCCCCAGTAATGCGATATAAGAACGGCTGTGTAGCCGCACAGCCCGCTCAGGGTCAGAAAACAGGTCAGTGAAAGGTTGGCCGCCGGCAAAGAGGCGGCGATGGCGTCAAGGGAGTAATGGCTGAGAAATAGGCGGTCCGTGAACTGCATGACCGTGGCCGACGCCATGCTGGCTACCATCGGAAGCCCGACTTTCATCACGGCCCTGTACCCTTGCGGGTGGTTCCAGCGGGCTTTGGCCCGGCTTGCTATTGGAGATAAAAACATTTTTTGCGGCTCGGGTTGAATTTTGGCCGGAGGCGAATGGCGCTTTTCGGTTGCGGGCCGGGTCTTGAGACGACTTGCCCGCCGGCGTGGAAGGAGCGTTGTTAATATTTAAAATATGCCTTGGTCAAGAGGAAAACGGCTTCCCCGATTTTTCCAGTTCCAGCAGGCTGACCTTGATGCCCAGCCCGCTCGCGTAACCCGTCAGCGAGCCGTCCGCGCCGATGACGCGGTGGCAAGGGATGATTATGGCTATGGGGTTCCGGTTGTTGGCCATGCCCACGGCCCGGCAGGCTTTGGGCCGCCCGATGCGCGCGGCTACCTGCCCGTAGCTGAGCGTTTCGCCGTAGGGTATTGAAAGCAGAGCCGTCCAGACCTCTTTTTGAAAGGGCGTTCCCGCCGGAGCCAGCGGCAGGGTGAATTCCCTGCGGGTTCCTTCGAAATATTCTTCAAGTTCGGCCGTGGCCCTGGCCAGCAGGGGGCTTTTATGCTCCACGGCCCCCGCAGGCGTTTTTTCGTTGGCGAAAAACAGGTCCGTCAGGGCCCCGTCTTGTTCGGCCACGCCCAGGCGGCCCAGGGGGCTCGGGATGTACAGCAGGTTTTTCATATGCTTCTCTTTTCTGAGAGCCGGAGTGTTCGCGTCCGGAAAATTCAATTGACGGTATTATGAAATAAAGTTATTAATTCTGGTTGCTATTACTTACTCTATGCTTATTATAGCGGAATTCAAGCGCTCATTTTTCATGCGCGCCCCAAAGCCGTCATTTCCCCAGGAGGATTATTTCATGGAATATAAAGCCGAAGAGCTTGTCCCGTTTCAAAAAAGCGTAACCATAACCCTGTCCGCAACCACTGTTGACGCCGCTCTCGACGAAACAGTGAACCGTTACCGCTCTTCGGTTTCCGTGCCGGGGTTCCGCAAAGGCAAAGTGCCCGCTAAAATGGTTGAAAAACAATACCAGCAAAGCATTTACATGGAAAGCACTTTCAG
Source organism: Desulfovibrionaceae bacterium (assembly GCA_031552195.1). Classification (GTDB taxonomy): domain Bacteria; phylum Desulfobacterota; class Desulfovibrionia; order Desulfovibrionales; family Desulfovibrionaceae; genus JAVBMP01. The sequence continues at coordinate 53,384 of JAVBMT010000006.1, forward strand.
CCTCATAGACAAATATGTCTCTGAAGTGATCGCCGAACTCAAGGTGGCCCCGGTCACCAAGATAGAGTACGCCCCGGGCGGCAGCGGCCTGAACCGCGGGCAGGATTTTTCCTACGGTTTTTCTTTTTACTACGCCCCGGAATTCGACCTGCCGGAATATAACGGCGTTGAAGTGATTCAGGAAAAGCCGGAAGTGAGCGAGGCGGTTCTTGACCAGGCCATGGAAAGCCTGCGCAAGCGCCTGGCCACCCCCGTGCTGGTGGAAACGCCGCGCAAGCCGCAAGACGGCGACCTGGCCCTTATTGATTTTGAAGGGTTTGATGAAAACGGCGAACCGGTGCCCGGCCTGAAGGCCGGAAACATGCAGATTGTGGTCGGAGAGGGCAAGGCGCTCGAAGCTTTCGAAACCCTGCTCAAAACCATCACTTCAGGCGAAGAGGGTGAAGACGACGTTACCTTCCCGGAAAATTTCCCCGACGGCAAACTGGCCGGAAAGACCGTTAAGGTGAAAATGAAGCTTACGGCCCTGTTCGACCTGAAAATGCCGGAGCTTAACGACGAGTTCGCCAAGCAGCTGGGCGAACAGTTCAGCGGCATAGACGCGTTGCGCGACGCCATACGCGGCAACATGCTCACGGAGCTGACCAACCAGGTCAGGGCCAAGGCTGAAGAAGCCATGATAGACAAGCTTACGGACGGCCTGGAAATTCCCCTGCCCGCCGGCATGGTCGAACGCTATACCGCCTTTATTATCGCCGACATCAAGGAACGCATGGCCCAGAGCCGTCAGACCTTTGAAAATATCGGCCGCACCGAGGAACAGCTCGCCGAGGATGCGAAGGAAGAAGCCGGGCGTTTTTGCCGCAAGCAGCTTTTTGCGATACGCGTAGCCATGAAAGAGGGCGTGAAGGTGCATGACGGCGAAGTGAACAACTACATCGGCGCTATGGCCCGCCAGATGGAACGCGACGCGGAAACCCTGCGTTCCGAATATGAAGAAAAAGACCTTATTCTCCCCTTGAAGGACCGCTTGCTCTTCGATAAGGTGGTAAAACTGATTTACTCCAGGGCCGACGTAAAAAGCGAATAGTTTTCCGGCGCAGTCCGGAACGCGACCAAGGGACGCCGCGTGAAACCCGCGCGGCGCCCTTCAGCTTTTTTCAGGACTGCCGATAAATACTCCGCGCCGGGAACGCCGGGCCGACCCGCCCGCGCCGTAACGCCGCGACAAAGACAGGACCAGCTTATGCCGATACCAATGGTTATAGAGACTACAGGCCGCGTTGAACGAGCTTATGATATATATTCACGCCTGCTTAAAGATCGCATAATCCTGCTTGGCGAGGGCGTTGACGACCACGTCGCCTCCCTGGTTTGCGCCCAGTTGCTTTTTCTGGAATCAGAAGACCCGGAAAAGGAGATATATCTCTATATAAACTCTCCGGGCGGGGTGGTTACCGCCGGCATGGCCATTTACGACACCATGCAGTACATCAGTTCGCCTGTGGCGACCTTGTGCATGGGCCAGGCCGCCAGCATGGGGGCCTTGCTGCTTTGCGCCGGAGCGCCAGGCATGCGCTACGCCCTGCCGAACAGCCGCATAATGATCCATCAGCCCTCCGGAGGCTTCCGCGGCCAGGCTACGGACATAGACATTCACGCGCGCGAGGTTTTGCGCATGAAAGACTCCTTGAACCATATCATGGCCAGTCACTGCGGCCAGCCGGTTGATGTGGTGGCCGCGCAAACCGAGCGCGACAATTTTATGAGCGCTGAGGAAGCCGTCAAGTTCGGCCTGATCGACCGGGTGCTTGTCTCGCGCAACGATCTGGCCGGTGAAACCAAGTAAACTTTTTCAGGGTGCCTCATGTCCAAACAGAACGATTTCCAACCGGAAGGCGCGGTAAGCTGCTCTTTTTGCGGTAAAACGGAAGAGCAGGCGCGCCGCCTCATATCCGCGCACGCCGGTGTGGCTATTTGCGAAGAATGCGTAAAGCTTTGCAATGAGATTATGCTCGACCAGACCAAGGAAGAGGTGCGTGAATCCGGCAACCTGCTTTCCCCGGCTGAAATAAAAAGCAAGCTCGACGAATATGTCATCGGGCAAAACCAGGCCAAGAAAATATTGGCGGTCGCGGTTTACAACCATTACAAGCGCGTTTTCTTCGGAGGAGAACTCGGCCCGGACGTTGAGCTGGAAAAAAGCAACATCCTGCTGGTGGGTCCTTCCGGCAGCGGCAAGACCCTGCTGGCGAAAACCCTGGCCAGGGTTCTAAAGGTTCCTTTCGCCATAGCGGACGCCACCACCTTGACCGAGGCCGGTTATGTGGGCGAAGACGTGGAAAACATCCTCGTCCAGCTTCTGCAGAACGCGGATTACGACCTTGAAGCCGCCGGAAAAGGCATCATTTACATTGACGAAATAGATAAAATAGCGCGCAAGGGAGACAGCCCCTCCATCACCCGCGACGTTTCCGGCGAGGGTGTGCAACAGGCCCTTCTGAAAATAATTGAAGGCACGGAAGCCAACATTCCCCCCAAGGGCGGGCGCAAGCACCCGCAGCAGGAATATATACGCCTGAACACATCGAACATCCTGTTCATTCTGGGCGGGGCCTTCGTCGGGCTGGATAAAATCGTGGAGCAACGCAGCCGGGGCCGTTCGCTCGGTTTCGGGGCCAAGATAGAAAGCGCCGGCAAAGAAACCGACTTCCTCGCCAAGGTGCATACCAACGACCTGGTCAAATTCGGCCTGATTCCGGAATTCGTCGGCCGCATCCCGGTTGTGACCTACGTTGAGGAACTGACGGAAGATGATTTGATCCGCGTGCTTACGGAACCTAAAAACGCTTTGGTCAAGCAGTATCAGAAACTGTTCGAGCTTGACGGCGTTAATTTGCGCTTCACGCAAGACGCCCTCAAGGCCATTGCGGGCAAAGCCACAGAGCGTAAAACCGGCGCGCGCGGCCTGCGCAACGTCATAGAAAGCGCCATGCTCGATATCATGTATGACCTTCCGACGCACCATGGAATCAAGGAGTGCGTGATCAACGCGGCGGTTATCGATGGGGAAAAAGAACCCATCTATATCTACGACTCCGAGGACGAGCAGAACGCGGGATAATTCGGCTTTCGGCAGGTTTGAATTATGAATTGACCAGCCGGAGGCGAATGCCCGCAAGCTGGCGGCGCTTCGGCCTTTGAAGGAACAAACAGCTTCAAGCCGGCAACAGTAGCCGGAGCAAGAATATGCCGCAACCTTCACCCACCGCTCCCACCGTTGACGTCGCTCTGAATATTTTTGCGCGCCCTTACCAGACGGCCCTCAGCCTGATTTCTCTGCTGCGCGTTTCCGACGCCCGCATCGGAAAGATCTTCCTTCAGTTCGAACCTTACGGATCAGCCTACGACAAGGTGCAGCCATATATTATGGCCGATTACCTGGGCGACAGGGCCGTCGTGCATCAGCCGGAAATCTGGATAAGCTGCGACGCGGTAGACCAAAACCGTTTGGACGATCCGGCCTACCGCCTGTCGGTGCGCTATCAGCACGCCTTCGAAGCCAGCCGCGCCAAATATCTTTTTATCACCCACAACGATGTGCTGTTCAAAAAAGACCTGATCGGGGCGATGCTGGATAATATAGGCGACGCTTTCGCCATAGGGCAGGTCGGGCAATGCTGGAACTGCCCGGCATGCAATGCCGGGGCCGTGCGCGCGGCCGGGCTGGGCGAAACCCCCTGCGCGCCGGAACGCTACGCGGAATTCAGGCCTGATCTCGCTTCATTACAGCGTCTTTATCAATGCGCGGCCGAGCGCGGCGTGTTCGTGCGCTCTTACGCCCCCGGTTTCGCCGATTATTACAATGACGGCGCATCCCGCGCCCAGGCCTGGCCTTTGCCGGAATGCCGGGTGAATGAATGGGGCTGCCTGATAAACCTCGACATTTGCCGCGAACATGTAATGCCGCACGGCAAGATACTTCCTTTCGGAGCTTACCTGCCTTGCGGCCCTGACACCTGCCTGGATATTTCCGTGCCATGGTTCAGGGGCTTGCACCGCCTGGGCCTGCGGGCCAAACATATGGATATCAGCCCTTATCTCACCCATTGGGTGGGAAGCGACAAAACGACGGAACGCCGCTACGTGCTGTCTGAAGACAACGCGCGCGGCATTCTGCTCAAATCGTTCAAGCCGTTTGTGGAATGGTGCGCTCAGCGGAAGAACAACCTGTTTTAAAGCCTGTCTTCCATTTAGACTATTCCGCCGTAACCGCCGTCAGGCTATTTTCCGGTTTCGTTTTTTTCTCCGGCCTACCAGAATTCAGAACGTTCCTTGTATATTTTTTCGAAACGTCCCAGCTTGGCCTTTTCGTCGGCGTTAAGCGCGTATTCTTTTGCTTTTTCAGAATATTGCTTGGTTTTAGGCTTGTTGTTGGCGTAAAGATAGCAGTAGGCCATGTGCAGATGCGCCTCAAAAAGTTTTTTCTCCTGCCCGAGCGACTGGGCGTAGTAGTAATGCACCTCGGAATCTTCCGGCAGAACGTTGAGAATTTCCCGGTAGTAACGGCTGGCGTCCTTGTTGTTTCCGCCTTCAGACAGCATGCGGGCCAGAAAGAATTTGGCTATATAGTCGCCGGGGTTGGACAAAACGGCTTGCTGCAAATACTTCGCCCCCTTGGCGCTGTTGCCGCGCGTGTAGTTGAAAACGCCTGCCTCGCGCATTATAAGCTCGCTTTTCGGGGAACAGGCCAAAGCCTGCTCGAAATAATCCTCGCCTTCCTTAACCTCATTGATGCGCCCGCTTAAAATACCCAGGCCCATCAGGGCGTTGCAACGGTTTGGGCCGTCGAGCTGGGCCATGAAAGCCTGTTTGGCCGGGGCGGGGTCGGAGAAATTGGCCCTTACCAGAGCCTGAATGCGCAAAAATTCGGCGTCGTCATTCTTCCGCTGGCGCAACTTGAGCGGCAGGGCGTTTATTCTGGCCTGCAAATCGCTGATGCGCGTCGACATGGCGGGGTGGGTGGAAAGGTAAGACGGTATTTCACTTCCCCCAGCCGTCCACTGTTTTTGCTGCAATATCTTGAATGAATCCACAAGGCCCTGGGGCGGGTAACCGGCGGCAATCAGGTAGCCTATCCCGACCTGGTCGGCATCGGATTCATCGCTGCGGCTGTAATTCAGCATAGCGGTTTGCGTGGCGGCCATGCTGCCGACTATGGCCGCCTGCCCGGCGTCGCCTCCGAGAAAGGCTCCGGCCAGCATGCCGAGCAGGGCGAAAATGCCCATTTTCTGGCTTTTTTCAATATTATGGGCGACGTGGCGCTGTGTGACGTGGGCCATTTCGTGGGCCAGAACTCCGGCCAGTTCCGACTCATGCTCCATGGCCATGATAAGCCCGGTGTGCACGAACACATAGCCGCCGGGCGTGGCGAAGGCGTTCACGGCATTATGCCTGATTACGCTGACCTGAAATGGGAATATCTGCTGAGGCAACCCGGCTGAAAGGCGGTTCACCACTTTTTCCACATAGGCGACTATTTCCGGATCAAGCACCAGAGGCAGGCGCGAACGCACCAGGATATTGAATTTGCGGCCAAGTTCGGCTTCATCTTTAATGGTGAAATCGCCAAAAGCCCCGTTAGTTGTGAGGGGCCACGCGAAAATCAGGCTGAAGAAAAGCGGAAAAACGGCAAGGAATTTTATGGCCGGGCAACGGAAAAAAGACGTGTGTTTTTTACGCATGGATGTCTGACCTCTAGTTACTATAAGCGCTGTCCGCCGCGCTGGCAAGAAAATATCGGCAAACTGAACTAAAAAAATCAGAGGCCGGGTTTAAATCCGGCCTCTGATTTTTTTGGCAATGAATCTCTGTTGTTATTTTATCAGGTTCAAGGCTTTCTGGGTGTCTTGCCCGCTTATGCCGTCAACCGTCATTGATGAGGATTTCTGGAAGGCCTTGACCGCTTCTTCGGTGGCGGCGTCATAAACGCCGTTCACTTCGCCTTTATAAAAACCTTTGTCTTTAAGGGCGGTTTGCAGTTTTTCAACCATGAAGCCCTTGTCTCCGGGCTGCAGCATCAGGCTTTGCTTGCTGCCTTTGGCGCTCATGTAATAGCCGCTTTTGCTGGCCTTGACCATTTCCTTCTGCAGGGCCACGTCCGAGGCTGCTTTATCAAGCTTGGCGTCGGCGTCTTCCATCTGGATTATTTTATTATCCAGAACGGCACTTTTAGGAGCATTCTGGAGAATTTGCTTGTTCTGCTGCATTATTTTTTTGGCGTTTTCCGTGTTGCCTTTTTCCATTTCCTGCATGGCGGCGACCTGGGCTTCATCAGCGGCCAGCAGCAGGGCTTCGTCGCGCACCGGGGCGATTTCTTTCTCGGCGTTCTTGGCCAGCTCATCCGCTTTGGCTTTGTTTTCTACTACCCGCATTTCAAGCGGAAGAGCCGAGGTTTGTTCCTTGCCGCTTTCCGGATCTTTATAGTTGAGGCGCACCTGGCCGAGATTCTGCGCGGTTTGCCCGTCTTTCGGCGTTACAGCCATGCGCAGCATGATCTGGCGTTTTTCGCCTGAATACATGTCTCCGCTTTCAATTTCGGTTTTTCCGTTGGCGTTTACCGTGCTGTAGCCGTAAATTTTCACGTCTTTAACCGCGGCATCCGGTTCGAATTCTATTTTTATGGCGCTGGTGGCCATGTTCATGCTTCTGTCCAGTTCCTGCTTGAAAACCATGGGCAGGTCTTCAGAGTCTTTAATATAGTAATAAACGCCGCCCCCGCGCTGGGCCAGAAGCTGCATGAGGTTTTCGTCATAGTCCAGGCCGAGGCCGACCGAAGAAACGGCGACACCTTTATTTTTGGCTTTCGCGCCAATTTCAGCGACCAGTTCGCCGTTGGTCACCCCCCGGTTGGCCAGGCCGTCAGAGAGCAGAATTACTTTTTTGCTTCCCGTTTTGCCGTTTTGGGCGGAAAGCTGCTTCACGCCGGCCTCAAGCCCGCCGGAAAGGTTGGTGTAGTCGGTGGGCGTGAGCGAGTCGAGCAGGGCGATAATGCTTGCTTTATCCGTGACCGGCGCAAGGGGGCGCAGTACGGAAACGTTTGAGGCGTATGCGACTATGGCCAGTTGGTCTTTTTCATCCAGGGCGTTGACCAGGGTTTTTCCGGCTTTTATGGCGTAATTGAGTTTTTTGTCTTCGCTCATCGAGCCGGAGCGGTCTATCACCAGGCTGACCGCCACCGGTGAGCGCGTTTCCTGCGGTTTAACCACCGGAGCCGTAATTTGCACCAGAACGTTGATAACCGTGCTGTCGCCGGCGGCAAGGGCCGCGTTGTCATATTTTCCGTCCAGCGTAATTTCCTGCGCCTGTGCCGGAGAAACTTGCCAGCAGAAGGCCATGGCGCAAATAAGCAATAAAAACAGGCTGCAATGCCGTAAATTTGAAAATTTAAACATTATGAAACCCTTTGCAATGATGCTGTTGGCGGGCGTTTCACGAACCCGGTTGGAAAAAAGCCCGGCAGGCATATTGGTAGATAAATGGCGCGCCGGGCTGAAAAGGCGAGAAAAAGCAAAACAGCCAATCCGCTCCAGCCCTCTTAAACGTTGCAGCGTTAGAGTCAAGGCTGTGCCGGGTTGGCTGTTCAGAAAATTTGGAGCGGGAGACGGGATTTGAACCCGCGACTTCAACCTTGGCAAGGTTGCACTCTACCACTGAGTTACTCCCGCGAAAATGGAGGCGGCATCCAGATTTGAACTGGAGATCGAGATTTTGCAGACCTCTGCCTTACCACTTGGCTATGCCGCCATCCGCCGCAAGCGGCTGTTTCGCTTTGAAAATTTGGAGCGGGAGACGGGATTTGAACCCGCGACTTCAACCTTGGCAAGGTTGCACTCTACCACTGAGTTACTCCCGCTCAGCGCAGAGAAGCTATTTAATCTACTTGCCGTTTCGTGTCAACTGCCGTGGAGAAAAAATAATTTTCACCTTCCGCCGCGCGCTGTGCGCATGGGTTAATTATATTGATTCTGTTTCAAATTAAGGGTAAAATAATTCATAAGCATTATTGTTTGCGATAATTTTACATTGGTTATCTTTTTAAAAAGCATCAAATCGGGCGGGAGCATGGAATCGACTTTTAGCAAATTTTTGACTAGCGACCTTGAAACAAGGCTTATAAGAACCCTTATTGACAACACTCCGGTCGCCTATATAATTCTAGATAAAGATTATCGCATTTATTACATAAACGATAATTTTCTCAAATTGCGCAAGCTGGATCCTGAACTGACCCTGGGGGAACTGTGTTACAATATTTCCAACAAGGGCGTGCCCTGCCGTCAGTGCGCGGTGAAAAAAGCCCTGCAAACCGGTGAAAAAGCCTTCATTACAAGGCGAGACACCCTGCCTGACGGTTCCACCAAGTTTATCGACGATTACGCCATTCCACTGCTTAAAGATGATAAGGGCGAGGTGCAGTTCGTTCTGGAGATCATGGTGGACCGCACGGTGGAAATGCGCTCCCGCGAGCAGCGCGACGCCGACTATGACGAAATTTTGAGCATCCTGTCTTCCCTGCTGGACGCGAAAGACAGTTACACCGCAACGCATTCCAGCAGCGTGCGCACCGTGGCCTTCGCTCTTGCCAAAGCCATGAACCTTCCCCGGCAGGAAATTTTCGACATCGCCATGGCCGCCAGCCTGCACGATATCGGCAAGGTGCGCATTCCGGATTCCATCATAAACAAGCCTGGCCGCCTGACCGAGGAAGAGTTCCATATTATTCAGGGGCACCCCAAAGTGTCTTACGATATGGTGGCCGACCTTTCCAGCTTTGAAAACATTAAAAATATAGTGCGCGGCCACCACGAGCGCTATGACGGACGCGGCTACCCCGACGGGCTCGCGGGCGCAGCCATTCCGCTCGGAGCCAGAATCGTCGCGGTGGCTGACACATATGACGCCATAACGTCCACCCGTTCTTACAGGAAAGCCCTTACGCACGAATTCGCCCTTGAGGAGATAGCCAAAGGGGCCGGGGAACAGTTTGACCCGGAAATCGTCCGGATTTTTCTGAACATGGATTTTAACGCCGACGGCGTCCTGGAAATAGGCGCTGAGCAAAGCCAGACCATAGACAGGGTTATTGAGGCTCCGTCCATGAAATCGGAAAAAAATGTTGTTTCCTTTGCGGGAGAAGCCAGGAAAAAGATCAACCTTGACGCCTTCGTCCAGAAGATTTTCGACAATACCCCTTGCGGCTATGTGCTTATGAATACGGACCGCAGGGTTCTTTACGCCAGTAAATATTTTCTTGATTACATGGGCCTGGCGGAAGAAGGGGTGATAAACCGCAGGTGCTACCAGATAGCCACTGAAGACGGTATTCCATGTTCCCCCTGCGCCATTGAGCTTTCGCTTAAAAGCGGCAAGCCGGAATATATGCGCATGACGCAAAAAACCAATAACGGCTGGAAAACTTTCGATCTTTACGGCATGCCTCTGGCCGGGCAGAACGGCAAAGTTGAAAACGTCATTGAAATAATCATTGACCGTACGGAAGAGGTTCTGCTGGAAAAAAGGCGTGAGGAAGACTTTACGACCCTTATCGACACCCTGACCGGAATTCTTGAAGAGCAGGAGCGCGAAGCGGAAAAACCCGAACTTTCCGGGCATATCGTCGCCCTGCGCGACCGTTTGAAAATGCTCATGGCCAAAGGCCTGGGCGGCTGACACGCTACGAAGGCGGAGTTTCCGCGCTGACAGCCTTCCGGCGCGTGCGACAGGAGCTTGCATGGCAGAACCGCTCCGTTGTCCCTGGTGCGAACGCTCCGAACTTGAACGCGCTTACCACGATGAGGAATGGGGCGTGCCAAGGTTCGGAGACGGGGAAATCTTTGAATTCCTGACGCTTGAATCGGCCCAGGCCGGTCTTTCCTGGCTGACTATCCTGAAAAAACGCGAAAATTACCGGCAGGCCTTTGCCGGTTTTGACCCTTTGGCCGTGGCGGCTTTCACCCAAACCGAGGTTGACCGTCTTATGCAAAACCCCGGCATTGTGCGCAACCGCAAAAAAATAGAGGCGGCGGTTAGGAACGCGCGCCGCTTTTGCGAACTTGCGGCCAAACACGGTTCTTTCAGCCGCTGGATATGGGGTTTTGTCGACGGGCGGCCCTTGGTGAATTATTGGGAACGGCAGGAACAGCTGCCGGTCTCCACTCCGCTTTCGGAAAAAATATCCAACGAAATGAAAAGGCTTGGTTTTTCCTTTCTGGGGCCGACCGTTATTTACGCGCATATGCAGGCTTCCGGCATGGTGAACGACCATTTGGTGCATTGCTTCCGGCACAGCCAGGTCCAAGGCTGAATTCAGGCCATGCAACGGCGCGGTTGAATGCGACATTTCAACCCCGCAAGGATCTTTTTACGAGCCCGGCCTGGTTTTTGCGTCAATCAAGGCCAAGGCTTTTTCAAATTCGAATTCTTCAGCCAGGCGATCAAGCTCCAGAAGCAGGGCCGACCAGGTTTCCCCGTAATCGGTTTTGCCCAGTTCGCGAATCAACTCCAAGGCTTCGTCGGCTTCAAAACGGTCCAGCAGATCACGCACCATGACCAGCCTGAGCTTGAGTTCGTCCGCGTTTCCGGAAGGCCCGCGCGGGGCGCCGGCCGGTTTTTGGCAGGCGCTGCCCAGCCCGGAGCGCAGAATCGCCATATATTCCTCCAGGGCCGGGAATTGCCGGCGGCAAGACTCCGCGTCTCCATCTTTGGCGGCGTTTTCCAGGCGCTGCGCGAGTTCGGACGGCCCCATGGCCCCGACGGAGGCCAACGAGCCCTTCAACCCGTGCACGTCAATGGCGAAACCTTGCATATCGCCTCGTTCAAGGAAGGCGGCCAGCCGCTGGCGAACCTCCGGCAGCCTGCGCGCCAAAATCCGCAATGATTTTTCAACGGCCTCCGCCTGCCCTCCAACCCTGTTCAGCGCAAGTTCCACATCTATTTCTCTGATGTTTTCCTTAACAAAGGCCAGCAGCGGAGAAACAGGCGGCGTTTTCGGGCCGCCGGCGGGCGCCCGGAGTTCCGCAATCTTCCCGGAAGGAAGCCACTTCAGCAGCATGGCGTTCAATAAGGCGGGGTTGATCGGTTTTGAGAGATAATCGTTCATGCCGGCCGCCAGAAACATTTCGCGCACTCCGCCGACGGCGTTGGCGGTAAGGGCGATAACCGGCAAATCGGCCTCGCCGCGTTCCCGAAGCCTTTGCGTCGCTTCGACGCCGTCCATAACCGGCATCATATGGTCCATGAACACGAGATCATAGTCGTTGATTTCGATCATATCCAGGGCTTCTGAGGCGCTGGAGGCGCGGTCTATCTCAATTCCGAACAGTTTCAGCAGGCCGCCGGCCACGGTAAGATTGACTTCGTTATCGTCAACAACCAGCACTTTCGCATCAGGGGCGTGGATGCTTTCATCAGGCATAAACCCTCTTTGCACCTCTTTTTCATCACCGGGCGTCAAGGGCAGCGAAATATGAAACACCGAACCTTTTCCGTATTCGCTATCCGCGCTGATCTCTCCTCCCATCAGCCCGACAAGGCTTCTGGTAATTGAAAGCCCGAGGCCTGACCCTCCGGCCTGCCGGTTGTTCTTGGAGTCCAATTGCTCGAATTCGTCAAAGAGCCTGGGCAGTTCCTCGCTATGAATGCCGATGCCGGTATCCTCTATATCAAAAAAAATAACGTCTCCGGCGCAGCGGACTGAAAGGCGCACATGCCCCGCAGCCGTGAATTTGATGGCATTGCCGACAATATTGATCAGTATCTGGCGCAACCTTATATCGTCGGCAAACAGATAGCGGGGGCAGTTTTCCGCTATATCCAGGAAGAATTCCACCCCTTTCCGCTGCGCGATGAGAAGGAACATGGAGCGCATATTTTCCAGGGCTTCATGAAGATCGAACGAGACAGGCAGAATTTCCAGTTTGCCCGCTTCGATTTTAGAAAAATCCAGAATATCGTTAATGATGTCCAGCAGGGCTTCGGCGGAGAGTTTGATGTCGCGGACGTATTTTTCTTGCCGCGGCGTCAGCTGTTCCCGCGTCAAAAGCTCCGCCATGCCCAGAACCGCGTTCATGGGCGTGCGGATTTCATGGCTCATATTGGAAAGGAACTGGCTTTTGGCCTGATTGGCCGCTTCCGCCACCTCTTTGGCGCTGCGCAAATCCTGCATCGTGGCTTTCAGTTGCCTGATATCCCTTATAGAGCCGACAAGGGTTTGCCTGTTGTTCCATTCTACGCGCACCAGCTTCACCTCGGACGGAATCGGCTCGCCGTTCAGTTTCTGGTGCATCCATTCAAATTCGGACGATCCGTTGCTGAAAGCCTCCTCTACCTTTGCGGCGGCCATTTCGGAAGAAAGCCTGCCGTTAGGCTGATATTCCGGAGATAATTGGGGAAATTTCTCGCAATACTCCTCTTTTGTGGCTATGCCGAACAGGTTGAGGGCTTCCTGGTTGCAGTCGATTACGTTAGCGTGCGCGTCATCCCAGAAATCGCAGGCGAGGGGTACCGCGTCCAGCATGATCTGCGTGCGTCTTTCCGCGTCTATGATCTGGCGAATGTACCGTTTTTGCTCGCGCAGGTCTTTCACATATGACATTACCTGCGGAACTCCGTTGTTTTCCGTGTAAATAAGCGTAACTTCCGCCGGAATTTCCTCTCCGTCCAGCGCCCTGTGCATCCATTCCAGGGTAACCTTCCCTTTCTCTTTCGCCAATGCGATGCTGCGCGTGATTCCTTCATATGACGGCGTTCCATCCGGCTGCATCGGCGGAGACAGCTCAAGAAATTTGTCGAAATATTCCTGCTTGCCGGACGTTTTGAACAGATTGAACGTTTCAATATTGCAGTCGACTATATTGTTATTGTCGTCCCACAGAGTGATGGAAAAAGGGGCGGCGTCCAGCAGCGTGCGCAGCTGCAGGTTGGACAACGCTTCCCTGTGCAGCATGCCTGACGAATCCTGTTCCATGATAAAGCCGATAACCGCGTCTTCACCGTTGAAACGCGCATGGTGTAAGGCAACTTCCGAGAGTATCGGCGCTGAATTCCCGGATACATGAGTCCAATTGAACCGCGCCAGGCCTTTTTCAACCGCTTCAAGAATGCGCAGTTCCGCCTTTTCGGTGGAGAGCATGCCGTCCGGTTGTTTGAACAGCGAATAATCGGCGATGGACGCGGATTGCCCGCTGCCGGCCTTCATTTGCAGAAAACGGACCGCCGCGGGGTTGCTGTATAGTATTTCGCCCCGGAGATTCAGGCAGAGGCACGGAAGCGGCAATATCTCAAGCGCGGCCTTGAGCGTTTCATTGAATTCCATGACGTTTTCGGAATGGGAGGCGTGAGAGGATTCATTTTTTGAAGACATAACCTTCTCCATGGCGCGGCATATGAATTTGGCGTGCATGCCGGCGGTTCAGGCCGCAGCCCCTTGAAGGCCTCAGCCTATGTGTTTGCGGATTTTAGCCAGCAGCACGTCGGCCTCCACGGGTTTCCTGACAAAATCGCTGCCTCCGGACCTGGCCGCCGTCTTGATGTTTTCCGTATTGACATTCCCGGTCAGAAAAATCACGGGCGTCGTGTCGTAGGCTTTTATCTTGCGGATAATCCCCAGCAAGGCGAACCCGTTCATATCGGGCATTTCTATGTCCAGCAGTATCAGGTCGGCGGTATTGGCCGTAAGGAACTTGAGCGCGGCCATGTGGTTGGTCACGCAATATACTGTGTATTCATCTTTCAGTACCGCTTTTACCGTGGTCAGAATATCCGGAACGTCGTCAATAGCCAGAATCTTCTTTTTCGTAAGTTCATTCGTCTTTTTATTCAGAACGTTCAGTAACTTGTTTACCGTCTCCTGCGCCTTGTCATAGTTGAAAGCGGCCAGGTCGGCATGTACGTAGTTAAGAATCGTGTCTATCGTATCGCCGTAAGTGAAGCTTCTCAGCGTGTGCAACGCGGCCATGGCGTCTTCAAGCTCGAAATTCTCTATCAGGATCTTCAATTTTTCGAATAAATCCAACTTGACGGGCGCTTTGGGGCGATCCGCCGCCGCTTGCCGCGGCGCGGGCTGAGCCGCAGCGTCCGGCCGGGGTGAAGTCTCACGCCCGCCGGGTTCGGAAGTGCGGGCCTCTTCCAGAATGCCGCAGAGCTGCTTTATCCTGTTATCCAGAACAAGAATTTCATCTTCGCACTTGACCTTGTTCCCGGAACGCGCGGATTCCACCATCTTTTCAGCCAGCCAGAGAAGCGGGGTCGCGCCGACGGACAGCAATTGCTTCTGGATGTCGTGCACGGCGTTAAGGAAAACGGTCAGGCCGGCGGCGTCCGAGGGCGCCGTCAACACGGCGGTTGCGGCCGGAGCCGTATCTACAAATTCCGTGAGCAGGTCGAAATACGCGCCGGAAGATCCTGCTTTTTTCTGTGCGGCAAATGCGTCAAGTTCATGGCAGTTCATAAGCTTGTTCATAAGATAATGAGGTCTTTTTTCGTCCATTTCTCATACCTGTGTTTATTGATGCCCGTTAAGGAAAAGAATTCCCCCGTTTCACGCCTGGGGGGCTTCAGCCGGAACGGCCATTCGAGCGTCGCGGCGTATCTTACCGGATTCTTTTGACGAAAAAAAGGAGAAACCGGGCAAGATTTTTTATAATGCCGGGGGGAAATATAAAATTTTACCACGGGGCTGTTCCGAAATAAAAACTTTTCCGCCAAAGGCAAGGGAAACGGCCTTTTTATGAACCGGGCGCATTCGTGCTGCGCCCGGCCGGAGAAAAAAGGGAAGCTTGACAGTGAAACAGGCCCTGCCTTAATTTGATTGCGCACCTTATGGGGATAATCAATGCTGAATATTTGTCTTTGCTTTCATGATGCCGGCGGCTCATATCACGAGCACGCCCTGACGACGCTGGTGTCCGTTTTTGAGAACACCGCCGGCTTCGTTTGCGCCCATATAGTCAGCGATGAAACCTTCAGCGCGGCGGCGCGGGAAAAGTTTGAAGCTCTCGGAGAAAGATACGGCCAGGGCATGCGTTTTTACAATGCCTCCGACGCCTTGCCCCAGGAGTTGCTCACGGCCATTCCCGCGCACTTCGGCCGGGGTTCTTTCTACCGTATCGCCCTGCCCGATATATTGCCTGACGATGTGGAAACAGCCCTTTATATGGATTGCGACGTGATCGCCGACACGGACATTGCCCCGCTGTTCGGCCTGGCCGCCCCGAAGATGCTTATCGGCGGCGCGCTCGACCCCAGCATTTTGACTGAATCACACGATGAAACCGCCTATATGCTGCGCCTGGGGGCTGACCCTGATTGTTGCGTGAACAGCGGCGTTTTGCTGATGAACCTGAAGCTGTTTCGCCAGGAACATCAAGGCTTCAAAAAATTCGCCTTGGAAATGCTGCAAAACAATGAATTGCGCTTTCCGGATCAAGACGTCATAAGCTGCTACATTTCCAGGCACAAAGAATTGTTCCTCAAGCTTCCGGAAAACTACAACCTCTGCGTCGGCTATAAAGACCGTGGCTTCAGGCGTCCGGAGTACGGCAAGGGTAAACTTATTCATTACACCGGCCCCAAGCCGTGGAATTACGACTTTCCCATGGGAATTTTCTACTGGAAGTATAAAGCGCGCCTGCACCCGGCACACGAAGTTTTCAGCCTGATGGAAAATTTGCGGGAAGACAGGCGGCAATATTTGTACCGTTTCATTCTGGGCGACAACAAGGAACTCCGGCGGTTAAGGCGAAGGATGCAACTGTGTACCAAAGGGTTGTGGCAAACCCTTCTGGACAGGATATTCCCCGCCCGCCGCAAGAAGCGCGGGGAAATAAAAACTGATTCCGCCGTGAGTTCCAACTGAGGTAATCATCCCTTTCTTAGTAGCTCTTCAGCGTAGAGCCACTCCTCATAGTTCAGTCTCAGAACCTAAAAGAAGAGCCGTCTGCGGATAGAACGTCCTTGTATGCATTTCTCGCGTGACTGCTATGGGTTTTCTGGGAGTTTTTCTACAAATTTTCCATATTTTATCCCGCGTCCGGCGGTTTGAATAGCCACCCCTCAACGCTCTGTCCGGCGGCGGTAAATCGCCCATGCTGGAGCATGGGCTTGCTAACCAAATATACAAGTTATGGTGATATCTGGCCTAAGTTCTCCTGTGGTGAAAAGTTGAATTCGAAAACGCCCCGGCCAGATTTAGGCAGAAGTCTGAAACTTGGTACGGTTCAGCTTTAGGGCATTTAACTTTGAAAAAAGTTTAAATGCCCTGGCGGCCGAGTTAATCATACGCCATATAATTTTATATTGCTTAAAATACGTTCCTATCTTGTGTGAAATTTAAAATACGTTTACTATGTAAAATAAGTAATATGCCAAATTTTCTGTTAGCGTCTCGCATTATTAACGCTCTATTTCATAAAAATTTTATCCTATAAGAACGATAAACATCATGTGGCCTTTTGAAAATAAAAGAAAAACAGTGGCCTTTGGGGATATTTTAACAGGCTTGCAAAACGCTATTAGTATGGTGCAGGGTATGCTCCAGAACCGCCAGCTTGAGAATTTATCCCATTTTTGGCAACCAAATGGGCAACCGGTTTGCCAAAGCGTTAATTTAGGAGAAAGAACCATTGAAGTTCCTCTTCTAACGCTTGTTCCTCATAGCCAGCTTGCTATGGACACAGTTGAAATAAAATTTTCTACCCGGGTGAACAGTATCGTCTCTGGTCAAATGAACGATTTGGGAACGATGGAAAAGCTTATGGATTCTCATATTTCTCATGCTGATTTCCGTGTGGCGGTGGATGGAATCAAAACGGATGGTGACGATATTATGGAGGTTTCTATTACGTTCAAGGTTAAAGATACACCTGAAGCGATATCAAGATTAGTAGACGACTATAATACTAGAATATAACGTTTAACCAGGAGTAAAGACATGGCCTCTGATAAAAAAGAATCTATTCAAGTTACCACTGATCGCAACTTAGAACCTAAATCAGTTTTTGAACGGTCCGATGAAATTATAGACGTTGCGCTCGCTGGGGTGAATGACATTAACCGTACGGAAAACGCTGCTCAAGATGCTGAGGGTGTGGCGGATAAATTTCGTGGATTGCCCATGCGTGATCTTATCGGAGCTCCGTTGCTTGCCGCTGCGGAAGCGCAACAAAACCTTGCTTCAGTCGCTTGGGATTTTTATCAAAAAATTGCTTTTGAAAAAGAGGGGAAAACACGGACTCTTAGTTTTACAGTAAACCGCCCGGTGGAGCAGGGAGGCCAACTGGAAATGGTGCCGCAAAAAATAGAAGCTCCTTTCATCGGCTTGGTGCCCATTCCTTCATTGCTTATTGATCAAATTGATATTGATTTTCAGATGGAAGTTACAGATACCAACGTCGATAAGTCTAGCTCAAGCGCAGAGGCATCCACCAAAGTATCCGGAGGTTGGTGGATAACAAAAGCGGAATTCAGCGGCAAGGTTGCATCCTCCAGAGAGAACACCCGTACAACAAACCAGACTGCAAAATACCAGGTGCATGTAAAGGCCAGCCAACAGCCGCAAACAGAAGGACTGTCCAAACTTATGGACATTATGGCAAGCTGCATTGAGCCTACTCCGGTAAAACAGTAAGAGTCAAAAGAGCTATGTCGCTTATTGGCAACACCACTGCTCATCCTTTGGGAACTGCTTGCCCGAAGCCGCCCATTAGGGGAAATGGAGCACGGCTTAGCCCTACGCAAGGGGATCATGTTTTTGGTGATATTATTGGTGTGATGCGAACCGGGCTGATGGCTATTATAGGCGGTGGGCGTAGTTGGGGCGGAGATGTCGGCCAGCCGGGCCGTTTTGGAGCTTCTGTACATGACTCAAAAGGTAGCTGCGAAGATAGGCGCAAGACACTCCTATGGACAGACGTCAAAAGAAATTGGGAAATTATCAGAAACTTGGACTTGGGGCATACAGCCGCTGAAGCTCCGCTGGTAAAACGTGAGCGAGATATACCGGAATATGATGATCATAGCCTTATGTTCGGTGGCTATTCTTCTATATTCCAATGGCATCTATGCGAAATTGGATATACAGAAAGTGGAAGCATTTTGATTGGTTCGGAGTCATCCGCCCAAGGAGTGGCCTGGGCTAGACGGGTAATGGGCGCCTATGATCAAATGCTGCAATATTTTGTAGATAGCACCGCTTTAAACTCTTATCTGGCCGGAGTTGCCACTCGCAACACAGAAATAGGTATGGCACGGCATATGGCTATATCAAAAATGGAAGCTGACGGCCTAGCAAAAAAAAGCGGCGGTGATGCAGACGCTAAAGGCAAAGTTATAACGATATGTAATAATTGCCTACTGTTGCGGGTAAGCTTAAACAAAATATTAGTCGGCATGCATTCTTTGAACATATCTTGGGATAATACAAAAAATATATGGGTAGATTTTGACAAATGATGTCCAGAGGCGCATGTTTTTATCAGTAATTAGGCAATGACGAAAAAAAGGACTTCCGATTTCTCGAAAGTCCTTTTTCAAATTATGGCTCCCCGCCACTGGATTGGACCGCGGAGAAATTTGACCTAAACAGACGGAATTTGCCATTTTATGCCCGCACCGGCAAGAGAAGTTTTACAGAAGAAACGGATTTAACGCACGGTTTGGATTATTTACAAATTGTACAAGATTTGATATATAATTAAACTCCAATCGGGCCAATCTTCCGCCATTTTTCCAAACCGCTTTCAGTTTTCCGCATCTTTTTCCTCATGATATTTCCCCTTATCATTCGGCGTGGCTTTAGTACAAGCCGCCTTGGGCTTGTACGTGCCGGATAAATATTGCCTTTTGCATTCAAAACCTGGTCTTAAAGTGACATTTCAAAGTGAAATGCTATCTTAGCGCTTCTTCGCGCGTGCTTCCTTCCCCTCGTCTCCCTATCCTCACTATTTTCTTTACTCAGAGGGCGTTTCCGCCCTTTGCCATTTTTCTTCAATAACCTCAATCATCTTAGGAGCATCCGCATGGTCTTGGAACAGAATACCAACAAAGCCGGCAGGCTGACGCTGCAGCGCAACAGCCTCAGCCTGGAGTTCCGCTTCAGGCGGACGGTAAGCTGCAAGGCAAAACCGAAAGCCTGGGTGGGCGCTCCAGCGTATTCGCCTACCACTTCGACGACCGGGGGCGCTTGCTCCAGGTGACGCGCAACGGCGCGCTCACGGAAAAATACGCCTATGACCAGTCCGGGCGGCGCGTGGAGCAGCGCCGGGCTTATTGCGGCCTGGGCGACAACACCGATGGGCGTTTGTATTATAATGAGCAAGGCCGACTGGCCAGGGCCGGCGACGTTTCTTTTTCTTACGACGCCCGGGGCGCCCTGGCCGAGCGCCCCGATACGCAGGGCGTCAGCAAGTTCACATATGGCGACGGAGACGCCCGCACTGTTTTGCAAAGCGCGCATCTTTCCACCGGCGAAAAAATTTATTATAGATACGGAAAAGATAATCCGTTGGGTCCGGCGGAGCGCTATAAGAACGATCGCCTGACGCATCAATACCGCTGGCTGGATCCTTTGCGCCTAGCTGCCTGGCTGGATCACGAGCACGCCCTGGAATATCGTTTCGCTTATGACCACTCCGGCGTGTTGGACCGCGTGCTGCTTCTGCCCCTGGCGGCCGCCAGAGAGGCGGATGCCGGCAGCGACTGGCTGGCCGCGCTGGTCATGCGCGACAGGCGGGAAAAGCTGCATGAGATGATGAACCGGGCGGGCGGCCGCCTGGAACTTTTCTGCGGCTGCGACCAGGTGGGCGCGCCGCGCGTCTTTACGGATACGTCCGGCCGCTTGATAAAGGAAACGTTGCGCGACAGTTTCGGCGTGCCCGTTTCCGACAGCCTTCCGGAACTGTTCATGCCCGTGGGCTTCGCCGGCGGCCTGGCCGACCCGGATACCGGGCTGACCCGCTTCGGCTGGCGCGACTACGACCCCAAGGTGGGGCGCTTCACCGCGCCGGATCCGGTCCGCGACATGCGCGGCGACGGCGACATCTACGATTACTGCATGGATGATCCCGTGAACCTGGTTGATCCGACGGGGTTGGCGTCCGGTTCCTTCAAATTGGGAGCTGGTCCGGCGAAGCTATATGACATCGGTCAGGAGATGGGGCTTCATCTGGGCGTGTACGGAGCTTGGACGGCTGCCTTTTTGGCGGATAAGATCAGAAATATTGCGGATAGGCTTAAAGGCGCTGATGACAATCCTGATCATCAGGAAGCGCGGAATGCAATACGTAAAATAGAACCAGCGGTTCGTAGCGTGCATAAATTGGGCAAAGTGCCGTCATCTGTGGAAGACGTGAAGGATATACAGGACGCTGAGAAGCGTTTGTGGGGCAAAAAGCATGATTGATATGCCGGTTAGAGGTCAAGATAACGTCATATTGCGTGTCTCGTTAGCAGAATAAAGAGCAAATGCCAATTTGGATATCAAGGAGAATCTTTATGGAAACAGTTGGGGGAAGAACTATTAGCGGCAATATGCTAACCTTCTATCTGACTCTTTTGGGAATCCTTCTATATGTGGCGTTTGTCGTACCAATTTTCTGGGCCTCTGCGGAAATTTTTGTGGAAGAACCAATAGGAGATGTCGTGCTAATCATGCTTCCCATGATGCCTTGGCTAGTGCTTTATCTTGTTCTGACTTGCGGCAGTATTTGTCTGCTGACCATGGGAAGGCAGAGCGTCAGGGCCTATCGCCTTCTTGGCTGCCCTGCTCATGCCGAGCTTATGCAGCTGCGGAAAACCACGCTTGGGCGTCCAGCAAAAAATGCTTCGCTAGCTGAGGCGAATAGTCCGACTGACGTAGAACATGAGGCCCTGAGCGAGGCTGACCGCTCTTACGCGTATAACTATCTGGTAAGTTGCGCTGCCCTGACCAGCCCATACATACGGGCGGCGCTCGTAATCTTCATATCGCTTTTCATACTTTCCAAGGCTTCGCATGCCGGTCTTTTGGGGAACCTTCTGAGCCAGATGCCGGAATATAGTTCCAGCTTTGCTGGTTTAGTAGTCTTTGCCCTGGTTTTTGGCGGCATTGTGGAACTGGTGTGACGTGGGCGCGTTTAGGGTCACTCTGAGCTTGAAACCATAATCAAAAAGCAAGGCCGTTGGATCGATATTCCAGTGGCTTTGCCGCATTTCCTAAAGAGCTTTTTTGCATTCGCCCGCAGCGGGGTACGGCCATGCCGGGATTTGCCAACGAAAAAAGGACTTTCGATTTCTCGAAAGTCCTTTTTTTAAATTCTGGCTCCCCGGCACGGGATTGAACCGCGGACCTAGTGATTAACAGTCACCCGCTCTGCCAGCTGAGCTACCGGGGAATAGCGGCGCGCATTCACCCGCCGCGAAGAAATTCTTTACGCACATTCATTTCGTTAGTCAATAAAAAAATGAAAAATCCGCTCTTTTTCCTGAAGTCGCTCCGTTCGCTTACGCAGGTTTGCAGTGCGGCTGTTAAGGCGTTTCAATTTTAAACGCCTTAGGGACTGTTTCTAAATAAATTTTTTGTCCAAATACTGCGTCAATCGTCCTTTTTTTCTCCGGTCGAGTACCGTAAGAGTACACTCTCTTCGCAAAAAAGGCCGTTTTTCTTGTCTTTGGCGCAAAATCTTTTATTTAGAAACAG
>JAVBMT010000034.1:0-27585 GCA_031552195.1 Desulfovibrionaceae bacterium
ACGCTCCTTATAAGCGCGAACCCGTCGCCGCGTCAAGAACTTTCTGAAACTTTTTTCCGGCAACCCGTTCAGGGTTTGCCGTCTCCAGCCAGTTCCTCATCGCGAAGTGGACTTATGCACCCATATACGAAAACTGTCAACAGGAAAAGTTGAGGCTCCTAAAAAAATATAACCCCGCCTGCCTTTAAAGCGCGGACCGTCCCGCTGAAACCCGGCCGCGCCGCAACCAGCGCCTGGTCAGCTTTTCTTCTGCCTTATCTGGCGCCTTTCTTCCGCCACGACGAAGCGGATTATCTCGTCCCGGTCCTGTTCTCTTATTCCGGCGAACTCGATTTGATATGCCCCCGCCCCTGCCCTGTCCACGCTTCCGGCCACAAAAACCGTTTGCACGGGCAGTTCGGAAAGCTGCAGGGCAACTTCAATATTGTCGCCTGGTTTCAAGGGATATTCGCAGGTAAAGCGCATGCCTCCGCCGCTTAGGTTCGACGTAAGCAGGGAATATTCAAAAACCCTTGTAAGATCTTCCCCTTGAAGACGGGCCAAAATGGCGTCAAGCTTGTTGTCCATTTCGACCAGGAAGTTGACCAGCGTATCCGGAAGCGTGCCCTGGCGGACAAGACGTTCGCGCGCCCCGCTGCCGGATACGCGCATTCCGCCATGGAACAGCGGCTCGGAAAGACTTTCCAACAGCCTGAACATGCCTGGCACAGCGCATTCGACGCTGGCGTAAATTTGATCCGCCACAACCCCTCCAAGCTGTATATCGCCCGCAAGGGCTTAAAAGACCTCGTCGTCAAGGTCAACGCTCATCGCACCGACCGGACAGGCTCTGGTGCAAAGACCGCAAGCGGTACATCGTTCCTTGTCAAACGTCACCCGCCTGCTTTCCGGATCATTGGTCAAGGCTCCGGCCGGGCAGACGCCGGTGCAAAGACCGCAATGCATGCAGCTTTCCTCGTTGCGGAAAATGCGTTGTTCCGCCGCGCTGAGGCTTATGCCCTGCTCTTTGAGGTAAGCGGAAGCCTGCTTCCAGTTTTCTTCCTGCCCTTCTATTTCCATGGTCAGAAAGCCGTCTTTGCGCGGGGTTATCTGGGCCTTGATTATGCTGAAGGTAATGTCGAACTGGCGCACAAGCCTGCAGATTACAGGACTGCCCGAGCTTTCCGGCGGGAAGCTCAGATGCACTATTTTGCGGTAACCTTTGGCGCGCTTATGCCCGTTGCTGTTTTCGCGATTTTCCATTTCAGCTCCGAATGGTGCCGGTTAGCCCCCCGCGAAAGCGGCGGGGCGGATTGACTAAATTTTTCCGGCCAGGTCTTTCGCCCCTGGAACAGCCTGATCAGGGGTTGGCTTTAAGAAATTTCCTGGCGCGTTCGGCTTCGGCGCTTTTGGGATATTTGGCGATAAGCTCGTTCAGGCGCACTTTGCCCCCGTCTTTTTTCCCGGCGCTATAAAGGGCCATTCCCTGTTTAAGCATGGAAGACTGATATTTGGCGCTTCCTGGAAATTTTTCCAGCACGTTGTTATAGGCCAGGGCCGCCCGCGCGTAATCACCAAGCTGAAAGTAGCATTCACCCTGCCAGAAATAGGCGTTTCCGGCCAGATTATGCTTTGGATAGGCGGTCACAAGCTCGTCAAAGATCTTGATCCCGTCACGGTAGCGTTTGCTGCCGAAAGCTTTGGTCCCGGCTTCGTAAAGCGCGGCGGCCTTGTCTTCCTGGGCCTCAGCCGGAGCGGCCGTTTGGGACTGGCCAGCCCCGGAGCTTCCCGCCGCGCCGGGTTGGGCGGTTGTGGTTACGCCTGGCTGAGCCTGGCCGGCAGCGGGGGTTCCGCCCGCAGCGCCTGGCGCCGCGGGCATATCCGGGGCGTCAAGAGCCTCCACCTTCATGCCCAGTTCCGAGGCCATCTGCCGCATGGCGGTTTCAAGCCTGGCCGTTCTGGCCTGAAGCTGGGCTAGCCCGCCGCCGCCGCCCATATTCATCTCGTCAAGCTGCCCTTTGACCATATTGAGATCCTGGCGCATAGACTGCATTTGGGCCCACATTTCCGCCTGCCCGCTCAGCATGCTGCTGCTGGAAGGACCGGACTGCGAAAGGGCTTTTATCTGCTGATCGTGCTGGTTCACGCGCTGGTAAAGATTATTGATGTCATCCTGGCCGGAGCTGGACACGCAAGCGCTCAGGCCCACGGACGAACACATCAGCAGAACCAGGGAACGAAGGTATTTTTTCATGGTTATCTCCATAAAAAAGTTGTCGATAAACTATCTATTAGCCGTCTTATCCTTTAGCGGCAAGGGGGGCAAGGCCCTTTTGCGGCCGAACAGGATGTAAACAAGCCCCCCGATCACCGGCACGAGCATGCTCAAGCCTATCCAGGCGATCTGTTCCTGCACCGTGGCGAATCGCCTGGTGGTGGAATGCCAGATAGCCCAGAAGCCCGGCAGGGTCGGAAGAAAAATGATTATGCAGGTAAGCCAGAGCGGAGCGCCGGGAATAAGGCCTTCCAGGGCCTGAAGATTTATTCCTACCATGTTTACTGTCCTTTTTCTCCGTTCGCGTCTTCCGTTTCATGGCGGGTTTTCCACATCTGCAGGGCAAGGCCGAACACGCCGAGGCAGATCGCTATGTCGGCCACGTTAAAGGCCGGCCAATGCCAGCCGCTGATGTGAAAATCCAGAAAGTCTACAACATATTTATAATGCACGCGGTCGATAAGATTGCCGGCGGCTCCGCCCAATATGAATCCGAGGGCGGAAAAAAACAGCGGACTCTCGCTCTTTTCCGTTTTGGCGATGAAAAAAATGATCATTCCGGCTACAACCGCGGCCACGCCGAAAAACCAAAGTTGAGCTGTGCTGTCGGGGTTATTCATGAAACCGAAAGCCGCCCCGGTGTTATGCACCCGCACCAGATTGAAAAAACCTTCTATCAGAGGAACGGATTCCCAGGGCACGAACGAGCGAACCACGGCTATTTTGCTGACCTGGTCAAGCAGCAAAACCATAACGGATACCGCGAACAATATTTTAAAACGCCTGCGCATGGTTCCGCACCTCCACAACGGTCGGGCCAGCCGGCCGCGGTTTTAGGCCGGGCGTTCACGCGCCGGCCGTTTCGCCCAATTCATGCAGCACGCTCGTACAGCGCGGGCAGCATTCCGCATGCGCCGGGTCGCTGCCCAGCTCTGTGCTGTAAATCCAGCAACGAGCGCACTTCTTCCCTTCGGCCTTGCTTATGCCGAGCCGCAGCCCGGCCAAAGCCTCGGGCAGGTCTTCAGGGGCCAGGGCGTCCGGTCCCGCTTCCGCCAGAGGCCTCAAAACAAGTTGAGATACTATGAACACGGCCCGAAGGTCGGTTTTTACGGCTGAAAGTTCCGCCAGCAAGGCATCCGGCAGATACATGACCACCCGGGCGTCCAGCGAATGCCCGATCTCTCCGTTCTTGCGCATGGGTTCGGCGGCTTTGGTCACTTCCGCGCGCAAGGCGAGGATTTTTTCCCACGCCGCCCGCTCCGCCGCGCTGAAACCGAGGCCGGAAAGTTCCGGCTCCGGAGCGGCGAAAATGGTGCCTGCCCCTCCGGCAGCTTCGCGCAGAACGGGCGGCAGGTGCTGGTAAACTTCTTCCGCCGTGAATGACAGAACCGGGGCCATGCCGCGCACCAGCAGCAGCAATATGCCGTAAAGCGCGGTTTGGGCCGAAAGGCGCTCGGGGCTTTGAGGCGCAAAGGAATACAGCCTGTCTTTCAGGGCGTCCAGGTAAAACGCGGAGAGGTCTGTAACGCAAAGGTTATGCAGGGTATGAAACACCTTGTGGAATTCGTATTCCGTATAGGCGTCCTGCACCTTCCGGTTGGCCTGCAAAGCGAGGTCAAGGGCGAAGCGGTCAAACGGGTCGAGCTCGCCCAAGGGCAGGGCGGCGGCCGGATCGAAATCTTTCAGGTTTCCAAGCAGATAGCGGCAAGTATTGCGGATTTTGCGGTAAGCGTCAACCTGGCGGTTCAGAATTTCGTCTGAAATCCTGACATCTTCCCGGTAATCGACCGAGGCCACCCACATGCGCAGGATTTCCGCCCCGTGCTTGTCTATCACTTCCTGCGGCAAAATGGTGTTGCCGATGGATTTGGACATTTTTTTGCCGTCTTTGTCCACCACATAGCCGTGGGTGAGCACGGTCTTATACGGGGGAACCCCGCGCAGCCCCATGCTGGCGAGCAGGGAACTGTGAAACCAGCCCCGGTGCTGGTCGGAGCCTTCAAGGTACATATCCGCCGGAAAGGCGCATTCTTCGCGCTGTTCCAGAACAGCCGCCCAACTGGTGCCGGAGTCGAACCAGACGTCGAGAATGTCTGTTTCTCTCTTCCATTTGGCGCCGCCGCAATGCGGGCACGCAAGGCCTTCAGGCACAAGCTCTTCAAGCGGGGCTTCAAACCAGTAATCGCAGCCTGTGGGGTGTTTTTCAAAACGGCCGGCCATTTCCGTGTTCCAGGCGTGGTCGTGCCAGGCCTCTCCGCACGCCTCGCAAAGCAGGGCCACTATCGGAACGCCCCATACGCGCTGGCGCGAAATGCACCAGTCCGGCCGGTTTTCTATCATGCTGTAAATACGCTCTTCACCCCAGGCGGGGATCCAGCGCACGTCGTTTTTTATGGCTTCAAGCGTTTTGGCGCGCAGGCCGCCCTTGTCCATCATAATGAACCATTGCGTGGTGGCCCGGAAAATAACCGGTTTTTTGCAGCGCCAGCAATGCGGGTAAGAGTGGCTGAGCTTTCCCTGGGCCAGCAGATTGCCCACACGCTCCAGCTCTTCAATAACCTTGGGGTTGGCTTCAAAAACGTTCATTCCGGAAAAAAGCGGAACGCTTTCAAGAAAGCGGGCCTGGTCGTCCAGCGGAGAATAAACGTCAAGCCCGTATTTGAGGCCTACCTCATAGTCTTCCCGCCCGTGGCCCGGAGCGGTGTGCACGCAGCCGGTTCCGGCGTCCAGGGTGACATGTTCGCCCAGAACGATAAGAGATTTACGCGGATAGAACGGATGTTCGGCCTCAAGCCTTTCCAGCAGAGCCCCCTTGAACACGGCCAGAACTTCCGGGGCGTTCCAGCCGAAGGCCTTGGCGCAGTCTTCAAGAAGAGCCTCGGCCAGAACGTACTGGCAGCCGGCGGCCTGAACCAGAACGTAGTCAAATTCCGGGTGCAGGGCCACGCCCATGTTATCCGGCAAAGTCCAGGGCGTTGTGGTCCAGATGACCACATAGGCCCTGGAGGGGTCGGCCTGGGGTAATTTTTCCTTAAGCCGGGGGTCGTTCAGGGGAAAGCGCACATAGATGGATGGCGAGCTGTGGTCGCTGTATTCAACCTCGGCTTCAGCCAGGGCGGTGTGGCAGGAACCGCACCAATAAATAGGTTTTTTGCTGCGCTGCACCGAGCCTTTGGCCATAAAGTTGCCCAGCTCGCGCGCGGTCGCGGCTTCGTAAGAAGGGTGCATGGAGGCATAGGGCTTTTCCCACACGCCCATAACCCCGAGGCGCTTGAATTCCTTACGCTGGATGTCGATATATTTGGCCGCGTATTCGCGGCAGAGCTTGCGCACCACCGGCGTGGGCAAGTCTTTCTTTTTCTGGCCGAGGCTGTGCTCGACCTTCAGCTCTATGGGCAGGCCGTGGCAGTCCCACCCCGGGACGTATTCAGCCTTGAAGCCTTGCAAATTGCGCGATTTTACCACTATGTCCTTCAATATCTTGTTCAGGGCCGTGCCGAGGTGGATGTTGCCGTTGGCATAGGGCGGGCCGTCATGCAGCATGTATACGCCCTTTCCTTTCGCGGCCGCGGCTTCAATCATGGCCTTGTAAGCAAAGGAGTCTTCCCAGTATTGCAAGGTTTGCGGTTCGCGCTGGGTAAGATTGGCCTTCATGGCGAAGGTTGTTTCCGGCAGGTTCAAAGTGTTTTTATAATCGCTCATGTAAGCTCCACGAATATATTTTCGCAACTATCACGTTATTATAATGATGCAAGGTTGTTTTGTGCCAATCAAAGCTGGAAGTCAAGCCTTGGAGGAAAAAACGGCTCAGCCGCCCCCGCGCGGGCGTTTTCAGAAAGCGGCCGCCCCGCGCCCGCAAAGTTTTACCAGAATCCACAAACTTCCGGCGGCGTAAATTCCGGCCAGGGCATCGTCAAGCATTACCCCGAACCCGGCCGGAAATATTTTTTCCACCTTTTTGATAGGCCAGGGCTTGAGGATGTCGAAAAAGCGGAAAAGGGCGAAAGCGGCCAGAAGCCAATGCCAGGAAAGAACGCTGAAAGGCAGGCAGGCAAGCCATTGCCCCAGCACCTCGTCAATCACCACGCAGCCAGGGTCTTTATCGCCCAGAATGACTTCCGCGCGCCCGGCCGCCCAGGCCCCGCTCAAAAAAACGCCCAGCAGCACGGCAACGCGCCCGAACAAGGGCAAGGGCATAAAAAGGAACGGGGCCAGAAGGACGGCTACGGCCGAACCGCAAGTTCCCGGAGCCGCGGGGCTGAGTCCGGCGGGTTCCACCCGGCTGTAAGCCAGTGCAAGGCGGTCCGTTACTTTGCTCATATAGCTCCTGACTCCATCGTTAGAGCATTTTAACTTTGAAATATCTCCGCAAGAATCGATTTTGGATACGGAAGGCTATATTTTATCCGGCATGTACACTCCCGAAGCGGCTTGTACTATAGAGCAGTTCAACTTTGGAAAAAGTGGGACTACCCTGCAAGGATTTGTCTTCAAATCCTTGCAGCTGGATGGTTATAGGCGGGCTTTGCCTGCCGTCAAGCAATCATCTCAAAGCGAAAATACTCTAAAGACACGCCGCGCTGCTCGCTTGCGGCCGCAGGCTAACGCGACCGCCAGGGCATTGAAGCTTTTTCAAAGTTAAAATGTCCTGGATTTTTTAACGTTATTTCCCACCCCTTTCCAAACGCAAAGGGGCGACGGGCCGCGCTTTCATTCAGGCCGAAGGTCCGCTTGCAGGCGGTTTGCGGGCGTACGTTCCACAAACCACCGGGCAGCGGCAATAACGCCCAGCCTCCAGCTCAAGCAGCTCGGGCATGGCTTCACGGCACGAAGGCTCCACTTTCGGGCAACGGCTGGAAAAAGCGCATCCGGGCGGCCTGGCCCAAGGCTGGGGAACAACCCCGCCTATGGCTTGCAAGCGCTTTCTCCGCCCGGCCGGGTCAAGCCGGGGCCTGGACCGGATCAAGCCCTCGGTGTATGGGTGACGCGGTTCGCGCAGCACGGCCGGGGTGGCCCCGGATTCCACTATCCTTCCGGCATACATAACCGCTATTTGGTCGGAAAAACGCCCCACAACGTCCAGGTCGTGAGTGATAAGCAGCATGGAGCCGGAAAGGGAATCCACCAGATTGCGCATCAGGCGCAGGATCTGGCCCTGCAAGCTGGCGTCAAGCGCGGTGGTCGGCTCGTCGGCTATCAGGAGGCGGGGCCGGCAGGCCAGAGCCTGCGCGATCATCACCCTCTGCCGCATCCCGCCGCTCATCTGGTGCGGAAATTCATCGTAACGCCTGGCGTGGTCCGGCATTCCAACGGCCCGCATCAGCTCAACGGCGCTTTGCCGCGCTTCCCGGCGGCTTAGTCCGGCATGCAGGAGCAACGGCTCCGCTATCTGGTCGCCCACGCTCAAAACCGGGTTCAGGGCCGTCATCGGGTCTTGGAACACCATGCCAACAAGCGCGCCGCGCACCCTGCTCAAGTCTTTGCCGGCCAACGACAAAAGGTCAAGCGTCAATCCGCCGGGTTCGGGACGGAAAAACGCCCGGCCTGAAAGCAGGCGGCTCGGAGGCTGCGGCAAAAGGCTCAGCAGGGAAAGCGCGGTCACGCTTTTGCCGCAGCCGGATTCCCCGACCAGGCAAAGGGTTTCGCCCCTGCGCAACGCGAAGCCGACCCCATCGACAGCGTTATACGGCCCGCGTTCGCCGCTGAAAGCCACCCGCAGGTCTTCAACCTCGAGAAGAACGTCACTGTTTCCGGTCCGCATTATCCTCTCCGCAAGTCCGCCGCAGCCGGCGTTCAGTCCGTAAAAGAATGCTGGTTCCCTTCCGGATAGTCAAGATTTTTTCTCGTTCGCATCTTGACGCCCGCCTCATCCCAATACATAATACAAAAAGACCGTAATTGTAACTGTTTTATGCAGCAGCGCAGGGTAACCATGCTTGTGGAAGAACTTATAGTCGCTGAACGCCCGGCCGTTCCGTTTTCAGTTGAAGTTTCCGGCACGCGTTTTTCGCCGGACCTCAGGCAGGACGCGCCAGGCGCGTTTTTGCCCTATACTTCTCTGGTCGGCCGCGTCATTGACGATGGAAACGCCTTGAAAGAAACCGCCATGCTGGATTTCTGGGAAGGTTTCTCCACCCGCCTGCACTATGGCCAAACCCCTTACGGCACAATCGCCTCCGCCATTCCCAGCAGCACCCTGCGCCTGCCGGAAAGGCGTTCCGGCTCTCTGGTGGCCGTTTCCATCTGACGCCTCGCCCGACATCATAATTTTCCGTTTTGCCAAGGAGTTTCGCTTTCTATGGAAAAACCCCGCATGCCGATGAAAATACGCTATGAATATGAGCAAAACCAGGACTTGCGCCTGAATTATGCCCATGGCGTATGGGGCGGGCTGAACGCCCACGGTGAAGTCGAGATGAATTTCTACACGGAAAGCGAAAAACTGCCTCCTTTTTCCGAATGCGCCATCCTTCCCGACGGCAACCTGGGCGAGGAAGTCGCCCCTTTTGATGAAAACGTGCAGATTATAGCGCGGCGCATACACTCCAAGGTGTTGCTGAATTATCATGCCGCCCGTTCCGTGCTGGAATGGCTGGAGGAAAAAGTGGAACTTCTCGAACAGCAGGAAGCTTTTTCCGGAATTATCGACGATGGCTACGGAATGGCCCAGTAAGCGTTTTTTCCTCCGCTTGAAGGCGTAAGACAAAAATATTCACCCATAAGGAGCATTATAGTAATGAAAAAAATTATTTTCAGCCTCGCCCTGGCCTCGGTTCTGACCCTTAGCGGAGCGGCCCTGGCCGCGCAAAAGTATATTAACGGCATTGACGCCAACTACCCGCCGTTCGCCTACATCGACGAAAAAGGAAAACCGGCCGGCTTTGACGTTGACTCTATGAACTGGATCGCCAAAACCATGGGCTTTACCGTTAAGCATCAGCCAATGGACTGGAGCGGCATTGTGGCCAGCCTGCTGGCCAAGAAAATCGACATGGTGTGTTCCGGCATGAGCATGTCTCCGGAACGCAAGGAAGTGGTGAACTTTTCAGACCCTTACTATGTTGTGAAAAAATTCCTGCTGGTGCAGAAAAGCAGCGCGCTGACCAAACAGGACCTGCTCACCGGCAAGAAAAAGCTCGGCGTACAGCAGGGCACCAACGAAGCCAAATGGCTTGAAGACAACGCCAAGCCCAACAACTGGAACTATGAGCTCCGTTATTACGAAAACCCCCTGCTGGCGGTTGAAGACCTGGTCAACGGCCGCATAGACGGCGCCGCCATAGACTCCGCCCCGGCCAACGAGGCCATGAACACCGGCGGCAAGCCGGTCAAGGTTGCAGGCGAATTCGCTGAATCAGACGAATTCGGCGTGGCCGTGCGCAAAGAAGACAAAGAACTTCTCGCCAAAATCAACGAAGGCTACAAAAAACTGAAGGCCGACCCCTACTGGAAAGAATTGCACGTCAAGTACAATGTAGCCCAATAACCGGCCTTTCCGCCTTTCCTGAAAGCCCGGCCTCAGGCCGGGCTTTCTTCACGTCCGCCGCTGAAAAGCGCCTTCGCGGCATTTTGCGAGTGAAAGTTCCGCATGCCCCCGCCCGCCGGAGCGAGCCGGCATTGCCGCCGCGGCTCCGCCATGGCGGTCCGTTCCGGCAATAGCCTGTTTTAATTGCCAAACCG
This sequence comes from Desulfovibrionaceae bacterium, assembly GCA_031552195.1. GTDB lineage: Bacteria > Desulfobacterota > Desulfovibrionia > Desulfovibrionales > Desulfovibrionaceae > JAVBMP01. Next base: position 9,935 of record JAVBMT010000034.1, read on the forward strand.
ATTCGGCTTTGTTTTTTTGCCGATTTCTGCTATCAGTTGCGCTACGTTACGATATAATGAATGAAAACAGCCCGAAACGACGATGTATGAAACCCTTGCCAAAATAGCCGTAAGCCTGCCCTATATCGCGCAAGGCTCTTTCATCACGCTGGGCATTGTGTTCGCCGCAATGTTCGTCGGGCTGCTCATGGGCGTTCCGCTTGCCGTGGCGCAGGTTTACGGCAGGCGCTGGGCCAGCGGGCTGGTCAGCCTTTACGTCTGGTTTTTCCGCGGCACCCCCATTCTGGTTCTGCTTTTTCTTTTCTATTTCGGCCTGTTTCCGCTTCTCGGCCTGAACATGCCGGGTTTTGCGGCCGCCTGCGCGGTGTTGGGCTTTACCAGCGCATCTTACCAGTCGCAAATTTTCCGGGGGGGCATACTCTCAATTCCCAAAGGACAGCTCAAGGCTGCCCGCGCCCTCGGCATGAGCGATTTTCAAGCCATACGCCACATCATTCTGCCTCAGGCCCTGCGCATATCCATTCCGGCCTGGTCTAACGAATACTCCATAATCCTGAAAGATTCGGCCCTGGCTTTTGTCATCGGCGCGCAAGACGTCATGGCCCGCGCGCATTTCGTGGCCTCGCGCACCAGCGCTCCGCTGGAGTTTTTCGCCTGCGCCGGGGTGATTTACCTGCTTATAACCATAGCCGGCGTGCAGCTGCTGCGCGTGCTTGAACGCAAACTGCGCATACCGGGCTACGCGCGCTAATTCATTCCTGAGGACGCAAAATGACGAATGCCGTAAACGCCCCGCAAAACCCCATTCCCGTTCTGGAGGTTCAGGGCATAAGCGTCACCCTCGGGGAACGCAAGATACTCGACAACGTTTCCCTTCCGCTTTACCGGGGCCAGCTCAAAGTGCTTATCGGCCCTTCCGGAGCGGGAAAAAGCACCCTCCTCCAGTGTATAAACTGCCTTATCCCGCCTGATTCCGGCACAATCGTCCTTGAAGGCAGAACCCTGAACAGGGGCAGCCGCCTTGAGCTGAACAAATTCCGCCAGCAGGTCGGCATGATTTTTCAGGATTTCAACCTTTTCGATCACATGAGCGCCCTGGAGAATGTTTCCATAGCCCTGCGCAAGGTGCGCGGCATGAGCAAGGCGGAAGCCAGGAAACGGGCCATGGACGAGCTTGACAAGGTCGGGCTTTCCAGCCGGTCCGGCCTTTACCCGGCCGAACTGTCAGGCGGGCAAAAACAGCGCGTGGCCATTGCCCGCGCCCTGGCCATGGACCCTAAAGTCATACTGCTGGACGAGCCTACTTCCGCCCTTGACCCCGAACTGGTGGGCGAGGTGCTCGGGGTCATCCGCAACCTGGCCAAAGGCGGCATGACCATGCTGATGGCCACCCACCAGATGGACTTCGCGCGCGCCCTGGCCACGGAAATTCTCTTCATGGAGCACGGGGTGATCATTGAATCCGGTTCTCCGGCTGAACTGCTGGCCCCCGGTTCCGGCACGCGCACCAGCGATTTTTGCTCTCGCCTCGCGCAGGAGTTGGACGGTGAATGAACTTGAATTCCTGATTTCCCGCATTCTGCCGCCCCTGACCAGGGGGGCCTGGGTAACGCTCGCCCTGATCGCCCCTTCGGCCGTGTTGGGGTTTATGGGCGGAGTCGCGCTTGGCGTGCTGCGGGTTTTCGCTCCCGCCTGGCTGAAAAAGCTCGGCAACGTTTACACCGCCCTTTTCCGCGGGGTGCCGCTGGTTATCCAGCTCATGCTGGTTTATTACGCCCTGCCCAGAATCGGCATCTACTTCTCGCCTTTCGGCGCGGCGGTTACCTGCTTTGCGCTGTGCAGCACGGCTTACCATTCCGAATACATACGCGGGGCGCTGCTTTCCATACGCAGCGGCCAGATGAAGGCCGGCCTGGCGCTGGGCATGAGCCGGGCGCAGATGGTCGTTTCCGTGGTCATACCCCAGGCGTTGCGCCGCGCCCTGCCCGGCTGCGGCAACGAAATAATCTACCTGATAAAATATTCCTCGCTGGCCTATGTCATAACCTGCGTGGAGCTTACCGGAGAAGCGAAAAACCTGGCCGGCAATCTTTACCGCTTCAGCGAAATTTTCTTTGTGGCCGGCGCATACTATCTGCTCTTCACGACCGTAGCCTCACTAATCCTGCGCTGGCTGGAAAAAAAGACCTATATACCGGGTTTCGGAAATAGCTGACCGTTTTTCCGGGCGGGAACGCCCCGCCTGCTTTATTCGCCTTATACCATTTATACGGGTGGGTTATGTACACTAACGATAAAAAAGCCATTATAGCCATGGCCGGGCAGGCGGAAATAGGGCTGCTGCCGCAAATGGCCAACCGGCACGGACTTATCACCGGGGCGACCGGAACCGGAAAAACCGTAACCATGCAGAGCATGGCGGAAACCTTCAGCCAGATGGGCGTGCCCGTGTTCGCGGCCGACGTCAAAGGCGATCTTTCCGGGGTGGCCGCAACCGGGGGCAATAAAGAGAGCGTAAGAACCAGGGTGCATGATTACGGGCTTGAAGCCAAAGGTTTCGCCTTTCAGCCGTTTCCCGTGCAGTTCTGGGACGTGTTCGGCGAACAGGGCGCGCCGGTGCGGGCCACCGTGGCCGGCATGGGCCCCCTGCTTCTGGCCCGCCTGCTCCAGCTGAACGACACCCAGAGCGACGTGCTGGCCGTCGCGTTTAAAATAGCCCGTGATGAAAAACTCGAACTGGTCGACCTTAAAGACCTGCGCAAACTCTTGGAATATGCCGGGGCCAATTCCGCAAAATTCGCCACCGCTTACGGCAACATGCCCCCCGCAAGCATCGGGGCCATCCAGCGCAACCTGGTGGCCCTTGAGGAGCAGGGCGGAAACAGCTTTTTCGGCGAACCGAGCCTGCAAATAGATGATTTGATGCGCACCGAGGGCGAAAAAGGCGTTATAAACATTCTGGCCGCGGACAAGCTCATGAACGCGCCCCAAGTTTACACCACCTTTTTGCTCTGGCTTATGAGCAAGCTTTTCGAAGTGCTGCCGGAAGTGGGCGACCCGGAAAAACCCAAGCTGGTGTTCTTTTTTGACGAAGCCCACCTGCTTTTTGACAACGCCGCCAAGCCCCTGCTGGAAAAGGTCGAGCAGGTGGTGCGCCTGATACGCTCCAAGGGCGTCGGGGTTTACTTCATCTCGCAAAGCCCGGGCGATATGCCGGATTCCGTTCTCGGGCAACTTGGCAACCGGGTGCAGCATGCCCTGCGCGCTTACACCCCTAAAGACCAGAAGGCCCTGAAAACAGCGGCCCAGTCTTTCCGGGCCAATCCGGATTTCGACACGGAGAAGGCCATTTCAGAATTGGGCACGGGCGAAGCGCTTATTTCGTTTTTAGACCATAAAGGCGCGCCGGTTCCGGTGGAACGGGCCTTCATCCTGCCTCCGCAGGGGCAACTCGGCCCGCTTGACGCCGCCAGGCGCGGCGCCATGATCCAATCGTCTCTGGTTTACCGCTGCTACTGCACGGCTCAAGACCGCGCAACGGCCTTTGAGGCCATTGCGGCCATACAGGCCGCCACTCCGGATGAGAAAACCCTGAAAGCCCAGGCCAGGGAAGCGGAAAAAGCGGCCAAAGAAGCGGAAAGAAACGCGAAGGAAGAGGAAAAGGCCAGGCTGCGCGAAGAAAAAGAAGAACAACGGGCCAGAGAAAAAAAGACCAAATTCGTGCTTGACCTTGGCAAATCCATCTTCGTGCCCCTGATCCGCCAGGCCTTCAAAGGCATGTTCAAGAAATAGGCCGAGCGGACCTCGCCTTGCGCGCCATGCCTGCTAGTGTTTGTTTGCAAAACAAACACTAAAAAATCCGTCAGGATTTTGCGCCACTACATGTGGCGTGAGTTGGCTGTAAACCCCGCTTTTCAGCCAACGATCTTTGCAAAAATATCCTTTAAAATTATTTGTGGAATTTTTGCAATTAGACACTAGTTGCGGCAAGAATACGCGACACTCAAAGTTTCTTTTTTCAGATGCGCGGCGCGCCACGCGGTCCGCTTGCGGGCGCCGCATGCGCCTCGCCAGGAGCGCGTTCAAAATGAAAACCCCTAAGACAACGGCGGCAACACTTCCTTGACGCGACGCGCGAAGCCTTCAAGGTCAAAAGCCTTGGCCTTGTCATTAACGCGCCGCAGGTATTCTTCGACATTCTCCTGAGTCAAGCGTCCCTCGTTCCTGGCCATGGCTTCGACAATCCAGGCGTTTATCCATTCCGCGAAATGGTTCGGATCTATGTAATTGGCGATGTCGTCCGGAAAATCGCGGTCAGAGTAAGCATATACCTTAAGGTTGGGCAGTTCGGAACCCAGTTGCGCCATGCTGCGCACCCAGAAATCGTACTCATTTTCGCCCTTGTAATACTGTACGGCGTAAAAAAGCCGCGAAAACGGCGGAAATATATAGAGGAACCGGGTTTCCGGGTAATCCAGGGCCGGCTTGCGTATAACTTCATCAATAAAAAGTAAAATTTCCTTCTTTCTTTCCTCGCCGAGCGGCTGCGCCGCCTGAACGCCGGCCTCCACCACCGAAGGCAGTTTATTGTGCAAAAAGTCGGCCACCTGCCTGTTCTTGTGGTTGGCTATCCATTTATCAAGCCCGCCCAGGCGCGAATTGAACCAGGCGTCGTTGTGCCAGGCTTTCGGCCGGTCGAAATCGGCATTCTTGCCGCCGGTAAGGATATTTTGCAAAAAATGCAGGTCAAAATAAACCCTGAAGTCGTTAAGAGCGCTGTCGTCATACAGGAAATCCCATAACTCCAGCGGGTAATCCTGGCTTCCGGTGCGCCGGGTATTGGGGTCAACCTGGGTAATCACAGTTTTAAGGTTCTTCCGCAACGCCCGCTGCAAAATGATATCGCGTTCGTAATTTGTGCTGCCGCTTATGCTGAGATTGAAAAACTTCCCGCCGAAGGCCCTTTCCGCGTCGGCCGCGGAATTGTTTTCCATATAGCTGCTGCCCAGAATGATGGAATCGAATTCATAATTTTTAATAATTCCCGCATCTTGCTGGCGCATGTTTTCATCCAGCCATTTCCTCTCGAAAAACGGCTTGTGGTAAAGTTGAAGCGGATCATAGCCCAGCATAAAAACAATAAAAACCACAAAAAGCAGGGGCGGAACAGTCAGGGCGTAAAAGGAATATTTTTTATAGGGGTTCATGATACGGCTCAAAAGTTGAAATAGATAAATTCGGTGTGCGGAATAATAATCATTTTACAGAAGGCGATAAAAACCAGCAGGCCGCTCGCAAAGCCCAAAAAAGCGGGAACACGGCGTTTGGGTTTGTCAAAGGAATCCCAGATCGTTTCCACTTCCCGCCCGAAAAACACGATGCCCAGCCCAAGGCAGATTATTATTGCCGGCGTGAAAACGCTTCCGCCGAAACTAAGCATGGCCTCCGCGTTGATATACCGGAACGGCAAAAAAGACGGCAAAATTCGGGCGAACTGCTCCGGCAGGGCTACCCCGTTCAGGCCGAACAGCCCTTCATACAGGCGCATGGCGGATGGAATATCCGTAGCCCGGAAAAAAACCCAGGCTAGAGTGACGAAAACAAACGTGCCGGTTCGGGCTAAAAACCAGTGCATGCGCATTCCGGCCTGCGCCCAGGCGCGGTGTATCACCATCGCCAGGCCGTGCGCGCAGCCCCAAAGAATAAACCCGTAACCGGCCCCGTGCCAGAGGCCGGAAATGAACATTACCGCGAACAGGTTGAAATAGGTTCGCAACGTTCCGCAGCGGCTGCCCCCAAGGGGTATGTAAAGATAGCGGGTCAGGAAATCGCCCAGGGTGATGTGCCAGGTACGCCAGAATTCGCGTATATTCAATGACTTGTATGGGGAATGGAAGTTGGCGGGCAGGCGAATGTTCATCAGCAGGGCTGATCCTATGGCGATGTCGCAGTAACCGCTGAAATCAAAATAAATTTGCAGGGAATAGGCCAGGGCGCTTTCCCAAGCCGGGATAAGCGTCAGTTTCAGGCCCTGGTCGAAACCAATTCCCGCGTACTGGGCCAAGGTGTCAGCCAGGACGATTTTTTTGAACGTTCCTAGGCAGATGCAGAAAATGCCCCGTGAAATATTCTCCCAGTTCACCTGCCGTATGGCGTCATCCTGAAACTGGGGCAAAAGGTCGGCGTAACGCACGATGGGCCCGGCTATCAAGTGCGGGAAAAAAGCCACCGCCGCCACATATTCCGCAAAAGTGCAGGAAACTATATTCCGGCGGTATTGATCCATAAGCCAGGCGATCTGCTGAAAAGTAAAAAAGCTGACCGCCAGCGGAAGCACTATCCTCTCGACATGCCAACCCAGGCTGAAGGCGTCATTAAGCACATTGACAAAAAAGTTTGTGTACTTGAAGTAGCCGAGCAGGGCTATATTGAATACGACGCCCACGGCAAGCCGCATTTTCTGCATTGCCGTTCCGGACTCATTGCGGTTTATCCATAACCCCACGCTGTAGTTCACCAGGATGGAGCCGCCCAGCAGAAGCAGATAAAAAGGATTCCAGGTGCCGTAAAAAAACAGGCTGGCGATGATAATCCATCCGGCAACCGCTTTCAGGCCTTTCCCGGCAATGGAGAAATAGAGCAAAACCACCAGGGGCAAAAAGAAAACAAGATATTGATATGAGGTAAAAACCATTCCGAAGCTCTCCTGCCCCGGACTTCTAGCAGGTCTGCGCGACTCTGTAAATACTGGTCTATATCGCGCGTCAGGCTATCCGCGCCATTCTGAAGGACCGGGGGCGCAAACCGTCAGACCAATCTCCCGCGCGAACTCATCTTTCAAATTCTCGCGGAAAAATGCCCTGCTGTTTCCTGCTCTTTTGCAGGCGTTTGGCGCGTAAAACACCATGGGCTGATTTCTAAAAAGATTTTGCCCCAAAGCCGAGGAAGACGTCCAGTTTAGCGAATGCCGCGCATTCCGCGCTGCCCGACCGGAGAAAAAAGAATATTCGGGCAAAAGGTTTATTCAGAGACGGCCCCTAGGCCAGCAGCTGCCTGACTATCGCCGCCAGCAGCGAATAAACGCCCCAAAGGGCCAAAGAAACAGCCAGGGCGTAAAAGCAGCGGCGCAATAGAGACTTGCGCAGTTCAAGCCGGCTCTTTTCGCCCGGTTCTTTGGTCAGGTGCTGGTTCAGGCTGAACTGGGCCACCATGCAGAACAGAATGAGCGGCGGCAGGAACCAGACCCAGGGGCTTTCCGACCTTGCGGCCAGAAAAAACGACGCGGCAAAAAACAACACGCCGACGGCAAAGGCCGCGTGCAGGAATTTTTCCCCGTCGCGGCGGCAAAAACCGCTTATCGTGCCGTTTTTGGCGAAAAGTTTGCGCATGAAGTCAAAACGACTGGTTTCGAAAACCTGCTCCAGAGCCGCCCCGCCCATAAGCAGGCCAACCCCTAATGCGCTCAGGTAAACGAAAGGAATGGCTATAAGCACGGTAAAGGGCAGGTCTGGAATGCGTTTGAACCACCATGAGGCGGTTACGATGAAAAAAATGCTGTAAAGGGCGGAACGGAAGTCGATAAGCCCGGGATAACGGACGAAGGCGATAAAATCGGCCTTGCGCAGGGCCACGAAACGTTCGAAAGGGGTTTCCTGATAGTCTTCCAGCGGTATTTGGTCCGGCTTCACAGGCGTCACCTCGCTGAGATTTTTCGCAAGTGGAATGGGATGGCGGCCCTTTCGGCGGGAATCGTACTTCTGCGGTGCTCGCCCTGAAAAGTCGCCTGACGTCATATCCGGTTGAAAGCCTTATTCGCGCGGCTACGAGGCCTTGCCCCCCAGGTAAGCGGCCTGCACTTCCGGGTTGTCCAGCAAGGCCCTGGCGTCGTCGGCCATGACCACGCGGCCCAGTTCGAACACATAGCCGCGCCCGGCCAGGCGCAGGGCCGCCCGGGCGTTCTGTTCCACCAGAACCACGGTAACCCCGCTCTTGTTTATGGCGCGTATGGTATCGAATATCGAGCGCACCAGAATGGGGGCCAGCCCCAGCGAAGGTTCGTCCAGCAGAAGCACCTGCGGGCGGCCCATCAAGGCGCGCCCTATGGCCAGCATTTGCTGCTCGCCGCCGGAAAGGGTTCCGGCCATTTGCTCCTTGCGTTCTTCCAGCCGGGGAAAAAGGCCGAAAATCCATTCCAGCACGCGCGCGTCTTTCTGCTTGTCTTTGGAAGTGAACGCGCCGAGCTGCAGGTTTTCCAGCACGCTCATGGCGCCGAACACCCTCCGCCCTTCCGGCGAATGGGTTATGCCCGCGCGCACTATATCATGGCTTGAAGTCTGGTGCAAAGCTTTGCCCTTAAAATAGATGCCGCCGGAGCTGGGCCGCAGCAGGCCGCTTATGGACATTAGCGTAGTGGTTTTGCCCGCCCCGTTCGCGCCCAGCAGGGTTACTATTTCACCTTCGTCCACATGCAGGTTGACCCCGTGCAGGGCCTCGATATTACCGTAATTGACGTGCAGGTCGCGCAGTTCAAGATACATGGTCGGAACACTTCACCATATTTTTTTACGGATTAACAATTTAATCCGCATTATTACTTACAATTCATCCGCTCCCAGATAGGCCTCTATAACCTGTGGGTCGGTCTTGACCTCTTCTGGCGTACCGTCGGCTATCACCGCGCCGTATTCAAGCACAACCAGTTTGTCGCACACCTGCATGACCAGGTTCATGTCGTGCTCGATCAGAAGCACGCTGACCCCGCGTTCGCGCATGGCGTAAATCAGGCTGACCAGCGTTTCGGTTTCCTGCCCGTTCATGCCCCCGGCCGGTTCGTCCAGAATGATCAGGCGCGGGTCTGTAGCCAGGGCGCGGGCTATTTCCAGAAGGCGCTGGTTGCCGTAAGAAAGATTTTTGGCGTAATTCTCATGCTGGTTCGCCAAGCCTACGAAATCAAGCTCGGTCAAAACCCGGTCAATGGCTCTGGCCTCCTCGCGCCTTTGCCGCGGGGTGTGCAGCAGGGAAGAAACCAGGCCGGACTTCATGCGGCAGTGGCGCCCGGCCAGCACGTTCTCCAGCACCGTCATATCCTGAAACAGGCGGATAGTCTGGAAAGTGCGGGCAATGCCCAGGTTGACTATCTTATGAGGCTCCCAGCCGGTGATGTCCTGCCCGTCGAAGACCACAGTGCCGAAATCCGGCTTGTAATTTCCGGTTATCAGGTTGAACACCGTGGTTTTTCCCGCGCCGTTCGGCCCGATTAGACCCACGATGGACCCGGCGTCCATTTTTACGGACACGTTGTCAACGGCCAGCAGCCCGCCAAAGGCCTTGGTCAGGCTTTGCAGCTTAAGCAGCTTGCGGCGGCTCATGCGTTTTCCTCCCGGCGTCCGGCGAAAAACTTGCCGGTTTTATAGCGCCTCTTGCCAGGCGGAATAATGCCCTGGGGCCGGAATATCATCATCAGGATAATCGCCAGGCCGAACACCAGCATGCGGGCGCTGGCCAGCTCGCGGAAGAATTCCGGCAGGCCCACGATTAGGAACGCGCCCAGAATCATGCCCCAGATGCTGCCCGCCCCGCCAAGAATGACTATGGCGAACAGCAGAACGGATTCGCTGAACGAGAAAGATTGCGGGGAAATGGTTCCCATGCTGGCCGCGAACAGGGTTCCGGTCATTCCGGCCCAGAAGGCCCCGAGCACGAAGGCGGCCAGCTTGTAGTGGTTGGTGTCTATGCCGCTGCCCCTGGCCGCCAGTTCGTCGTGTTTGATATAATTAAGGGCGCGGCCGAAACGCGAATTTTGCAGCATATGGAAAAGCAGCATGCTCAGCAGGCAGAAGCCCCAGATAAGCAGGAAAAAGTGCTGCGGCGTGCGGATGCGAAACCCCATAACCGTGGGCCGGGCGATATTGAAAATTCCGTTCGCGCCGCCGGTTATGCCGAAAATATTGTTGGTAAGGGCAATGCGCACTATTTCAACCACTCCGATAGTGACCATAAGCAGGTAATCGCCGCGCAGATGAATTATCGGCCGGGCCACCAAAATGGCGAAAAGCGCCGCCAGAACGCCGGAAAGCGGCATAAGCCACAAAACCGGCAGGTGCTGCATTCCATAGGCCCCGGCCAAGCCGCCGATAAGGGGAATGGACTCCAGCGGCATGGTGTTCAGGATAGCCGTGGTATATGCGCCGATAGCGTAAAAGGCGGCGTGCCCCATGTTGAAAAGCCCGGTGTCGCCCAGAATTATATTCAGCGAAAGGGCCAGAACAGCATAAAGCCCGACGTCGTTCAAAAGGCGCAGCCAATAGGAATTAAGGCAAAAAGGCGCAAGGGCGAGAACAAGCGTCAATAGCAGCGGCAAAACCCAGCGCCTGCGCAAAAGCGAAGAAAGAAAAACGTTTCCGGCTTTCATATTTTATCCGCCGCCTTTTCGCCCAGGAGGCCGGTCGGGCGGAAGACCAGAATGAGAATAAGCACCATAAAGGCGATGGCGTCCTTCCAGCCTGTGGAAATATAGGCCGCGCCCATGGCCTCCACCACTCCGAGCAGAAGCCCGCCCAGCATCGCGCCGGGAATGTTGCCTATGCCGCCGATAATGGCGGCGGTAAAAGCCTTGAGGCCGTACATCATGCCCATGTCGTACTTGATTTGCCCGTAATAAAGCCCGACCAGCAGCCCGGCGGCCCCGCCCAGGGCCGGGCCAATAACGAACACCAGCGAAATGATGCGGTTTACGTCTATGCCCATGAGGCGGGCGGCGTTCTGGTCAATGGCCACGGCCCGTATGGCCGCGCCGGTGCGCGTTTTGTGAATGAACCAGTAAAGCGCCAGCATCAGCAAGATGGATATGCCGAACATGATCAGGCGCATGGCCGGAAGCTCCATGCCGAACACGGAAAAAGCGAAGCTTATGCGCATTGATTCCGGGTAAACCTGATAGCTGGAGCCATAAATAAGCATCATGGCGTTTTGCAGAAAAATAGAGGCTCCAAGGGCGGAAACCACGGCCGAAAGACGGTTTGAGTTGCGCAAGGGCCGGTAAGCCGCCCTTTCCAGGGCCACCCCGGCGAACGCCACCATCCCCATGACCATGAGCACCAGCAGGGCAATGCCCAAAGGACCGCCCAAAACGTCGCCAAGTCCCAAGGATATGAGCAGGGTCAGGCCCAGGTAGGCCCCCAGGCTGAACAGGTCGCCGTGGGCGAAGTTTATCAGCTTCAACACGCCGTAAACCATGGTGTAGCCAAGGGCTATCAGGGCGTAAATGCCCCCCACGGCCAAACCGTTGGTAAGCTGCTGAAAAAAAGTTTCCATAATGGCTCTGGTTTGAATTGCGTAGCCGCGGACGGAAAAAACCCGGCGGGCGCTTTACACGAGCTTTCCGCCGGGTTGAACCCGCTTCACATATTACTTCTGCAGAATGAAGTTACCTTCCGTGTCAACGCGGTAAAGGCGGTAAAGGTCGCCCACGCGGTCGCCCTTCTGGTCAAAGGAAATGTTGCCGGTCAGGCCGTCGAAGTTTTTCAGGTCGTTATGCAGATATCCGGCTATGTCGGCGGATTTCTCGCCTTTGGCCTTGATGGCCTCAACCAGCACGTTGAAGGCGTCGCCGGCGGCTACGGACCAGATGGAGCTGGGAAGTTTGTCGTACTTGGCCTTGTAGGCTTCAATAAAAGCCTTGGCGCGCGGTGAATCCAGGTCGGTGGGCATGGCGGGCGAGATGAAATAGAACCCTTCCGCCGCGCCCTTGCCGGCTATTTTCACCAGATCGGCGTTATTGGTGGCGTCTCCGCCCAGCATGGGAACGCTCCATTTCATTTCCTTCATCTGGCGCAGCAGCATGCCCGCTTCCGGGTAATAGCCGGTGAATACTATAAATTCCGGCCCTACTTCCTTGAGTTTGGTCAAAATCGCGGTGTAGTCGCGCTCATTGGCCTGAAGGGCGTCAAAAAACACGATCTTGGCCGCGCCGTCGCCAGCCTTGGCCAGCCCGTCGCGCACCTCATCGGCCAGCCCTTTGGCGTAAGAGGAGTTGTCATGCAGAACCGCTATTTTTTTAAAACCGAACGCCTTGATGGTGGCAACGGCCACGCGGCCCTGTTCGTCGTCACGCGGGCAGGTGCGGAAAAAGAGCGGCAGCCCCTTTGAAGTCAGGCGGATGGAAGTGGAGCCGGTGGCCACCTGCACTATTTCCGCGTCGTCATAAATATTCTGGCTGGCTTCGGTCACGGCGGAGCCGTACGTGCCGATGACCGAGGTCACCCCGGCCGAGGAAAGGCGCTGCGCGGCCAGGGCGGCCGTGCGCGGGTCTCCGCCGTCGTCCTGCACCACAATTTCCACCGTGGCGCCGTTAATGCCGCCGGATTTGTTCACTTCGGCGGCCAGCAGCTCGACGATGTTGCGCATGTCTTCGCCTTCGCTGGAGTAAGAGCCGGTCAGCGGGGCCATAAGGCCTATTTTCACGGTGGCCGCAAAGGCTTGCGAGCCAAGACTGAAAGCCAGAACAAGGGCTGAAACGGACAGCAGGGAACACAGCTTTTTCATGCAAGGCCTCCATGCGGGTTTAAATTTGAAACGCAAGAAATAATGAATGAAAATTCTATAAATAGCAACGTGAAACAGCACCACCCCCTCCTGACAAGCGCGGGAGCGGCTCAACTGGTTCAACCGGCTCAACCGGCCAAGGGCGGCAAACTCAGGCGCAGGCTTCCAGCATGCGGTTCAAGGCCAGGCGGGCCGGGGCCGCTTCTTCCTCGTCGGCCGCAACCAGGGTTTTCAGAGCGGAAAATTCCATTTTTCCGGCCTCCGCCGCCGCGATGCCTTCAAGACATTCCAGCAGGTTGGCCTCGGTGGTTTTGCACATGTCCGCGCAGGAACTGACCTTTAACGGAACAACATTAACCCGGCCCTGATGCTGGCGGGCCAGCCTGTGCACAAGGTTCACCTCGGTGCCCACGATTACGGTGCTGCCCGGGGCGGCTTCCTTGACGTAATTGATTATGAACGAGGTGGAGCCGGAAGCGTCCGACGCGGCCACGACCGCCGCCGGGCTTTCCGGATGAACGACCACCTTCGCGCCGGGGTAAAGGGAACGCATTCCGGCGACCTGCCCGACGTCAAAAGCTTCATGGATGGGGCAAAGGCCCGGCCAGAGCAGTAACCTGGCTTTTTTCGCCCCTTCAATGTCAAGTTTTTCGCCGCCGCCGCGAATATCGATAACTTGCCGATATTCAGGGTCCAGTTTTATCTGGTCGGCCACGTTTCCGCCCAGGTTTTTATCCGGCACGAAGAGCACCCTTTCGGCGCGCTCGAAGGCCCATTCCATCATGCGCCGGGCGTTGGCCGAGGTGCAAACGGCCCCTCCGGCCTCCCCCACAACGGCTTTCACAGCCAGGGAAGAGTTGACGTAGGTTATGGGCAGGGCCGGGGTTCCGGCAGCTTCAAGCTTTTTCAGCACGGCGGCCAGGGTTTCCCCTTTGGCCATCTGGGCCATGGCGCAGTCGGACGAAGGCTCCGGCAAATAGACCTTCTGGCCGGGGCGCTGCAAAACGGCGGCGGACTCGGCCATGAAGAACACCCCGCAAAAAACGATATGTTCGGATTCCAGGGCCGCGACTTTGCGGGCCAGCTCTAGTGAATCGCCTATGACCTCAACGTGGCGCACCACGGCGTCCGTCTGGTAATGGTGCCCTACTATGGCGAGGCGGGGGCCGAAGGCCTGGCGCAGTTCCGTTATGCGGCGGGTTATTTCCGGGTTTTCCGCCTGCCTCGGCATTCCGGCGAAAGCTTGGGATGTCTTGTCGGGGTTCACGTTACGACCTTCCTTTATTCGTTGCGTCCGGCGGCGACAAGCCGCTCAAACTCGGCCTGTTCTTCCGGGTTGATGCTGAAAGAATGCTCCGCTGCGGGAAAAGAACCGTCAAGCACGGCGGCCTGATACTCCTCGGCCGCGCTTTGCATGGCCGCGCCGAGCTGCGCGAATTTACGCACGAAACGGGGCGTAAAGCACTCGTAAAGCCCCAGCATGTCGTGCGCGACCAGAACCTGGCCGTCGCAATGCGGGCCGGCCCCTATGCCTATGGTCGGAATGGAAAGACCGGCGCTTATCTTTTGCGCCACGGCGGCGGGAACAGCCTCGATGACTATGGAAAAACACCCGGCTTCCTGCAGGGCCATGGCGTCTTCATAAAGCGTAAGCGCGGTGGCCGCGCTTTTGCCTTGCACCTTGAACCCTCCGAGAACCGAAGAGCGTTGCGGCGTCAGGCCGATATGCCCCATGACCGGAATGCCGCCGCGCACCATGGCCGCCACCTGCGGGGCGATTTCGCGCCCGCCCTCAAGCTTTACCGCGCGCACTCCGCTTTCCCGGAAAACCCTGGCCGCGCTGTGCAAAGCGGCCTCAACGCCTGCCTCGTAAGTCATGAACGGCAGGTCGGCGATCACCAGGGCATGGCTTACGCCGCGCCTGACGGCGCGGCAGTGGTGGATGATTTCGTCAAGGGTGACGGAAATGGTGTCTTCCCGGCCCAGCATGACCATGCCGAGCGAATCGCCCACCAGAATCATATCCAGACCGGCCCGGTCAAAAATAACCGCCGTGCAGTAATCGTAGGCCGTCAGCATGCCAAGGCGACGCAACCCTTTGCTTTCTTTTATTATTTGCGGCGTAACCGGCGCATCGGCCCGCAATGTTTGTTGAGGATTGATATTATGCACGCTCATTTCCGCCCTCCGGAAAATTTTTTCTGAGCTTAGCCGGATAAGCCCCGCCTGTCTACATTCTCTCTCCGTATTGCTTTATCCGGGCAATATGCTATTTGATGGCCGAAAAGCATAACCGCCGGCAACCCGCGAAAAACGGAAATTTCCATGCAAAGCACATTGGACATGTTCAAAATAGGCATAGGCCCCTCCAGCTCGCACACTCTCGGCCCGATGAAAGCCGCCGGAATGTTCCTGAATTTCCTGCTGGAACAAGGCCTGCTGCCTGGCGTAAACCGCATTGAAGTAAAACTTTACGGTTCGCTTTCCCTGACCGGCAAAGGCCACCAGGCTGATCAGGCCATTTTGCTGGGCCTGGCCGGAGAAAACCCGGAAACCGTAGACATAGCGGCTATTCCCGCCTTTATGAAACGGGTGCGCGAAGAAAAAAAACTCCCTCTCGGCTGCGGCCTGGCCTTCGCTCCCGCAAGTGAAACATCAGGCAAAATAATAGATTTTCACTACGATTTCGACATGGTCTTCAACCCGGAAACCCTGCCCTTGCATGAAAACGGACTTACCATAAGCGCCTTTGAAGGATCAACGCCTCTTTTGCGCAAGACCTATTATTCAATAGGCGGCGGCGTGGTGCGGGAAGAAGAGAACTTCAACCAGCCCCCGGCCGAGGAACACGACTTTCCCTATTCCTTCCATTCCGCCAAAGAGCTTCTGGAACACTGCGACTACACCGGGCTTTCCATTGCCGCCCTTATTCTGGAAAATGAGAAAACCCTGCGCCCGCGCGAGGAGATTCTGGCCTATTGCGGAAAAATATGGAGCACCATGCGGGAGTGCATGAGCCGGGGCCTTCAGGCCGAAGGCATATTGCCCGGCCCGATGCGCGTGCCGCGCCGCGCCGCCAACCTGCGCCGCCGCCTGGCCAATTCTCCCAAAGACTACCGCGACCCTTTATACATGCTGGACTGGGTGAACATGTTCGCCCTGGCCGTTGCGGAAGAGAACGCCGCCGGAGGCCGCGTGGTCACCGCCCCGACCAACGGGGCCTGCGGAATAGTTCCGGCCGTTTTCGCCTATTACCGCCATTTCATCCAGCAAGACACCCCCATCGGGCCGGACTATGAGGAAGACCTTTTGCGATATTTTCTGACCGCCGGGGCCATAGGCCTGCTTTTCCGCATGAACGCCTCCATTTCCGGGGCGGAAGTCGGCTGCCAGGGCGAAATAGGCGTGGCCTGCTCCATGGCGGCAGCCGGCCTGGCCGACCTTATGGGGGCTTCGCCGGTGCAGGTGTGCGCGGCGGCGGAAATAGGCATGGAGCATAACCTCGGCCTTACTTGCGACCCGGTGGGCGGGCAGGTGCAGATTCCCTGCATCGAGCGCAACGCCGTGAACGCCGTGAAAGCCATCAACGCCGCGCGCATGGCCATGGAACGCCGCTCCAGCCCGCTGGTTTCCCTTGACAGCATTATCGCCGCCATGTTCAGCACCGGCAAGGACATGAGCCCGAAATACCGCGAAACGGCCCAGGGCGGCCTGGCCGTGGTGCCCATGCTGGGTTGCTGCTGAGGAGGCCTGATCATAACCCGGCCCCCTTGTTTTCCGAACGCGGCTTGAAACAACCCGAATCTTTCCGGGAGTAAAATGCATTATCTGGGAATGTGCTGCATAGCCAAAGACGAAGACCATTTCCTCAAGGAATGGCTGGCCTATCACGCTCTTCTGGGGGTGGAACGCTTCTACGTTTACGACAATTGCAGCCGGGTTCCCATCCGGGAAATCCTGGGCGAATATGCGGACAGCGGCAGGGTGACTATACGCCGGGTGCAGGGCAACCGCATGCAGCTGCCGGTTTACGACGACTGCCTTGAATCTTTCCGCTCCGAATGCCGCTGGATAGCCTTCATCGACCTTGACGAATTCATCTGCCCGATGCGCGACGACGACTTGCGCGTCCTGCTTTCAGAATTCGAACCTTACGCAGGCCTGGCCGCCACCTGGCACCTTTTCGGCTCTTCCGGCCACCTCAAGCGCCCGGAAGGCCTGGTGCTGAAAAATTACACCGAGGCTTTCGAGCCGCAGGAATCTTTCGCGGTCAAATGCATCGTTCAGCCGGACAAAACAGTCCAGGCGCTCAGCCCGCACCATTTTCGCCTTAAAGACGGGCACTACTGCGTGAATGAAGACCACTACCCCTTCGCGCCGGGTTCGCACTTCACCTTTTCTCCGGGCCGCCTTGTCCGGGTGAATCATTATTTTTTGCGCTCGCAGCAAGATTATGAGGAAAAGATGCGCCGGGGCGGAGCCGCCGTTAAAAAAGAAGAGGAATACCGCAAAATGGAGCTTTTTCTCGGCGCCCTGGACAAGCCTGTCAGAGAAGACCGGGTTATCCAGCGTTTTATTCCCCGCCTGGAAAAGGCTGTGGCCGCTCCGGCCATGCCGCCGCTGACTTCGTCCATGCCGAAGGATATCGGCTTTGAAGAGCTGCTTGAGGCCGCGGTGAAATTCCATGAGGCCGGACAAACCGAAAAAGCCCTGGCCTGCCTCTGCCACGGCAACCCGGCCCACAGCGAGAAGGCCGACCTTTGGACTTTGCGCGCCATGCTGGCTTGGTCCGCCGGAAATTCCGCCCGCTCTGAGGTTTTCATACGCCAGGCGCTTATCAGGGAGGCCAGCCGGACGGCCTATAATCATCTGAAAACGCTTTTGCGGGAAAAAGGCCTTGCGGAACAGGCTCTGGGCATAGAAACCATGTTGAAGTCGTACCCTGATTTTTTTGCCTGAAGCAAAAAATTCAGGGTGGCGGACGCCCGCGCGCGAGCAGCGCGGCGTGCCTTTAGTACAAGCCGGGCAGGCTTGTACGCATGCGAGAAAAGATTTTGCCTGAAGCAAAAAATTCAGGGGGGCGGACGCGAAGCGGACGCCCGCGCGCG
>JAVBMT010000015.1:0-67203 GCA_031552195.1 Desulfovibrionaceae bacterium
CTGATTTTTTTCCAAAAATTTTTTATTAACAACCGTCTATAAACCGCGGGGCGCGTGTCTGGGCGCGCCCCACGGCTTTCGTTCCCTGCAACTATCCGCCGGCGGTGGAATCAACGTATTTTAAAGTGCCTTCGAGGCCGCGGCCATCTGCACGTATCTCTCTCCGGCCGGAGTTGCCAGAACGGCGCGCAGCACCTCGACGACATGCGGGTCAAATGCGCCCTGGTTGTTTTCCATCGAGCCGACGGCCTCGTCAACGGTCAGGGCCGGGCGGTAGGAACGCGGGCGCGCCATAGCGGTAAAGGAGTTGGCGACGGCGAGCACCCTGGCGTAAATGTTGATGTCGTTTCCTTGCAGGCCTTGCGGATAACCTTTGCCGTCAAGCCGTTCGTGCATCTGGTAGATGGCGTCAAGCACCGGCAAGCCGAATTCGATGCGGCTGACCATTGATTTGGTGTATTCTATATGCTGCTCCATGACCTTCTTCTCTTCCGGAGTAAGGGCCCCCGGTTTGGTAAGAATTTCACGGGGCACATACATCTTGCCTATTTGCGAGAGGTTCGCGGCGGACTGAATGGTTGAAATTTCCGATTCATTGAATTGCAGCGCCCGGCCTATCAGCACGGCTATGCCGGACATGATGCGCGAATGGCCGCCCAGGAAAGGATCGGCCTCTTCAATAGCCTGCACCAGAGTATCTATGGTTTGCTCCACAACGCGGTTGGTGCGTTCTTCCGCCTCCACCACCTGGGTCATGTCGCGGAACACGGACACAATTCCCTGCGGGGTGCGCACACCTTCCACGCGCAACGGGGTTTTGGAAATCTGGAAATAATGCTTGCGCGACTGCAGCCAGATAGTTTCACTGGCGGTTATGCCCTCGCCGGTCATAAGCACGTGCTGGTCCGAAGCGTTAAGGCGCTTGGCGGTGTCAAAGCCGAATATGGCGGCCGTGTCAAGGCCCACGATTTTGTCGGCTTCACGCCCCACGTTTAGGGCGAAGGCACGGTTTACGTAACGGTAAGTGCCTTTGGGGTCGGTAAGGGAAATCGGGTCGGCAATCGTGCTGTTGATTCCGTCCAGAAGGCGTTTCTGCTCGTCTATTACGGAAAACAGGCTTTGAACCTTGGACATGGCGTTTTTGCGCTGCGTGCCGACGGAATACCACCAGAGCACGGCCAGGCCCAGCATGATCACCAGGGCGGAAAGGCCGGCAACGGTGTATATGGTGCGGACCTTATCGCCCAAAAGGGCTTTGGCTTCCTTATAGCTTACTTCGTGCACAACCCACCAGTCCAGCAGGCCGAGCTTGCCGCCCTGGGAAAAGGCCTGCTGCCTGTCAGGCAGCATCGCTTCGCGCACGGCGAAGTTTATCTCTCCGTTTTCATCCAGTTCGATCTCGCCGCCGATATTGCGCAAAATTTCTCCGCGCCCGACGCTGAGGTCTTGAAACGACGTTCCGTTACGTTGTATTATCAGGTTATGCCCCGCAGGCCTGAAGGCCGAGGCGTTGGCGATAATTTCCCTGAGCTTGGCCGTGACGGCTTTGGTGAACATCACGACGCTTGTCGGTTTCGCGTCTTTTTTGGTGGAAGACATCACCGGCAGGTAAAAGTCGATCACCAGCCCCAGGTTAGGGTCGCTGTAGGCATTGGAAACAGCCGGACGCTTGCTGTCGACAACGTGTTTGACCATGGTTTTCTGAAATTCCTGCAAAAGTGGCAGGTTCGGCGCTGAAGCAAGATAAACCTCGCCCCCGGCGGTAAGCATGCGGCCGGACACGCAGTCCATGGCTACGGCCATGGTGTTCAAACCGTCCTGCATATACGAGATGCCCATGCGTTCAGTCTGTTCGCGGTTTTTTTCAGCGCCGGAATTGATGATGACGACGGCGTCGTCGCCCATTGTCGCGACCTGCTCGGCGAACAGGACCGTAAGGTCGTTGCCCGCAAAACCCTCGGCCTTGCCTATATAGGAATTCAGCCAGTCATTCAGGGCGATGCGCTTCTCCAGAACGACTTTTCCAGTCTCCATCCGCAGTTCTTTTTCGGCGGTCTGGGTTTCCGTATTGACCAGATAATAGGCTATGCCGCCAATTATCCCGAGTATCAGGACAATGGCGACAACGGCCACGCCATACGTCAAGCCCTGCTTGCACGTCGCATCGTCCTGGAGGGGCAGAACGGTCTTTGTCTGAGTTTCCGACATAATATTCTCCAAACTTGGTTTACTGTGCTGAGCAATCAACCTTCGAAGCGGTATCTTCTATTGCTTTGCGTCTATTTTTTCTTTGCCTTCATATGAGTCCAGCGGAACTGCTCGTTCATCGACTGGTGAGGGACATAGTTCGGCCTCTGGCTGTGCGAGGGAAGACGTGTTGACTGGCCGTCGAGGTTGTCAAGCAAATACGCGTCGCCGTTCGCATAAACCGCCAGAACGGCGTGAGGGATGTTCCGCAGGGTTTCCATAACGATGACCAGCCGCATCGACGCGGGGTCAACCCCCAGTTCTTTCAACGCATAGTACTTGACGATCGCATAGTCTTCGCAATCGCCCGAATTTTTGGCGAATTCCATAGGGGTGGCCCAATAATCCGGCACGCGGTAAACTTCAGGATCCTGCCGGTAACGCCATTGGTTGAAGAACATGTTCACAACCTTGGCCTTTTCCAGCACCGGGCTGGAAGAATCAGGACCGTGAGCGGCCTTGATGTCATTCCAGCGCCCCAGAAGGCTTTCCTTGCCGCCGGCACGCAAGGCGTCCGCAATGCTTTTTCCGGACATTTCTTTCAGCACGCGCTCCCATTTGGGCAAATCTTTGAGAGTCCCCCTGAATTCCACTGACCCGAACAATTTTATCGCGGAAGTTTTCTTTTCCGCGCCGCCTGGTTCATTCGCGGCCGCCCCCGCCTCCGGCGCTGAACCGGAGGAAAGCCTGGCCGGAACTTCCGCGCCCTGGCCGGAACTTCCGGACGGAGGCGGCAGATCGCCCAGGATATCCGCCGAGGAACCGAGCTGCAACTGAGCGGCCACGGCCCATTGCGGGTGTTGCACGCGCCAGACTATAGAAAGCGCGGCCACCAACACAAGCAGGCATGCAACACTGCAGGCAGCCAGGACCTTTTCCGGCCTGGCCCAGAAATCGCCGCTTCCCCCCGCCATTGGCGTTTACCTTTCTTGCATGGCTTCGCTGGCTCCCTTGGTGATGGGCTTGAGCAAATACGCCATAACAGTCTTTTTACCGGTAAGAATATCCACAGTGGCCGTCATGCCTGGAATAATGTCATGATCCTGCCCACGGTAGCGGATATAGTTAACATCCGTGCGCAGGCGCACCTCATAGTACACATGGCCGCGTTTGTCTTCTATCGTGCTGGGGCTTATCTGTTCGACAGTGGCCTCCAGCCCTCCGTAAATGGAAAAATCATAGGCCGTTATCTTTACGATGGCCTTTTGCCCGGGAAAAACGAAAGCGCGGTCCTGCGGTTTGATCTGGGCCTCTATGAGCAGCGTTTTATCCAGCGGCAGAATTTCCATTATGGTTTCCCCGCCCTTGATCGTTCCCCCCTGCGTACTGATCATGATACGCTGCACGATGCCGTCGACCGGAGATTTTATGCTGGCTCGGCCTTTTTGCCTTTCCAGGGCCTCCATCTTAACGCTTACCGCTTCTTTTTCCGTGTTGGCCTTGCTTATCTCGCTCTGGAAAGACGACTGAAGCTCGGCCCCGCGGTTCTTAAGCTTTTCTTCCGATTCAAGCACAGCGCTTTCCGCCTTGGCTTTGCTCTGGGTAAGGGTGTTTATTTCGCTTTTGGCGCTGGCAACCCTTTGCTGCACTTCCAGAAGGTCAAGCCGGGAATGAATGCCCTTATCCACCAGCGGCCTGAGCTGCTCATAGCGCCGAACGTTGAAGTTCAGCTGTTCTTCCGCCCCGCTTATGCGGCTTGAAAGCTCGTCAACTTCCTGCCTGCGCTGCTGCACAAGAGCCTCAAGCGCGCGTTTTTCCCCGTCAAACTGCTGCTTGCGCAATTCATAGGCCGACATCTGGTTTTGCACGATGTCAGGGTACATCCTCGAAAGCTCTTCCGGAAATATCGGCGTTTCGCCGGCCTGTTCGGCCCGAAGCCGGATTATGGCGCATTCATAGTCGGCCAGCCTGATGCGCAGTTCCTGAAGCAAGCTGGCGCTGCTGTCGTTTTCAACAACGACCAGCACGTCGTCTTTAGACACCTTCTGCCCGAGCTGCACTCTAAGCTCCTGCAGGATGCCGCCTTCAAGGTTCTGGATATTCTGAATGGTTTGCGCCGGAATAACCTGCCCCTCGCCTCTTGTAACCTCGTCAAGCTCCGCGAATGAGGCCCATATGCTGAAAACCACAAAGAACACGATAATGGCAACAGACAGGATGAAAGCAAAAGGGTGGCCGCGCCGGTGAAGGGCGGCGTCAACCTCGTTCATATATTCCAGTTCGTTTTTGTCAGTATTTTTGAACATAATCCATCCGTTTCATGTCAGATTCAAGCTTTGCCGGGAGGCGTTTTACGCCGGCGGGCAAACCCCGCCCGTACGCCGTCATCGGCGCAAATCAGGCCTTGCCGGCCTGCCCGCCCTGTTCCGCAACGGCCACCCGCCTGGCGTAGGCTGATTGCGAAGAACGCACCTGCTCATTGCGCAGGGCGTTCAGAACGGCGTTTTTCGGCCCGTCGGCCACGATGCGCCCGCCGTCCATTATCACCAGCCTGTCTACAAGATCAAGCATGCTCATGCGGTGCGTAATGAGAATCAGGGTTTTATTGCCCAGGGTGGTCGCCAGCCTTTGCTTGAGAGACAGCTCCGAACTGTTGTCCATATTGCTGCTGGGCTCGTCGAGAATAAGGATGTCCGGGTCGCGCAGAAGCGCCCGGGCAATCGCGACTGACTGCCTTTGCCCGCCGGACAGAGACATGCCGCGCTCGCCCACCGGCATGCCGAAACCCGCCGGGTGCCCGCGCACGAAATCGGTAACGCCGGCGATGTTGGCGGCGCGCAGGATCATGCGGTCGTCAGCGTTTACTGTGCCGAACGATATGTTTTCGCGCACCGTTCCGTAGAACAGGTAGTTGTCCTGCGAAACGTAGCCTATGCGCGAACGCAGGGTTACCGTATCCATCTGGCGTATATCAACCCCGCCAAGGCGCACGGCGCCTTCAGTAGGCTGAAAAAGCCCCACGCAAAGACGGCCCAGCGTGCTTTTGCCCGAGCCCATGCGCCCGATTATGCCGACCTTGTCGCCCGGGTTGATGTGCAAGTTCACATTTTCCAGGGAAGAACGCTGGCTGTTCGGATATTTGAAGGAAACGGCCTCAAGGCCGAGCGAATGCTCCAGGTGCCCGAATTCCACATAGTTTTCGTCAGGCACATGCTCGACCGGCATTTTCATGAGCTGATCGAGAGATTTTAAGGCCATGCGCGACTGCTGAAGGCGGGAAAGCATTGAAGCCACCTGCGAAAGCGGGGCCATGGCCCGCCCGGCCAGCATATTGCATGCGATCAGACCGCCCATGGACAGCTCTTTGGCTCCGATAAGATAAACGCCCCAGATAATGACGAAAACACTTACCAACTGCGTGGTCAGCATCGTTATGTTGATGGAAAGGTTCGCCATGCGCTTGTTCATGGCGTTCGAAAGGGCGCTCATGCCCACAACCTTTTCCCAGATGCTCTGCATGCGGCTTTCCGCCTGGGTGGTCTTGACCGTTTCCAGGCCGTTCACGATTTCCACCAGCAGGGCGTTTTTCTGCATATTCTCCTTAAAGCCCTTTTCCGCCACCTGCTGCATCGGCCTTTGCAGAAAAAGTCCGGCGCAAAGGATGATGGGAATGGCCACCAGAGGCACAACCACCAGAGAACCGCCTATCAGGCCCACAATAACAATGAAAATTATCAGGAAGGGCAGGTCGACAAGGGCCAAAAGCGTGGTGGAGCCGAAAAAGTCGCGCAACGATTCAAATTCACGCAGGTTGTTGACCAGGGAACCGGTGGAATCCGGCTTTACGTCAAGGCGCAGGTTCAAAACCTGGGTCATCAGTCGGCTGGCCAGGATAATATCGGCGTTGCGGCCGGCCACGTCAACGAAATAACTGCGCAGGTTGCGCAGGATAAAGTCGAAAAGGTAGGCTATGCCGATGCCCACGGCCAGCATCCACAGCGTCTGGGTGGCGTTGTTCGGCACCACCCGGTCGTAAACGTTCATAAAGAACAGCGGGCTGAACAGGGTAAGCATGTTGACCACAACGCTTGACCCGATAACATGCTTGTAAATGGGCATGAAATGGCGCAAGGTTCCCCAGAACCACTTTTCGGAGTCTATCAGCTTGATGCCGCTGGCGCGCTTGTCCAGCTTGGCCTCCGGCTTGGCGAAGATAGCGTAGCCGATGTAGTCCTTTTCCAGTTCAGACAGCGGAATGGTGCGCGTGTCCGAAATATTTTCCGGGAATACGACCTCGGCCTTGTCGTCATGCATCCGCATGAGAACGCAGGCGTTGTTGTTCTGCAAAAGCAGGATGCACGGCAGGGTGAGGGAAGAAATTTGCTTGAGGGTCGGCCGGTAAAAAGTCGTGGCCTGCAGCCCTACAGACCGCGCCGCCCTTATGCAGGCGGAAGGATGCAACGTTCCGTCGTTTGCCGGAATGCCGGCCGCGATAACTTTCGCTGACACCGGGCGGCCGTGCCACTTGAAAAGCATGGCGAGGCAGTGGATCAAGGGCGGAATATAGTCGATATCGGACGGCTCGGGAGCAACAATGCGCGGCGCGGCTTCCGCCTCGGCGGCGGCTCCGCCGGCCAGGCCGGGTTGGCCGGCTCCTGGGTTGACCGGAGGAATAAAATCGGCTGAATCGGGTTTATTTTGCGCCATACCAGCCCCGGCGGGAGCGGGAGCGGCCTTGGACGAAGGCTGGCCTGGCTGCGGAACGGGTTGGCTCACGGCTGGAGCCGCTGCCGCCCTGACGTTCACCTGGGCCTGCGCGGCGGAAGCGGCGGGCTGAACCGCGGAGTTCTCCTGCCCGGAAACCGCAGACGCCGGTGTTGACGTTTGAATATGCGGCTTGCCGGCAGCCACGCCCGGCCTGATCTCTACATTTCCGGCGTTTTTTTGAGGAACCCCGGAACCGGGCTTATTTTCGGATTGATCTTTGTCGTTCGCCACCAGACCCTCTCCTGACACTATAGAGCGGTTACGCTTAAAAACAATTTAAGCTCCAAAAAAAACATTTATTTTTACGAAGAGCCGCATGAAGGCGGCTCTTCGCCGCTGAACACGCGAAACCGGACGCCGTTTTCCAAAGCCCGAGTCCGCTGAATGCCGGCCGGTTCGCGAGGTTTTACGCGCAAACGGCAAAATATTCAGCCGGAACCGTTAGGTTCGAACCGCTATACCTTCCATTATCTTGGGGCATGGAAGAGCGGCTTGCGCCCTGACGTATTTTAACGCACATCCGAACGGATATCAAACAGATGCCGCCATGCGGACGTGTTTCGGAAAAACGTTCCGAAACACAAAACCCACGGCCGGATACACATGATAATCCAACAATGAAAACGCTGACCCCAGACGGATGATTTGATGTAAAAACGCGCTAAAGGCGCAACCCCCGAAAGTTGAACACGCGGAGTGATCCAACCTGTTCAACTCTATCAAATTACATCATTGCGTATATAAATACAAGTCTTGATATTTGCAAGCCAAATAATTCCGGGGTCAATAAAAAAGCATGCCCCCAAACTATTTTTCAGTTTGGATAATCCACGCCGGCAATGCCCGGCTGCAGCGCTGCAAGCGCACGCCCGCGGGCAGCGACCCTTCATGCCGGGTTTCGGGTTGAATTCCCTATATGCCTTTTGCGCGCTATGCCTGTTCGTTGCGAAAAACGCGCAGCGCTCAAAGCCGATTTTTCAGATGCGCAAAAGGGAAGTCCTTTCGCCGAAGGCGCGCCGCGCTCTTCGCTTGCGGACGCCGCATGCGCGTTTCCAGGGCATTTTCAAAATAAAAAGGCCTGTATCCGCCAGTCTGATAAATTTTGCGTTCCTTGAGCGTCAGAAACGCGGGCCGAAGGCTTTTTGAACTCCGGGCGGAACACGGCTTGAGCCTCGTAATACCCGCAGCAAGAAAAACAAAAAAAACGGGTTTCCGCAAACTTTGCGGAAACCCGTTTTACTAATGCCTGGCCATGCGCCTATCTGGCGGCAACGCGCTCAACGTGGCAGGTGTTGCAGGTTACCGGGCCGGTAACCTTGCCTTCCGCCTGCAACTTCACGTGGCAGGAAAGGCAGCCGCGATCCGGGCCGTGGAAGGCCGCGAAGTAAGAACGATACGGCTTGGCGTCGTTATGGGCGCTGTCGTGGCAGCCGCTGGTGGTGCAGAGCATATCTTTGGCGTTCATTTTCAGAGCGCCGCGGTAGCCTTCATTCACCTTGTCTTCAGTGCGGCTGGCGTGGTGGCAGGTGGAGCATTCAATCGCTCCATGCTGCTTGTGGGGGAAGTTAACCCGCAGCATGCGCAATTCCTTGCCCTCCGGCACGCTTACCGTAAGTTCGTCGGTTTCAGCGAAGGGATGGTGCTTGGGCGGAGAAGCCGGGGTCTTGATATGGCAAACCTGGCAATTTCCCGACATGCCCAGAGGCCCGGCCACGCCCTGGTATTGCAGGGGCTGGAGATTGTCACGGTCTGGGCTGTAGGGATTCGAAGCCGGGTAAAGGGCGTGCGGAGAACCGTGGCATGAAGCGCAGCGCAGGGCCTTGGTCTGGTCGTGGCTGTTTATGTAAAGCCCGGGAGCATCCTGTACGGATTTATTGAAAGCGGATATCGGGCGGCCCTTCACTTCGGGCTGACCGGAAGCGGCGGCCTTCTGGACGGCCTTGTCTTCAACGGAGAGGTTCCAGGCCGAAGGCTTGACTTTATAGTTGTGGCAGGAGAGGCAGTCTGGCTCGTTCACCCAGGCTTTGCGCGGCTTGATGTCTCCAACCGAAGAAACCATTACCGGCTTTATGCCCTTCATCAGGTCAGCGGCGTGATCCTTGCCTTCTTTTTCAGACTGAACCAGCAGTGAGAGGCTCAAGTCTTCAAGCGGGCCGTGGCAGCTGATACAGTCCATGGCCTTAAGGGCGTGAACGTCGCGCAAATAGGCGGTGGAGCCGTCTTTCTTCGGGTCTGTTCCGGCGGCCTGCCCTTTGACGATATTGACCTTCTGCGAAGGATGGCAGGTGGAGCAGGCGTCGGCGCCCTTGAATTCACCCATGCGGGTGGCATGGAAAGAGTGCATGGATGTGGAAACGTTCAGGCGGGCTTTGGTGATGTCATTATGGCAAGTCCTACAGTTCACGCCGTAGCTGATAACGCCGACCTTGCCTTCTTCACGGGCTTCCTTGGCCTTTTCGAACTTTTCAACCAAACGGGTATTGTGGTTGTTGTCGTGCACGTTAAGAATATTCAGGGCGGTTTCCTGAGAAATGCCGGTTATTCCGTCTTTGCTCCAGCTTCCGCCATGACACTTGTAACAGCCAAGTTCGGTGGAAACGGGCAACACGGCGCGGGTGTACGCCAGAACCCTGCCGTAGTTGTCTTTCGCTTCAACAACGGCCAAGGGGTAAGGCAGGAAGGAACCGCCTTCGGTATAGGGCAGCAGGGGAATGGGGGCGGAAATGAAAGTTTTTTTGTCAAGGGCTGACAGGGTGAGCGCGCCCTTCACCTCAACCGGCGGCTTGGGCAAGCCGTTGCCGGAGCCAAGAAGCTGGCGGCCCATAGTCACATCGGCCGGTTTCCTTTCAAGCGGCTTGGCCGGGTCATACTGGCCGTCCAGTTCGTTTTCCAGGCGATAGGTGATCGTTACGCCTTCAGTCACCACGCCGGGCTTGTCGCCGCGCCTGATGAGCTGGGCTTCAAGCACATTGCCGGGAGGCAGAAGAGTCATGGCGCCGTCAGTGTCGCTGACGTGCTGCATGCCGTTACGGCTCCAGGCGGTGAGGACGTACTCAGCCTTAGCCGGATCAAAATTCGGCACTATGCTGGTAAGCTCACCATAATTTTTCTGCGGAGCGGACGGCGCGGCACTGGCCTGGCTGGACCGGGAAAACTGGAACACCGCGACGCCGGCAACCAGAAGAAAGGCCAGAACCAGCAACGGAGCGCGCAAGCCTCTGATAAAATTAACCATTGGTCGATTTTTCATTACTTCCTCACTGCTGCTTATGTGCTTGAGTAACCCAAATCCCCATGATTACGGGCATCAGCTGTTAAAACCGCCAAATTATTGTAGCCGCCGGGCCGGGTTGTGATCAGGTGCGGGAATTTGAAATAAGCCCCTGCAAAACTTCAGGAGCGACCACAACCCTTGACTGCAACGGACCTTCCGGCGGTTCTTTACTATAGGCGCTCTCGGCCTTTTTGGCGGAGAGACTGTAACCGATAAGCTCGTCCGTAAGCGAAAGCTTTTGCCGTTTCACCCTTGCCTGGATGCCTTCGGCAAGCATGGCGTCTATCACCAGCTGCACAGGATTTTTATACATGCAGAATATCCCGCTTCAGACTTTTACCGTATGTTAACCGCACTGACTATAGCCTGAAAGCCCGCCCGAAGCAAGCCCATATTGCCAAAAAACTGCGTTCCGGGGAAAAAAAGGCCTTACGCCGTGGGGGTTGCGCGGGTTAAGGCACTGCGGCAAAGCGCCGCGCCCTATGCGGGCCGCACCAGCAAAACGTCTTTTTCCAGGCGGACGGGGCGCACGGCCGCAAGCGCTTTCGGAGCTACGGACGCCCCGTCGAGCAGACGGCATTCCGCGTAAAATTCGTTTACCCCCCTCTGTTTCTCCGAATCTTCCAGCACCATCATCATGGCGGGCAATTCGAGCAGAGAGCGCAAAAAAAACTGCTTTTTCGCCGCGACGAGGCCGCGCAAGGCCGCCGCCCTCTCCTTCTTCACGCCCGCCGGAACCTGATCCGGCATTTTGGCCGCAATGGTTCCAGGCCGCCTGGAATAAGGAAACACATGGGCGTAGGTGAGGGGAAGGCGTGAACAGAACGCGAGGGTTTCCGCGAAAGTTTCCTCCGTTTCTCCGGGAAAACCGGCGATAATATCCGCCCCCAGTCCGTAAACCGGCCATATTTCCTTCAATTTTTCCAGAAAAGCCGGTATCGTTTCCGGGTCATAGTGCCCGCGCCTCATTTCCCTCAGAACCGCCGGGCTGCCGCTTTGCAAGGAAATATGCAGGTGGGGAGCGGCAAGGCGGCTTTGAGCCAGCGTTTCGAGGGCTTTTTCCCCAAGCTGGCCCGGCTCGAGCGAACTTATGCGGAAACGCAGCCGCCCGGCCCATTCTGGAGCCAAAGCCGCTTCCAGCCTTTGCAGCAAATCCCAGAAGTCTTCTCCGCCGCAATCGTACTGGCGCAAATTGACCCCGTTCAGAATTATTTCTCCGAATCCGGCGTCAGCCAGCCGTCCGGCTTCCGCCAGCACTTCCGGCCAGCGGCGGCTGGAAGACCCGCCCCGGCTTGAAGGCACGATGCAATAAGCGCAATTGTGCGAACAGCCGTCCTGCACTTTTAAAACCGCCCGCGAACGCACGTATCCGCTAACGTGAAAAGGCGGAAAAAAATCGTTGCCGCCTGTGCCGGTCTTATTCTCAGGGCGCTCGTTTTTTAACGCGGCGTTTTCCGGAAGGCTTCCAAGACTTCCCGCCCTCCCGGCATTACCGGGCGAACCTCGCCCGGACGCCTCCGCCAAATTCTTTTCAGGTCCAGGCGCGTCCGGGCCGGCCAGCAGAAAGGTTTTGTCGCGCTGCGGCACAATACCGTCCACCCCCATGGCCCTGACTTCGCCCGCCAAGGATTGCGCGGCGCAGCCGGTGACCAGCACGCGGCAGCCCGGAGCTTCGCGCCGCACCCGGCGCACTGCCGCCCGAAGGTCGCTTACGGCCTTTTCCGTTATGGCGCAGCTGTTCAGCAAAGCCACGTCAGCGTCGCCCAGGCTTTCGGCTTCTTCATGGCCCAGCGCTGTCCATGATTCGCGCAAAGCCTGGCTTTCATACTGGTTTACCTTGCAGCCCAAGGTCACGATATAAAATTTTTCAGATGCCATTTTCACGTCCGCCGCCTCAATTCAACATTTTCACTTTATTGCAAACCAGGGGTGTTCAGACTGCCTACCCGGTCAAGGAGGCTGTCAGGCGTGCTGATATCCCCCCGCTCCGCTCCGGGCCGCAATGTTGTGATGACGGCCTTGCCTATTACGGCCCTGCCGTCTTCGCCTTCCGCCCTTTTGATGCGCAGCCCCCATATATTATGCAGCATCACGGCTTTCCCGTCATAAACGCCGAGATAAAGCGTGATGTGGCCCGGCAGGCCGATCAGGCTGAGAAAGGGCACGCCTTTTTCCATAATCGCCTTCTCTTTTTCCGCCGCGCCGAGGTCGCCAAGCTTTATTACCTCTCCTACCGCGGCTTGATTTTTGGAATTGCGCGGCAGCCACAGGCCGAAGCTCAGCAAAAAGTCGCGGGTCAGGGCCGAGCAGTCGCGGTTTTCATTCAGCCCGCCCCAGCCATAAGGTTGCCCGACAAGAGTGGAACCAAGGCGGGCCGCGTTCTCCCGAGTGAACGGAATCGGCCAGGCTTCCGCCTGGGCCGGGCGCACCAGGGCTTTGCCTATAAAAGCCTCGCCCCGGGCGTCGCGCCCCGGGGTGAGCAAGGCTAACGCGCCGCCCGCCCCTGAACCTGCTGAAGGCAGCAGCGCGCCGACATGCGCGTAGCGTCCGGGGGTAATTTCCCCGCTACCATCCACCGGCTCAAGTAAGGTTTTGTCACGGGTAACGGCCGCAAGCGGCGCCTCCCGCCAACGTTCCATAAAGGCGGCGTCAACAAAGGCCACGTTCCCGGCGCGCACCCACCCGCTCACTATGGCCGTTTCCACCAGCAGCCAGGCCCGGTCTTTGGATTCATGCAGCACCGCCACCGGGGTTCCCACCCAGAAAGACGACTTCTGGAACATGTCAAAGGGGTAGCCCTCTCCCGGTTTTTCCGGGTTGTAAAAAAAAGGCGTGTCAGTGGGCATGGCCCGGAAAGAGGCGTTGCGCACCAGAATGGCCGGGCGGCTGAAAGGCAGGCTGCGCCCGAAGTCGCCAGCATTGCAGTTGCTTACGAGGTCTTCCCAGCGTTCCGGCGGGTAGGGGCGCAAGTTTTCCGCAAAACCCTCGGAAGGGTTCAGCGCATACATATCCCACATCGAATCCCTGGCCTTTTTCGGAGAAACGGCCCGGCTTCGCCAGGGTTTGAAAAACATGTCGCGCGCCCGTTCGCTTGCGGCCAGGATATTTTCCGCCGGCAGGACTGGCAGGGCGGATTTATCCGCCTCGACATAATTCTCAAGATGTTGCGGCAACCGGGAAAGGTCGGCGCAAACCGCACCGTCCGGGCTGCCCGGGCCTGTAGCCTGCCGTTGAACGCCAGCGCAGGAAGTAAGCAGCAGGGCTAGAAAAATAAATGCGCGGAACTGGTAACGGCA
The DNA here is from genome assembly GCA_031552195.1 of Desulfovibrionaceae bacterium. Classification (GTDB taxonomy): domain Bacteria; phylum Desulfobacterota; class Desulfovibrionia; order Desulfovibrionales; family Desulfovibrionaceae; genus JAVBMP01. Next base: position 13,525 of record JAVBMT010000015.1, read on the forward strand.
GTTTTTCATATCGGCACCATCAGTAGTAATTGCAAGGCCGGTCAGGCGTCCGGCGGACCTATGAATTCTTCCACAAAGCGCAGGGCGCGCGTTTCCGACCAATAAGGCACACGTTTGTCAGGGCCGGGGCATCCATCCGCCGGAGTAAACCCGGTGTGCCCGCCCTCTTCCGGCGTTTCCAGGTAAAGGCTGGAACTTGCCCTGGCCGCGTCAAAAGGGTAACATTCTTTCGGCAGGAAGGGATCGTTAAGGGCGTTGACCAGAAGGGCCGGCAAATTTATACGGCTTAAAAACGGCAGGCTGGCCGCTTTTTCCCAATAATCCTCCGCTGAGGCGAAGCCAAAGGCCGGGGCGGTGAAACGCCCGTCAAACTCCCGGAAGTCTTTCATTTCGTCCAACCCGGAAACATCAAGATAGCCCGGACGCTGGAGGTGTTTTTCATACATTTTACGGCGCAGGGTACGCATGAAGTTGGCCATGTACAGGCGGTTGGAAGGCTCGCAAAGCGCAACCGAGCACGAAGCCAGGTGGCAGGGCACGGAAAAGGCCACGGCCCCGGCCACCTGGCCGGGAATTTCACCGGCGCTTTCCCCCAGGTATTTTAAAATCTGGTTGCCGCCCATGCTGAAACCGGCCAGAACTATTTTATGGTAACCAAGGCTGACGGCATACCGTATGACGGTTTGCAAGTCGCCGGTTTCGCCGCTGTGGTAAAGGCGTGGCGTAAGGTTCGGCTCTCCGCTGCAAAAACGCTGGTTCCAGGCCAGCGTATCCCAGCCCCGTCGCAAAAAAATGCGGCTCATGCCCAGGATATACTGGCGGCGGGAATGCCCTTCCAGACCGTGCGAGAGTATTATCAGGCCCGGCTTGCGCAGGAAGCCCCCAAGGCCCCGGCTGAGGTCGAGGTCGAGAAAATCGCCGTCCGGCGTGGAAATGCGCCTTCTTTCAGACGCGGGCCTTGGCAATGCCCGAAAAAAAGCCGGAAATACCGTTTGGGCGTGCCCGCCCGGCAGCCAGCGCGGCGGTCGGTAATCTGAAGAATCTATAACCGGCATATGTTCCCCCGGGCATTGAATCCGTCGCTTTTAACATATATAACCCCAAAGGGAAAGAACTTTGCCGGAAACTAGAGGCCGAAAAGCGGAGCGAAGGACGCATGAAGAACTTTGACCTAATCATAGCCGGGGCCGGGGCTTCCGGCCTTATGGCGGCCCGCTGCGCCGGAAGGCGGGGGTTAAAAACCCTGTTGCTCGAACAGGGCGAAAGACCGGGCCGCAAGATCCTCATCTCCGGCGGCGGGCGCTGCAACGTCACCAATAAGCATGTCGGGCCGGAAAATTACCTGGGCGGGAACAGCAAATTCTGCCTTTCCGCCCTGAAGCGCTTTACCCCTGAAATGATGCTGGCCATGCTGCGTGAAGCCGGAATAGCCCTTGAAGAGCGCGAACACGGGCAAATGTTCTGCCGCAATTCCGCCGGCGAGGTTCTGGACTGGCTGCTCGCGGAATGCGAAAGCGCCGGTTGCGAGCTTGTTTGCGCGGCGGCGGCGGAAACTCCGGAAGTAACCCCGCAAGGCGGTTTCATATTGCGCGTTCCCGGCCAGGCGTTTTACGCCCGCGCACTGATTATCGCCACCGGCGGGCCGTCTTTTCCGCAATGCGGGGCCAGTTCAACGGGCATGAGCTGGGCCAAGGCCCTTGGGCATTCCGTTATTCCCCCGTCGCCCGCCCTGGTTCCGCTGGCCATGCCCGAAAACTGGGTTTTAAGAGGGCTTGAAGGCGTCAGCGCCGTGGTAGAAGCCAGCCTGGTTCCGGAAGAAAACGGCAAGGGAAAACGAGGCGAAAAAATCACTTCCTTTACCCTTCCCCTGCTTTTTACCCACACCGGAGCCAGCGGACCGGCCATTCTGCAAATCTCTTCCTACTGGAGCAAGGGACGCGCCCTGCGCCTGAATTTTTTGCCGGGCCGGAACCTGGCGGAACTTTTAAGCGAAGCCGCCGGAGAAAAAGGCAAAGGAGCGGGCCTGACGCGCAACTTCCTGAGCCGCCTTCTGCCGGAACGCCTGGCCTTGGCCCTGCTTCCGCCCGAACTGGCCGGGCGCAAACTGGCCGAACTCTCCCGCCGGGACATGACCGTGCTGGCCGAAGCCGTGCAGGGGCACACGGTCATTCCCTCGGGCAACGAGGGCATGCGCAAGGCCGAGGCTTCACGCGGCGGGGTGAAGGTTGATGAAGTTTCTTCTTCCACCCTGGAGAGCCGCCTGGTGAAAAACCTGCATTTTTGCGGAGAAGTGCTGGACGTTTGCGGGCAACTTGGCGGGTATAACCTGCACTGGGCCTGGGCCAGCGGGTTTGCGACCGGGAACGCGGCGCTTTAGGCCATTTTCAGGATGAAAATGCTCTGCCGATTGCGCGGAAAGCGCCGGTAACCGAACCGCGCGGCGTGCCTTGCGTTCAAGACTTTTAGGCTTGAACGCATCCGCCTTTCATAAAGACGCCGGATATACATCTGATAACACACAGGAAAGCCCCGGAATCTTCCGGGGCTTTCCTGTGGCAATCTAAAATTCGGGCTATGGCTGTCACTTTACCTGGGTCAGGTATTTTTCCCCGTCAAGCAGGTAGTTTCTGACGTAATCGGCCACGCCTGCCTCAAGGCTCGTCATCTTGACCTGCCCTGATCCAGGTCCGACGCACCCGGCCGCGCGCAAGCGCCCGATATCCGCCTTGGTGTAATACTGATATTTTTCCTTCAGGGTTTCAGGCATTTCGATATATTCGATATTCGTTTCGCGCCCCATGGCCGCGAACACCGCCGCCGCAAGGTCGTTCCAGCTTCTAGCCTCGCCCGCGCCCACGTTGAAGATGCCGTTGGCCTCCTTGTGGCCCAGCAGCCAGATCATGATCTCAACGCAGTCTTTCACATAGATGAAATCGCGCATCTGGCCGCCATCAGCGTATTCCGCGCGATAAGAGCGGAAAAGGCCTACCCTGCCGGAGGCTTCGATCTGCCCGGCGGCCTTGTGCGGCACGCTGCGCATGTCGCCCTTGTGATATTCGTTCGGCCCGTAAACGTTAAAGAACTTCAGGGCCGCGATATGCTTCAAGCGCCCGGTGCGTTTGGCCCAGAGATCGAAAAGATGCTTGGAATATCCGTACATATTCAGGGGGCGCAATTTTTCCAGGGAATTTTCATCGTCTTCAAAGCCGTTTTCACCGTCGCCGTATGTGGCGGCGCTACTGGCCTGAATAAAGCGGCCACCGCGCTTCAGGGTGTAATCGCAAAGAATTTTGCTGTATTCCAGATTATTGCGCATCAAAAATTCGGCATCGCGTTCAGTTGTGGCCGAGCAGGCCCCTAGATGAACCACGCCTTCAAGTTTCGTGTTGCCCACGCCCGGCCCGAAACCGGTTTCAAGGCTTTCTTCCAGCTTGTCATCGCGCAGAACGCGCAAAAAGTCGTCACGGTGCATGTAGGCCAGATAATCGCAGCCGACCAGATTTTTCCATTTTTCCGTACAGGCCAGGTTGTCCACAACCAGAACGTCTTTTATGCCGTGCCGGTTCAGGCCCCAAAGCAGGGCGCTGCCGAGAAAGCCCGCTCCTCCGGTTATAATGTACATATCTGTTCTCCATAACCGGCGCACCGCGCGTATGGCCGGAATCAAAATTGTTTCGGCGCGGGTTTAAAGCTTTTCTTCCAGAAGCGCCACCAGGGCCGATATGGTGTAGTCAGTCGGCTGTATGTCACAGGTTATGCCGTATTTCTCGAGGGTTTTGGCCGTTATCGGCCCTATGCACCCATAGCGCAGGTGCGGATATTCCTTGAGTTTGGCCGCCGGAATCAGGTTCATGAAGTTGTCCACCGTGGAAGACGATGCGAAGGTGATGCAATGGATTCGCCCCTGTTCAAGCTTCGCCAGGAATTCCTCCTTGCGCGCGGCTCCGGGCACGGTTTCGTAAATCGGCAGCACGTCGACCGTGGCTCCGGCCTTGCGCAGCTCTTCCGGCAGAACGTCACGGGCCTGGCGGGCGCGGGGCAGCAGCAGGCGTTTTCCGTTCATGCCGTGGGCCAGAAGACCTTTGACCACGCTTTCCGCCACAAACTGCTGGGGTATGAAGTCCGCGTTGATGCCGCGCTCTTTCAGGGCGCCCGCCGTGGCCGGCCCGATAGCCGCCACCTTGCAGGAGGCCAGGGCGCGGCTGTCCAACTGCAGGGCCGCCAGTTGCCGCCAAAAATATTTGACGCCGTTGACCGACGTGAAGGCCAGCCAGTCATAGGAGCCGAGGTAGGAAATGGCTTTGCGGGCGTCGCTGTAGTCCGCGAGGGGAGCGACCTCTATAGTGGGAAACTCGATGATTTCCGCCCCTCTTTCCGTCAAAAGGGCGGCCATGTCGCTAGCCTGCTCGCGGGCGCGTGTGACAACAATGCCCTTTCCGAGCAAAGGCTTTTTTTCAAACCAGTTGAGCTTGTCGCGCAGCTTGACCACATCGCCTATGACTATAAGACTGGGCGAGCTGAAGCCGTTTTTTTCCGCATCAGCCGGGATATCTTTAAGGGTCGAAACCATGCTGCGGTGCTGGGGGGTTGTGCCCCAGCGGATGAGCGCGGCCGGAGTTTTTCCGTTCATGCCTTCGGCCATGAGCCTGGAGCTTATTTCCGGCAGGTTTTTCATGCCCATGAAAAAGACCAGGGTGCCGCATTTAGCCAGGGCGGGCCAATTATGGGCCGACTCTTTTTTGGAAGGGTCTTCATGCCCGGTGGCGAAGCACACGGCCGAAGCGTGAGCGCGGTGCGTAAGCGGAATTCCGGCGTAGGCCGTGGCCGCTATGGCGCTGCTGACGCCGGGGACGACCTCGAAAGGAATTCCGGCCGCCGCCAGTTCTTCGGCTTCCTCGGCCCCGCGCCCGAACATGTAGGGGTCTCCGCCTTTCAGGCGGGCCACGGTTTTGCCTTCCTGCGCCCTGGAAACGATCAGGCGGTTGATTTCCGTCTGGCTCATGGTGTGGTCGCCGCCCTGCTTTCCGGCGTAAACAAGCTCGGCGTCAGGCCGGGCGAAGTTCAAAAAGGCGCTGTTGGCCAAAAAGTCATAAACCACCACGTCAGCCCGGCTTATCAGCTCACGCCCCCTGAGGGTAAGAAGCCCCGGATCGCCGGGCCCCGCGCCTATAAGATAAACTTTCATTACCTTGCCTCAACGGTTAAAAACGTTATAAAGCGGCTTTAAAGCGCTCTTTCAGGTTTTGCAGCTTGTTCACGGCGTCTGTCAGTTCAGCCACGCGGTTTTTATCCCGCTCCACAATTTCCGCCGGGGCCTTGCCCACGTAATTGGGGTTCTCCAGCTTGCCTTTCAGCATGTTCAGCTCTTTTTCCAGCTTGGCGGTTTCCTTTTCAAGCCGGGCCAGTTCAGCGGCGAAATCCACCGCGCCTTCAAGGAACACGATAATCTCGTTGCCGCAGGCCACCTGGCTGGCCGAAGCCCTGGGCGGCTGCATGGCGCTGTCTATATAAAGCTCCTCAAGGCGCGACAGGTGCGTAATAAGGCCCTGGTGGGCGCGCAAAACGCCTTCAGCGGGCTGGTTCTGCGGCCTGATCAGCGTTTTCAGGCGGGCCGAAGGGGCGATGTTAAGCTCGGCCCTTATGGTGCGCACGGCCACTATGGCCTCCTGCACCATTTCCATGTTCACGGCGGCTTCCGCCCTTACGCAGCCGGGCCTGGCAGCCGGAAAAAGCTCCGCCGCGATATCGGCTCCGGCGCCGCTGCCGGGCAGGGCGCTCCAGATTTCAGCCGTGATGAACGGCATTATCGGGTGAAGCAAAATCATGGTTTCGCGCAGGGTGATCCACAAAACATGCTGGGCCACGGCCTTTTCCTTTCCGCCCGCCTGCATGTCCGGCTTGATCAACTCGAGATACCAGTCGCAAAAGCCGTTCCAGATGAATTTATAAAGGTTCTGGGCCGCGTCGTTGAAGCGGTATTCCCTTATTGACGCGTCCGTTTGCGCCTTGACTTCCTCAAGCTTGTGCAAAATCCAGGCGTGGTGCGTGCCTTCAAGGGTCTCAAGGCTGAGGCCTTCAGGCAGGGCGGGAGCGGCTTCGTCCAGGTTCATCAGGGCGAAGCGCGCGGCGTTCCACACCTTGTTCACAAAATGGCGGTAGCCTTCAATCCTTTCTTCCGAAAGCTTGATGTCTCGCCCCATGGCGGCGAAGGCCGTAAGGGTGAAGCGCAGGGAATCAGTGCCGTATTTTTCGATCATTTCCAGCGGGTCGATCACGTTACCCGTGGACTTGGACATTTTCTTGCCTTCACCGTCGCGCACGAGGGCGTGAATGTAAACGTGGTCAAAGGGTTGGCGGCCCATGAAGTGCAGGCCCATCATCATCATGCGGGCCACCCAGAAGAACAGGATGTCAAAGCCGGTAACCAGCACGCTGGTCGGATAAAAAGCGTTCAGTTCGCGCGTTTTTTCCGGCCAGCCCATGGTTGAAAACGGCCAGAGCGCGGAAGAGAACCAGGTGTCGAGCACGTCCGGGTCCTGCTCCAGCTCGCCGTGACCGCAGTGCGGGCAGACGTCCGGTTCCGTTTCCGCCACCACCAGCCGTTTGCAGTTCAGGCAGGTCCAGGCCGGTATGCGGTGGCCCCACCAGAGCTGGCGGCTTATGCACCAGTCGCGGATGTTGTCCAGCCAGTTGTAATAGGTTTTAAGCCAGCTTTCCGGAAAAATGCGGGTAAGCTCGGGCACGGCGGCGCGGGCTTTTTCCGCCAGCGGCTTGACGGACACGAACCACTGGGTTGAAACGTGCGGTTCAATCGTTTCTTTACAGCGGTAGCAGAGGCCGACGCTGTTTTCATAATCGTCAACCCCTTCCAGAAGCCCCAAGGTTTCAAGGTCGGCCACGACGCGCTTGCGGGCCTCGTCTTTGTGCAGCCCGGCGTAACGGCCGCCCTTTTCGTTGACCAGCCCTTCATCGTCGAGCATCTGGATAAATTCCAGGTTATGCTTGAAGCCGAGCTGCCAGTCGTTATGGTCGTGCGAGGGGGTTACCTTCAGGGCGCCGGTTCCGAAGTCCATTTCGACATATTTGTCGGCAATGACCGGGATAAGACGGTCAGTCAGGGGCAGGCGCAATTTTTTGCCCACCAGGCCCTTGTATCGCTCGTCATCCGGGTGGACGCAAACGGCGCTGTCGGCCAGAAGGGTTTCCGGGCGGGTGGTGGCCACGCTTATAAAGCCGCCGCCGTCTTCAAGCGGGTATTTGATGCGCCAGATATGGGTCTTGCGCGGGCTGTGCTCCACTTCGTCGTCCGCCAGGGCGGTGTGGCAGCGCGTGCACCAGTTGACTATATAATCGCCTTTATAAATGAGGCCTTCATTGTAAAGCTGCACGAACACCTTGCGCACGGCGCGCGAAAGGCCTTCGTCCATGGTGAAGCGCTCGCGCGTCCAGTCCACTGAAGCGCCGAGGGCGCGAATCTGCGAAAGGATGCGCCCGCCGTAGTCTTCCTTCCATTCCCAGACCCTTTCAATAAATTTTTCGCGGCCCAGGTCGTGGCGGCTTTTGCCTTCACGCGCGAGCTGGCGCTCCACCACGTTTTGCGTGGCTATTCCGGCGTGGTCCATGCCGGGAAGCCAGAGCGCGACCTTGCCCTTCTGCCTGGCGTGGCGGCAGAGTATGTCTTGCAGGGTGATATTGAGGGCGTGCCCTATGTGCAGCGAACCGGTGACGTTTGGCGGCGGAATGACTATGGAAAAAACCTCGCCGGCCTCGACTTTGGCCGCAACGGCCGGGTCGTCAAGGTCGGGCGTGAAGGTTTTGGCCTCTTCCCAGCTTTTACGCCAGCGTCCTTCTATCTCTTTCGGCTCATAGCCTTTGGGCAGGGCATTTTCAGGCATGGTGCATCGCTCCGTTTACAATCCGCCGGCACGGCCGCTCTTATCCTCTTAAAAATACTTGGCAAGCGGGCTGAGAGCGGTTAAGTTCAGTAATACAGCGCACGGCGCGCTGAACCCGTATTTAGGTGGCAATACACAAAAATGTCAAGTCTATACCTGCTTTGGGACGAAGCCCAGCTTTGGGGGCTTTTGCTCTGCCATGCGGCGCGTAGCCTCGGCATTTCTCACCGGCTGGTGCGGGCTGATGAAATTTCCGGCGGAATACTGCAAAAACGCCCTCCCTCCCTGCTCATTGTTCCGGGCGGCAGCGCCAGGCAGAAGGCCGCCGCCCTCGGCCGCAGCGGGCTTGAGGCTATTCGCGCCTACGTGCGCTCCGGCGGCAACTATGCCGGCTTTTGCGGCGGGGCCGGGCTGGGCCTAAGCGAAACAGGAAAAAAGGACGAGCACGCTTCGCTCGGGCTTTGCCCCTGGGAACGCGGCGCATACGCGGAACGCCTTCAGCATTTCATGAGCGGCCATGTGCGCGTCGAACTTGCAAGCCAAAACGGCCGGCGCCTTGTTCCTTCGGCCGGCGATAAACCGGAGGCCATGCTGCCTGTCTGGTGGCCGGGCCAGTTCGGTCCGGAAAAGGCAACCCCTCCCGGACGGGACGTGGTGGAAATCCTGGCCCGTTACGCCACCGCGCGAACTTTGTCCGCAGAAGGAGAAACCGGGGAAGAAAACTCCGAACCTTCAGCCGGGGAGTATATTCCGGAATTTTGCGGGCGGGATTTCTGGCTGGCCGACCTGCCCATCTCCTCCCTGCCGCGCGATGTTTTTTCCTCCTGGCACGATCTTTACGGGCTGAACGTCTCGCCGGTCTTCCTCTCGGGGCAGCCCTGCGTCGTTTGCGGCTCATACGGCAAAGGCGCGTATATCCTCAGCTATTCGCACCTTGAGACCCCTGGATCGCCTTTCGCGAACGCCTGGCTTATCCGCCTGCTGTCAGAACTGGGGCGGGTTAAGGCGAACGGCGCCCTGGTCGCTGAATGGAACCTCGGCGTCACCGGCCTGGAAAACGCGGCGCGCCCGGAATCACCGGCGGCCTGGGACGACCCGGACCTCATTCGGGCCATGAGCCTCCTTCGCCGGGCTCTGGTTTCAGGCCTGAACCACGGCCTGCTTTTCCGGCGCAGCCCCTGGCTGCTCGGCTGGCGTTCCGGCCTGCCCGGCGCGGCCCTGAACAATCTTTACGCCGAACTCTACACCATTCTTGAACGCGCGCCGAACGACCGGGCCTTGAAGTTCTGGCGGGCGGAGCGTGAAAAATTCATGCCGCTGATGACTTTTTTCGCGGCCGGAACGGAAAATTACCTGCTGGCGGAGCGTCTGGCCCTTACCCTTAATAGAAGCCTGCCGGAAGCCGTTTCCGGAGACCTGTTGCGCGCCCAGAAACAAAACCTTTTCGGCAGCCCGATGCGTCCGGGCGGCCTTTATTCGGACCTTTTGCGCGTGGTGGACGAACTGGCCTTCCTGCAAATTACCGCGCCAGAGGCGAATCAGCCTTGAAGCGCCGGTTCGCTCCGGCAGGCGTGCAGCCGGGTGAAAAGCACGGCGGGCCTTTGATCCAAGCCGTTCAGGCTAGGGGCTGTCTCTAAATAAAAGATTTTGCGCCAAAGATAAGGGAAACGGCCTTTTTTGCGAAGAAAGTGTACTCTTACGGTACTCGACCGGAGAAAAAAAGGACGATTGACGCCGTATTTGGACAAAAGATTTATTTAGAGACAGCTCCTAGCGTATATAAAAACTTTCCGCCCTTTCGCACCTGACTGCAGGCGGTAAAAACCGAAGTAAAAATACAGGTGGCGCCATGTCCAGACTCGTCGCGAATTACGAAGACCTTATCGGCAATACTCCCATGCTGGAGCTGAAAACATTGCCGCGCAAGCTCGGCTGCCGGGCCAGAGTCAGCCTGAAGCTGGAATATTTCAACCCAGGTTTTTCCATAAAAGACCGCCTGGCCAAGGCCTTGCTGGACGACGCCGAAGAACGCGGACTGATCAGGCCCCATTCCGACCCGCCCTGCCTGCTGGTGGAATCAACCAGCGGGAACACCGGCATAGGCCTGGCTTTTCTGGCCGTTCTGCGCGGCTACCGGCTCATTCTGACCATGCCGGAAAGCATGAGCGTTGAACGCCGAAACCTTCTGGCCGGGCTGGGCGCGGAGCTGGTGCTCACTCCCGCCGGGGCCGGAATGGACGGGGCGCTGGCCGAGGCGGAAAAGATAGCGGCGAATTCGCCCGGGGCTTTCATGCCCGCACAGTTCAGCAATCTGGCCGGGCGCGAGGCGCATTACAAAAGCACCGGCCCGGAAATCTGGCGGGACTGCGGCGGCGAAATCGATATTTTCGTCAGCGCCTTCGGCACCGGCGGCACCGTCAGCGGAGCCGGGCGTTTTCTTAAAGAAAAGAACGCCGGCGTCAAGGTCTACGGGGTGGAGCCGGAGGAATCGCCCATGCTTTCGCGCGGCCGGGCCGCCCCGCATCTCATTCAGGGCATAGGATGCAACTTCGTTCCCACGGTGCTGGATCAGTCAGTGCTGGACGGAGTACTCACCGTGCCCGGAGAAGAGGCGGTGAACATGGCCAGGCGCCTGCGCACGGAAGAAGGGGTTTTCTGCGGCATATCGTCCGGGGCGAACGCCCTGGCGGCCCTGCGCCTCGCCCTCTTGCCCGAAAATGAAGGAAAGCATATCGTAACCATCGCCTGCGACGGAGCCGAACGCTATCTTTCAACCAGGCTTTTTCAGGCGTAATCGAACATATTTAAAAACAAGGCGAGGCTTCCATGTCTGAATATAAATTTTCCGAACACGACCTGCCGGAACTTGACTCCATCGTAAGAGAGCTGTGCGCGCCTGAACCGGGCGGGCAGACGGGCTGGCGCTCTTCCGGATTTTTGCCCATGCCTTCGCTTGAAGCCCTGGAAGAACTCATGTCGCGCCTGCGCGCCGTTCTATTTCCCGGCTTTTACGGCATGCAGCTGGCGCCGGAATCAATGCGCTACCATATGGCCGCCAACCTCGACAGCATATACCGGCTGCTGGAGCTGCAAATTCAGCGCGGCCACTGCTTCAGCGCGCAAAGCGACTGCCGTGACGAAAGCTGCTTCGCGGAAGAGGCCAGCCGCCAGGCCCGCCGCTTCATGAACGCCCTGCCGCGAATCCGCTCTTTGCTGGCCGGAGACGTCCAGGCGGCCTACGAAGGCGACCCGGCGGCCAAAACCCAAGGCGAGACCATTTTCTGCTACCCGTCCATTCAGGCCATGATTCACCACCGCATCGCCCATGAGCTGTATCTGGCCGAGGTTCCGCTCATTCCGCGCATCATCAGCGAAATGTCGCATTCGCGCACCGGAATAGACATTCACCCTGGCGCGCGCATCGGCGAAAATTTCTTCATCGACCACGGAACAGGCGTGGTCATAGGCGAAACCAGCATCATAGGCCGCAATTGCCGCCTTTACCAAGGCGTTACACTGGGCGCGCTTTCTTTCCCCAAAGAAGACGACGGAACCCTGGTGAAGGGGCGTGAACGCCACCCCGTGCTGGAAAACGACGTAACAGTTTACGCCGGGGCGACCATTCTCGGCCGCGTGACCATAGGCGCGGGAAGCATCATAGGCGGCAACGTCTGGATAACCTATGACGTTCCGGAGGGGTCCAAGGTCGTGCAGCAGCGCTCCACAACTCCGGGCCTCTCGGAAAAGGTTATAGGAAGCTGACCCGTGCCGCCCGCACAGGATATGCCTCCGCACGGAGGGAACGTTTACGCCGTGGCCATGCGCCTTGGAGCGAACCCGGAAGATATTCTGGACTTCAGCTGCAACGCCAACATATTCGCGGCGCACCTGACGGAAGAACTGTTCCGGAAAACGCCCTATCCCTTTATGCACTACCCTGACAGCGACTGCGCGCGGCTGCGCGAAGCCGTCGCCGCGCACGAAGGCCTGCACCCGGAACAGATATTGCCGGGCAACGGCGCGGCCGACCTTATCTGGCTGGCGCTGCGCGCCCTGAAACCGCAAAAGGTCGTCTGCCTCGGCCCGGCCTTTTCCGAATACGCCCGCGCCTGCGCGGCCCTGGGCGCGGAGTGCTCGGTCATTCCGACACTGCCGGAAAACGATTTCGCCTGCGCTTCCGATGAATTGCGTGCATTACGGGCGAGCCGGGCCGACCTTGTCATCGTTTGCAGCCCCAACAACCCCGGCGGCGCGGCTTACCAGAACCTGGGCCTTATCCTCGGAGAAACGCGCTCACCCTTTATATTGCTTGACCTGAGCTACCGCGACTTCCTTTACGGCTTTCCGGAACACGACCTGCACGCCTGGGCGGCCTGCTCAGGTTTTGTCCAGCCCGGAACCAGGCTTCTGGGCCTGCACAGCTTCAGCAAATTTTTCTGCTGCCCAGGCCTGCGCCTGGGCTACCTGGCCGGAGACGCCCAGCTCATAAAATTTCTGGCCCGGCAAGCGCCGCCCTGGAGCGTAATGACCTTGGCGCAGGAACTCGGAACGCGCTTTCTGGAAAATATCGAGGCTTACCGGGATACGCTGCCCGCCCTGCGCGCGGCGCAGAACCTTTTCGGCGTAAACCTGCGCCTGAGCGGCGCGTTCGACCCGGACCGGGTGATCGAGGGGCCGGGCTTTTTCTGCTGCGGCCTGAACGGAGTATCCGGAAGCAGCCTCAATATGGAGGGGGCCGCGGCCAGGCTGCGGGAAAAATTGCTGGCCAGGCGCATTCTGGTGCGCAACTGCGACAACATACCCGGAATGCCCCCAGGCTATATCAGGCTGCAAACGCGCCGGGAAAAAGATAATGAAAAACTGCTGAAAGCCCTGGCCCCCACCTGACGCGCCGCGCGTGGTTTCCGCCGGGCGCGCCCCGTTCCGGAAAAATTTTTATTGTTGCGAATCTTATTTTCGCAAGGTTCCGGTAAAAATTTTTGCACGAAAAATAAAAAAGCGCTTGCAAAGTTCAATTTTTTTTCGTATTTATTCAAACAAGGAATGTGCTTGTTTTGCGCTTTGCTTTTTCAGGCGCTCACGCACTTCCTAAAACCTTGAAAAGGAAGGACAACTATGAAACGTATTCTTACAGTTCTGCTTGCAGCCACCATGGTTCTCGGTGCGGTTGCGCAGGCCAGCGCCGTTGACGTGAAAGTCAAGGGCATGTTTGATTTCGCCTTCGGATGGCGCGACGGCACCAACCTCTACGACGGAGAAGCCAACGAAGACGACTTCATCGCCCGCCAGCGTCTGCGTACCCAGGTTGAGTTTATCGCTTCCGAAGCCCTGCGCGGCGTCGTGCAGTTCGAAATCGGCACCCTGAACTGGGGCGGCAACAACTCTGACATGGGTTACGGCGGCCAGCTCGACACCGACGGCATCAACATTGAAACCCGTTACGCTTACATTGACTGGTACGTTCCCGGCACCGGCAACAGCGCCGTTGAAAACGCCCTGCGCGTGAAAATGGGCCTCCAGCACATCGCGCTGCCCACCGAAGCTCTTGGCAACGCCGTGTTCGCTAACGACGTGGCCGGCATCGTGGCCAGCTACCAGTTCACCAAAAACGTCGCCCTGACCGCTTTCTGGGCCCGTCCTTACGACGAAGCCGAAAGCATCAGCAGCGGCAACACCTATGACGCCATGGACCTGTTCGGCCTTATTCTTCCTTTGACCTTTGAAGAAGCCGGCTTCAACATCACCCCTTGGGCTGTTTACAGCAACATCGGCGGCGCTTCCACCTTCGGCCAGATCTTCGCTCCCCAGGGCTTCAACAACAGTGTTGACCTGTACAGCGTCGGCCTCGCCAGCAAGCTCGTTATGGGCGATTTCGACCTGAAGCTTGACGCCATGTACGGCATCACCGACGGCAGCGACGACAGCGTACTTGAAACCAGGGGCTGGTTGGCCGCTATGGCTTTTGATTACAACGGCTTCACCTGGGGCACCCCCGGCCTGTTCGGCTGGTACGCTTCCGGCGATGACGACCAGAAACTTATTGATGAAGGTCGCCTTGGCGGCCTGCCCGTTATCGGCGGCGCTTCCAACGACGGCTTCTACCCGACCAGCTTCGGCTTCCCGGGTTCCTACAGCATCGGCGACGACACCCTTGTTAACGGCACCGGCGTCGGCACCTGGGGCATCGGCGTCCAGATCGCCAACCTGAGCTTCGTGAAAGACCTGTCCCACACCATCCGTTTCGCTTACTACCAGGGCACCAACCACGAAGAAATGGTTCCGCTCATGTACGGCCTTGACCTCGAAGGCATGGAGCCTTTCCAGGAAAACATCTACATGTCCACCGCCGACTCCGCTTATGAAGTCAACCTGGACAGCACCTACAACATCTATGACAACCTGCAGATGGTCGTTGAACTCGGCTACATCCACCTCGACCTGGACAGCCGCGGCAAGACCTACGACGGCCTGTCCACCCCCAACGTCGCTAACGACGACGTATGGAAGGCTCAGGTTCTGTTCCGTTACAGCTTCTAATTTAAGCCTCGCGGCTTGAATTAAGCGGTAAAATTAAAACCGGGCGGATTTTCCGCCCGGTTTTTTTGCGCCAAAGACTTGCCTTCCAGGGCAAGCTGTGTTTATTAACGTCAAAGAATCGCCACGCTATAAGCTTTACGTATTTTCCGAACCGCAGCCTTTTGTTTTACAACAACCATGGCGGCGGATGTTTTATTGCCCTGCAACGAGGTTAGCATGCCGAACGAGCCCACGCTGGATGTAGCGTTTGAAGAAGATATCCTTGAGTTGACCGATATTGTTTCGGCAACGCCCAAGAAAAAAACGGACTTTGATGATGAGCTTGAATCTCTGCTTAACGACATCGGAGTTGACCCGGATGCCGTAAAGCAGAAATTCGGCCCGGCTGAAGCGCCGGGCGCTTCGAAAAACGCTGACGCGCAGCGCCCGGTTGACCCGGACGAAGAACTGGAGCTTCCGGAACTGAGCGACTTGGACAGCCTGCTCGAACAGCTTGGCGCGGGGCCTATAAAAAATTCTTCCGACACGCCGGAAGCGAAAAACAGTATGCTCGCCGACGATTTTGACGCGCACCCCTCACGGGAAACAGCCCCTGCTTCTTCCTCCAGGCCGGAAAATACGGAAAAAACATCGCCCGAAGAAGCGCGCCAGGACGTTTACGACCCTGACGCCTTAGCCGGAGAAGGGCTGGACGATCTTCTGGCCTCTTTGCTGCAAGACGGCGACACCGCGAAATCTGAAAACAAAAATCCCGCGCAGGACCTTATGGCGGACTTGGGACTGGCGGCCGAACCGGCCGGGCAGGACGCTCCGCCGCCCAGCCCCGAAGACGATTTGCTCGCGGAATTGGGCATTGCCGCAAAACCGACTGTGGCCGGACCGGCCGGGCAGGACGCTCCGCCGCCCAGCCCCGAAGACGATTTGCTCGCGGAATTGGGCATTGCCGCAAAACCGCCTGTGGCCGAACCGGCCGGGCAGGACGCTCCAGCGCCCAGCCCTGAAGACGATTTGCTCGCGGAATTGGGCTTTGCCGCAAAGCCGCCCGTGGCCGAACCAGCCGGGCAGGACGCTCCGCCTCCCAGCCCAGAAGACGACCTGCTCGCGGAATTGGGTATTGCCGCAAAACCGCAGGGAACGCCCCCTCCCCCGCTGGTGCGGAAACCAGAAGAATCTTCAGTGCTTGATGCACTGGAAAATCCGGCCTTCGAGCGAATGGAAGAAAGGGCGGAAGAAGTAAAAGCCCTTGGCATGCCGGAAGCTGACGGAAGAAACGCCAAGGAATCACTCTCGCCTGAAGAAGATATTGACGACGGAGGCATTGACCTTAACGAACTGGACTCCTTGCTGGACAATGTGCTGGCAGGAGCGCCGGCCCCTGGCCCCCTGCCCGGCGAGGCCCTTTCCCTGGAAAGCTCCGTAACGGCCTTGGCGGGTGCTTCCGGCCTGGCGGAGATGGACGCGCGGATAAGCGCCATAAGCGAAAGGCTTGACGGCATGGCCCCAGTTGGCGAGGTGTTTGCGCTTAAACGCGACCTGGAAGACCTCAAAGCCGGAGCAGCGAACGCCACGGGAACGGATGCCGGCGCCCTGAACCAACAGGCGGAAATGCTGGAGAAGCTGGAAACCGCAAGCGAAGCTCAGGCGCTGGACTTGTTCGAGTTAAAACGGCAAATGGCCGAACTGGCTGATGAGAAGGACGGGCTGAAAGCCGAACTTCAGGCGAGCCGCGCGGAAAACGCCGCCTTGGCTGAAGAGCTGGCCGCTCTGAAAATTCAGGCCGCGGAAAAGGTTGCAGTGGAAAGCCTGGCCGCGCCGCCGGAGCAAACCGGAGAAGTTGAGGCGCTGCGCGAACGCTGCACAGACCTTGAAGCCAGGCTTGACCTGCAATACGGCAATATCGAAGCCCTGAAGCTTGATTTGGCCGACCTGAACGCCAATATGGAAAAACATGCCGCAGCCGCAGCCGCCAAAGTGCTGCGCGAGGAAATTGCCGCCCTTATGCAGGCCTTTGCTTGAACCTGTAGCACGCCGGCTTGAATCGTCCGCACAGGCGGACACGCAAAGGGCGCTTGCAGGCGGGAAGCATGGCTTGCCTTCAGCCGGGGCGGCTGCCGCCTTGGCTCACCGAAAAAAAAACGATTTTCTTGTTCAGCCGGCAACAACAGATCGCTGTTCACCCGGAAACAACAGATCGCGTGGGAAAAGTTTTTTTTCATGCGCAGCAGTGCAAAATTAAAACGCTCCAGCCAGGCGGAATCACCGTCTTTTTCTTTTTTTAGAAGGCGCTGGAAATAAAAAATATTCTAACGCGGGAAACGAATGGCTGACCTATCAGACGAACATTTCGGCATTATCGCCGGCGGGGGGCAATTTCCTTTCATCATAGCGCGCGAGCTGCGCAAACGCGGTTTACGCTCCGCCATATGCGCCTTTGCCGACAACACCGATCCGGCCCTGGAAAAGGAAGCGGACGCTTTTACAATGATTTATCTCGGCCAGGTGGGAAAGCTTCTTGATTTCTTCCATAAGCACAATGTGACCAAGCTCTGCATGGCCGGATCAATAAAGAAACCCAAAGCCCTGTCCCTGCGCCCGGACATGCGCGCGGCCAAACTGTTTATCAGGCTGCGTGAAGCGAACAAAGGCGGAGACGACGCCATTCTGCGCCTTCTGGCGCAAGAGCTGGCTTCTGAGGGCATAAGCGTGGTCGGCGCGGCCGACCTTGCGCCTGACCTGCGCGGCCCGGCCGGCGTTCTGACCAAGCGCAAACCCGGCAAGGAAGAATGGGCGGACCTGAACTACGCCTGGCCCATCGGAAAAACCCTCGGACAATATGACATCGGCCAGTGCCTCGTGGCGCGCCAAGGCATGGTGGTGGCGGTTGAAGCCATTGAAGGCACCAACGCCGCCCTGCTCCGGGCCGCCGAACTGGCCGGGGCGGGCTGCACAGCCCTGAAAACCCTGAAGCCGGGGCAGGATGAAAGGCTGGACCTGCCGAGCATAGGGCTGGATACCGTGCGCCTGCTCATTGAAAAACAATATGCCTGCCTGGCCTACGAAGCCGGACACACACTTTTCTTCGACCGTGAAGCCGCGGTTGCCGAAGCGGACAAACACGGCCTCTGCATCGTCGGCCTGACGCCTGAGCTTCTGCAACGCCCCTGAACCACGCCTATTTCGCCAGTAAAATCCTGCCGCCTTGAGCGCGCAAGCGGCACAGCGGCAGGCCGTGAAAATAAAGCCCGACCTCATGCGTTCCGCTTGCGGGCGTTTTCAGGCTCTGCCCGGAAAGCAAGGCCTGAACAGGAGCGCAATCCTCTACGTTCAGCACGGCGGCCCCGCGTTTTTCCGCTTCTTCCGCCTTGGGCATCAAAGCCCGCAACGCCAGCGACGGGCGGCCCAGGGCGGCCTTGCCCAAAGGAAAAGGACGCCAGGCGAAAGGCATGGGCAAAAGTTCCAACGCCGGGGCAGGATAAAACCAGAGGGTGCCGTTCCGGGCGGCCAACGCTCCTGGGGGCAGCAGGGAAACATCCGCCAGAGGCCCTTCCAGGCTGGCCGGACTGACAAAATGCGCCTCAGTCTGAGGCTCGCCAGCCGGATTCGCCTGGCAGGACCAGGCGGCTCCGGGGGCCTTGCCCAAAGCGGCGATAAAAAACCCCTGCCCGCGCGGCGAATCCGGCGCAACCCGCAAAACTCCCGGAGTTGAGTCAAGCTCCGGCTCAGCGAAGCTGAACCCGCGAAAAGGGACCAAGGGTAAAAGCTCAAGCCCGAGTTCACGCGTGGCCCAATCTACCTGTTCTTCATTTTCCTCGATATTGGTGGTGCAGGTGGAATAAACCAGCCTGCCGCCCGGGCGCAGAAGGCGCGCGGCCTCGCGCAGCAAAAGCCTTTGCAGGCCTACCAGGGGCTTCACCTTGTCGCCCCGCCAAAGCTCCATGACTTGCGGATTTTTTTCGGCCGTGCCCCAGCCGCTGCACGGGGGGTCAAGCATGATCTGGTCCCATAATCCGTCCGGCAAGGGAATATGTTCTCCGGGCTGGGTGGTGGTGCCGCACTGCAAAAGATTCAGCCCTTCAAGGTTGCGCCGCAAAGTGGCCAGGCGTTTAGCCGAAGGCTCGTTGCCCAGCACGAACCCGCAAGGCCCTGCCAACTGCGCCAGCAGGCCGGTTTTGCTGCCGGGGCTGGCGCACATGTCGAGCACCGTGCTTCCTGGGGCCGGGTTCAGAGCCAAGGGCGGAAGCATCGATGAAGGATCTTGAATGTAGATATAACCGAAGCGCGCGGCCAGGCTGCCGCCCAAGGGAAAAGGCTCGGCCAGCAGACGGCGGGCCAGGGGAAAATAAGGTTCCGGCTCAAAGCGATAGCCTTGCGCCTCGAGCAGGGCTTCCACCAAAGGCGCTTCCCCTTCCGCGCAAAGCAGGCGGAAAAAACGTTCAGGCGCGGCCTTGGCCGGGGAAATGGGTTTTTGTTTCATGTCATGCCGCTCCCAAACTGTCTTGTCGTTTGCCGGCATAAGTTTTTCCGGCTGATGGCATCACGCGAATATCATGAAGCCCGCCCGCGTACAAGGTTCAAAAACATGCCCGCCGGTCCGTCCGGATTTTTTCATTTCACCCCGCATTGCGCAGAAAATGATTATGTTATATAAGCAATCAAACTTTTTGCGCGGTTTTCATACCTATTCAGCCGCTAAAGGAACCTTTGATGTCCGACCATGCTTCCAAACCCGCCGTCAGCAGGGAACAGGTGCTCGCAACCGCCGCCCTGGCCAGAATAGACCTCACGCAAACGTATGCCGGAACATCCTCTCCGGAACAGGCCGAAGAGGAAATAACCCGGATGGCCGAACAGATAAACACCGTAATCGGATATATGGATATTCTGAACTCTGTGGATACCGCCGGGGTGGAACCTCTTTATTCGCCGATGCTCAACGTGGCTGAACCGCGCGAAGACGTGGCCCGAAAACTGCTCACCGCTGAGGAAATTCTTGCCAACGCCCCCAAAAAGCAGGGAACCTTCTTTGTCGTTCCGCCCGCTATTTAGGGTGATATAACCGGAACCGGGCCGTTCGCTTTTATGGAGCGTTTCATTTTCTGTAACTTTGTTTTTCAGGATCAGCCATGACCCCATTATATAAACATTCCCTGACTGAACTTCGCCAAAAGCTGGCCTCAGGCGAAACTACCCCAACAGAAGCGGTTGCCGCCTCCCTTGACCGCATCAAGGCCACAGAGCCTCAGATAAACGCCTGCATAACGGTTTGCGCGGAAAAAGCCCTGGCCGAAGCGGCCGCTCTGGAAAATTCTCCGAATGCGGCCAAAGACAGGGCGGACACAGCCGGAAAACCGCTTTGGGGCGTTCCGCTCACCCTGAAAGACGTTATTTGCGCAAAGGGCGTGCCCATGACCTGCGCTTCGCACACCCTGAGCGGCTTCATTCCGCCCTATGACGCCACCGTGGCCGTTCTGCTGCGCGAGGCCGGCGGCATTGTCACGGCTAAAACCAACCTTGATGAATTCGCCATGGGATCCAGCACGGAATCTTCGGCCTTCGGCCCAAGTAAAAACCCGTGGGACACCAGCCGGGTGCCTGGCGGTTCAAGCGGCGGATCGGCCGCTTCGCTGGCGGCCTGCCAAGCCTTCGGGTCTCTGGGCTCAGACACGGGCGGCTCAATACGGCAGCCGGCCGGGCTTTGCGGCTGCGTAGGCCTCAAGCCGACTTACGGGCGGGTTTCACGCTATGGGGCGGCGGCTTACGCCAGCTCTTTCGACCAGGTCGGGCCGATGGCTCGCAACGTTCAAGACTGCGCGGTCCTGTTCGGCGTAATCGCCGGATATGACCCTAAAGACCCCACCAGCTCACAGCTTCCGGCCCCCGATTTAAACGGCGTTTGTTCCGGCAAGGATTTGCAGGGGCTTGTGCTGGGCCTGCCGGAAGAATACTGGCTTGCCGAAAGCGGCGCCAGCAACCTTTCGCCGGAAGTGGAAAACGCCTGCCGGGCGGCGGTGCAAACCGCGCGCGAACTTGGCGCCACCATAAAAAAAGTTTCCCTGCCTTACCTCCTGCACGGAGTGGCCGCCTATTATATCCTGGCCTCGGCCGAAGCCTCCACCAACCTGGCCCGCTTTGACGGAATGCGCTACGGCTTGCGCCGGGGCGACGAGAAAAACCTGATCTCGACCTATGTGGATTCACGCTCCCAGGGCTTCGGAGAAGAAGTGAAACGCCGCATCCTGCTGGGAACTTACGTTTTGTCAGCCGGTTATTATGACGCCTATTACACCAAGGCGGCCAAGGTGCGGCGACTTATCCAGGAAGACTACCGGCGCGCCCTGCTGGACTGCGACGCCCTGCTGGCCCCGGCCTGCCCCACAACGGCATGGAAACCTGGGGCTTTTGCCGGAAACGTGCTTGCCGCCTATAAAATGGATATACTTACCCTTGGCCTGAACCTGGCCGGTTTGCCCGGCCTTTCGCTGCCGGTTGGCCTGGGGGCGGAGAGCGGCATGCCCGTCGGCTTGCAAATTATGGGCCGCCCTTTTGACGAGGCGAAAATACTCTCTATAGGCCATGTTCTCGAACAGGCCGTGCACGCTCCGGCCTGCGATTTTTAAAATTCCACGCCGGCCCGCCGGAAAATAATACGGAGTCATATTGTTTTAAAAATATCTTGTTTTATCGTCCACGGCATATTATTTAAAGTGGAATGTATTTCAACAGACATCACGAAGGAAGAGTTATGAAATTCACCAAAGTGTTCAGCCTGCTGCTTCTGCTTTTAATCTGCCCCTCTTTCGCCGCTTACGGCGCGGCTGAGAGCGTTGTGGACAAAAGCGGCTGGCCCAGCCATTTGCGCTTTCTTACCGGCCCCAACGGCGGGCAATGGTTTATGATGGGCGAACCTATCGCCGACCTTCTCAGCAAACACGTTCTTCCCTCAACCAGCCGCATAGGCGGCGGAGTGGCCAATATCGCCAGCCTGAATGAGCGTATGGGCGATCTCGGCTTCAGCCTCAGTTGCTTCCTGGGGGCCGGGCAATCCGGCGAAGAAGAATACAAGCATCTTAAAACGGACAATACCGTTCTGCTGGCCAATGTTTACCCGCAAGTGCTGTACTTTCTGATCCGTAAAGAGTTCGCCGAAAAAAACGGCATAAAAGACGTAAAAACGTTGCTGGAAGCTGACATTCCCCTGCGCTTCGCCACCCTGAAACCGGGAACGGCCTCTGAATTTATCCTGAACATGGTGCTGAAATACGGCTACGGCACAACCGTTGAAAAGCTGCGCGCCAAGGGCTGGACTGTTTCTTTCAATAATTATGCGGAAGTGGCCGATAATTTCGTCACCGGAGAAATAGACTGTTTCGCATACACAGCCGGCACGTCCGTTCCGCTTATCCTCACCATGGAAAAGCACACGGAAGTAATAATCCTGCCCATTGAAGACAGCGTTCTTGACATTATGGCCAAGAAATTTTCCACCTCGTCCTACACCATAGAGCCTGGCAACTACAAGTCCATTACGTCTCCGGTAACCACCCTGAGCGACTATACCTGCATTATCGTGCGCAAAGACCTTCCCGACAGCCTGGTTTATATGATCAACAAAACTCTTTGGGAAAACAGGCAGAAAATTATCGACATTGTCGTCGACTTCAAAGGGCTTACCCCCAAAACCGCTCTTCCCCAAGGACTGCCCGTGCACCCCGGCTCCGTCCTTTACTGGAACGAGCTGAACAAAAAGTGACAATCCTGACGGAATGAAAAAATTACGCACGCAGCTTCTTTTGCCTTTTATGGTGGGCGCGACGTTTCTCACCGCCTGTCTGGCCGTATATACGTATACATCGGCCAGAAAGGCGGTTGAGGACGCAATGATCACAATTTCAGAAGCGAAAACAGCCCATGTGTCAAACTCCATAACGCTGACCTTCCGCTCCCTTTCAAGCGCGCTGCAAAGCAGCGTGGCCGACCAGCATGTTGTCAATATCTTCAAGGCCGGGGAAGACGACGCCACCGTCAGGCGAGAGGCCACGGAATGGCTGAACATACTTACCCACAACAACGACCATTACCGCGACATTCTTATCGTCAACAAGGAAGGGAAGTGCCTGGTGTCCAGCAATCCGGGCAATATCGGAGAGTCTTTCATCGACCAGCCCTATGTGCAAAAGGCCCTTAACGGCTCCTTCAACTTCGGTGAACCTTCCGTAGGAAAACTGACCAAAAATTTCACCATTATTTCCGCCGGGCCTATTGATTCCCTGCTTGGGATTGACGGCGCCATGATAATTATCAACGATATTCCGCGCATCGTTAATTACGATTTGCCGAAAAATGGCGAAGAAGAAAATATTTTCACCATATTGGTCACCCCGGAAGGGCGTTTGGCCGCCCACCCTGATTTAAAACTGATGGGCACCACGCAGCCCGAACTGAAAGAACTTTACAACAAACTGGCTGAAAAAAGCGAAAACCTGGATATGCAGGTTGAATATTCGTTTCAGGGGCAAACTTATGTCGGTTGCGCCAGCGTTGAGCCGCAAACCAAATGGCTGGTCATATCGTCCGATCTGAAACGCCATGTTTTCGCCCCCGCCACCCAGGTAGGCACCGTGGTGATGGGCCTGAGCCTGGCCTTTCTTGTCATTACCAGTTCAACCGTGGCCCGTGTGGCCAACGGCATTCTTAATTCGTTGTTTTCCCTTATAGACTACGCCCAACGCATCGCTTCAGGAGATTTCAAACACGAACTCGGGCCTACCACGCGCGAGGACGAACTCGGAACCTTGCATAACGCCCTGCAAAGCCTTGTGAAATCTTTACAGGCCATGCTTGAGGAAACTCAGGTGGCCAACGAGATGAAAGGGCAGTTTCTCGCCAATATGAGCCATGAAATACGCACCCCTCTTAACGCGATAATCGGCATGACGCACCTTTCACTGCGCGACGGCAACCTGCCGGAAAAACAGCGCGCCTATATGGATAAAATCCAGCTCGCCGCCAAGTCGCTGCTGGGGGTCATCAACGATATCCTCGACCTTTCCAAGGTTGAGGCCGGCATGCTCAGCATGGAAAAAACCCCGTTCAACCTGCGCGACACCGTGAACAACGTTCTTGACATCCACAGGGAAAACGCCAGCGTGAAAGGCCTTGAACTAAGCCTGGAATATCCCGGGGGAACTCCTGACAATTTCATGGGGGACCCGTTACGCATAACGCAGGTTATGAGCAACCTGCTCAGCAACGCCATCAAATTTACTTCCAACGGTTCCGTAAAGGTCAGGGTTTATGAGGATGACCTGCCGGAAGACGCTGTTCCGCATGACGCTGGCCGGGCGGAAAACGAGGAGGTTACGGAAACGCTTGCCCCGCCGCCGCCTCAGCGTTGCCTGCGCGTTGACGTGATCGACAGCGGAATAGGCATGACGCAGGAAGTGCTCACCAAGCTTTTCCAGCCTTTTACCCAGGCTGACGCGTCCATAAGCCGCAAATTTGGCGGAACCGGCCTTGGCTTGGCCATTTCAGACCGCCTGGTCAAACTTATGGGCGGAGAATTCACGGTAACCAGCACGCCCGGGAAGGGAACCTGCTTCAGTTTCTATATGCAGCTTGAAGAAGCTGAAAAACAGGTTGCGGAAAAAGAAGAAGAACTTCCCCTGGATGTCGCCTTCCAGCGCCTGAACATAGGCGGGCGCCCTATTTTGATCGCCGAAGACAACGAGATGAACCAGTTTATCATTCAGGAACTTATGGCTCCGTCAGGCGCCAGGCTCCATATCGCCGACAACGGCAGCCTGGCGGTTGAAGCCATGGAAAAATATGACTTCGACATGATACTGATGGACATGCAAATGCCGATAATGGACGGATTGCAAGCCACGCAGATCATACGGTCCACGGAAAAAGGCCGTGGCATACCAATTATCGCGGTTACGGCCAACGCCATGGAAGACGACCGCACCAAGGGCATGGCCGTGGGCATGAATGATTACCTGACCAAACCGATCGAACCTTACGAATTGCTGCGCGTACTTAAAACCTGGATGCCTCTGGGAGCGTATTCCGGCTGATCCGGTCCTCCGGAAACTTTATAAATATGCAAAGGCTCCACTGGGCGTAAAGCGGGGCGTGATGTTTATTGCTTTAAGAAACAACCCGCAACGTCCCCGCGCGTTGCTTGCCCGAGTTGCGTTCCACAAGTTTTTCCCGCCGTCGCTCATTCTTATTTTCTGCCTTACATCCGGCCTGGCCCTGGCGACCGAAGACCTGGCCCCGCCTTTGTCCGGGCAGCCCGAAGAAAAAACCAAAACTTTTTCCACCGGCGCAAATTTCTTTGACGACGCCCAGCTCAGCGCAAGCCTGAATTATTTCCAGCGCAAACGAACCCGCTTCAATATGCGGCGCGGCGTTTTTGAAAACAACATAAGCCACGCCTCGCTGCTGGCCGGCGCGGATTTCAGTTCAGGTTTCATGGGCGGCGCGCTCGGGCTTGATTTCGGGGCGTATGGTTCAGCCGATCTTTACAACCACGGAGCCCCTGACCATGAAATGAATTTTGCGCCCTGGAGCAGCCCGTGGCGGCCAGACTGGAACAAAACGGATACCGAAGACGGCGCGAGTTTTTACAAGGCCCACCTGAAAGCCAGATTCAACGGCATAGCCGGGGAAAAAGACAAGGGCCTGTGGCTGAAAGCCGGGTATTTTCAACCTTCCGGCCCTGGCGTTCTCGGCGTTAACTGGTCGTTTTTTCCAGGCGTTTACCTGGGAGCGGAGACAGGCCTGGACTATAAAGGCCTGGCTGTGGCCGCAAGCTACGTTACACAGTATAAGGCGCCGTGGTTCAAAGAAATGTACGGTTTCCGCCGGGCTGACGGCTCAACCGAGGTTGATTTCCTGTGGTCGCTAGGCGCGCGCTATAACTTCCGAAACGGCCTGAATATTGAATTGGCTTACGGGGAATCGGAAAATTTCCTGAAAAACGCGCAGTTCAAAGCCTCCTGCAACCGCAAGATCGGCGCTTCCGACCTGGATTTCGGCTATCATCTTTACGCCATGGCCGATAGCGATGACGACAAAGGCTCGCCGGACAACAACTTTGACGGCATGGCCGCCCAGCACTTTTTATTCGCCCGCTATAACCTTGAGGACTGGACGGTCAGGCTTGAATTCACCTACACCGAGGCCGGGCAGTCCAGCCCGCTCCAGCCAGGGTATTTCGCCTACCGGCTGGTAGTTCCGTACGGGGGGGCCAAGGGCGCCTACGCCCCCTGGTGGGACAGCCGTTCCGACTGGAACCATGACCGGGAAAAGGCCGTTTTCGCCGGAATATGGTATAATTTCAAGAAATTCGGGCTGCCTGAACTGCAAGCCGGGGCCAGCGCCGTTCACGGTTGGGGCGGAAGGGCTTACGGCGTCAAGGAAACGCTTGAAGAGTCGGCCTTCAGCCTTGATTTGGCTTACACCGCCGCTGAAGGCCTGTTCAAGGGTTCCAGCCTGAAACTGCATTACACAAGATACTACAATCACACCGATTTGCCCAGTTGGGTGGGATTCAAAAACGCATTCCAGGATGAACAAGACTTCAAGCTGATGCTGAGCGTACCGTTCACGTTGTAACTTCAAGCTTCTCGCGCATTTCCACGCCGAAACTCGTCCGGCTTGCCGGAAGGGCGGCGCATCCGTGTCCACCCGCCTTCCGCTTTTCATCAGCCTTCCATTTCCGCGGAAAATATGATATATAAGCAAGGTAGGCGGAACATTTCAAGCGCGAAATGTTTTAAAAGAAACGCCCGCACCCGCCAAAAAAGCGGAAACGTAGCCCCTCTATCCGTCCCATCGGCCTAATTACCCTAAATTCAACAAATTCCGCCGCCTTCAGGCATAATTACTAAACGCTTGCTCCAGCTTCTTTTCCGCTTGAAAATGCTCGTACATAAAAGAGCGCAAAAAGGAGTGATTCTGTATACACCGAGCGCAAGCTCCAAAACGGGATATCCCACTTGATTGGGATAGACCTATATGGGCATGGATAAAAAGGTTCCCACCATTGAGAAGCCGCTTGGGTATTCTACTTGCTTGGTTATAATACCTTTAATTTATTAATTAATCTTGAAAAACATCCTCGCCTAATAGGACGCAGCTATCCACAAAACAGCAAAATGAAATTATCCTGAAGTATGGAATTTCATTTGTCTAACCTTGATGTTAGGGATAACTTTTCCTATACTTTTTACAGTTATTTGCTGTTGATAACAGGCTCTTTTTAATACAAACCAGCTATAAGTAAAACTATTTAGCATTGTTACCCGAGGAAGGTGAAAAAATGAAGTGGGAAGAATTGCGCAAGATTGATTCTCTACACCATCAGCTTAGGCAAATGCTGCAATCGAATGCGCATACACAATATAATGATAATCTTGCGGTTTTATTCTTAATAATTGGACAGAAAGAAGCAGAACGTATCGACTGACTTGCCCCTAAAAAACTGGTCATTCCTTTGGTTATGCGCGATGAGGCTGTCGCCGCACCGCCATCCGCAGGGTAAGGAAAAATAAGGATAGTTATGCGTGTCCTCTTATTAACAGCAGCTTTTATATTGTTTGTTATTCTAGGGAGCTTAGCAATGGCAGATCAAGTGACAAGACCCGGTCCAGGATGTAGTGGTGGGGGAGAAGAGGCGGAACGCTTGTACAACCTTGGTTTGGACTATCGCAATGGTATGCGAGGCATGCCGTTTGACATAAAAAAGGCTATCAAGTGTTATGAAGAGGCTGTGCAGCTTGGCAGCGCCAAAGCGGCTATTAACCTGGGTATAGTATTGCGCCAAGCATATGTTGATGAGCCAAACGAACAAGAAATGCTTGAATTATCTGTTAAGTATTTTCAAAAAGCCGTAGATATGGGTTGCCCCGATGGGTATTACCATTGGTCTTATGTAACAGAAAAAGGCTGGGGTACCCGCACAAGCAAGTTGGAATCAAAAAAGCTTATGGAAAAAGGTGTGGAAGAAGGATCTTATGCCTGCATGGCTGGGCTTGGAATGATTATGAAGGCAGAGAGGAAACAGGAAGAAGCTCAAGTATGGCTTCAGCGTTCGCTAGATGGAGGCTATGGGCTTGCAGCGGAACCTTTAGCGCTGCTATATTTTGCAAAGGGCGATCTGGAAGCAGAAGTCAGGGTACTGCGCCAAGGGGCACGCCTAGGAGACAGAATGAGCTTGGCTAGGTTACGTGTGCTGTATAAAGATGAGACTAGGCAACCAAAAGACCTGGAGTACGCCGAATGCTTTTCTAAAATATCCAAAGAAATAAATCCTAGGCTCGCCCCTCCCATGATTGACGATTTGGACGAACGCTGCCCGCCCAGGCCCATTGTGCCGTATACCAGGCCTATAGAGTGATGTTGCGCTGTCTGTTCGCTTTGCTCCTTTTGGCGATATCAACTCCCTGCTTCGTACCGCTGCCCGTGATGGCAGATCAAGCAATTAGGTAATATTTATGACAAATGTTCAACTGGATAGAGTACAGTTGAGGGTAGCTCCATCTTTATTGAACACAACAGAAAACTCAAAGGATTCAGTAATAAACCCTTCTGCGAAGTCTACTCGAGAATAAACCGTCTTGCCTTGATGCCTGACTTCTCGAGCAAATGTTTTCATTTGGAAGCTCTCCTCTAAGAGATATCTCCCAATGTGGTTTTTATATATATTCTCAATGAAGACGCAGAAATACTTTCTAAATGCTTCTTCAATTTTTTTATTGATATTGGCGCCATTCCAAGAGTGTATCTCAATATCGGTGTCCAAGTATTCATCTACGTCTATGCCATTAATTATGAATGTCCAATCTTTGAACTCCTCACTGTCTACATTGCTAATTGGGTATTTGCTTGCAAAAGCATTTCTAATGTCTTTTTTTGTCAATATTGAACCAAGCTTTTTGATTTCTATATCGTGAAAATAAAAGCCATGTGTCCCAATAAGTATTGTTTTTATTATAGGATTACAAAGAAAGTGCGGGTCTTCTTTTTGGAAATATTCTAGAACATGGCTTTTTCCTAGATTTCCAGTAAAAGCAATTAATGTATTTTTCCCTATAGGTAGTGGATGTACATATTTTTGCATTATTTTACAGACATCAGCTTGTCTAACAGATGATTTTATCTGTATATCATCAACTATTGATTCTAGTGGAAATAGACCTGTTGTATCATCCAACATAAAACTTGGTGCAGACTCTCTATCATATATTAATATGTCTCTTTCTTCTGTTCTTCCGCCAAGATTGTCAATAATCCACCCTCTAGCAACGCCAAATCGCATTGGGAGCAAATTTTTGAATATTGATTTTAGGCGAAGCTCAATAATTGTTCCTTTAATATGTCCATCATTGGTATTAGAAAATGTTTCAATAGCAGATATAAGGTTTGAAAATTCTATTTTAAAGTTATCGAGAAAAATATTCATAACTCGTCCTTAAAAATGATGTGTGTGCAACATATCTGATTTGTTCTAACTGTACTACCCAAAGAAAAACATTGTCCAGTTGAACATTTGTCATAAATATTAACTAATTGATAGTGAAGTCCATGCGGCGGACTGGTATATGAGCAGATGTTTCTAGCTGATTTCATTGGATATATACAAAAAGACTCCAAATCACTCCTTTTTGTATACACAGGACATAAAAAAAGGACTCAGATTTTACTCTAAGTCCCTTATTTTATTATGGAGCCGCCTATCAGATTTGAACTGATGATCTACTGATTACGAATCAGTCGCTCTACCAACTGAGCCAAGGCGGCATATTCCTGAAATCACTTAAATTTGCGTCCCTCTTCGGCTGAATACTGTATTTACGAATCAGCCGCTCTACCAGCTGAGCTAAGTTGTCCCGCAGCGGCAACGCCGCCTTGGGCAATTTAGTGCCTTGAGCTTTGACAAAAGTCAAGTTTTTTTCCGTTGATCCGCCCCGTGGAGACCAACTGCCGCCAGCCGGAACGAGCGGCAAATTTTTCAAGGATATTGCCGGTTCCCCGCATGACAGGCGGAACACTCCAAGCATGAACGTTTCCCGTTATGCGCGTGCGGAAGTTTGGCAACAGGCTCTTAACGCAAAAAACAGGGGCTGTGCGCCCCTTGGAAAATTCCGTTTTCCGGAATCAGCAGCAGTATAACGCCCCCGCCTTCAGGCGGGGGCGGCATTACCCTGCCTGTATTATTTTTTAACCGGCTTCGGTTTGACTTTGGTTTCGGCTCCGGTGCCCACGCACTGGAATTCTTTGGTAACCTGCCATTCGTTACAACCTGTGGAACCAGGCTGGATACAAGCTTTAGAGA
Organism: Desulfovibrionaceae bacterium; assembly: GCA_031552195.1. Taxonomy (GTDB): domain Bacteria; phylum Desulfobacterota; class Desulfovibrionia; order Desulfovibrionales; family Desulfovibrionaceae; genus JAVBMP01. Next base: position 43,300 of record JAVBMT010000015.1, read on the forward strand.
GTCCGCCAAAGGCTTCGGCGCTATGGTAGCCCCATGTTTTGCAGCGTTCCTCCGCCAGGGCAAGGGCCTGCGCATCGTCAACCTGCGGCGTTTCAAACGCGCCGTATGAATATGACAGCCGAATTACGGCATCGGCGCGGCTGCCGCCGGTCGCGGCCCACTGTTTAGGCACAACGCAGCCGACAAGCAAGAGCATGCTCAGAGACACCCCGATCAATATCAAATTTTTCATAAAAGCTATCCTCCTTAAGAATTACACATATATAACATTCATAACCAAATATGTTTATATAGAACAGCAGATTAAAACTTGTCAAGATGCGGCGGCAACACCCGGATTGAAAGGACTTTCCGGCCGGCGTCCTGCGAGCGATGCCTTGGGGCCGCCACCTCTCATCAAAAAAGATTCGATTCTAACCTGAAACAAGGAGATGCTACATGCCAGAGGCATTCACTTCATCCGTGCAATTCACGCCCGAGTTCCAGCATGAAATAAACCGCCCGCTGGAACTGCTGATAGGCATCAGGGCCATAGCCCTCTTCCTGAAGATCAGCCACCGCCGGGCCCTGCGCCTGGAATTCGAAGGCGCGCCTATACTCCGCGACGAAACCGGCACGGCCCGCACGGAAAAAACCGAGCTCTGGCTCTGGTGGAAATCACGTTACACCAAGTCCGGAAACAGGAAAAAAGCCGTCGAATAAGACGCGGCAAACCGCCTGGCCGGCAATTCACGCGCTCTTTCACAGATTCACAAGTTCAACATCTTCGGGCTTTACCTCCCGGCCGAGAAAAAGCCCGCCGATGCGCGCGAAACGCCCCACGTCGTCAGTAGTCATGAAACGCAGGTCCGGGCTGCTTTTCTCAGCGCGCAGCAGATCCAGCCGGGCCAGTTCGCTTTCTACCGCCTGAGCGGTGGTGGCGGCGGAGTCGACTATCACCGGCCCTTGCCCTACCACCTTGCGGATGGCCCCGGCCAGGGGCGGAAAATGCGTGCAGCCCAGCACCAGGCAATCCGGCCCGGTTTCCCCCGCGCCGGAAAACAGCGGCTCAAGATAGCGCCGGGCCACGGCCTCGGCCACATCGCCTTCTATCCACCCTTCTTCAGCCAGAGAAACAAACAATGAGCAAGGCCGTCCGCTGACGCGCGCCTCCGGCCTCAGGTCCGTTATGGCCTTGTGGTAGGCGCGGTTGTTGATGGTAGATTCCGTGGCGATAACGGCGATGTGCCCGCTGCGGCTGGCCGAACAGGCCGCGGCGGCCCCCGGCTCGATAACTCCCAAAACCGGCAAATCCGGCCAGGCCTCGCGTAAATCGTCCAAAGCCGCGGCTGTGGCCGTATTGCAGGCTATCACCAGTAATTTGATGCGTTGTTCCACCAAGCGGGCGGCCGCTTGCAGGGCGTAACGCGATACGGTGTCTCTGCTCTTCGTGCCGTACGGCAGGCGGGCGGTGTCTCCAAGGTATAGCAAGCGCTCGTGCGGCAACCGTTCGCTTATTGCCCGCAAAACCGTAAGGCCGCCGACGCCGGAGTCAAAAACCCCTATGGGCAGGCCGCTCTCTTCCACTGCAAGAGGGCGGCCTTGCTTTATGGCCTTTTCTCCATTGCGCATGTTATTCCTCCAAAAGTTCGTAACGGCTGTTCGTGAAGGGCAGGTTAAGCGTTCCCAATACTTTTTCCAGCAAAATTCCGTCCGTTCCGGGAAGCTTGTAGCCGAAAGTCGCCCTTATGCCCATAGTGACGAACTGCACCGCCCTGTCCATGGCTATGGGCAGGCTGTCTCCCTGCATGAGGCAGGCCGTGAGCACGCTGGTGAACGTATCGCCCGTTCCGGGATAAAAGGCCGGAATATATTCGCAATCCACCTTCCAGAATCTATCCTGTTCCCTGTGGTAAGCCACAACCGAACTGAGGCCGCCGCCAAGAAGCGGAACGCTGGTCATAATCGCCATATCCGGCCCAACAGCGGAAAGACGGCGCAGCCAGTCTTTAACCTTCTCCACTTCCAGCCCGCTTTCCGCACCGGCCTTAAGGCCTCCGCCCCGCTCCGCGCCGACATGCCGGACTGACCGGTAAGCGGCCTCCGCTTCAGGCGGGAAGGGTTCCCCCAGCAGCAAGGCGGCTTCCGTAAGGTTGGGCGTTATGCAGTGAGCGCGGGTTATCAGGCGGCGCTGGCATTCCACCATTTCCATGCTCATGGTCGGATCAAGCCGGCCGTTGTCGCCCAGAACCGGGTCAACCACCACCAGCCCGTCTTTTTCCAGGCAATGTTCAATACATTCCATTACGGTGTCCGCCTGCCCGGCGGAACCCAAAAAGCCGCTGTAAACCGCGTCAAAGCGCAGACCCATCCTGCGCCAGTGGCCTAAAAAATCGCGCATGGCCGCACTGAGGTCAACAAAGCAGAAATCGCTCACTCCGCTGGTTTGCGTTGACAGCACCGCAGTGGGCAAAGGGCAGACCTGTATTCCCATGGCGGAAAATACCGGAATAACCACGGTAAGCGAAGTGCGCCCGAATCCGGAAAGGTCGTGTACGGCCGCTATTCTTAAAGCTGGTTTGCGCATGGTCTGGATGCCTCCGCCCCGACGTTCGGATACGTCAGGGCATTTTAACTTCAGCAAGGCTCTTTTCACCGCTTTTTTCTGAAAAAATGGCCGTTTAACGCGATATCGGGCTGAAATATCCACCGGCGGCAAGAAGAGCGCTTTATTTCGTGCGCGCGCAAAGGCGGTTCCCGCCTTTGCCAGAGGCGCTCTATGCCGCCCGCTTGCGCGCTTCGCAGGGCGGTCGGCCGGAGCAAAGAACACTTTTCAAGGTTAATTGCCCTAACATATCCTCGGAAGCTGTTCGCCTTCAAGCATGCCGAGCAGACGGCTTCCGCCCAGAGCGGTTTGCAGAACGACTTGCCCGCTTCTGGCCTTGCCCGCCTGGCCTGGTTCCAGGATTTCGCCTATTTGCACGGCTTCGCGCCCTTCGGGAAAAGAACGCATTATGCGCAGGGCTTCTTCCGCCCGCTCTCGCGGCAAAATGCAGATAAGCTTGCCTTCGTTGGCAAGATAAAGCGGATCAAGACCGAGCAGTGAACAACCGGCGCCCACTTCTTTTTTCACAGGCAGGGCGGATTCAAAAATCCGGCAGATTACGCCCGACTGTTCCGTGATTTCATTCAAGGTAGTCGCAAGGCCGCCGCGCGTGGGGTCGCGCAGAACATGCACGGGCAGGTCGCGCACCAGGGCGTTGGCCATATGGTTCAGGGCGGCGGAATCCGATTTTATATCCGGGCTGACGGAAAGACCGGCCCGCTGCGAAAGTATGGTCAGGCCGTGGTCTCCAAGGCTGCCGGAAATAAGCACCGCGTCGCCCGGTGCCGCCTTGCGTCCGGAAGGCGGTTCAGGGGTGATAATCTGGCCAAGCCCGGTGGTGTTGATGAAAATTTTATCCGCCGCGCCGCGCGGCACCACCTTGGTGTCTCCGGTTACAATGCTCACTCCGGCCTTTGCGGCGGCTTCGGCCATGGCGGCCACCACCCGTTCGAGAACGTCCATGGGCAGCCCTTCCTCAAGAATGAAACCGCAGCTCAGGTAAAGCGGGCGCGCCCCGAGCATGGAAACGTCGTTCACCGTGCCGTGCACCGCCAAAGAGCCGATGTTTCCGCCGGGAAATTCAATGGGGTCGACTGTATAGCTGTCCGTGCTCATGGAAACCGGGCCGGAAATTTCCAGCAGCGCGGCGTCGTCAAGGCTGTTCAGGGCCGGGTTGGAGAAATGGCGCAGGAAAAGGCCGGAAACAAGCCGTTGCGAGGCTCTGCCGCCGCTGCCGCAATCCAAAAGCAAAATTTCAGATGTTGCCATATCCCGTCCTTATTCCGTTTTTCAAAGGTTTGTCCAGGCGTCCTGAAAAAGACGCGCCGCCGGCCGAGGCGTTCAGCCTTGATAACGCCGGCACGCCTTAAATGCCATATTTGAAATAAGCCGCGCAACTGCCTTCGGTGGAAACCATGCAGGGGCCGACCGGTTTGGCCGGGGTGCAGGCCTTTCCGAACAAAGGGCAGGCGTCGGGCTGGGCCTGCCCTTTCAGGATTTTGCCGCATTGGCAGCCCTTTATTTCCGGCACGTCCGGCAAAACAAGCCCGAAATGCTTCCAGGCGTCGAAGGCCGCATATTCTTCCTTCAGAACCAGCCCGCTTTGCGGAATAACGCCCAGGCCGCGCCAAAGGGCGTCTTGCGGTGAAAAAACGTCAAAAAGAATACGCCTGGCTTTAGGGTTGCCGTTATCATCGACCGCGCGGCGGTATTGGTTGACGATTGAAGCGCCCCGCCCGTTTTCACGCGTTTCCAGCATGATGAGCAAAGACTGAAGGATGTCAGCCGGGTCAAAACCCCCTATCACGCCAGGCTTGCCGAATTCTTCCGCTATAAAACGGTAGGGTTCAAGGCCAAGTATGGTCGAAACGTGGCCGGGAAGCAAAAACGCGTCTATTCCGGCATCAGGGCCGGCATCAGCCACCGCGCCTTCCGCGCCGCTCAGCAACAGGCGCAGGGCGGGCGGAACCAGCTTGTGGAAAGACAGCACCTTGAAATTCTTCAACCCGGAAGAGCCAGCCATGCGCACAGCCGCGGCCACGGCCGGGGCTGTGGTTTCAAACCCCACGCCCAAAAAAACCACCTGGCTTTCCGGGCTGCGCCGGGCCAGTTCCAGCGCGTCAAGCGGTGAATAGACCACCTCCACGCGCCCGCCGGCCGCCTGGGCCTCTTTAAGGCTGCTGCCGCCAGGCCCGGGAACGCGCAGCATGTCGCCGAAGGTGGCTATAATCACCCCGGGTGTTGCGGCAAGTTGCAGGCAGGCCGCTATTTCCCGGTCATGCGTCACGCAAACCGGACACCCCGGCCCGGAAAGATGCGTTATCCCTTCCGGCAAAAGGCTGCGCAGGCCGCTGCGGAATATGGAAACGGTGTGCGTGCCGCACACCTCCATAAAACGCAGGGGGGAGCTCAATTTTTTTTCCAGGGTGTGCAGCAGTGAGCGGCAAAGCGCCGGATCGCTGAAAGAGGACAGAAGGGCGTCAATATTTTTTCCGGCAGACATCAGGACCTTCTTTTAGAGCATTTTAACTTTAAAAATATCTCTGCAATAATCGGTTTTGGATACAGATGGCTATATTTTATCCTACATGCGCAAGCCCAAAGCGGCTGTTAAAGACACGCCGCGCTGTTCGCTTGCGGGCGTACGCTAACGCGACCGCCAGGGCATTTAAACTTTTTCGAAGTTAAAATGCCCTAATAGATTTACCGTTGATGCGCGGCGTCAAACTCAAGCCGCGCCGCACCACAGTCTTTACAGCAACAAAGGTGACTGTCAACCTCTGGCGCAAATTAACATCTAAAATCTTGACCGGTTCGAAGTCCGCCCGAAAGATGGCGGCAGGCGGAAAAAACGCGCGGCGCGGCCTTTCTCCGCCGCCATCCTTGACGCCTCACACCTGGCATGATAAGAAAAAAAAGTTAAGATATGAAATGGCGTAATCCTTTAAAAATACTGAACGAACCGGATTTGTTCAACGCCATCAGCAGGGCCGGCGTGCTGGGAATGCACATGGTTTCCGGCCTTATTGTCGGCGGCCTTATCGGTTACGGGCTTGACTCTTACTTTGAAACTGGGCCGCTTTGGCTCATAGTTTTCCTTATTCTGGGAATCTGCGCCGGGTTTCGTAATCTTTACCTGGACGCGAAGCTGCTTCTGCTTTCGCAAAAAAAGCCTGAAAACCAGCCGGCACAATCCTCAGACGCGCCGGAGGCAAACAAGGGTGCTGAAAAACGCAGCCAACAGGATTGACCTGTTCTTTTACAAACGTGGCGCTCACGCGCCGGAACTGCTGTTCCTGCTCCGCGCCCAGATATTTATAACCGCCGCCTCGCTGCTGCTCGGCCTGGCCCTGTTATGGCGCGGATCATGGCTTTTGTTTTTCGCCCTTGGCTCCGCCCTGGCCCTCTTCAACTTCTGGGGGCTGGCGAATTTCAGCATAAAACTTTTAGGCTCCGGAGCGCGGTTCAACGGCATTATCGCCTTAAGGCAGTTTTTTTCATTTGTTTTTCGTTTTTTACTGACAGCCGCAATCTTGCTTTTTTTCAAGAATTCCATTATTCCACTTGTGGCTGGCCTAAGCTCTTTTATGCTGGTTGTAACCATCTGGGGCTTGACACGCTTGCCGCAATTTAAAGCCTAGCGGTTGATCCGATTTACCCGGCGCCAGTTTAACACAACAGGAGGACGATGCATGTCCGCAATGACACACCCGATATTGCTTTCCAGCGCCCTTGGCCTGGACCAAATTACTTTGGGCGGCCAAGTTCTTGCAACCAAGCACATATTTTACACTTGGCTGGCAATGGGAATACTGTTCATAGTCTCCCTCCTGGCGCGCAGACGCCTCACGCTGGTTCCGGGCGGCATGCAGAATTTTTTCGAAGCCCTCATCGGGGGGCTGGAAAACTTCACGGTCGACAATATCGGGGAAAAAGGCCGTAAGGTCTTTCACATCCTTTGCGGCATCTTCCTGTTCATTCTTGTGCAAAATATGCTCGGGCTCGTTCCGGGCTGCGATGCGCCCACGGCCAACATAAACACCAACGCGGCCATGGCGCTGTTTGTTTTCTGCTATTACAACTTCGTGGGCATCCGTTGCTGGGGTCCGAAATATATCAAACACTTTATGGGCCCCATGCTGCCCCTGGCGCCGCTTATGCTGCCGCTGGAATTCATCAGCCACCTGGCCCGCCCGCTGTCGCTCACCCTTCGTCTTCTCGGAAACATATATGGTGAAGAAACCGTTCTGGTGCTCTTTTTCGGGCTGGCCCCCATTATAGGCACGCTGCCCATCTATTTCCTGTTCGGTATAGCCAAAGCCTTGCAGGCTTTCATCTTCTTTATGCTCACCATGATCTACCTTGGCGGGGCCATGGACCACGCGCATTGATGCGCAGAGCAGCTGATTTTGTGGGGAATGGTCGCCTTGACCACAACATATAATACCAGTAGGAGCGCTACATGAAAATGCGTAAAATTGTAACTGTCGTTCTCAGCACAGTAGCTATGCTCGCCGTTGCCAGCCTGGCTTTCGCCGCCAATGAAAAACTTGATTCCGCCGGCCTTAGCCTGCTCTCCATCGGCGCCTCCATCGGCATGGCCATTGCCGTTGCCGGTTGCGGCTTCGCCCAGGGCCTCGGCCTGAAAGCCGCCTGCGAAGGCACCGCCCGCAACCCCGAAGCCAGCGGCAAAATTATGGTTACCACCATCCTTGGCCTGGCCTTCATCGAATCCTTGGCGATTTACGCCCTGGTCGTAAACCTGTTGCTTATCCTCGCCTAAGTTTGCCTTCAGCCGGCTCCTTCCAGGAGCCGGCTTTTGCGGTTAAGTTTTAAAGCTTTGCATAAAACATATCCGATACGAAACAGGGAAGGCGATTTTTCGTTTTCCCTTATTTATCTTCCAAACCTTACAAGGCCGTAGGCATACCATGTCAAAAATAGAGCGTATTCCGCGCGCGACAATCAAAAGGCTGGCGATTTACCTGCAAGCGCTGGAAAGAATGCAGCGCGAAGGGGTGGAAATCATTTCTTCGGAACCGCTTGCGCAGGCCTGCGACGTAAACGCTTCGCAGATACGCAAAGACCTCACCTATTTTGGCGAATTCGGCGTGCGCGGCGTCGGCTACAACATTAAAGGGCTCATCCACGCCATCAACACCTCCCTGAATATCGACCGCCCCTGGAACTGCGTTCTTATCGGCGTCGGCAACCTTGGGCGCGCCCTTCTGAACCACAGGGAATTCAAGCAACGCAACTATAACATTGTAGGCGTGTTCGACTGCGACCCTTTCAAGATAGGGGAAGAAGTTTCCGGGCTTGAAGTTGTATGTACGCGCAGGCTTGAAGAGCAAGTGTCACAGCTGAACGCGGAAATAGGCATAATCACCACGCCGCCGGAACGGGCCCAACGCGCCGCCGACCAGCTTGTGGAGGCCGGCATCAGGGGCATACTCAATTTTGCCGCGGCCCGTATTTTCGTGCCGGACAACGTGTTTGTTGAATATGTCGATTTTTTCTATCACCTCTATTCGCTCTCTTTCAACATAAGCCAGACGCCTCATAAATAACGCGGGCAACCCGGAAGGATTACTTTATGCCCCGCCAGATGCGCCGCAAAGACCGCGCGCTGTCCGAAACAGAGGCCAGGGCGATTCTGGCCGCCGCTGAATACGGAGTTCTGTCTACCGTAAATCCGGAAGGCGCGCCATATGCCGTGCCGCTCTCCTTCATTCTTGACGGAGATTTAATCTACTTCCACTGCGCGCCTGAAGGCGAAAAGCTTGACAACATCGCAACCCGCCCGGCGGTCTGCTTTACCGTGGCCGGAAATACAGCTCCGATTGCCTGCGCCGGGAACTTCGGCACCCTTTATGAAAGCGTTCTGGCGTGCGGTGAAGCCGCGCTGGTTGAAAACGCCGACGAAAAACGCGATGCCCTGTTCAGGCTGACCGCAAAATATTTTCCTGACCATCTTGATAGCATACCGGCTTACCTGGAAAAAAATTTCAAGCACACTTCCGTCTACAAAATCAGGATCACCCGCCTCAGCGGCAAGGCCAGGCGCAAATAAAAAAGTTGCGGCCCGGTTTATTGTGCGTTATGCAAAAAAAGTCGCCTGTGCGTTGCGCGCCGTATATTTCTGCGGTGTTGCCCGCAACATGCGGCCCATGGGCGACATTGCCGTTGTTTCCGGCCAAGCGTGACAAAGGCCGCCGGTTCCGTCCGCTTGCGCACTCTTCTTAACCTGTTTTGTACTGGAGCCAAGAATGCCCTACATTCAGAAGATCATTGACGGTCTTAAAATTTCCAGCCCGGCCCAGCCGGAGTTCTACCAGGCGGCGAGCGAAGTGCTCAACACCCTGCGCCCCCTGCTTGACAAAGAGCCCAAGTATTTGAAGCATAAAATACTTGAACGCATTGTCGAGCCGGAACGCCAGGTTATGTTCCGCGTGGCCTGGGTAGACGACAAGGGCGAAGTGCAGGTCAATAAAGGCTACCGCGTGCAGTTCAATTCAGCGGTCGGGCCTTACAAGGGCGGCATCCGTTTTCACCCCAGCGTGAATGCGAGCATCATCAAGTTTCTTGGTTTCGAGCAGATTTTCAAAAACTCCCTGACCGGCCTGGCTCTGGGCGGCGGCAAAGGCGGGGCGAACTTTGACCCCAAAGGCAAGTCAGACGGCGAAATAATGCGCTTCTGCCAGGCCTTCATGACCGAACTTTTCCGCCACGTGGGTCCGACCGTTGACGTTCCGGCGGGCGATATCGGCGTCGGCGCGCGTGAAATAGGCTATATGTACGGGCAATACAAGCGCTTGACCCGGTCGCACGACGGCGTTCTTACCGGCAAGGGCGTTTCTTACGGCGGATCGCTGGCCCGCAAGGAAGCAACCGGCTACGGCGCCGTTTATTTTGCGGAAAGCGTGCTCAGATCTATCGGGCACGGGCTGGAAGGCAAGGTCTGCACACTTTCCGGCTCCGGCAACGTGGCTATTTACGCCGTTGAAAAACTCTACCAGGTGGGAGCAAGGCCGGTTACGGTTTCAGACTCCAAGGGCATGATTTATCACGAGAAAGGCATCGACCTTGCCATGCTCAAGCAGGTTAAGGAGCAGGAAATGAAGCCCCTTGACCGCTATAAGGAACTTTGCCCGGACGCGGTTTACACCCCGGCAAGCGCATACCCGGCCGGGCGTAACGCGGTTTGGAGCATACCCTGCCAGGTGGCGTTCCCCTGCGCCACACAGAATGAACTGAACGAAGCCGATGCGCGCGAACTGGCCAAAAACGGTTGCCTCGCGGTTTGCGAAGGCGCCAATATGCCTTCAACCCTTGAAGCCATCAAAGTCATGCACGATGCGGGCGTAATGCTGGCCCCGGCCAAGGCCGTAAACGCCGGCGGCGTCTCCACCAGCCAGCTGGAAATGGCGCAGAACGCCAGCATGCAGCAGTGGGACTTTACAACTGTCGATAACAAGCTGCGCGCCATCATGAATAATATGTTCACGCTGGCCCATGAAACGGCCAAGGACTATAATGATCCGAAAAACCTTCTGCTCGGCGCCAACATTGCCGGTTTCAAAAAGGTTGCGGACAACATGATATCCCTCGGCGTTTATTAATCAGCCGAACGGCGGCCCGGCCGCCTTTTTCGGAAAATCCGCGGAGAGGCCGTTTCAGCCTGAGCACCTTGCTGAAACGGCCTCCGCTTACGCAACCGGAAAAAACTTGCTGACAGACGCATGCTTTTCATTATATATTTAATTCATCCAAATCGTGAATATCATCGTTTATATAGCAAATTCAACAAGCGAAATATTACGGCGCTTTCATTTCCAGCCCTGATAAAGATAATAATAAAGTAAACAGGATAACCACATGGAGTACTCTTTTATGCTTACCAGAGGCCAAGTAGTCAGTGAACTTGCCAAATCGCTTCTGTTCAAAAAAGTTCAGGGGCATACCCTCATGGGTTTCATCGTGTATCGCGGCATTCCGGATATCGGCAAAATAGTCTCCAGCGTGACAGACTCAATGAATGAAGTGCACTATGTGGACCTTGACGACAGCGACACCATGATTTACTTCATGATGGTCGCCGGAGTCGACGCGCAAGACCTGATAGGCAGAGGCCTGGCCAATATTCCGGATACTATAGTGTTTGAACTGGGCCGGTTGCTCTTCACCATGCGCGCCAAGGTAAGCTCTTATTCGTGAACTTTCGGGCCAGATTGTCTTGAAAAACTTTAACGCGGCCCGTTAGCCTCACTAGTAGCAAGACCGCCTTGCGAAGAGTTGCGGAACGCCTGGCTTTCAATACTTCGTTTGAACCTGAGCCCGGGCGTTCTGGCCTAACGGCGATTACAAAAAAACGCAGGCGCTTTTTCCCTAAACACCCTTCACGGGTGTTTTTTTATTGGCGCAAAGCAGGAGGCCAGGTTTGTTCAGAGCATTTTATTGAAAAATTGCCGGGATGGACTATTTTCACACGCCAACCTTCCTTTGCCAAATGAGCAAGAAGAGCATTTTTTACCGGCCAGAGGCGTGAGCCGCCTTTCTCAAGGCACGCCGCACTGACGGTTTGCCGGCGCAGCGGCCGTTCCCCCGGGGCAAATAAATTTTTTAAAGCTGATTTACTATAAGACCTGCCATTCTCCGGAGGCAAAAAAAACTGAAGACAACACCCCTGACATTATATATAGTGTCATAAATGAAAATGAATTTCAATTAAAACTGGCTGCGTCCAGTCTGTACCGCCTTTTCAGCTTTGCGCGGAACCAAGGAGGCTCTATGCTGAAAAAACTGATGAAAAATTGCCGCAAGCCGGAAGGACTTGCCGGGCGTGTTATTTTGCAGCTGATGAACATAGGGCACGGGTCCGCATCGCAATGGGGCCTGGCCCACTTCAACCCGGCTCCGAATGCGAAGGTTCTTGACATAGGCTGCGGCGGCGGGGCCAACATCGCCCGTATCTTGCAGCTTTGCCCGGAGGGTTTTGTCGAGGGGCTGGACTATTCCATTGAAAGCGTTGCCGCCAGCCGCAAGAAAAACGCCGGAAATCTCGGGCGGCGTTGCGCCGTGCGCCAGGGCTCCGTAAGCGACCTGCCTTATGAAAACGAAAGTTTTGACGCGGTAACGGCCTTTGAAACCGTTTACTTCTGGCCGGACATAGAGAACGACCTTGCGGAGGTTCGCCGCGTGCTCAGGCCGGGCGGGCAATTTTTAATCTGCAACAACGCCGGAAGCTCACAGAACGGGCGTTGGGAAAAACTTATCGGCAACATGAAAATTTACAGCCAGGCTGAGCTTGCGGGCCTTCTTGCGGAAAGCGGTTTTGAAATCGCCACGCTCGACAGCGGCAAAAACGGATTCTGCCTGCTGGCGACAAAAAAATAGCCTGGATTTCAACAGCGGAAAGCCCGGCTGGAGCGTTCCAGCCGGGCTTTCCTGAATTTCATGGGCCGTGCAGCCTCGCCCCGGCGATCACTTATCTTCGAAACCATCGGCAAGATCCGCCGCCGGAATATCGCTTCTTCTGACGCCGAGTTTTTTCATGCGTGACTCAAGCGTTTTGTGATTTATGCCCAAAATCGCGGCCGCTCCCTTTGGCCCGCTGACACGCCCATCGGTCAGCCGCAGGGCTTCAAGAATATGCTTCCGCTCCAATTCGCTCAATGTCAATGGATGCTCGCTCTTATTAGGCGAATCTTCCTGATATTCTGAAATTTTTATCCTAAGGGTCGGCCCTTGCGCAAGAATAACCGAACGTTCAACTATATTGCGCAGTTCTCTGATATTTCCCGGCCAGGAATAATTCATCAACGCCCCCATGTCGTTTGATGAAATGCCCGTAATATTTTTATTAAGCCGTTGCGCGAAAAATTTTGCATAGTATTCTACCAGAAGGGAAATATCGCTTTTCCGCATGCGAAGTGGAGGAACATCTATGGGGAATACATTCAGCCTATAGTATAAATCTTCCCGGAAAGATCCATTTTTTACCTCTTTCGCCAGAACGCGATTGGTTGCCGCCACAACACGAACGTTGACGTTAATAGTCTTGTAAGAACCGAGCCGTTCAAATTGCCCTTCCTCCAGCACCCTGAGCAGCTTCGTCTGGACGCTTAAAGGAAGTTCGCCTATCTCATCCAGAAAAAGAGTGGACCCATCAGCTATTTCAAGCCGGCCGAGCTGTTTTCCCACAGCGCCGGTAAAAGCGCCCTTTTCGTGCCCGAACAATTCATTTTCGATAATGGAGGGGGGCAATCCGCCGCAATCGATGCGTATCAGCGGCTTGTCCTTTCTGGAACTGCCTTCGTGGATGGCCCTGGCGATCAATTCTTTTCCAGTTCCGGTTTCTCCCAGAATAAGCACGGTGGAGTCAGTTTTAGCCACCTTGCCGACCTGCACCATGACATTGCGCATGGCGTCGCTCTGCCCGATGAGCTGCCCGCTGCCGCCGACAGTCCTGATCTCTTCCTGGAGAGATATGTTCTCAACCGCGAGTTTGTTTTTCAGCTCCTGAATTTCCTTGATCGCCTGTTTCAGTTCAGCCTCGTTATTGCGCCTTTGCAGGGCATTGGCGAGAATTACGCTTACTATGGACAGCATATCAATAGTATTTTTCGGAATGGAGCGCTTGACGTTGAAAGACCCGAATGAAAGCGAGCCGATTATGTGCCCGCCAACCACAATGGGGATGAATATAGTGGTCTTGATATTGATTCGTTTAAAGAATTTTTTGTCGTTTTCCGCTTCATCCGGAAGTTCATCCACATTTTCGATGAACAGCGGTTTTTTGGATTCATGTATTTTTTTATATACCCAAGGAAAATCAGAAGTGCAGTATTTGTCGTGAAATCTGCTGCAATCCCTAGCCCAGCAAAGGGTTCCCTGAAAGCGTCCGTTTTTGTCCGGAAGATTGAGAAGCGTTCCTCTGTCAAAGTTTATAAAGTCCACAACTTGCTGAAGAGCCCGTTCGATATGCTCATCTACATGTTCTGCGGGCAAGTTGACAAAACTCGCGCCCATGTTGGCTATAAATAAATATTCACTGTAAAATTCAGGATAATTATCTTCCATCGCTTCCTCATCAGCGCTCTGCGAAAACCGCAGCCAAACTTCGAAACAGGCGGGAAAGGCCCCCTATCGCTCCGGATGCGTCTATCGTTTCCCCGGCGTGTATTTTCTTTGGCAAACCGCCGCAGTTCTTCTTCCGGAGCGTCCGGCCTGATTGCAAAGAAGCCACGCCCGCCGACGCCCGAACGTTCTCCAAGCGGCCTTCGCAAGCTTTGGCTATACGTTCGCTATTCGAGCGCGAGCCGGAAACAACCGCTAAACATACGCCCGTTCAGTTCCGTGGGCATCTGGCTACGCTGCTTCGCGGAACGCCCGTGAAGGTAACTCCGGAAAGGCGGCTGCCATGGCCGTTGTTGGAATATATCCGCTATGCCTCATTTCGCCAAGGCTTCTTTCAGGGCAAAACGCAAAAGATCCGCCTGAGTGGTGTTATACCTACGGGGACCGGATCTTCCGGCTGTCCTGACCATGCGGAAAATATTTCAAGAGTCAATTCCCAGGATGCCAATCGGGTAATTAGGGCGGCAATACCGGGGCGGAACCGCGATACGTTGCTACTCCCGTTATGGCGGGACGCGGATGCCGCGCCATTTCCGAAATCTTCAGGCCATGAAACCAGACGGCTTAGCGCCGCGATACTCCAGAAACAATAATTCCTGAAATAACAGAAATCGCTTTTATTTCAGGACAGCTACCGCTCCTCAGAATGTCCGACAAGGAATGCCATATACTTTTACCTTTTATAACAGCACCTTATCCCTAATGACAAATTGAGCCTGAACTGGCATACTTTGTGCTTATTTTAACAATCAAGCGGATTTTTCTATCAACCGCTTGCCGCCTGCATGATCCGGGGGTGGTCATAGCCCGAACCGCTCAAAAAAAATCAGGCGGCAAGCATTCACAGGATTGCCGCAACTGCCAGGCAAGAAAGAATATGTTCCTGGTGCAGGCAACGCCGCCTGGCGGGAAAACCGCTGATTGCCTTAGAAATTACGGGCGCCGCATGTTACGGGAGCCATAATGCAATAGGGCGGCAGACAGTCCGCCGGCAGTTTGCCCGTTTATTTTTCCTTCGCATTTGCCGTTGAGGCTTGAAACAGCGTTAACACACCCCTAAGGAGGATATATGTCCGAGAACACCTGTACCACTCCCTGCGCGATGCCTGCCGACAGGCCGTGGGAACCCGCCATAGACAAGCCTGAACCGGATTCGGCCGTTCGGCGCATCGCCAAGACCTTCGGCGACAGGCTGATGGACTTGAGCGGAATAGCCTTGTTCGCGCTTATGATCCTCACCGTGCTCGACGTTACCTTGCGCTCCGTTTTCAACCTGCCGGTGAAGGGGAGCATGGAGCTTGTGGAAATTTTCATGATCATGGCCGTTTTCCCGGCCTTTATCTGGATTCAGAACAATGAAGTGCACCTGAACGTAGACCTGCTCACCGGAATGCTGCCCCTGGCCTGGCAGAGGGTGCTGGCTGTTTTCTGCCAGACCGTAAGCGTGGTCTTCATCAGCATTCTGGCTTATGAGCTGTTCAATCAGACCATGATCAAAATGCAGGAGGCGGACGCCACCCTGCTGCTGAAAATTCCGCTTTGGCCCTTTGTCGGCCTGGCCGCCCTGTGTCTTTTGCTGCTGGCCTTTTACACCCTGCTCGATCTTCTGAAATCCATAGACTGTTGCCGCACCATGGGCAAAACCTGGGCCATAGCCCCGGCCCTGCTCCTTGCCGTGGCCGTCTGCGCCATTCCCTTCATAATGGCCGGAACGCGCATGGGATTCTCGCGCGGGGCCTTCGGCGGAATTATCATGGGCTACATGTTCATACTCATCCTGGGAGGCATGCCCATAGGGGTGGCTATGCTGGTTTCCGGCCTGCAAGGCCTGATCATGTTCATGCCCAGCCTTGACATAGCCCTCGGAATGGCCGGCGGGTCACCCTATTACAGCGTGGCCTCGCTGGCCTTCAGCGTCATTCCCATGTTTGTGCTTATGGGCGAACTGGCCCTGTTCGGCGAGGTAAGCACAGACCTGTTCCGGGCGGCCAGCACCTGCCTCGGCAGGCTGCCGGGCGGCCTGGCAATTTCAAGCGTGTGCGGCTGCGCCGGTTTCGCCGCGGTTTGCGGAGATTCCATGGCCACGGCCATGACCATGGCTTCGGTCGGCCTGCCCGCCATGAAGGAAAAAAACTACGACCCGGCCTTCGGAGCGGCCTGCCTGAGCATAGGCGGCACCCTGGGCATTCTCATTCCGCCCTCCATGGGCTTCATCGTTTACTCGATAGTCACGGAAGAGTCAGTCGGCCGCCTCTTCATGGCCGGCATCGTTCCCGGCATTTTGCTGACCGCCATAATCTGCGCCACCATTATAATAGTAGCCACCTTGAACCCCACGGTGGCCCCGCGCGGCGACGCCACCACCACAAGGGAAAAACTGCGCTCACTGGCCGGCATGCTGCCCATGCTCGGCCTGTTTTCCGTAATCATGGGCGGCATTCTTACCGGCCTGTGCACCCCGACCGAAGGCGGGGCCGTGGGCAGTTTCGCCTGCCTGCTGTACTGCGTGGCGCGCGGGCGCCTGAACTTCCACACCCTGCGCCACGCCCTGCGCCAGACCAGCATCCTGACCTCCAAGATCTTCCTCATACTTATCGGCGTGGGCATTATGGGCTATTTTCTCGCCTCCACCCGCCTGCCTTTCATCCTTACGGACCTCATTGTGGAATCAGGCCTGGGCAAGTATACGATATTGCTTATGATCGTCGTGCTTTACCTCATACTCGGCTGCCTGATGAACGTTATTCCCATGGTCATGCTGGTGCTTCCGGCCCTGTTCCCCACCGTGGTGGCCCTGGGGTTCGACCCCATATGGTTCGGCGTTATCACCGTTCTGCTTATGGAACTCGGGCAGATCACCCCGCCCATAGGCGTGCTGGTGTTCGCCATGAGCAGCGTCGTGCCGGAGGTGCCCATGATGCGCATCTTCAAGTACGTGGTCCCCTTCTTCTTCTCCATTTTCTTCTGCGTGCTGCTGTTGACCATATTCCCGCAGATATGCCTTTTCCTGCCAGACTTGCTGTTGAAGTAAATATTAAAACCAACCTTATTCAGGAGACAGTTATGTTCAAGAAATTTATCGGAACAACCCTGGCCGCCTTTTTACTGCTTATTCCGGGCCTGGCCGCCCAGGCGGCCCAGTTTGAAATGAGCGCCACCAGCATGATGATGACCACCCATCCGGTTGTGGCCAACGCGATAATACCGACGCTTGAACTCATGAAAGAACGCACCGGCGGAAAACTTGACGTCACCATGTACAACGCCGGAACCCTGGTGCCTGACGCGGAGCTTTACCCCAGCGTCGAACGCGGCATCGTGGACATGGTTCTGTTCTTCCCGCCGCGCACCCCGCACCTATTCCCCATCCTGGTGCTCGGCGACTATCCGTTCCTCTTCACCTCTTCGCGGGCGGCCGGTTTCTCTTTGAACTCGCTATATGCGAACAACCCGGAAATGCAGGAGGAGCTGAAGAAAATTCACGTTCTTTCCTTCACTTCGTCGACCCCCAAAGACCTGGTGAGCATAAAGCCCATCCGCACCCTTGAAGACATGCAAGGCAAACGCGTTGGCGTGCTTGACGCGGCCTCGTCTGAAGTAATCACCCTGCTGGGCGGAACGGCCATCACCATGCCCCTGACCGACATGTACATGGGCCTGCAACGCGGCATGCTTGACGCCGTTCTGGCCCCCATTCCCACCTATCGCTCCACCAAAGTCTGCGAAGTGGGCAAATACATCACCAAGTGTAACGTCTCAGTCAGCGCGGCCCCCTTCTTCATGAACAAAAAGTCGCACGACAAGCTTCCCCCCGACATTAAAAAGGTTGTTGACGACCTTTCCGGCTTCCCGCTCACCGCGCTGCACTGCAACTGGGTTGAAAAAAGCATGGAAGCCGACCTCAGGTATCTGGTCGAAAACGACAAGGTGCAGGTAATTCCGCTCAGCCCGGAAGAAAGCGCCCGCTGGGCCGCCAAGACCGAACCCATGTACGGGAAATGGAAGGAAAACGCCCGCAAGGCAGGCGTGAAGGACCCTGACGGCCTGCTCAAGGAACTGCAAGGTTACGCCAAGACCTTCAACGAAGTGGAAACCCAGAAGGCCGAAACCGCCAAATACAAGGACGTCCTGGGCAAGCTTTACATGGTGTTCTAGGCCGTAGCATACCGTTAGATGACGACTCTGAAAATTATCACGGCGTCATTATAGGCGAATAAGCGGTCCTTTCAAGGGCGGGCATGCGTAGTACGCGCATGCCCGCCTTTTCAATGCCCTTCGGATAGGCCGCGCCCGTTCCGCCGCGAACCAGCATTCGCCAGAACGCGGGTTATATCTGAACATGCGCGGAAGAGGTGGAAGAGCCAAGCAAGTATTGGCCGGCCTGTGGAGAACACCGGTACGGCGGAAGGACGTCAAGCTGAACCTCCACCGCCGCAAGCGCGGCATAGCGGACCTGGTTCCGGAAATATGCGCTGCGCGGGGTGGTTTTCCAGGCGATACGCCCGTCTTGAAAGACATGGGCTGAAACGGGGCTTCTTGGAAACCATTAAGCCGCAAAAATCGGCCCGCCTTCACATCCTCCAGCACGCGCCGCATGAGTTGGCGGAGGAGAAGGCGGGCCGATTAACTGCGGCTTGAGCATCAATCGTCCGTTTCCCAAAACTTCGGCGAATCCCGTATTGGCCAGGGATGCCTCAAATAGAGACGCCTCAAATTTTGAGTTATTTTTATTTCAGTTGGGAAATCAGGTCATTCCGCTGCATCGTACAGGTCAGATATTTAATGCCAGAACCGGAATCTAAAAGCAAAAGCGCCGGAATTTCCTTGATGCCGTACTTATTGGCAAGCGTTCTCTTTGTCGCGATATCAATTTTAATGATATTATACTTGCCTCCCAGCTCTCGGTTCACATCTTCAAGCAGTGAGCCGAACTCCAGGCTGGCGCTGTTTTTTGCGTCAAAGAAAGACAGCAATACGGTTTTATCGCTCTTCTCTATGCCGGTTCTGAAATCATCAAGTTCGATTATGTATCTTTCAGCGGCAACGGCCGCGGTTGCTCCGTCGCCGGCCGCGGTGACGACCTGCCTCAAATACTTGATTCTGTTGTCGCCTACCGCGTAAACGCCTTCAAGGTTGGTTTCCATCAGGTCGTTGACGGTTATATACCCTCTTTGCATTGCCAAACCGCTGTCTTCAAGGAATTTGGTGGAAGGAACCATGCCTACGAACATGAATATACCCTGGCAGGGCAGGCTTGAAATCTCACCGGTTTTCAAATTCTTGAGTTTTACGCCCTCCACGTTTTCCTTTCCCACAATTTCCTGCACTGTGGAATTCCAGAAAAATTCCATTTTCTCATGTCGCAACGCCTTTTCAGCACTTTGCTTGTTACAGTCCAGAATGCCTTCATCGTGCAGAACGATTACTTTAACCTTTTTAGCAAACCTGGTTATGAACATCCCTTCTTCAATGGCCTGGTCGCCGCTGCCCACGACGACAACCTCCTCGCCTTCGAACGATTCCGCATCGCAGGTGGCGCAATAGGCAACCCCGTTGCCGGTGAATTCCTTTTCTCCGGGTATGCCCAGAAATCTCGGCTCCGTTCCGCAGGCTATGATCGTGGCTTTGGCGTGAAATTCCTTGCCCTTCTTGGTCTTTATCCATTTCTCATCTTTGGAGAAATCAACCGCCACGACCGTGTCTTTCAAAAATTCCACGCCGAATTCCCTGGCGTGATTTTCAAAATTCGCCATGAGGTCCGGGCCGGATATCTTTGCGATGCCGGGCCAATTCGCAATTTCCCTTGTGGTGTGCGCCCGGCCCCCGAAAGTTCCTTTATTGATCACCAAAGTCTTGAGTTTGGCCCTTCCACCGTAAATTGCCGCGGAAAGTCCGCCCGGGCCGCCACCGATTATGACTAAATCATAGTGATTTGACATCGTACCAGCTCCTGTTTACGCGAATATTCTGGAAATGCTCTCTTCAATCGCCTCTTCTTCAACAAGGCCTGCCAGTTTGGCGCGATATTCCCCATCCCTGAAAAACAAAATCTGGGGAATGCTCTTGAATGAAAAACTATTGAACAGCTGTTTCTGCTCTTCCACGTCAACGGCGTAGAAAGAGCATTTTTCTTTGTGGTCCGCCTCCATTTCTTCCAGTATAGGCACCACTTCTTCGCACACATGACAGGTTTTTCTCATGAATACGACAAGGCAAGGCTCTTCCTTCCCATAGACGATTTTTTCAAATTCTTCCGAGGCGAGTTTTTTCAATTTTGTACTGATCATGGCGAAACTCCTTATATTCACAGATGCATGGCGCGATTCAATTAAATTGAGAGTCTCCTCTCTTTGCGGCTTACTGGAGGAGACTCTCAATTATCTATGCTGGTTACACCATTATTCCATATTAGAATTCTTCTTCAAATATCTGATATACCGGCGCTCCCTCGCACTGTTTCGGGAACCTTACCCCGCCCAGGGCGGCAAGCGTCGGGGCCACATCGATTTCACGGATTATGCGGTCGGTTTTGAAGTTCTTTTTGATGCCCTTTCCGGCGGCTATGAAGATCGGCGATACCGAGGTATCGGCCTCGCCCTGCGAGGTGGAAAGGCTGTCGGCATGGTCCCACTGGTAACCTTCCGCCAGGAAGTAGACGATGTCGCCTGATTCCGGTCCGCCCAGGCCGAAATGCACCGCGTCCTTGTTACGCACGGCCAAGGCCACCACACGCTTTCCGGTCTTGGGGTGGCGGTATCCGTAAAGGCGGGTGATTATCTCTTCTTCAACCTCATATTTGTCCTTCGGGTCCACAATGCCGTGCTCATCGCGGCCTTTCAGGTTCACGTAAATATGCGTTTCACGCTGGGCTATGGCCAAGGTGTTTTCCCAATCTATCTCCGGCAGGCGATTGCCTTTTTCATCGCGCTTCACCCTGGTCAAACCGAGTTCTTCCATAAAGCCCACGCTGATGCCGAGCACATCGCCCATCAGGAGGAAGTCATGCTTCGAGCAAACCTGGGCGTGGTCGGAAGTTATGATGATAGTCCAGCCCTGGTCCAGGTATTTGACGAAGTGGCTGAGGTACCAGTCCGCCTGGATGTAGAGGTCTTCCATGAACTTGCAGTACTTTTCAGGCGGCAGTTTGTTATATCCTTTGTCCGTCATGTAGCGTATGAACATGTGTTCCTGAAGGTCTATACTGTGGAAGTGCGAAATGACGACTTCTATGCCGTGCTTGTCAACCAGGTCGGTGATGGCTTGCGCCTGCCATTTGGCGTTGACGTACCAGTTGTTCAGCATGATGTCGTTGATCAGCTCTTCGCTCTGCTGGCCAAGCATGGATGTGGGGGGCGCATATCCGGCGCTTTCCACAATCCAGTCACACATCTTCGCCGGAGAAATGCATTTGCTGATGTCTTTTTCCATCGAGGCGGAAATGTAGATTCTCAGGTTCGACGCGTCCGGCGCCAACTCAAGAAGCTTCATGTTGCGAACGACATCCACCCTTTTGTCATCGCGAATGCCTTCGTCTTCAATGCGGTCCACAAGCACGCCCAGGGTCAGCACCGCCAACGGCTTGGTTTCTTTCTTGGATTTGTAAACCTCAACCCTGTCGTACACGCCCTTTTCATTCTGGAGAACCAGACACGGGCGGCGAAGCAGGCCGTCGGACAGCAGCATGACGATTTCTTTGGCTCCGGCCGGGGCGCCGGCCCAGTCAGTCGCCGGCTTTATCGGCGACTGAGCGACGTTTATCGGCAGGTCAGGGGTGGCTATAGAGCTGCCTTTGACCCTGTCAAGAACGATATTGTTGCTTTCCAGCGCGCCGGTGGATTCGAGAATGTTGTAACCGGAATCCTTTATGTCCATGCCGGTGATGGAACAAGGGGTGACGGCGTTTTCACTCATGTTCTTGAAAAACGTCGGTTCCTTGATTTCCGCGCTGGCGCCCAGCATCATTTCTCCGTCAAATTGCCCGAAACTCATGCCCACGGAGCCGGGGCTGGTGCCGTCAACAACGTGCAGGTTCGGGCTTTGCGAGGTCGGGGGCCAGGCGCATCCCGGCCAGTGCCAGACAAGCGTTTTCTTGCCCGCTTCCGCAAAGCAGTCCCAAACGCGCTCCGCCTTGCAGGAGGAGGAATCAAGGCTGTAGCGTATCCAGTCAAGGCCCTTGGGGCTGGAAATGTCAAAACCGGTGATGCCGTGCACATTGGCGTAGCATCCCGCGGCGAGGGTCGCCCACATGGGCGGGGTGACCGTGGGGTGACCGCCCAGAAGAACAAGGTCCTCACGGCAAGAGCCGCTATCAATGTACTTTTTCAAACTCGGCATTTTCCCTTCGGCCACATACTTTTTCGCCAAACTCGGGTCAAAGCCGTCAATGCCGAGAACCATGATCTTTTCCGTAATTGCTGGACGTTTCGGCTTAGTCATTATTCTTCTCCTTACGTAAGTTTAAGTTGTTTCTCTCACCGTAAATTCAACCGTACGCTTTTGGCCTGTATGCCGATGATCAATATGAACAGGAAAAAGCCTTTTGCTTGCTAAAATAAGCACAAAGTATGCCATGGCTTAATTATTCCATCCCCTATCGTATCTTGTTGTTATAAAAGAATAAAATATTAAGGCAAAACTGTTGGCATCTCTTCATGGCAACCGTGTTCCTTAAATAAAGGGAATTCCTGCTAGTTAAGCAATTGCTTGTCCAATAAATATCAAGAGGTGGAATTATGAATCGGGTTGCGAGCTCCGCGTGAACATCGGCGAGTCGGTTTGCGCGGCATCGGCGGGCAGGCGAGGGATTCCGGCGGACCGCACAGCGGCGGCGCTTGCGGGATAACCTGAAACATGCGGGCACGGCCTGGCCGCAAGGGCAGGAATGGGCCACGGAAAACTTGCCGGAGGCTTAGCTGGAATTTCCGGAATTGATCCGCACTATGTGAAGGTTACAGAAGAGGATGGTTTCGTTTGGGGGACTAAACAGACTGCCATTCCCCCAAAGTTGCCCCCGGAATGGGTCAGATGTCGCTGGCTACACGAAGAGAAACCCGGAGTAACCAGCCAAGAAAACCTTAGAGTATTTTAAATTGGGAATCTGACAACAAATTTCAGATAACCTCACGTTGTCTAATTCGCATGTAATTTCAACGAATTAACCGGAATTTATTTCCGTTTTTAGTCCAGTGAAAACTCCTGAAATCCGCGAAGTCTGTTGGTAGACTTGTTGGTATGTTTTTGGTATTCCCGTTCTGGTGATTGTCTTTTTTTTCTAGGCGTGGCGCATTGTAACCCAGCTTGGAAAAATAAGGAAGAATACACCGGGACGGGAATACTTTTTTTACGCAATCGCCTTGAACAGTAAGGAAAATGCGCAGACTGTTGGTAGTGTTCCGGTCAAACGCACCAAAACGTACCAACAGGGAGCAAGCCGGATGAAACTGACGGACACTTTTATACGGTGCGTGAGCGGTAACGGCAAGGTTCAGAAACACTCGGACGGCGGCGGGCTGTTCCTGTACATCACGCCCACGGGCAAGAAATCATGGCGTATGGCCTACCGCTTCGCCGGGAAGCAAAAACTTTTGTCCATCGGCCCGTATCCGACCATCGGACTGCGCGAGGCGCGGGGCAAGCGGGAAGAGGCGAAAAAACAACTTCTCGCCAATATCGACCCCAGCGGCGCAAAGCGCGAGGCTAAGGCCACGGCGGCGGAAGCGGCCCGCAACTCCTTTGAAGTGGTAGCGCGGGAGTGGTTCGACAGGTATTCGCCTTCATGGACGCCCGCCTACAGGCGTTACATGATGCAACGCCTTGAAAAAAACATTTTCCCGTACATGGGCAAGCGCCCCATAAGCAGCATCACCGCCAGGGAACTTTTGGGAGTGCTGCGGCGGGCCGAGGAGCGGGACGCCCTTTCGGTTGTCCATCTGGCCTTGCGGGAGTGCGGGCGGATATTTCGTTACGCCATCATCACCGGCAGGGCCGAGCGGGACGTTGCCGCCGATTTGCGCGGCGCGTTCGCCCCGGCTCGCAGGGGGCACCTTGCGGCCATCACCGACCCCGCCGCCGTGGGTGAGCTGCTCCGCAATATAGACGCCTACGAGGGCAACTTTTTTGTATCCCGCGTCTTGCGTATCGCGCCCCTGGTCTTTGTCCGGGCCGGGGAGCTCGTCAAGGCC
>JAVBMT010000016.1:0-49140 GCA_031552195.1 Desulfovibrionaceae bacterium
GCAGCCTACCACGTCTTTCATCGCCTTCCGGTGCCCAGGCATCCACCTGTTGCCCTTATTAACTTATTCAAAAAACATCATTATTCACCACTTGCGCAGCGAATAAATGCCCTTTCCGACCCTATTCAATTGTCAAAGAAACAAGGTTGCCCTTGCCGCGCCTCCGGAAGATTTTCTCTTCCTCAACGCGAGAAATGGGGTTTAACTCTAATGCCACTTGCTGTCAACAGAAAAAATCAGCATTGCCAAAAAATATTTTGCATATTACTCCATCTTCCCTGAACAACACCGTTTAGTTTTGAAAAATTAAACCGCTGCAAAGGCAACGGCATATAAGCTTTAACCATAACTTTCCTCAAGCGGGAGCGCATGACTATTTCCTCACGCCACGGCAAACTCTTCCGCCAGGGAGAATGGCTAAGCAGAAAACTTCTGCCGTCAAAGCTGCGCAAACCTTGCATTGAAACGCTTAGAAAATTTATTCTGCGTAATAAATTTCCCGTGAGTTTTGTTGAGCCGCCTCTTGCCGCAACGCTGGCGCAAGGGTTGGAATTTGCCCCTGACGCTCCTTATTCCGTGCAGGGGCCGCTTCCTCCAGTCTTTACCGAAAGGGTGAAATACGGTGATATAAAACGGTTTCGGCTTGAGGGCGCCCTCCTTTATAATAACACCGCCCTGGATGAAAATTATCGTTTTATCGCTTCCGCCCTTCCGCCTTCCGTCAGAGCCTGGCTTGACGCGCGCCCCTACATGCATACCCCCGGGGCGATTTATATCAACAGTGATGTAACAGCCATTAATACCACGTACCTCGACAATTATTTCCATTTTTTTCACGACATCGTCGCTCCGCTCACGATGTTGCCGGACTATAAAGAGCGGCTCTACGCCGGCGTTATCACCTTTGATTTTCAATGGCAGGCGCTGGAAATCGCGGGAATAAAAAAAGAGCGAATCATTAATATCGCGCCCAACACCCTGGCGCGCTTCAAAAGCGTGGAAATATTCTCCACTCCGGAGCAAGGGCACCCGGCCCTTATCAAAAAGCTGTCTGGAATTCCCGCCAAAGACGGATTCAACCCCCAGGCCCACAGCCGTCTTTACATCAGCCGCGACGACGCGAAAAAACGCCGCAACATCGATAACGAGCCGGAGCTTATAGCCCTTCTGGAACGTTACGGATTCAAGAAAATGACCTTTACCGGCCTTCCTGTCGCGGAACAGATCGCTATAATGCGGTCGGTCGACTACCTGGTCATTCCGCAAGGCACGGCGGTCTTAAATCTCGCTTTCTGCCGGCCTTCAGCAAAGGTTCTGGAATTTTACGCTCCGCGCTTTCTTATAACTTTGGGCAACGTGTTTTCTTCCGTTCTGGGCAATGAATACCACGCCTTCATCGCGGACGACGCCTAACCTGAAGTCGACGCCCCCAAGGCTAACTTCAGGCTTGACCTCGCTCTTTTTGAAGACTCTTTGCGGCAGCTCCTGAAAAAATAAGGGCGGCGCGCAACAAACCGTTACGCGCCGCCCAATTCAAGCTCAGGGGTTCAGGCTTCTTGCGAAGAAACAATGCTCCGATAAAACTCAGTTTATCAGATCAAAAAACCTCAACCGCGCGCCAGGAGTCATCCGGATCGAACTCCATAATCTTTCCGGCCAATTTGGCGGTGTCTTTTCCCAGGTTTTTCTGATAGACTACTCCGTCCTGGTTCACGATAAACGTCATCACTCCGGATGCTCCATACACAGCGGGATAGGCCAGCAAAGCGAAACCTTCGCTCATTATGCCGCCTTTCATGTAATCAAGCTGTCCGGCGGCCGCGTATTTTCCCTGGCGGTAAAGCATGCGGTAATGGTAGCCGTAATAAGGCAAGCCAACGCCGCTTTCCGAACTCCCCACCGTCGCGGCGACTATCAGTTTGCCCATCGGACTGGGTTGCTCGCCTTTTTCAGCCTTCCAGTAAAGACCGTCACGTTTTCCGGGAAGGCTGACCATTTTCCCGGCAAAATGAGGAACAGTCTCATGCATGGGGTTAAGGTTCTGGTATTCAAGCTGCGCGTCGACATAAGCCAGGCAGACCTGAATGGCCGCAAGCTCATTGTGCCCTATCCGTCTTTCCTTTATCGCCTCTGCCCCGGCCCCGGCATCAAAAAACCATTGGCCGGAGGCGTTTTCGATCAACGGAACCGGAAAAGGCCAGGCGTGCTCCCCTACCTCCAACAGGTAGCGTTTGTTACCGCCAGGCGAGGCCGCCTCCTGTTCAGCGGGATATGGCGCCAGCAGGCTTTTTTCTTCGTAAGCCAGGATGAAGGCTTCACGGTCGGCCTGATCCAGAACGGCATCGCCCGATTCAATATGCGCCTTGGCGTCCGCCCCCAGGATATTCGCCAGTTCCGTCAGGTTATGATCCTTTACCGCAGCCATCAGGTCAGCAATCGCCGCCTTGGAGCTGTCGTAAACACGGCCCGGCGAAGCCTGCGCTGATCCGGACGCCAAAAGCCCAAACACGGCAAGAACCGCCGTAAGCATGGCAAACGGAGTTTTAAAAATATTCGCTGCTTTCATATCATATTCCTTCTTGCTGCTTTTTAAATGCGAAGAGCAGTTATTTTATCGCACACGTTCAAGACTGATTCCGGCAAATACCTTGCCGGCGCTCCAGGCTAACGCCTGACCGGATGAAATGGAACCCCGCCGGGATGCGGGCGGATCATGCTCTCCCGGCTTCGCCCGCCGCGCTCTATTTCCTGCCGGGCGCCACGTTCTCCCGCGCCCTGAAAAAAACTGTTCCCCTGATCACGGTTTCTGAACTCGCGGCCTTCATTCAGCGGCTCACGGTTTCTGATTTCACGGTTTTCATTCCGCTGGCGCTGCGCTCCGTCGGTTCTGCCAAGCTCACGCCTTTGTTCAGCTTCGTTACGTCCGATTTCGCGCCTTTGCCCGGCCCCGTCGCGGCCAAGGGAATTATCTCTTCTGGGGCGCTCGGCGCCGCCTTCACGCCCGCGAAAAGCTTCACGCGCCGCGCTGCGCTGCTGGTCACGCGTGAGGCCGGAAGCTTTTCCGCGCCCCTCAGCGGGAAGGGAATAACGTCCGGCCGCGCTTCCGCGATACGGCACGTTGCCGCGTTGCGCTGGGTTATGCTGCCAGCGGCCGTTCGCGTTGACCGGGGGATTCACCTTGGTGAAATTGCGGTAATTGTTGACATTTACGTCTATATCGCCGTGATTCCAGTCGCAGTCGCCCCAGAAGGCATAACCGACGGCAACGCCTATTCCGAAAGAAACGAAGGCCCCGGCGGCCGCGTATCCGGGCGGATACCAGGCTACGGGCGGATAAGCCGGGTAAGGCCAAGGTCCGTAAACCACCATCGGATCGTAAGACGGCACATACACAACCTCCGGCTGAGCGGACTGAATTACGATAACGTCGCTGCCTGACGCGTCATTTTTGCTGGTCGTTACTTTCTGTTCCTTGGTAGTCTTAAGGTTTCCGGCGGCCTGAGCCTTAGAACGCAAACGCTGCACAGAATCCATGACGTCTTTGGGCTGCCCCAGAAAGGCGTCTCCAAGGTCCTGAACCCAGTCCAGTTTCTCGTTCATCATTTCCAGCACCTGGGGAAAGGCCGTCAAAGCCTGCACGCTGGGATCCCACGGCTGATCTTTCGCCGCGTTTTCCAGCTCCTTGCCTTTAAGTCCGGAATTTTGCTTGAGCCAGCGCGCGGCTGACACCACATCAAGAGGGTAGGTTGAAGCCATCAGGATCTGAGCCAGCAAAGAGTCAGGATAAAGGGCCACCGGCGCGGTCAGCCTGTCCAGTTCCGCCGCGCTCAGAGGCGTTCCGGTCTTAGGAGGTTCCTGCTCAGCGGCAAAAGCGCAAAGCGGAGCGGCGAGCAAAAACAATATCAGCGTCCAAGCCGTGCATTTTATACGAAAAGGCATGTGATTCTCCTTTGGCTTTCGATTGAGGATTTGCATCATCATAGCACAGTATATCAATAATTCCATATTTTTTCTTAATTCACCCGGACAAAAGCATCGAATTAATATTTCACGCGGGGTATTCGTTAAGTTCCTTGATAATCAGCTCCGCAACCTCCCCTGAAAAAAGCAGGCTGATGTGGCTTAACGGCCCGGTCACGCGCAGTCTCCAGTGCGCGGCTTTTTCCGGCGGGAGCAGGCTGGCGGGCGGCATGACCATTTCGTCCGTGGGGCTTGCTATGACGAGGCCGGGGATTTCATCCGGAAAAGTTCCCTTGCTGACGAAATCGACCAGTCGGCTTCCGGGCAACAGCTCACGCGACATCCGGCTGGGGTTGAAAACAGCCGTGCGGCTTCCGTGGAACGGGGTTCCGACCGTTATTATTCCGCATATCTCATCCGGCCTTTCACGCGTAAGCAAAGCCCGGGCCGCGATCAAACCGCCAAGGCTGTAGCCGACAAGTGCCGGAACCCGCCCGCCGGAGCCGCGCAC
The DNA here is from genome assembly GCA_031552195.1 of Desulfovibrionaceae bacterium. Taxonomy (GTDB): domain Bacteria; phylum Desulfobacterota; class Desulfovibrionia; order Desulfovibrionales; family Desulfovibrionaceae; genus JAVBMP01. The sequence continues at coordinate 4,472 of JAVBMT010000016.1, forward strand.
CGAGGCGATATGCCGGTGCAAATTCCGGTTCACTTCTTCCGGGTCGCCCCGCAAGGCGTCATATTCAAAATGCGACACCCCGAAACCGGCCTTGCGCAAGCGCTTCGCCAACTGGAACATTATTGTGGGACTATCCATGAAGCCGTGCAGCAAAATTACCGGGCGGGCATACTCCGGCAAAGGTTGTTCAGGCCGGCGGAACGCCGGGATGCGCCTGAAAATAAAGGAGTAAATCCGGACAAACGCATGTAGCCACGCCATAACGAAACACTGCGCGAACAGGCGCAAACAGAAAACGGGACCAAATTTCAGCTTGCTGAAGACCGGCACGGAAGAATTGAGAAACTCGTAGCAAAAAATCACGCAGACAGCCAACGCGAACGCGGCGAACGCCCAACAGGCCAGCCAGAAAAGAAATATCAGCGAGTGGACCATAGCGGACTCCTTTCTTCATTTATTCATGTCTGAACGGAAACAGGGCAGAATTTATGGCCGCTTTGCCTATATATGCTTTTCCTTATAACGTGTATATCTTTTATTGAAAACAATTGGAAAACACCATTCATATTCTTTTATTTCCGCCTCATCGGCAAATCGGGCAAAAGCCCGGGCGCTGAAAAATCATAAGAAAGGCCCCGCTTCCTTCAGGAAACGAGGCCGGAAATTACAGCGGGTGAAACCGGTCTAAACCACGCCCTGGATCAGGCGGTTGGCCGACCTGGGGTCGCTATACGCCGCCAGGGCCCGGCGCAGGTTCGCCGTCTTGCCGCCGTCCATTTCCGCGTTCATCTTGTTTTCCTGAAGTTTTTCCTCGTGCAGGCGCTGAGCCTCGGCATCCGCACGGAAACGCATTCTTCTGGCGTCTTCCGCAACCTTGACGTCCTGCCCGGAAGGACTGCCCGGAGCGGAAGCCGCGCGTATAACCGCGTCAGCGTTGCGCTTGGTGGCTTCCGGATCGCCTGGAACGGAACTGAGCATGATGTTGACAGACCCGCCGACAGCATAGCGTTTTCCGTCCGGCCCGACCTGATAATCGTACTCCGGCAACCCGGAAGCAAGGGTTCCTGCGGCGGCCAGGTGCGCGTGCTCATGCCTGCGCACTTCCTGGTCACGCGATTCCAGCTTGTCGGTCAGCTCACCGCCTTCTCCGGTCCGCCCGCCCGCATGGGCGCGGCCTTCCGAACTTTCCACCGGGAAAGCGGCTATGGGAGACCCCATCACGCCGCCGGCCCCGCTGCCGTGCGGGCTCACCAGGTGAGGAGCGGTTCCGATGGCGTAAAGCGCGCCGTCCGGACCCTGCTGATAAATATATTGCTCGCCGCCTACCGCTTCGCCTTTGGCCTGTTCGGTGGAGCGGACCTGTTGGTCGCGGGCCTGAAGGCGGTTTATCGTGCGTTCTTCAGCCGGGTCGGGCGAAAAAAGGCCGGCGGTTTCGGCTGGCCGGGCACGCCCGCTTGACCCAAGCGCGTTTTCAAAGCCGAGGCGGGCGTCAGCCCCGTAAACTTCTCCTTTATACTGGCTGCGCAAAGGATCGGCCCGATATTCCGTACGCGCCGGCAAAGACTCCGGCACACCGGAACGCACCCCAGCCCTGGCTGCGCCAGGCTGAAGCGCGGACGCGCCGTTAACGCCGTTGATGTGCCGGGCGGCAGCGTATGGATTTTCGGAAATTTGCATTAGTTATTACCTTGAGCTTTGAAAACGCAGCTTTTCCTGTTTATCGGCCAAGAGGAAAAAAACTTTAGGCCATTGATGCATTTTTTTTTAAAAAAAAGTTCCACCCATTCCCACTTAACAGAAAAACACAAATTAATTCATAGTAATAGATAAAAAAAAACCTGGATATTTATTTTTAAATAAATATGGATAATTTTTATAGAGATGATATGTTAAAAGATAATACCCCTTATTATTGAGGGACATCTCATTTCAAAAACCGGAACTGAACCGGACAAACTCTTTGGTAGGAGAAACCCTGATGAAAACGCTTATCTGCTTCTATTCGCTTTACGGGCATGTTTACACGCTGGCGAAAGCCGTAGCCGAAGGAGTCGACCAGGCGGGCGGAAACCCGGTGCTGAAAACCGTGCAGGAAACGCTTCCGTCCGAAGTGTTGACCGCGATGAACGCGGCCCCGGACGAGGCCAGAGGCGCGCGCCTGCCCGTTGCGTCAATAGACGACCTGGTGGAAGCTGACGCCATTATTTTCGGAACACCAACGCGCTTCGGCGGCATGTGCGCCCAAATGCGGGCCTTTCTTGACCGCACGGGCGGCCTTTGGGCCAAAGGGTCCCTGGTGGGCAAGGTCGGCTCGGCCTTCACCTCCAGCGCCACGCAGCACGGCGGGCAGGAAACCACCATTTTCAATTTCCACACCTTTATGCTGCACCACGGCATGCTGATAGGCGGCGCGCCCTTCACCTACCCCGGCCTTAGCGATATTTCCGCCATGAGCGGCGGCTCTCCCTACGGCGCTGGAACAATTGCCGGAAGCGACGCCAGCCGCGTCGTTTCGGAAAACGAGCTGGGCATAGCCAGGCACCAGGGTAAATTTATCGCGGAAATGACCAAGAGACTGGTCCGCTGAAAAAACCGCACTGAGCGGGTTGACTTTCTAAATTCAGTGCTTATGTTACGAAACAGCCGGAATCAGCTTATGCAGCGATTCCGGCTGTTGACGTTAACTGACTACATCTTACAGGAGTAAGGCATGGCGAAAATCAACTCTATCTGCGTGTGCGACCTTGACCAGGCGCGCTGCCTGCGTCAGGAAAAAGCCCTGGAAAACGCCCTGGCCCAGCGCGGCCTGGAAAAAATCGTGGCAATCAGCAATTACGGCCGAGGCTATATCAGCAGGGCCGGCATTGAAGACAGCCTGCCCTCCCTGGAAATAGAAGGGCGTTACTGGTGCCGCAAACCTGACGAGGAACTGACCGAAGAAACCATCGGCAACCTTCTGGACGCGTTCATCGCCAAAGGCATTATTGAAGCTTGAGCGCGGCTTGAAATGATCTTGCCTGAGCCAGCGCTTTAAAAATTACTGTTGGCGCCGGCAAGCTCCTGTGAGCGAACGTCATGGCGCGTCTGCAGGCAATTTTTCCTGAGTTCACGCTTTAAAAAGCCAATGGAAAAGACTCGTTATAGCGGGTTTCACCGTGAAGCGTAAACAAATGTATTCAAAAAAATACGAGAAAGCGGTTGCCTTGCAGGCAACCGCTTTCATTTCTGCAAGGCAGGCAGCTCGTCAACCTTGCCGTGAGACATAATGCGGGATGAATCTTCTTCGCTGCCCGGCGTTCAGGCCGGAACCGCCGAAGTTCAGCTTTACCCTTCAATACTTTCTATTAAAGAAGCTGCTTTATCTTTTCAGCCTTAATTCGCCTTGAACCGGGCGGCCAATTCCGCACCTTCGATCTTTTTTCCGGTTTTGGCGTCAAAAGCGCGGCAACCGTTGGCGCTTACTTCGTCAATCAACATGAACGTTCCGGTTTCCGCGTCAATTCCCCACTCTATTTTGATATCCCAGAGGTCAAGGCCGCGTTCTTTGAACAAACCGTGAATAATTTCCATGGCTTTGCCGTTCATTTCGATAAGGGCGGGCAATTTGTCAGCCGGAATCATTCCCAGGGCGGCTATGGCGCCGGGAACGATGACCGGGTCCTGCCCGGCGTCGTCCTTGATGGTAATTTCCATTACCGGCTTCTCAAAACGCATGCCGTCTTTCACGCCCGGCACATTTTTATAGCGGCGTATGAAGCTCCCGGTTCCAACCCAGCGGCAAACCCATTCCAGGCCTGGGGCGAAGGTTTTGCCTTTGCGCACAACCATGGAAAGAGACGGCAAGTCATAGGATACCATATGAGTGGGTATTCCCTTGCTTGTCAGTGCCTCAAAAATTACAGAGGTCATGGAAAGACAGGCCAGCCCCTGGCCGGGGGCCAGAGCATCGGAACGATCATTCCCGCCCGGGTCGATCTGCCCGGCAGCGTTCATGGTTACACGGTCCGTAAACTCAAGGCGCAGAGTATGCTCGCCGTGCGAGTACACGTCTTTCGTCTTGCCACGATTCAATAAACTCATTTTTGTCTCCAGTACTTTTGGCAACCAGGATTCGGTTTTGCACCACAACATGGGCATATGGCGTGAGCCAGTGAGAATTCAGGCCGGACACGCCAGAACTTGCCGGGCCGGATTATTAAAACGGCCAGGAAACGCCCTGTCGAAATTTAAAAAGATTTCACGGCGGCGTCAAGAATAGTTTTGCAGCGCGCGCATGTGGGCATTGCAGCGTGCCTTTCTCCTTTTTTAACTTTCCGATACTTTCAAATATTATTGCCTAAACGCATGGGCCGCTCCGTTATAGCCTCACTCCAAATATTATCGCATTACGGCAAAAAAGCGGAATATATTGACGGAAGGCTCATCTGGCTATATTTTTCAAAGGTTGCCGCCTTCGTAAAAAACGCCCCGCGGCGGGCATTAACACTAACCAGCGCCTCATATAACCGCAAGTCCGCCTCCGCGGCGGCGGGGCGGGCAGGGAGACTTGAATGGAATACGAATTTACGCCGCGCAACTGCTGGGAAGTTTATTCCAGCCCGGAAGACAGGGAAAAAATAGAACAGCTGGGCGCGCGCTATCTTGATTTTTTAACCCGTTGCAAAACTGAACGCGAAACGGTCGATTACGTGCTTGAACGCCTTGAGCGGGAAGGTTACAGCACCGCCAACTTCATCGGCGGCAAAGTGGCCAGGACGCTTCAAGGCAAGGCCCTGTTCGTAGCCAAAAGGGGCAAAGCTCCGCTTTCTCAGGGGCTGCACCTTATCTCCGCCCATACGGATACCCCCCGGCTTGACCTGAAACAACGCCCCCTGCAAGAGCAGTCAGCCGTGGCGCAAGCCAAAACCCATTATTACGGCGGCATTCGCAAACACCAATGGTTCGCCCGCCCCTTGGCCCTGCACGGCGTCGTCGTAAAAGACGACGGCAGCAAGGTGAACATCGTGCTTGGCGAAGACGCCAGCGAACCCGTTTTCGCCATTGCCGACCTTTTGCCCCACCTTTCCGCCAAACAGGGAGAACTGCCCCTGAGTAAAGCCTTTGAAGCGGAAAAAATGAACCTGCTTGTCGGGCACATGCCGCTCAACTCCGCCGCGCCGGAACCCGCTGAAGGGGAAAACAACGGCGCTTCCAAGACCATGCCGGAAAGAAACGGCGAAGGGAACCGTGTAAAAGCCAAAGTACTGCAACTTTTGAACGAAAAATACGGCATTATTGAAGAAGACCTGTATTCAGCCGAACTGCAGGCCGTACCCGCCGGAGCGGCCAGAACCGTGGGGCTGGATTCCGCCCTGCTGGGCGGCTACGGACAAGATGACCGCATCTGCGTTTTCGCCGCCCTGGAGGCGTTCCTGCAGGACGATTCAACCCCGAAGCGCACCCAGTGCCTGATGCTCTGGGACAAAGAGGAGATAGGCTCGGAGGGTTCGACCGGCGCCAAATCGCACTTTTTTGAATATTGTCTGAACGACCTGCTTTTCGCCTGGGAGCCGACCACCCGCTTCTCTGAAGTAATGCTGAAAAGCCGGGCCATATCGGCCGACGTGCACGCCGCTACAGACCCGGACTGGCAAGACCTGCATGAAAAGCTGAATGCCGCCCTGCTGGGGTATGGCCCCTGCTTCTGCAAATTTACGGGAAGCCGAGGCAAATACGAAGCCAACGACGCCCACCCGGAATATGTGGCATGGTTGCGCGGCATACTGAATCAAGGCGGCATTCCCTGGCAGATGGCCGAACTGGGCAAGGTGGACGGAGGCGGCGGGGGCACCGTCGCCATGCATCTGGCCGCTTACGGCATGAACGTTATCGATTGCGGGCCGCCCGTGCTCTCCATGCACAGCCCCTTCGAAATAGCCAGCGCGGTTGACCTGTATGCGACAACGCTGGCCTTCGAAACCTTTTTTAAAGCCTGAAAACCCGCATCCGGGAATTATTGATTTAGCCGCGCGGCGCGAAACCATGCCGCAAGAAGGACTATAAATTTATGAATAGCGAAACCATGAACCCGAAAAGACTCGTCAAACTGGAAAAAGCATATAATTTCCGCGACCTGGGCGGATATTCTACCAGCCTTGGAAAAACGACCAAATGGGGGTTGATATACCGTTCGGACTCGCTGGAAAACCTCAGCGCCGGAGACCTGGAAACGCTGGCTGGCCTGAACATCAAAACCTACATCGATTTCCGCTCGGCCAAGGAAAAGGAAAAAGGCCTGGACAAATGGGCCTGCACGGTCAGCAGCTGCGTTGAGCTTGCCATAGAGGCCGGGAACATGATCAGCCTGCAAGCCATAAAAGACGGAAACGCCAGGCAGGTGATGATCGACGTGAATAAAAGCCTGGTGCGCGACGCGCAGCCTTATTACGTAAAGTTCTTCGAGTTGCTTCAAAACGCGGAAAATACCCCGCTGGTGTTTCACTGCACCGCCGGAAAAGACCGGGCCGGACTGGCCGCAGCTCTTTACCTTTCGGCCCTGGCCGTGCCGCGCGAAACCATTTTCGAAGATTTTGTGCTTTCAGCCAAGTATATCGTGGGAAAATACGGGGAAACCGCCAAGGCCAAACCCCTGATAGCGCCCGTGCTCACAGTCGAGAGGCCCTACCTTGAAGCCGCCTTTGAGGTTATCGACAATGAATACGGCGGCGTGGAGGCTTTCCTGCAAAACCAGCTTAAGGTTGACCTGAAACTGATGCAGAGAGTCTACACGGTTTAAGACAGGTTACTTTGACTTTTTATGTATGCCGTTGAAAAGCATACAACGCTCGAAGTTTCTTTTTTAGATACGCAAAAGCGAAGCTCTTTTGCTAAAGCCACGCCGCGCGGGTCTAAGTCATTTCTTTCTCCGGCAATAAAAAAGACCCCTGATTTTTTCGGGGGTCTTTTTTATTGCCGGGACAAAAAATTCAACTTTCGTCTTTGTCTTTTTCCGTATTTTTGTCTTTCGGGGTAATGTCAATTTCGTCCGGCTCGGAAGCGGCGCGTTTGAAATTCCTGATCGCCTTGCCCAGGCCGCCGCCGATTTCCGGCAATTTGTTCGCGCCGAACACCAAAAGAATTACCACCAGGATAATCAGAAGTTCCGTCATGCTGGGTAAACCCATAATAACACCTGGCCTGTTTTATGTTGAAGAGCTTCAGGCTTGAAACTCTTCCGGATAATTTGAATCCGCGCTGATGCTTTTGTTCTAATAATCTTGCGGAAGGGCATAGTCAAGGGAGAAAACAAGCTCAAGACAAACGCCGCTTGTTCGCCAGAAATAGAATTTCGCGGTTCTGCCGCTTGTTGCAAAGTTCATAGCGCCCCACCCGCCACTTTTCCCAGGGCAAAGATGCGCACCAGTCTGACACAGCGAGGCATTCCTCACTTCCTCCGGCGTGCCCGGTGTAGCAATGTATGGAAATGACGCCGTGCACAGCCAGTATATCCGTCAACGCGCCCAATGAGCGCAACGTGCTTTCCACCCTTGTGACCGGCCCGCCCTCAGGCCCGCCTGGCAAATAGCCCAAATTATACATGGCCGCGCAAATATTCCCGTTCCATCCGGGCAACAGATGGCTTTCAAGTTCATCATGGCTTGCCAGGCGCAGAACAACCCGGTCTGACAACCCGGCCTTATCAAGCCTCAATCCCGTGTTGTTCAAGGCCTCCTGCTGAATGTCAAAGGCCATGACCTTCCCGGACGGGCCGACGGACTGCGCGAGAAAAAGCGTGTCGTGCCCGTTTCCGGCGGTACAGTCCAGGGCCAAAGGCCAAAAAAAATCACCGAAAAGGCAAGCCGTTCCGGAAAAATTCGTTATTGCGCGCTTGACCACATTGTGGGCGAGAACCGTAAGATCATCGAGTTGCATAATATTACTGAAGTTTATTGCATACCGGCTGTTCAAGGTTTCCAAAGCCCAAAAAGCGCAAGCAATATTCCCTCAAGTCAACGCTGCCGCGCCAGCGGGCGAAACGTTCCAGCCAATCGTCAAAGGGCAGGCGCTGCCGGTCAAGTTCGTTTGCCTCTTCAAACAACCATGCGCTGAAGCGGTTCAACTCTTCCTGAAAGTCTTGGTCCGCCACAATCGCGGCGGCATTTTCCAGCAATGCCTCGCCATTCTCCCTTTCACCCAGGCTCAGGCAAATAGCGGCAAGGCTGTTGTGATGATCAGGCGCGTGCCCGTTCAGGGCCTCGACCAAGGCGGACAAACGCGGCCAGTTTTCCAGAACCTGTTCTTCTTCCGCCTGGTCAAGGCGCAAAACGAGGTCGTCATTTTCTTCAACTATGAAGTAGAAGCGCAACCATTGTTCAAACAAAATGGTTTCCGCCACCTGCCAGCCCATGTTAGGTTCAAGTTCAGCCATTTCCACGCTCTTCCTTTCCGCTTCGCGGGCGGTTGCCAGACTTTGCGAAGGCCTGTCAGCGCCGAATCGGGCCGGCGCGGCCGCGAGAGACTATTTTCAGATTGCGGGCCGAGAAACCGCCTCGCGCAGCCGTTTATCGCTCCGTCACGGCAGAACGGTCAAAGCCGGATTTTCCTTGCCTACCGCGCTGTAAACGGCAGCCAGGGCGGTAAGGTAGTCAGCCTGGGCTCCGGTAAGGGAAACTTCCGCCACGGTAAGCTTGGTTTGCGCGTCAAGCACGTCTATAGACGAACCGACCTGCGATTCGTAACGGGCCGCGGCCATGCGATAAGCCTCACTGGCCTGTTCAAGGGTCTTGCGGGCAACCTTGATGCGCTTGGCGGCCACGTCAAGTTCCAGAAGGCGGGCTTCAACCTCAAAACCCACCTCGACCTTAAGGTTCGCTTCGTCCGCCTTGCTTTTATTGACGTATTTCTTGGCCTGCCGCGCGGAGTAATAGGTGCGGCCCCACTCAAAAACGTTCCACTGCCCGATTATGCCTATTTGCCAGCCGCTGAAATCCTGGCTGGTTTTAAGGAAGTCATACCCGGAAGCGTCCATGTGGTTGCCCTTGGTCGTCCAGCCCCACTCCGCGTTAATTTGCGGGTAATAACCGCTTTCCGCCAACGTCTGGTCTTTTTGCGAAATTTCCACAACCTTGGCCGCGATTTTAAGATCGGGGCGGTTTGCATACGCCAGGGCGAGGCACTGTTCGAAAGTGCGGTTAAAAGGAATAAAGTCGAGCGAACCGACATAGTCCGCCTTGGACCCTTGCGGCAGGTTCAAAAGGGTGTTCAGGCGGGCCGCCTGAAGGTCAAGGGCGTTCTGGGCGCGCAAAAGAACGCTTTCCGCTTCCGACACGTCAACCTCCGCCTGCAGCACGTCAAGCCTGGGCCTTAACCCTACGTCATAAAAAGATTTCGTCACCCTGAGCTGGCTGGTAAGCCTGGTAAGCGAGGCCTGGGCGCTGCGCGTATTTTCCTGCGCCTTGAGATATTCAAAAAAATTTGTTTGCACGGTGCGGATAAGGTCAAGGCGGGCCTTGTCGTAGCTGGCTTCCGCATTGTCTTTCTGCAAAGCCGCTTTTTGATAGGAAGCCAGGGTTGCGAAACCGGCAAAGACGTTTTGGCGCAAAGAGACAGTCCAGGTGAACAGGTCTTCATCTTGCAAAACGCCCATAGTCAGCGGTTTGTTTTCACTGCGCGAATAGCCGTAGCTGGTGCCGAGAACCGGCCCGAAAGCCCCGCGCGCCGATTTGCGCCCCTCTTCAGCCGCTTCCCGCACAGCCTGCGCCGAGGCTATTCCGAAATTTTCCGCCAAGGCGCGCTCAACCGCCGCGGTAAGGGTGTAGGATTCCGCCCCGGCGGTTCCGCACAGACAAAAAAACATTGCCATAAGCGCAAAGCCCGTGAACCGGACTTTTGAAAACCAATGAAACATAACGCCTCCGCCAGCCGCCAATCTTTCCGTACGGCCGGCATAGTAAACCTTGGCCCGCGCCGCCAACGGCGAGCGCCCGAAAAACAAAGGCCTTGCCCGGGCTGTCCGGGCAAGGCGCATTTTTTTACTTCATCGCCTCAGGGAACATTTCCGCCGCCATTTCCCGCAACACGAATTTTTGAATCTTCCCGCTGCCGGTTAACGGATAGGAATCGACAAAGGCGATGTAACGCGGAACTTTATGCCAGGCTATCTTCCCCCGGCAGTGGTCGCGAACGTCTTCCGGAGCGATCTCAAAACCGGCTTTCGGTATGATGAACGCCCCGACTTCTTCACCGTATTTTCGGCTGGGAACGGCCACTACCTGCACGTCCATCACCCCTTCCATGCTGGAAAGGAATTCTTCTATTTCGCGCGGGTAGACGTTTTCCCCGCCGCGTATGATCATGTCTTTGATGCGTCCGGTAATGACCACGAAACCGTCTTCGTCCATAATTCCAAGGTCGCCCGAATGCAGCCATCCGTCTTTGTCGACGGCGGCCGCGGTGGCTTCAGGCATATTGTAATAGCCCTTCATGACGTTATAGCCGCGGCAGACCAGTTCCCCCGGAGTGCCGCGCGGGCATTCCAGCTCTGTGTCAGGGTCGATCACCTTGACTTCTATGCCGGGCATGGCGCGGCCAACGCTGCTTACACGGCGGATGAACTCTTCATCGGCATGGGTTTGGGTCATTACAGGCGAGCCCTCGGTCAGGCCGTAGCAAATCGTTATTTCCGGCATGTGCATTTTTTCTATGACCCGCCGCATCAAAGGTTCGGGGCAAACGGCCCCGGCCATGATGCCGGTGCGCAGCGATGAAAAGTCAACCCTGTCGAAAAGCTTATGTTCCAGTACGGAAATAAACATAGTGGGAACGCCGTAAAGCGCGGTGCAGCGCTCTTCTTCAACCGAGGAAAGCACCAGGGAAGGATTGAAGCCTTCAAGGATGATCATGGCCGCGCCATGGTTGACGCAAGCCATCACGCCGAGCACGCATCCGAAGCAGTGGAACAGGGGAACCGGCAGGCAAACCCTGTCCGCGCCGCTCAAACGCTGATGGTAGCCTATCCAGTACCCGTTATTGGCTATATTCTTATGCGTAAGCATCACGCCTTTGGGGAACCCGGTCGTGCCAGAGGTGTACTGCATGTTCACGACGTCGTCAGGCTTCACGGCGGCTTTGCGTTCTTCGTATTCTTTATCGGAAACCATCGCGCTGAGGCTTACCAGTTCCGGTATGGAATAAAGGCCGCGGTGCTTTTCCATTCCCAGGAAGAACACGCGTTTGAGCTTGGGAAAGCGGGGGCTTTCCAATTCTCCCCGGTGCTGGACGCGCAGCTCGGGAATAAGCTTGTATATGGTGCTCAGGTAGTCATGGTCCCGGTAGCCGTCCATGACGAAAAAGTTTTCGCACTCGGAATGCTTTATAAGGTATTCCAGCTCGCTTTCGCGGTAGCTGGTGTTCACGGTGAGCAACACGGCTCCGATACGCGCGGTGGCGAACATCAGGCTTACCCAGTAAGGGACGTTGGTGGCCAGAATGGCTACCTTTTCCCCGGGCTGAACGCCAAGGGCCATCAGCCCCTTGGCCAGGTCGTCGACAGTCTGGCCGAACTGTTTCCAGGTTTGACGGTAGTCCCTGTCAACATAAACAACGGCGTCATTGTCCGGAAAACGGGCAATAACCTCATCCAAAAGCTGCCCCAAGGTTTTTTCACGCAAAACAAAGGGTTCTATTTCCATCAGTCAACTCCAAAACGGCTTGCCTGCAAGCCGATATTATCATTTTTTCCTGCGCGCCGGAAAGCGGCGCGCCCAATTATGGCAAAAGGCAAATGTTTTTTAAGGGTAGTAGATAACGGCGTATATCGAACAGGCGCCGTCAAAAGCTCCCACATAGTGGGGAACTATCGCATTATAGTAGATGCTGTCGCCCGGCTCGAGAACCTGTTCGTCCTGCCCGTATTTCACCAGCAGCTTGCCTGAATGCACTATTATGAATTCTTCGCCCTGATGCGAGGAAAGCACGCGGTCTTCTTCCGGTTCCGGCGCCATTTCAATGAAAAACGGCTCCATGTTGCGGTCGCTCTTGCCTTTTCCGAGGCCGAAGTAGCGATACGCTTCACGCTTGTTGTGCGCGCGCTGCATAACGAGGTCGCCTTCGCGTTCGTTCTGGCGCGTAATGATAGGGTCTTTGCTGTGCACGTCGTCCATGAAAGTTCCCAGGCGCACGTTCAGCACCCTGGCCACCTTCTGCAACGGCCCGATGGACGGATACATGTTTTCTTCTTCCAGCTGGGCGATCATATCCAAAGAAAGCCCGGACAACTCCGCCAGTTTTTCGCGGGTCATATCCTGGGCTTCACGAAATTTGCGTACTCTGTTGCCTAATTTGTCAGCCGACATCTATTCCTCCTTATGGGCTTGAAAGCGGAAAGGCCCACAGGAAGCGGCCTTTAAACGCAATTTGACAATTTATTTTAACAAGTATTCAAAAAATGGCCTTCATACGGTTCAACGCCTTATGCATGCGAAAACCGCTCATAAACTAACTTAATAACTTTTTCCCCGCAAGAATTTTCCGTTCAGTCCCGCAGGCCGTTCCGGCCGATAGCCCAGAAAAAACGCGAGGCCGTGGAATTCCCGGCGGGCACGGAATACTCCATGCCGCAATGCTGGATCCATCCCGGCGGCAATTCATCAGGTTCCGCCTGTTTGGCAAGAAAAACGGCTAGTCCGCCCCCAGCCAGGTATGGTTCTATAAAGCCGAGCAGGGCGCGCCACGGCATAAAGGCCCGGCTTACGATAATATCAGCGGGCGGGCGTGAAGGCATGAACTCCTCGGCCCGGCCCTGAAAAACGCGAACGCCTGGCAAAGGGCTGGCCGCCAGCACGTTGCGCATGAAAAGAGCGCGCTTTTCCCTGGGTTCAACCAGGGCGTAATTTCCTTCATTCCAGAGAATGCGCAGCGGTATTCCGGGCAACCCGGCCCCCGCGCCGAGGTCCCAGCATTCCAGAACATTTTCATTTACATGCCGCAACACTCCGCGCCGCAGCCCGGCTATAAACTCAGCCAGGTAAAAACTGTCCAGCACCAACTGTTCGAATAGAGGCCGCGGGCTGGAAAACCCGACCAGGTTCATAACCTTGTTCCACTTTAAAAGGAGCCCGATATAAACGGAGAGCGGCTCCAGCTGTTCCCGCGCCGGATGAAAACCGAATTTCGCGCACAGCCGGCCAAGTTCCTGAACATCCATAACCATGCCGTCTTCCTGGATCATTGCTACTTTTAAGCCCTTGCCTGACAACGCCGTCAAAAACAATTGAAAGATGTTTTTCACCGGAATGACGAAAACCTGAGCCGAACCACAGGCCTGCTCCGCGAAAAACGCGATTTGCCTGCCGACGGCCCGGCAAGCGCGCGCTTCAGGGGTAACACCCTGAACCGCGCGATCTTTTTCAGGACTTGCCAGAACGGCCCGCATCACATAAAATACTCCAGCCGTGGGTGAATTTTCCATTCAGCCGGGCGGAGTAAAATCATTAAATGAACAGGTAAAATATGCAACTGGAAAATATAGCGCTGCTTTTTCCCGGCCAGGGCTCACAGGAGCTCAACATGGCGAAAGCCCAGGCGGAAGCTGATCCCGATATAATGGATCTTTGGAAAAAGGCGGAAAAGGCTTCCAATATCGCCCTGCGCGAAATTTACTGGGACGAAGGGGCAGCGGCAAGGCCGGAAATATTTGACGACACCAGAAACCTGCAACCGGCTCTGGTCACGGCCAACCTGAGCATGTGGATGGCCCTTTCCGGCAAGGTGAAACCGGCTTGCTGCGCCGGGCACAGCCTGGGGGAATATTGCGCTTTGGCCGCCGCCCGCGCGCTTTCCGCCGATGAGGTCCTCAAGCTGGTTTCCTTGCGCGGCAGGCTTATGGCGGAAGCCGACCCCGCCGGCAAGGGCGGAATGGCCGCCGTGGTCAAGCTTGACCAGGCCGCCGCGGAAAAGGCCATTCAGGAGGCCGCCGCAAGGTCGGGCGCGCCCCTGCGCATAGCCAACTACAACACTCCGGCGCAGTTCGTGGCCAGCGGCGGGAAAAAAGCCATAGAAGCCCTGCAGGAAACGGTTAAAGAACTTAAAGGAAGGGCCATCCCCTTGGCTGTTTCCGGCGCTTTCCACAGCCCCATGATGGAAGAAGCTTCCAAAGAGCTGGCCAGGGAACTGGAAAAAGCCGAATGGCGCGAACCGGATTTTCCGGTTTACTGCAACGTTTCCGGCAAGGCCTGCCGAAGCGCCGCTGAAATCAGGGAGCAAGCCATGCTCCAGATGACCTCTTCCGTTTTATGGGTTACCATCATACAGGAACAGTTCAAGGCTGGCGCCAGGCGTTTTCTGGAATGCGGGCCCAAAAACGTGCTTGCCAAAATGGTCGGGGCGAACCTGAAAGGGCTGGCGGAAGACGGCGAATATGAGGCCCTGACATTTGAATCCGCGCTTGCGTCGTAGGCCTTCCCCGCTCCGCTTTTTTGCCGGAACCGCAATACTTTAACATGGTCGCCCGGATAACGATGAACGCAAGAATCAACCTTGATTCTTTATTTTCACCAGCCTCGGTCGCTGTGGTCGGAGCTTCGACCCAGCCCGGGAAAACCGGCTGGCGTATTGTGAACTTGCTCCTCAGCGGCGGGTATCAAGGAAAAATATTTCCCGTAAACCCGAAGGGCGGAGAAATCGGCGGCATTGAGGTTCTGAGCGGCATCTCGCAAATTCCGGATGAAAACCGCCCGCTTGACCTTGCCGTCATCTGCCTGCCGGCCCCGCAAGTTGAGGCGGCCCTGATCGAACTTGCCGCCCTGCCCTTGCGCGCGGCCATCGTCCTGTCCGCCGGGTTCGGTGAAACCGGCGGCGAAGGACTCAGGCTGGAAGAAAGCCTCAAACGGCTGGCCGCTGAGCGTAATATCGCTCTGCTCGGTCCCAACAGCTTCGGCCTTATCAACCCGGCGCGCGGCCTTAATGTGACTTTCGGAGCCGCGCCGCATCCTGGCGGATTGCAGCCCGTCAAACCAGGTAATATAGCCTTTTTTTCCCAGTCCGGCGCTTTAAGCGCGGCCCTTCTGGACTGGGCCGAGGAAAACGCCATGGGCTTTTCATCTTTCGTCGGCCTGGGGAACAAGGCCCAACTGGATGAAAGCGATATTATATCCCATATGGGGCAAGACCCGGAAACCAGGGTAATCCTGGGATATCTCGAAAACGTGGAAAACGGGCCGAAGTTTTTACGGGCCGTTCAGAAGGTCGCCCGCCGGAAACCGGTTATCCTGCTGCGCGCGGGCAGCACGCCCAGCGGAGCCAGGGCGGCTTCTTCACACGCCGGGGCCTTGAACGGAAGCGACACCGCCTATAAGGCGGCCTTTAAAAAATGCGGAATCATCCAGGCTAGCAGCCTGAACAGCCTTTTCTCGCTCGGGCAGGGTTTCGCCAGCCAGCCACTTCCCAAGGGGCCCGGCCTGGTGGTGATAAGCAACGCCGGGGGGCCAAGCATTATAGCGGCGGACGCCTGCGAAAACCACGGCCTGAAAATGGCGGAGCTTTCTCCGGCCAGCATGGCGGAGCTTAAAAATATTCTTCCGCCTTACGCCTCGTTGTTCAACCCCATAGACGCGGTAAGCGACACCAGCGCTGAACGCCTGGTCAAAGCCGCGCGCATAGCCCTTAAGGACCCGGCGGCCAATGCCGTTTTGCTGATTATCGTTCCAACCGCCCAGGTTCCGCTGGAAAATATGGCCGAGTTGCTTATTCCCGTTGTGCGTGAGCATGACAAACCCGTTTTCTGCTGCCTGATGGGCGGAGAAAGCATAAATGCAGGAAAAAAATTACTCCGCGAAGCCGGAATACCTTGCTACCGTTTTCCGGAACCGGCGGTTGAAGCTATTTCCGTAATGTATCACTATAACCTGTGGAAACATTGCCCGTTGCCGGTTGAGGTTTCCTACCGCCGAGACCTGAACCGGGCCAGGAAAGCCCTTGCGGAGGCCAGGGCTGAAGGGTTGACCCACCTTGACAGGCTTCAGGCCCAAGACCTGTTCAAGGCCTATGATATGCCCTTGCTGGAAACACGCCTTGCCCGGAACAGCGACGAGGCGGTGCAACTGGCCAAGCAATTCGGCAAACCGGTCGCCCTGAAAATAGCTTCTCCGCAAATTTCGCACAAAGCTGAAATACAAGGGGTCAGGCTCGACCTGGACACGCCGCAAAAGGTGCGCGAGGCCTTCATGGCCATAACGGCCCAGGCTGCCCGCCTGTGCCCTGACGCTTACATTTCCGGCTGCATGGTCCAGGTAATGGCCCCGAAAGATTCGCGCGAGCTTGTCGCCGGGTTCCGGCGCGACAGGCGCTTCGGCCCCATGCTGCTGCTCGCCGCCGGCGGGTACGGCTCCGGAAACATGCGCGGCGCTTCCTGGCGCCTGGCTCCGCTTTCAGCCGGAGAGGCCAGGAGCATGCTGCGCGAACTGCGCATGTTCCCCATGCCAGCTGGAACCCGCGGGCAACCCCCTGTACGGTTCAACGCGATTGAAGACATTCTGCTCGTCCTGTCCCAGATGGCCGGAGATTTTCCGGAAATACAGGAAGCGGAATGCGGGCCGGTGCTGGCCTGCTCGGAAGGGGCCTTTGTGGCCGACATAAAAATCGTTCTGGAGCAAAGCGGATCATTTTAACCGCGCCCGGCGGCCCAGAGGCCGGCGGAGGCGAATTTTCAGCAGAGGTCGTTCATGCCCGCCCCAGGTTTGTATATAATGTCCACCGCCCCCTATGCCGGGAAAAACGCCATTTGCGCCGGGCTTGAGGCAAAATTCAGGCAAAACGGCTTTAACGCCGGATATTTCAGACCGGTGGGAAACTTCGCTATTGAAAAAGACGGCAACGCCTGCGATGAAGAGGCCGTGTTCATGCTGGAAGCCCTGGGCATTGGAGACAGGCCTGATATGGTCTGCCCGGTGCTGGCCACTCAGGATTTTAAAATGGGCGTTCTGACGGGAGATTCCTGCTGCCGCCCGGAAGATCTTCCGCGCACGGTAAAAAATTTTTATGACGAGCTTAACGCCAAGCATGACCTTATGCTTATCCGCGGCGGCGACAATTTCATGGCCAACCTTTACTGCCGCCTTGACGACGTAAGCCTGGCGCATGCGCTCGGCCCGGAAATCAAAGTGGCGGCGATTGACCGGATTGAGCGCGAGGTGAATTACGACGCGCTGCTGCACCTGAAAAACACCTTGGGTGATAAACTGGCCGGCGTTATCCTGAACATGGTTCACCCCGGCTTTATGTCCGAAGTTGATACCCTGGCCCGGCCTTTCCTCAAACGCAACGGCATCCCCCTGCTCGGCGTGATTCCTCATGACCGCCTGCTCGGTTCGGTAAGGGCTTTTTACCTGGCGGAAAGCCTGGGCGGAAAAATCATCTCCGCTTCGGGCCGGAATGACCGCATGGTGGAAAATTTTCTTATCGGCACCATGCAGGCTGAAAATTTTGTGAGCTATTTCCGCCGCGCCCCCAAAGCCGCCGTTATCGTGGGTGGAGACAGGGCGGATATTCAGCTTATAGCGATTGAAGGCGATTGCTCCTGCCTGGTTCTTACCGGAAACATACTGCCGAACGAGCTTCTGCTCGCCAGGGCGGAAGCCAGAAACGTGCCGGTAATCATGGTGCGGGAAGACACTTACGCCACAGCCGGAAAGGTGGAAGCCATCCTGAAACGCGGACGCCTGCGCGATAAAGCCAAACTGCCCCGCTGTGCTGAACTTGCAAGCGAACATATTGACTTCGCCGCCCTGCGCGCATGCCTCGGCCTGTAAAATTTCAAAGTGTCTTGAACGCCGGGCGCGCCTTGCCGCAAAACCCGGGCAAGCGATATAACATTGCGCCGTAAAAGGAAAAATATGAAAGCGCGGACAGTAAAACCCTGGGTTACCGGCCTCATTTTCACCGTTGCGGATTCCTGCTCGATAATAGCCGCCGTGGCGGTTTCTTACCTTGTGGCCGTCATAACCGGCGGCGAGTTCAATCCCTCGGTTTACGCCTTTTTCACACTGCGTATTTTGCTTATAACCCTGCTGCTTTATACCTTGCTCGGCCTTTATCCGGGCATTCTCATGCCTTTGCCGGAAGAAATAAAACGCCTGTGCGTGGCAAGCACCACCAGCGTGCTTATATTCACAGCCACCTTTTTCATAAGCCGTTCCGGCGAAATCTATTCCCGAAAATTTTTAATTTTCCTGTGGCTTGCCTTGCTGGTTTTCGTGCCCATAGGCCGCACCTTCATCCGCGAACGTTGCCGCAGATTCCGCTGGTGGGGCTACCCGGTTATTATATTCGGCAACCAGCGCAAAAACCGGGAAATCCTCGAAGACATGAACAGGCACCTGCGCAGCGGCCTGCGCCCTGTGGCTGTAGTGCGGGCGCATGAAGAAGACGGGGAAATGCTGCCCGGAGTGGAAACCTGCATAATAAATATAGACACGGAGGGTGAACAGGGCGCGCCCTTCTCCGCCGCGACCTGGACGATCCTTAAAGCGAAATTGGGAAAACTTACGGATAAATATCCCGGCTCCATCGCGGTTATAGCCATGAGCAGCTTTACCCTGGAAGAGCAACGCAAACTGCCGGAAATTCTTTCAAACTGCTTCTATAAGGTCATCATAATCCCCAGCGCGTCATGGACTGTGCGCCTTTCCCTGCGCATGGTGGAAACAGGCTCTTACCTGGCTCTAGGCTTGCGCCACAACCTGCTCGACCCGAACCGCCTGCGCTTCAAGCGCTGCTTCGACCTGCTGTTCTCCGGGCTGGGCGTGCTTGTTCTTCTGCCGTTTTTCACTATAGTCGCATTACT
Organism: Desulfovibrionaceae bacterium; assembly: GCA_031552195.1. GTDB lineage: Bacteria > Desulfobacterota > Desulfovibrionia > Desulfovibrionales > Desulfovibrionaceae > JAVBMP01. The sequence continues at coordinate 23,289 of JAVBMT010000016.1, forward strand.
GATAAGGTTCTCCAGCCACGGCCCGGCCTTTTACCGGCAAAGGCGCATCGGCCAGTCCGGCAAGGAAATAAAGGTGCTGAAGTTCCGCACCATGGTGAACGACGCAGATAAAAAACTTGAAGAATTTCTGCGCGACAACCCCGAACGCCGCAAGGAATGGGAAGAAACCCAGAAATTGAAAGATGACCCCAGAGTGACTTTTATCGGAAAAATACTGCGTAAAACCAGCCTGGACGAACTGCCCCAGCTCTTCAACGTGCTGGGCGGAAGCATGAGTCTGGTCGGTCCGAGGCCTATCGTGCAAAATGAAATCCAGAAATACGAAGCCGCCTTTGCCGAATATTCGCGCGTAAGGCCGGGAATAACCGGGTTGTGGCAGGTTTCAGGCCGTAGCGACACCACTTACGCCCATAGAGTTGAACTTGACCTTTACTATGTTTATAACTGGTCAATATGGCTGGATATTTATATAATACTCCGCACGTTCCCGGCCGTACTGCGCCAGAGCGGGGCATATTGAAAATTTTAACAGGAAAAACGGCGGAAGCAGGCCTGCGGGGCGAAACATTCGAAAGCATGAAATATTGAGGTGAAAAATGAAAAAACTGATGGCCGCAAACTGGAAAATGTATAAAACGCGCTCTGAAGCGGCGGAAAGCATTAAATCTCTGGCCGGCAACCTGGCTTCGCACAGCCTGGACGACGAACGCGAAATTGCTGTTTTCGCCCCCTTCACCAGCCTGTCGTCCTGCCAGGAAGCCCTGCTTCACTGCAAAAACCTGTTTTTAGGGGCGCAAGACCTCTACCCGGAAAAAGAAGGGGCCTTCACCGGAGAAATTTCTCCGCTGATGCTGCTGGATTGCGCCTGCCGTTTTGTATTGACCGGACATTCGGAACGTCGCCACATTCTTGGCGAAAGCAATGAATTTGTGGAAAAAAAAACCGCCTACGCCATGGATTCCGGGCTTGACGTGGTGCTCTGCGTCGGTGAAACCCTGGCCGAACGCGAAGCCGGGCGATTGCAGGCCGTGCTGGAAGATCAACTGCGCTCCGGAGTTTCCGGAATCAAGACGGACTTCTCACCGGAACGCCTCAGCATAGCCTATGAACCGGTCTGGGCTATAGGCACCGGCAAGGTAGCGGGGCCTGTGGAAATTGTGGAAGCGCACAACTATATAAGAACCATGCTGCAAAAGTTATTTCCAAAAAAATACAATAAAATGCGCATCTTATATGGAGGAAGCGTCAAGGCTGACAATGCCGGCGAAATAATTAAGCTTGACAACGTAGACGGAGTACTGGTAGGCGGTGCTTCTTTGGATGCGGAAAATTTCACCCGCATCGTTCTCTCCTGAAATCACAAGCCTGGAGCTTCCCGTGGAAAAAATAATTCTTATTCTACATATTCTGGCCTGCATAACCCTTGTTGTGCTGGTTCTTTTGCAGTCCGGCAAAGAAGGCATGGGCGTGATTTTCGGGGGCGGCAGCTCCTCAATGTTCGGCGGTTCCGGCGCCGGCGGAGTCTTGGTGCGCCTGACCACCTTTATAGCCATTATCTTCATTTGCACATCGCTGGGTTATAACATCCTGACCTCCAGCGGGCAGACCCCTTCATCTTCGCGTCTTTCCGGCCTTGCGGACGAACCGGCTCCGGCTCAGCCCGAAGCTCCTGTTCAACCGGCCGCTCCTGTTCAACCGGCAACCCCGGCGGAATAGCGGAATAAGATCCTCTGCAGCTTTCTCCTGAAGTCCCCGGCCTTTCCGCCGGGGGCTTTTTTATGGCCGCACCGCGCTTCACGGCTTGAACCGCCTTTGAGCAACATGGAAACCCGCAGCCTTGAAACTAATGCCTCCTGCGAAACCCAATATTTTCACTGTCGAGGCACTCTAAAACTTGACCGACTAAAAACCTTGCCGTAATCATAAGTGTCAACCCATGCCGCAAAACGTGCTTCAAACGTTTCACGCGGCGCACGCCCTCTCTTAAAAAGACATTCTAACAGGTCCGGTCAGCATGATTTATAACGTAGATAAGGAAACCCTGCCCAGAGAAGACTTACGCGCCCTGCAACTTTCACGCTTGCAGGATCTTTGCGCGCGCGTATACGCCAATGTTGAATTCTATAAAAAGGCCTTTGCCCGAAAAGGCATTACCCCAGGGGATATCCGCAGCCTTGACGACCTGGCGAAACTGCCCTTCACCGGCAAGCAGGATCTGCGCGATAATTATCCTTACGGACTTTTTGCCGTTCCGGTTGATACTATCGTGCGGCTGCACGCCTCAAGCGGCACCACAGGCAAGGCCACGGTGGTCGGCTACACCAGGCGCGACCTGGAAAACTGGTCGGAAATAATGGCCCGCAGCCTCATGGCGGCCGGAATCACCCGCAGGGACTTCATCCACAACGCCTACGGCTACGGGTTGTTCACCGGCGGTTTGGGGGTTCATTACGGGGCGGAAAAACTGGGCGCTACCGTCATACCGATGTCCGGCGGCTCCACCAAGCGCCAGGTACAGCTCCTGCGCGATTTCGGGGCAACGGCCATTTGCTGCACGCCTTCCTACATGCTGCATCTTTACGATTCCGCCATCAGCCAGGGCATAGACATAAAAGAGCTGCAACTGCGCACCGGCGTTTTCGGAGCCGAGCCATGGTCTGAGGAAATGCGGGCGGAAATAGAAGGCAAGCTCGGCATTAACGCCCTGAACATTTACGGACTTTCGGAAGTCATGGGGCCGGGCGTGGCCATGGAGTGCGTTGAAGCCAAATGCGGCATGCATATTTTTGAAGATCATTTCCTGCCGGAAATCATCGACCCGGTAACCGGAGAACAGCTTCCGCCCGGATCGGTCGGCGAACTGGTGCTGACCACGCTGACCAAAGAAGGCATTCCGTTGATCCGTTACCGTACCCGCGACCTGACCTCGCTGGATTACACCCCCTGCCGTTGCGGGCGCACCCATGTGCGCATGACGCGCATACGCGGGCGCAGCGACGACATGCTTATTATCCGGGGCGTGAACGTGTTCCCGCAGCAGATTGAAGGCATCCTGATGGAAGTTGAGGGCGCGACCCCGCATTACCAGATTATTGTGGACAGGGTGAACAATCTCGACCTTCTTGAAGTCAAGGTCGAGTTCTCCGAAGCCATGTTCGTGACGGACGAAATTCGCGGCATTCAGCGCATTGAAAAGCAGATAGAAAAGGCAATCAAGGAGTTTCTCGGGGTTTCCGCCAAGGTGACCCTGGTGGAACCCAGGAGTATACCGCGCTCTGAGGGCAAAGCGGTTAGAGTTATAGATTTGCGTGACAAGAACTGATGGATGCCCTATATTTAAAGAAACAAAGGATGTCTCATGAAAATCAGTCAGATTTCAATCTTCCTGGAAAATAAGGCTGGCCGCCTGGCCGAAGTCACCAGCACTCTGGCGAAGGCTTCCATCAACATTATGGCCCTCTCTCTGGCGGACACGTCCGATTTCGGCATCCTGCGCCTCATTGTCGATGACCACGAAAAAGCCAAAACCGTGCTTAAAGATAACGGTTTTACCGTTGGAGTAAACACCGTGCTGGTGGCGGAAGTTCCCCATGTGCCCGGCGGGCTGGACAAAATCCTGCAATATTTTTCCTCCGCCGGCGTAAACGTGGAATATATGTACGCCTATGTGCAAAGAAGCGACAACGCCATTATGGTGTTCCGCTGCAGCAACGAGGACGCGGCCATCAAAGCCCTGACCGAAAACGGCGTGAAACTTATCAGCGAAGTGGCGCTCGGAACTATCTAGTGTCTAATTGCAAAAATTCCACAAATAATTTTAAAGGATACTTTTGCAAAGATCGTTGGCTGAAAAGCGTGGTTTACAGCCAACTCACGCCACCTGTAGTGGCGCAAAATCCTGACGGATTTTTTAGTGTTTGTTTTGCAAACAAACACTAGGCTAATCCAGGCCCGGCCTTAGCGTCGGCTGGAGAGAAACCTGACGCGCGGCATTTTTCCGGCCCGCTGCGAAAACTTTCGCCGCGGGCCGGGTTTTGCAAGTCAGCGGAATGCAAATTTTATAAACAGTTGCGGCGAAAGGCCGGATAAACCGAAAGGAAACAAGAGTTATGTTTGCAGGGAAACGAGTTCTGGTTACCGGCGGGGCCGGTTTTTTAGGATCACACCTTTGTGAGCGCCTTCTGGATTCCGGCAAGGAAGTGCTCTGCGTCGACAACTATTATTGCAGCACCAGAGGAAACGTGCACCACCTTATCGGGCATGAAAGTTTCGAACTGGTGCGTCACGACGTCACCTTTCCATATTACGTGGAAGTGGACGAGATATACAATCTGGCCTGCCCGGCCTCACCGATCCACTATCAGCGCGACCCGGTCCAAACCATGAAAACCTCCGTAATGGGGGCCATCAACATGCTCGGACTGGCCAAACGCACCAAGGCCAAACTTTTGCAAACCTCAACCTCTGAAGTTTACGGAGACCCCGAAGTGCACCCGCAAGTTGAAAACTACTGGGGCAACGTAAACCCCATCGGCCTGCGCTCTTGCTATGACGAAGGCAAACGCGCGGCGGAAAGTCTTTGTTTCGATTACCGCCGCCAGCACCGGGTCAACATCAAAATCGCCCGTTTGTTCAATACGTACGGCCCACGTATGCATCCTGACGACGGCCGCGTCGTCTCCAACTTCATAATGCAGGCCCTGCAAAACAAACCCATCACTATTTACGGCGACGGTTCGCAAACCCGTTCTTTCTGCTATGTCGACGATATGATCAACGCCCTCGTCCTGCTTATGGCGGCGGATGAAAACGTCAGCGGTCCGGTCAACCTTGGCAACCCGAGCGAATTCACCATTCTCGAACTGGCTGAAACCGTGCTGGAAATGACCGCTTCAAAATCGGAAATAGTGCATAAAGAGCTTCCCCAGGACGACCCTTGCCGCAGGCGGCCCGACATCGCGAAAGCCAAAGCCCTGCTGAACTGGGAACCGCGCGTCAAGCTGAAAGACGGCCTTGTGCCCACGATAGCCTATTTTGATGAATACCTGAAAGCCGGAGCCAGCCGCTGAACGGTTCCGGTTTTGGAATAAACCGCTCCATTTCGCGCGCCTCAGGGTAAAGTTTCAATTTTGGAAAATAAAGGATTCCGGCTGCCTGACCAGACCAATAAAAAAGCGAGTACGCGGCTTAATGCCGCGTACTCGCTTTTTTATGTCCATTTACAGAACCGGGCCGCGTATACCGGCCCGGAATATTTTATCTGTCAGCCTGCGTAACTGATGGAACGGGCGACTTCTTCCGCCTGGAGATCAGAATCATTTGCGCATAAAAGACTAAGGCGCAAACAAGCGCCTGCCCCAGGGCAAAAAGAAAAATAACGACATATTCAGCGGACAAAAAACGGCGGATGCAAAAAAAATAAATCAGTTGCGCCACGCCTTGAAAAGACAACACCCCTAACGCCGCACGGTAATATTCCATGGCGGAAAATTCTCCAACCCGGCTGGTGTAGCGCGGTATAAAACAGAAACTGTAAAGCACGGTTATCGCGCATACCGCCCAGGCCACGCCGGTAACGCCCCAAAGCCATGCGGCAAAAAAGCAGGAGGCCGTTACCAGAAGCCCTTGTGAAACAGAATAAAAGAAAAGAAGCTGATGTTTGCCAAGCCCCATGATAAAACCTTGGGCCGGGTTTTCTCCAGAGCTGATCGTCATAGCTATCGCTAAAGGAATAAGGATGCTGTGCGCGTCGGAAAAACCTGGGCCTAGCCAGCGCGTCATAAACAGGTCGCCGTAAAAAATGATGCCCAGCCCGATGAGGCAGGATGTGGTAAAACTGAGGCGCAAGGAATCCAGCAGAGGCCCCCGGCAATCCGACGTGCCGCCAAGCGCTTGCAACTTGCTGAAATATGGGCTTAAAATCCCGAAAACAGCCGCCATGAGGTCTTGCATATAACATACGAACTGGCGGCTCAAGGAATACAGAGTGACCTGAACGCTGCCTAACAGCAGACCCACAATGTATATCTGCGTCCGGTTTTTCATTATTTCGCCTATCTGTGTGCCAGACGAAGGCAGGCCGAAGGCCAGCAGCTCCCTGGCCCGCGTGCGCGAAACGTTCTTAAAGCTGAAACGGGCGTATTTTTTTATATGGACTACCAGCAGCATGGCTGTGCATTCCCCGGCAAAACCCAAAGCTGAAATAACGGCCATGCGCATCAGGTTGACGTCAGGCGGCAGGGCGTCCGTCAAGAAAAACACGGCGGCAAGGCTGGTAGCCACCGTTCTTAAAGCGGAAAAAACCGCCAGCATTGTCCAGTGCATTGCCCCGGCCAGAATGCCGAAAGACGGGCGTAAAAAAATCTGCCAGGCTATCGCAAGGCTGAAGATCATGATGCTGGCCCGTATCGCGTATAAACTGGCTCCGGCTGCGAAAAACAGCTCGACAAAGAAAGATATGAACGCCGCCGCCCCCAAAACAAGCAAAGAACCGCTGAACGCTATGGCCGTGCTTGTGGAAAATATCTCCTGAATCTCCGCCCTGCTCTTATGGGCCCCAGCCGCCGCGCTTTTTTTAGCCACGGCCTGATACTGACCGAAATCCACCAGGAGATAATAGGGAACAAGCCCGACGATCAGAGACCAAATGCCGTAGGAATTATCTCCAAGGCTGCGCAGCACATGGGGGGTGACCATAAAAGCGGCCAGCACCCCTATGCTGAAAGTAAGCACACGGACAATGGAATGCCTGATAAAATAATTCAGAACTTTCACCAAGGCCTCTCTGCGCATTCATCAAAAACACGCGTAACTGCTTAAGTTGACTATCAATAAAAACGATCAGCCGACGGTTTCCCATCCATAACTATGCCCGGCGCCCTACATTCTCGACATATGGGTTGAAATAACCGAATTTCAGCCAGGGGCAGGCCTTGCGCAGCCGTTTGCGGAAGTTGGCGAAACCTATGCACGGGCCTGTTTCAATGCCTTCCATCAAAGACAGGTAATATTCCGGGTCAATATTCAGGTTGCGCAACTGGATGAAGTCAAGGCGGGTCGATTCCGCCAGCTCCAACAACGCGGAAAATTCTTCTTCCGTATCCGTGAAACCAGGAAAAAAAAGAAGGTTAAGCGAAACAAACACCCCGCGCGCCTTGGCTTCCACGATGCTTTGCCGCACATCGGCGAAACAGTAGCCCTGCGGGCGGTAATAACGGGCGTAGCTTTCCTCGCGCGCGCTGTTCAAACTCACGCGCAACGACGACAGGCCCGCCTCCGACACGCTGATTACAGCCTGGGGAATGGAGGCGTTGCTGTTAAGGTTGACCGTGCCGCGCCCGCCTTCGGCGCGAAAGGCGGCCACAGCTTCGGCTATGAGCCGGGCTTCAGTTAAAGGTTCGCCTTCACAGCCCTGCCCGAAGGAAAAAATAGGCTTTTCCGTCTCATTAGCCGCATGATGGCGCATGACTTCCACCAGTTCCGCGGCTGTTGGAGTAAAAGCCATGCGGTTTTGCGGGGTTGAACAAATGCGCGACCCCTTCTCCTGCTGTGAAATGCAACCGATGCAGCGGGCGTTGCAGGCGCGTGAAACCGGCAGCGGCGCTTCATAGCGCCCGAGGCAAAGATTGCGCGCGGCCGGGCAGGAATAAGTCAGGGCGCATTTATGCGCCAGGTGCTGCACCAGGCGATTCTTAGGGTATAGCCGGGCCAGTTTGTGCGCCTCCTGCTCCAGTTTGCGGCGCGGAATATTTTTGAACACCTGGCGCGGTTCCTCATCTACCTTGCGGGCGCAAATGTAAAAACGCCCGTTCGCGAAGCCCACCGCTCCATAAGCGAAAAGCGGAAGCATGGGAGCGTCTTTGCCGGAATGATAGGCCGGGTGGGCCGTAAGGGTATGGGCCGGAGCCGCGAAAGCCGCAACCGCCAGCATGTCGTCCTGCATCTCCAGTTGCCCGCTTTCTTCAGACAGGCCCAGGGCGTAACGCCCAGGCAACAAAAAAAGTTCGCTTTCATCCGGAAGGGGCATAAGCTCGTCAGGTTTCGGCAAGGCCAGTTCGTTTCCCCGGCGGCATACCATCAGCAAATCCGGATCGTCATAAATATTTCCGTCCGCATCCGCGAACACCATCATGGGAACAATGGAAGAAGAAGCCATAGGCAACCTTGCGAGTTTAAAATTATCGCCCTCGTCCGGATTTTTCCGCGAAAAGAGCCCTGTTAAAGTCATTGTTGGCTGAAAAAAATTATGCTAGTTTTCCACGTAACAATCAGCAACCGTACAAAATCTATTAAATCACCATATTTCATACGGCAACAATAAAATAAGGCAGCATGCGCATGTTTGATCCTTTTTTAAGCATTATGCTCATCAACATCCTGTTTTTCCTCGGCCTTCTGCTCATGTTCATTTTCGTGGTGCGCGGGCAGGACCGCATAACGGCCCGCATTCACGATGTTGAAGAGCGCTGTTTGCTGGCCATAGGCGAGCTTGAAACCACCCTGCTTGATATCCAGGCCGGGCTGAAAAGCGAAATCGCTCCGCCGCCGCAACCCGCTGGAATGGAAGACTTGGGCACGCTTTTGGCCACAATTCCCACCAACAGCGACCTGAAAAACCAGTTTTTGACCCTTGAAAAAAACGACAACCGCTCCAATGGGGCCAAAAATCCGCTGGATATAAAGTTTGGCTGAGGCGGGTGCTGCATGAAAGTCAAGTCCGTCAGCATAATAACCAAAAAGAACAACGCGGAAGCGGACGCGTTGGCGCTGGTCATAGAACGCTATCTGCGTTCCGCCGAAATTGAAGTTTACAACACCGGCCTCTTTGCTCAATCCGCTGAAATGATGGAAAGGCTGCACTTGACCGATCTTGTGCTGGTGCTCGGGGGCGATGGAACTATCGTGCGGGTTGCGCGCGCCTTGGCCGGAACGGGAACGCCGGTGGCCGGAATCAATTTCGGCGCGGTCGGCTTCCTGGCGGAGCTTGGCGTAAACAACTGGCCGGAAGCTCTGGAAAAAATGCTGGCTCAAGGTTTCAATCTTGACAGGCGCATGGGGCTTCACCTTTCAGTGCAAAGGACCGTGCACCGGAATAAACGTAAAAACGACGCCCCGCTCGAAGAAATATTCTCAGGATACGCGGTGAACGACGTGGTCCTTTCACGCAGCGGAGTGGCCCGCCTTCTCGCGCTTGACCTGTTCATCGACGGGGAACCGGCAGCCTTTTGGCGGGCGGACGGCATCATTATCGCCACCCCTACCGGCTCCAGCGGGTACACCGGATCGGCCGGAGGCCCTTTGATGTCCCCATCGTTAAACGCTTACGCCGTCACAGCCATTTGCCCCTTCCTCAGCCGGGCCTTGCCCATGGTGTTGCCGGAAAGTTCCACCTTGGGCCTGGCCGTGCGTTCAGACTGTACCGACAGCATCATTACTGTGGACGGGCAAGAAGCCATAAAGCTTAAAACCGGAGATGTTATCCAGGTCAAAGGCGCGGCCGGGGCCATTTGTTTCGCCAATTTCGGACTGGCCTCCTACTTCGGCAAGCTCCATTCTTCCGGACTTTTACAGGATTCCGGCAGAAGCTGAATATTTTCCGCTTGCGCCGTTACAAGGCAATAAAAAAAACCGGGTTGCCCCGGTTTTTTTTATTGCTGAACAATGTCAATACGTCATTTAAACCGATAAATACTATTTTTGCCGTCCGTGAAATTCAGAGGGTTGTAATTTAATCACAGGCCTATGAGCCGGAAAAACCTGAGTTAAAAATACGTTTTTGTTCATTGCGCCGTTCATAGGCCAAATGCACGGCGCGAACCAGCCATGGCAATCAGCATTTAAGACGCTTATTGGTTTCTAACTCCACTTCTTGCCGCGCTGCGCCGCAAGGGCTTCAGCCTGTTCGGCAAAGTCGGAGAAGCCGGCCTGATGCAGCGCGTCTTCCACCGTCTTGCTCCAATCCCAGCTTGCATAAATAACCGTTTTATGGAAAACGCGGCGGAAGCGTTCCAATTCCTGGCGGTAAAACTTTTCTTTCGTGGTTTCAAGGCTTTCGCGCAAATGCTCTTGCAAACGGCCAAGTTCACCGTGATACCATTCCAGAATGTCTTCAGGATTTTCATATTTCTTCAGAATATGGCCGTATCCTTCGCTTTCCAGCAGGGAGACAAGGTTGGCGTGGTGTTGCTTGCTCAGCCATTTGCCCAGATCGGCCGTGCTGATATTTTCCGCTTCAATGGCGGCCACGTCGATCTTGGTCTGGTAATAGGTATCCGGCACGACAGAGGCGGAGACAATGCCCGCTATAGCCGCAAGGCCGCGTATGATGACGCTGTTTGAAATGCCCTGCCCGCAGAATCCGACCTTTTTGCCGTATTTCTGCCCGGTGAAGATCGTGACCAGGATAGCCCAGACCACAGCCGGGTCTTCTTCATCATAAATATGTTGCAGGCTGGCGTTGTCGCGGTCAGTCGCCAGCACCATCTGGGTCATATCGTTGGAGCCGATGGAGAATCCGTCGAATTCCTGTATATATTCCTTGGCCAGAATGGCGTTGCTGGGAATTTCAGACATCTGGATGATCTTCAGGCCGTCTACGCCGCTCTTGAGCTTGTGCACCTGTTCAAGGTAGCCGCGCATGCTGCGGGCTTCTTCCAAGGTTCGGACGAACGGGAGCATGATTTGCAAATTGGTGCCGCCGTATACGCCGCGCGCCAATTTGAAGGCTTCCAGCTCCCAGTCGCTCAGGTTACGCGAAACTCCGCGCCAGCCGAGCATGGGGTTGTCTTCAACCTGCTCGAAGAGCAGGCCTCCGATCAGGTTGCGGTATTCATTGGATTTGAAATCCGTGGTGCGGTAAACAATGGTTTTTCCATAGAAAGCCATGGCGAAAAGGGCCAGGTTTTGCGACAGGGTTTGCACATAGTGTTCCTTGCCGCTGCGGTAACCGCGCGAAGCGATGATTTCCTTGATTTTGGCCGGAATGCCCTTGACCATGGAAATTTCCTTATCCAACCCGGTGCGTACGGCCACGTCGCGGCAAAGTTCGCCTATATCTTTCAGGGTTTGCTCGACAAAAGGAATATTTTTGGCGCGTTCCGCAATCGCGTTGATATGCTCGTCTATCTGGCTGCGTCTGGCCACCACTTCCGGATCGTTGCCGCTCAGGTTGGCAAGTTCGTCTTCAAAGCCCATGATGTAGCGCACATGGGTTTTCAGGTCCAGCGTGGTGTTAAGAAGGTCAAGGCTGCGGGCCGAACGTTCCACATGCTCGTCAAGCTTGTGTTCAAGTTCGCGCAGGCGGCGCTGCAAAGAAAGGGCTTCTTCGCTGCCGCCGGCTCCTTCCGAGGCTTCAAGCCTAGCTATTTCTTCAGACAGGCCGGTCACATGGCCGACGTACTCGCGCAGCTTGATCTGCCCGTTTATCAACCCGGCGTTGAACTGGTTGCGCAAGGTCTTGTTCAGGTTATCGCCCAGAACTTTCAGGTGCTCGTTCACTATCTGGTCAAGTTCGCCGCTGTCGTAAGCCGCAAGGGCCATGGGGTGAATAGCTATATTGCCGAGCATGAATTCCGCGCGCAGAAGGCCGACCTCAAAATCGTCAACCTTCCGCAGGCGGGAAAGGAACATGGCCTGGCCTACGTCGGCCAGAACCAGGCCTATTTTGGTTTGAGTGGACGGAATCTTGGAAATATCCATTTCGCCGCCCACTTCATGCAGGGGCAACGCCCCCCGGTATATTTTGCCGGCGGTGCCGTCAACGGTTACTTCCTGCCCGTCAAGCGAGCGCAGTATTTCAATGCGCTGAATGCCGATGACGGCCGGAATGCCCAACTCGCGCGAGGTAATGGCCGCATGGGAGGTGTCGCCGCCGACGTCGGCCATAATGGCTGAAGCGATGCGCATGCCGGGAACCATGTCCGGGTCTGTGCGCTCGGCGGCCAGGATGTCGCCTTTGTTGATGCGGTTAAGTTCGAGAGCGGAACGCAAAAAACGCACGGTGCCGTGCCCTGAGCCGCGTGAAGCGCCGTTGCCTTCAAGAACGAGCTCGGCCCCGGCCAGCGCCTTGGCGTCAATTTCCTTGCGTTTGATGAATATGGTGTCCGGATGCAGCTCGAATTCTTCATTCCAGCGAGTTTCCGGACGGGCCTGGACGAACCAGAGTTCGTCTTTGGCGTCTATGCAGAATTCGGAATCCATGATCATGCCGCCGTAGGCCTTGCTTATGGCCCGCACGCCGCGCGCAACGGATTCGGCATGGGCGAGCGAAAGCGACCAACGGGTGACTTCAAGCGGCGGAACCGCCACCTTTTTCGTGCCGCCGCCTTCTTCATAAACGATTTTGATGTCTTTGCAGCCCATTTGGCGGATGACCACTTCATTGCCGTCATCGCGCTGGAAAACATAATATTTGTCAGGCGTGACCATGCCGCCGACCACGGCTTCGCCCAGCCCGTAACTTGCGTCAATCGACACCAGGTCGTTACGCGAGGTGCCCCGGCAGCCGGTGGCCGTATCAGCGGAAAAAGCCGTTCCAGCGATAACGGGGTTGATCATGCGCATAAGGCATACGGAAAGCGACGTGTTTTCAATGGCCCATTCCTGCTTGGCCTTAACGGCGATGTTTTCATCGCCGGTTTCTTCCGCCTTGCGGATGGCGTCGAGTATGGCCTCGCGGCGGTAGGTCATGGAACGGAGGTTATAAGCCGAGGCGCAGTCCCAGTGATAGGCTTGGGCCACCTGTTCCGGACCGCGCATGTTCAGGTAGGTATCCTGCAGGCCGGCAAAGGCCTTCTTGCGTGAATCTTCCCCGGCGGCGGAAGAACGCACCGCTATGGGAACGTTTTCTTCGCCCGCGTCGGAGCAGATATCGAGGTAGGCGCCGCATACCGCGTCATATACGTCCTTAGGCAGAACCACGGATAAAATGGCGGCCTGCACCAGAACGGAGCGTTTGCGCAGTTGGTCTATGCCTTCGGGCGAGGTGGCGAACCCTTCCACCACGGTATTGATGAAGGTGCGCAATTTTACCTGCCCGGCGCCGGGTTTGCCGTCTTTTTCGGCCTGGGCCGCACTTTCCTCGCGCACCATGAGGCCAAGGTTGCGCACGAGCTTTTGCAAGAATTCGGAATCTCCGCTTATTTCAGGGTCGAGCCAGTCTATGCGGCGGTATTCGCGTTCGACAACGCTGCGCACAAGCGAAGCGTTGATTTTGCATTCATCAAGGACTTTATGGAAAGCTATGGAGGAAACGGCCCGGAACTGCGGCGCCTGAATGCCGGGAACCTGGCTGATTATCGCCGTGTTGTAGTTTTTACCGCCAACCAGGAGTTCAGCGTCTTCGCCAACCGCAACTATGTCAGCGCCGTTCAAAATCAGCTGCAGCTTGATTTGTTCAATATCCACCCCAGTAATTTCGGCAGCCTTTACTGTTTTAACCTTGGACGTTTCAGTCTTGGCTTTGGACATTTGTTGCTCCTGTTTTGCAAGGGATATGAGTATATTCACACCGGGAGCGCCCGGTTTTCGTAAAAACCATGCAAACACCATAAACAGAGGCATGGTGCTTATAAATATATTACTTTCTATCAGTCTTCACGTCAATGTGATTTTCATAACTTACCGGGCCGTTCACCGCGGCAAATCTCAACGGGGGCAAGGCCCGCCCGGCGCCTTTCAGGCAACCGGGCCGGGCTGATTACAGCTCTACCGGCTTGCCGCAATACGGGCAGAAGCTATAGCTGTCCGTAGGCAGCGGGCGCCCGCAGTCTTCATTGGGGCAAAGCTTCGGCACTGGTCCGAGTTCAATGATAAGTTCACCCTCAAGCACTGGAACCATCTGCTTGCTGGCACGGTAGTCAGCCACCTTCAGCACGCGTTTGACGATGCCGTCAACCGGAGCGACAACGGCCTTCTCCTGCTTCATAATGGATATGTTGAACAACTCCTCGCCTTTTTTGACCACATCGCCCGGGTTTACATAGATAACCCAAAGGTCGCCGTTGCTGGGAGAAGGCACATGATATTCGTTGTTCGGATCGGCCTGGGTCACCCCCCTGCCGCCGGTATGCGTGTCTTGGGCCACCTGCACTTCCGTGCTCATCAATTCGGAATCGAGCACATAACGCACAACGGAAACCCCGTGGCTGTCAGGCTGTTGCACACGCAACAAGCTGAAATGATGCGGCTTTCCGCTGGTGTCGTTAAAACTGAGCTCGCCTCCTGTACTCAGGCCTTCAAACCATACGTCAAGCGGCAGGTTGTTCGGGTTGCCGTATTTCTGGCGGAACTCAATAGTCTTCAGGGCATCCGCCGGGTGGTTGAGGTACATCATGAACTCTTCCTCAAGCGCCTCGCGGTGAATCAGGCCGTGCAAAGCGGCGCGTTCGGCCTCAAAGTCGACGTCTTCAAGGTTTTTGAGCGGGGAATCTTCCGTGCGGTTGGCCACAGCCTTGCGCCAATCCGCCCCGAAGGCGCTCTGATACACCCAGTCCGCCGGGAAGCCGAGCGGAAGCTTGCCGAATTTGCCGAGAAGCAGGTCACGGAAGGCGTCGTTGCAGTCATGGTAAATAGTCAGGCGGGCTTCGCGCATTTCCGGAGAAAGCTGTTCTTCCGGAGTTGAAGATACGGTGTCAAGCACTTCAAGCAGATATTGCACTTCGCTTTCTCCGCCGCGTTTGTAGGCGCTGGTCACGGCAAGGAAGGCCACGTTCCAGGTAATCTGAGAGCCCGGGGTAACGTCGTGGTAAAACACGATTTTGCGCGTTCCGGCCAAAAAGCGCAGCATATAGGGCAGAAGGTGGATGTACCCCTGCTTCATCGCCCCTTCCTGCGAGGAAGACGTCGCCCCGCCGGGCATGCCGTGCTCTACGACAGTGTAGTCAACGCCCTGAAAGTAGGGAGAAGTATAGCGGTCGTAATAGGGGGCTATCTGCTTGAGCACGAAGTTGCAATCCAGAATCATTTTTTTGTTCAGGTTGGTTTTCAGCCCCAGCTCTTTTTCAAGGTAGGCCGCCGTGGAAAGCACTTCGCCCTGGCCGTACCAGCGGGTTATCGCCCCCAAGGACGTATCTACTATATGCGCCCCGGCCTTGGCGGCGGCGCCGACGCTCGGCACGAAAAGGCCGTCTGTGTAATGGCGGTGGTAGTGCAGCGCCAGGTCAGGCCATTTCTTGCGCAATGAACCGACCAATTCAGACATGAAACTCGGCGGGCAAGTGCCGGCCATGTCTTTAAGCCCGAGGATTATGTGCTTTTGCGCCTCAGAGGCCTTATATCCGCCTATTTTCGCCGTCATGCGCAGAATTTCGGCGGCCACGTCCATATAGTGCTTAACGTCGAAGGCCTGGCTGTAAGAAAGCGAAATAGCCGGTTCGAACACGCAGTCCTGGTTGGCCATGGCGACTTCGGCGAAAGGCTTCATGTTTTCGATGTGGTTCAGGAAGTCAAAGGTGCGGATGATCTGAAAATCTTCACAAATCATTTCCGCCATGCGCACCATAAGGTTGCGGGGTTGCGGCTTGTAGCCGAGCACGTTGGTGGAGCGGATCAAAATCTGCTTCATCGTTTTCGGCGCGAAGCGGTTCCACTCCCTGGCTTCTGTAAAGGGGTAAGTCATATTCGCCAGCATGGCGACGTGGAAATGGGCGCCGCCGCCAGTTTCCAGCGAGAAAAAGTTGCAGTTGTCCAGATACGGCCCTACCAGCGCGTCTTCAGCCAGCCGGAAACGGTTGCCGCTATTCGACTGAGTGTTGTCACGGCAGGTTGTGTCGCAAAAATGCACGTAGCCGGATTCGCGCACATATTCCAGCAGGGCTTTGCGGTCTCCCCTGGGGTAAGGAGAGGGCATGCGCCGCACCAGGTTATTGATGTTGGGCAGAACCGGCTCAAATTTCGGCATGCGCGGATTGGTCAGAGACCGGTATTCACCCAGCTGGACGTAAGGGTTGTAACCCTTGGCGGAGATTTCCGCCACCAGGCGGGAAAGCCGCTCGGCCTCCGGCGCGAGGTCCATGTAGCGCATCAGGTCAGGGTTGCTGGCGATAAAGGACGTAAGCACGTTACCCTGGCGGAATTCATGATTCCTCAGCAACTGGCGGTAGAAAGGAATAGTGGTTTTCAGGCCGCCGACAATATATTCCTGAAGGGCGCGCTCCATAATGCCCAGAACTTTGTTCCAGTCTTGCCCGTAGGTGATGAGCAAGGCCCCGGCCGAGTCGTAATTGGAGGGGAATTCGTAACCGGCGCAAAGGTTTGAGTCCAGGCGCACCCCAGGCCCGCCGGGCGAGACGTAGCGGGTTATGGTTCCGGCGTTCGGTTCAAAGCCTTTTTGCGGATTTTCGCAATTGATGCGCACCTGCATGGCGCTGTGCACCGGGCGGGTGCTGCCCTCATTGAAACGCAAGCGCCCGCCGAAGGCTATGGCGATCTGTTCCTCAACCAGGTCTATGCCGTAGCGGCACTCGGTAATGCCATGTTCCACCTGAAGGCGGGTATTGACTTCTATCAGGAATGGCTCGCCTTCCTGGGTAATGAGAAATTCCACCGTGCAAAGGGAATGGTAGCCGACCTTGCGGACCAGGGCGCAGGAATAGTCTTTGAGACGGCTGCGCAGTTCTTCCGTCATACCCGCCCAGGGCGAGGGCGTAATTTCAATAAGCTTCTGATTGTTGCGCTGAACGGAGCAGTCGCGTTCGTCAAAGGCGAACACGTTGCCGTACATGTCGGCTATTACCTGGATTTCAATATGGCGCACGTTGGTCAGGAATTTTTCGACGTAAATGCGCGGGTTGCCGAAAGAGGCCTGGGCCATGGTGGAAGCTTTGATGAAAGCGTCTTCAAGCATGGCGTCGTCATGCACTTCAAAAATACCTCGCCCGCCGCCGCCGCCTTCAGCTTTCAGCATGATGGGGAAACCGATTTCCTTGGCCACGGAACGGGCGGTGGCCACGTCAACCGCGCCGTCCGAACCGGGAACCACCGGCAGGCCGAGCTGTTTGCCGAGGGCCCGCACCTGAACCTTGTTGCCCAAAAGCTTCATTGATTCCGCTGTGGAGCCGATGAACACGATTCCGGCCTCTTCGCAAAGGGCGGGAAAGCGCTCGTCCTCTGAAGCGAAGCCCCAGCCGGGGTGAATGGCCACAACGCCGCGTTTCTTAGCCAGCGAGATAATGCGTTCAATGTCGAGATAAGCGCGCGGGTCAGGCCCAAGCAGCAAAAGTTCATGGGCCGCCGAGGCCGCCGGAGCGGTTTTGTCCACGTCAGTCGCGGTCATTATGGCGATAGAATCAAAACGCTCGCGCACGGAACGGCAAATGCGCCGCGCCGGAATGCCCCGGTTCGCCACCAGAATGGGCTTGCCCTTCAACTCATGCAACACCTGGTCAAAGCTTTTGAGTGCCATATGTCCTGTTTACTCCGTAGTGAAATGGTATGGGTAACGGCTTAAAAAAAGGGGGAAATTCCGCCGGAAAATACCTCGCGCTCAACGCGGCCGGAAGAATCACGGTTTTCATGCGTAAGCAGGCGCAACCCGCCGCGGCTTGAGAGGCCGAGCAAGGTTCCGCGCAATGGCTGTTCCGGATAATCAACTTCCCGCAACAAAATTTCGCGCCCTTTCCAGGCCAGAAAAGGCTCGGCCATTACGAGAAGATCAGAAGGCTTCTGCTTGCTGTCGGAATGAACATAACTCACGATAAGCCGCCGCACAAGTGCAAACCACAGCCGCAACCCTGTTTTGCGCCCAGGCCGCTCAAACTTTTCCAGCCATCCGCCTGGAAGAACGGCCGCCGCCATGGCCGCGTCACGCCGCAAAAGCTCCTCCGGCGGGCGGTGCAGGCAGTTTATTCCAAGCCCGGCCAGCAAAACTCCGTCACGCTCCTCAAGCAGCAACCCGCCCACTTTGCCGTATTCCTCCAACCCGCCAAGGGGCAGGGCCAGATCGTTCGGCCACTTCAGGGCAAGGTTCAGCCCAAGCCCGGCAAAAGCCTTCAGGCACAGGTAGGCGGTTATTACCGAGGCCGCTTCCCCGGAAAAAATTTCTTCACCCGGCCCCAAAGGAAGACGAAAGGTGACGTAGAGGTTGCCTTCCGGCGAATGCCAATGCCGCCTGAGCTGCCCTCGCCCTCCGCTCTGGCTCAGGGCCGCAACCGAAGCCCATACCGGGAAATGCCCCTCACGCACGAGGCCCCAGGCCACGTCAAAGGTAGAGCCGCATTCTCCGCAGCAAAAAAGCGGGGCTTCGAATCCGCCATCCTCGTTGCCGGCTTCTTCAATGGTGAGCCGTATGGATTCGTAATCTTCCGGAATAAGGGGCGAGGCCAACCCCGGCAGGCCGTCGCGCAATACCACGGGGTAATTTTCAGATATTTTCATTTTGCGGACTTTAGGGTAAAAGGAAAAAATGCGTTATTATACAGCAGGCGGAACGGTTCGCGATCTTTTGCTGGGGGTGTTCCCAAAAGATCACGACGTGGCTTTTGCAGCCTCTCCGCAAGAATTCATAACTCTAAACCCGCAAGCGCACAAGGCCGGCGGCCCTACGGAAATTTTCCTGCTGGGCGGCTCCGAATATACCCCCTTGCGCGGCAGCAGCCCGCAAGAGGACGCCCTGGAACGCGACCTTACCATAAACGCCTTCCTTCTGGAGGAAAACGGCCGCCTGCACATGCACCCCAACGCACTGGAAGACCTGGCGGCCGGGCGGCTCCACCCCGCTTCAGCCCGGAGTTTCAGGCAGGACCCGTTGCGCGTGTTCCGCGCAGCCCGTTTTTCCGCCTGCCTGCCAGGCTTCGCCCCCAGTGGAGAATGCCTTGGCCTGATGTCTGAAGCCGCATGCGACGGGCTGCTGGAAACCATTGCCCCGGAACGGGTCGGGCGGGAACTGCTGCGCGCACTGCAAGGACCGGAACCGGGCGATTTCCTGCGTGTACTGGAAGCCTCCGGCTGCCTTTCGCCCTGGTTCAGCCCGCTGGAAAAAGGCGGCGGCATCCCGGCCGGCCCGCCGCGCTATCACCGGCATTCCGTGCTTGGGCACACCGCCGAAGTTATGGATAAAACAGCCGGGCAGTTCGCGCTGTGGCTGGAAAAAAAACGCATGATGGACGGGCTGGCGGCGAATTCAATCCTGACTGACGCGGAACGCGCGGTTCTCAGCCACGCCGTCTGGATGGCCCTTTGCCACGATCTGGGTAAAAACCTTACCGCGCCGGAAATCCTGCCTCATCATTACGGTCACGAACAGGCCGGAGCCCCCGAGGCCCTTGCCCTGGCCCACAGGCTAGCCCTGCCCGCCAGCTACCGCAAAGCCGGCGCCCTGTCTTGCCGGCTGCATATGAAGGCCGGGCGCTATTCCGAACACCGTCCGGCCGTGCGGGTTGACCTTCTGGCGGAAGCCCATGCGGCCGGCTTGGCCCTGCCGCTTTTCTTGCTGGCCCAGGCGGATTCCGGGCGGAACTTTTTATGGGAACTGGCCAGTGCTGAACTGAAAATAATCCTGAACGTCACGCTGCCCGCAGGCTGGCAAAATCGCGGCGCGGAATCCGGAAAAAAACTGCGCGACCTGCGCTGCAACGCCCTTGCGCGCGCGGCGCTGATTAGCCTTTAGAGGGGCTTCATCCCAAAAAAAAATCTTATTAGGAAAAACGCCGGATCAAACGTCCACTGTTCTCCGCTCAAGCACCGCAAACCTGCGCCCCTTCGCAGAACATTCCGCTTCACTTGCCTTTGGGGCAAAACCTTTAATTTCTGATTAAACCCTCCAAAAAAACTGCCCGATTACTCAAAAACAATTTACAAGCGCCGCTTTCCGCCAGGCGCATAAACCGGCATGCCCGCCTTCAATGTTTCGCAACTTCCCGCGCCTTCGCCGGAACGGCAAAATGTTTTTCGCGCCAAAATCCGGACGCGTGCCGCTAACTTTTCCTCTCTTAACTTTCTTTTCGACATGCCTTGCATGGCCATAGAATAACTTTGTTAGTTATTTCACTATACTGCCGCGCGAATTAATTTTAATGGAAAGAATGCAAATAATTCTTGACTGTGATAATCATTTTCATTATATATCGATCATTGATAAAGCGAACAGGAGGGATTTTATGTGCGTTGGAATTATAGGCGGAGTTTGCGGCAACAAGGCGAACTATAAAATAGAAGCGAAAAAGTACGGTTTTGCCGCTAAAACTTTTTCCGGCCATGAAAGAAATTTCGTTAAAAACCTGGGCAGCCTCGACCTTATGCTCATAATCACCAATTGCGTTTCGCATTCCGCGAAAAACCTGGCGGTGCGCTACGCCCAGAATAATGACATTCCGGTCAAGATGTTGCATGCCAAAGGCGTTTCAGCTATAGGCCATTCCTTGGAAGACTTCGTTAACGAAAAGCGCTGATCTCTTCCGGGGCTTTGTCCGTGGCTGTTGCGGCCCGCGGGGAAACAGCGCGCAAGAACCGGAACCGCGCATATGATATTTCTGATTGGAGCAAGGGCCTCAGGCAAAAGCACCTTGGCCTCCAGGCTGGCCTCTTTCGCCGGGCGTTCGTGCCTGGACATGGACAAAGCCCTGGAGACCCGTCTTGGCGGCAGCATAGAAAACTATGTCGACCGGAATGGCTGGGAGGCCTTTCGGACGGAAGAAAGCCGTCTGCTTGCCCATGTGGCCCGTTTTTATCCTGCGGGTTGCGTCGTCGCCACCGGCGGCGGAGTGCCGTTAAGTGAAGATAACCGCGCTTTGATGCGCGCACGCGGACTTGTCGTCTACCTGGAAGCCGACGCTGACCTGCTTGAGGGCAGGCGTCGGCTTTCGCCTTTCAGCGCGCGACGCCCGCCCCTGTTTTCCGGGTCTGACTTGCGCAGGGAAATTGAAACTACCCTGCTTCAACGCGCCCCCCTCTATAAAGAAGCCGCCCACATCATTATTGACGCATCGATGTCCGTGGAGGCAGTTGTGCTTAAAATCACAAACAGTCTTGCCTCTTTTTCCTGCTAATCCACCCTTCCTGCTTTCTCTCTACGCTGAACTGAAACGTCCCCGCCAAGATAACTTATTACAATAACAACGTTTTCCTTCATGTAAAAATTCAAGGCGCAAATCTTTCCCGCATACGCCCATTTTTCTCTTGCCGTTTAAAAAACTTGATGCTAGGGGTCAATTGTATACGAATCCAGTCCTATTGGTAAAAAAAAACACTTAAAAGCAATATGTTGTATTTTTTAATGTCATTTTTCCGCGCAAAAGCGCGCCAAATCAGTTGTGAATAATGTAACAATGTTTTTTGTCCTTGATTTCCATTTAACGCCTTGCCAAGTTTTGTGCATTTGGCGACATTACTCTACTGGTGGACAAGCTAAAGGATAAAAACCATAGCACGACATTAACCCCCTATCAAACAAAGAGGTTAGACGATGCCACAAGAACTGAAGTCTGAGGCCGAGGGCTTGAAAAGCCTTGAAACCTTCATCAGGAAGGTTGGAGATAATGAATCCGGTCTTATCAAGGTGCTGTATGAAGCCCAGCATATTTTTGGCTATCTCCCCAAAAATGTAATGTTGTTTATCGGAGAAAAGATGAACATTCCGGCCGCGAAAATATACGGAGTGGTCAGCTTTTATTCCTATTTCAACACAGAACCCAAAGGACGCTGCCAGTTTAAAGTCTGCATGGGAACCGCATGCTTCGTACGCGGATCTGAGAAGATCCTGCGCAAGCTGGAATCGGAACTCGGCATAAAAGTCGGCGAAACTTCGGCCGACGGAAAATACAGCCTGGAGCAGCTGCGATGTCTCGGCGCCTGCGGCCTGGCCCCTGTTATACTGGTTGATGAAGATGTCCACGGTAGACTGACTGAAGGCGATATCTCCAAGATCATCGCCGGATATGACGACGGAAAAGGGGCTGCCAATGCTTAAAATAAAATCTTTTAAAGATCTGGATGACGCTTACAAAGCCTGTAAGCCTTTGCTTGACCTGCGCCATGCGGAAGACGCCGCCGCCGCTATAACACGCCGCGAAGTTCTCGTTTGCGGCGGCACCGGCTGCCAATCTTCCGACAGTAAAAAAATCCTTGAAAACCTGCAGAAAGAAATAAAAGCCGCCGGGCTTGACGCCAAAGTCAGCGCCCAGGTTACCGGCTGCTTCGGCTTCTGTGAAAAAGGCCCCATCGTCAAGGTTTTCCCCGACGATGTGTTCTATATTGAAGTGAAGCCGGAAGACGCCAAAGAAATTGTCGAATCTCATCTTAAGAATAATAAGGTTATTGAGCGGCTGCTTTATGAAGACCCGGCCAACCCCGGCAAAAAACTGGCCACGCAGCACGATATCCCCTTTTATAAAAAGCAGCTGCGCATAGCCCTGCGCAACTGCGGCCTTATAAACCCTGAAAAGATCGAAGAATATATCGCTACGCGCGGTTACGCCGCCCTGGCCGAATGTTTGAAGAACAAAGCCCCCATTGACGTCATCAACGACGTCAGCAAATCCGGCCTGCGCGGGCGCGGCGGCGGCGGCTTCCCGGCCGGAACGAAATGGAAGCTGGCCCACGACCAGCCGGGCCCCGTCAAGTACACCGTCTGTAACGCGGACGAAGGCGACCCGGGCGCGTTCATGGACCGCTCCATCATGGAAGGCGACCCGCATTCCGTGATCGAAGGCATGGCCATCGCCGCCTACGCCATCGGGTCCAACCACGGCTATATTTACATCCGCGCCGAATACCCGCTGGCCATACAGCGTCTTGAAACCGCCCTGCAACAGGCCAGAGAGGCCGGGTTGCTCGGCAAGAACATTTTCGGCACCGATTTCTCGTTCGACCTGGAAATCCGCCTGGGCGCCGGCGCGTTCGTGTGCGGCGAAGAAACCGCCCTGCTGCGCTCCACCGAAGGCGGACGCGGCGAACCTACCTCCAAGCCGCCCTTCCCGGCTGAGAAAGGCCTGTTCGGCAAGCCGACCATTATCACCAACGTGGAAACCCTGGCGAACGTGCCGGCCATTTTCACCAAAGGCGTCGACTGGTTCAGTTCCATCGGCTCTGAAAAGGCCAAAGGCACCAAAGTGTTCGCCCTGGCCGGAAAAATCAACAACGTCGGCCTGGTTGAAGTGCCTATGGGCATCACCGTGCGCGAAATCATTTATGAAATCGGCGGCGGCATCAAAAACGGCAAGGAATTCAAAGCGGTGCAGACCGGCGGGCCTTCCGGCGGCTGCATAAGCAAAGAAAACCTTGATATCAAAATCGACTATGACTCGCTCATGTCCATAGGCTCCATGATGGGATCCGGCGGCATGATCGTTATGGACGAAGACAACTGCATGGTAGACATTTCCAAATTCTACCTGGATTTCACCATGGAAGAATCCTGCGGCAAGTGTACGCCCTGCCGCGTCGGCAACAAACGCCTTTACGAGATGCTCACCGACATCTGCAACGGCAAAGGTACGCCGGAGCACCTGGAAAAGCTGGAAAACCTCGGCAACGTCATTAAAGACACCGCCCTTTGCGGCCTCGGCCAGACCAGCCCCAACCCCATCCTGAGCACCATGCGCTATTTCCAGGACGAGTACAAAGCCCACGTTGTGGACAAAAAATGCCCAGCCGGCGTTTGCACCAACCTTCTGGAATTCCATATCACCGAAAAATGCATCGGCTGCGGTTCCTGCCGCAAGGGTTGCCCGGTTGAGTGCATAAGCGGCGAAGCGAAGCAGCGCCACGTTATTGATGTCAAAAGATGCATCAAGTGCGGCAACTGCGAAACTGTCTGCCCGGTCAACAAAAAGGCCGACAAGAACAACGACAAGCAGGCCAGGGCTGTTATCCGCCGCTAAGCGCGTGGAAGCACTGTATTATTACTGAATACAAGTGAGAGGAAATATGGTTAATCTTACTATAAACGGAAAACCGGTTGAAGTTCCGGCCGGTTCCACCATTCTGGATGCCGCCAAAAAACTGGGCATACATATCCCCACGCTCTGCCATTTCCATCTGCACGACACCAAGATGGAAAACAAAAGCGCAACCTGCCGCGTGTGCATGGTGGAAATGAAAGGCCGCCGCGCTTTGGCCCCGGCCTGCGCCACGCCCGTTTCCAACGGCATGGAAATCCTTACCCACACCCCGCGCACCATCAACGCGCGCCGCACGGTGGTGGAACTTATCCTTTCCAACCACCCGAAAAACTGCCTGACCTGCGCCAAGAACACCAACTGCGAATTGCAGGCCCTGGCCGCCGAACTGGGTATTTATGAAATCCATTTCACCGGCGCCATGGCCCAGCACAAAATGGACAAATCCAGCCCGGCTTTCGTGCGCGACATGAACAAATGCGTGCTTTGCCGCCGCTGCGAAACCATGTGCAGCAACGTGCAGACCGTTAACGTGCTTTCCGGCGTAAACCGCGGCTTTGAAACCACCGTGGCCCCGCCTTTCGGCATGCCCATCTCGGAAACAAGCTGTACCAACTGCGGCCAGTGCGTGGCGGTTTGCCCCACCGCTGCCCTTTCCGAAGTGAACAACATACCCAAGGTATGGGAAGTCTTGAACGACAAAGACAAAATCGTCATCGTTCAAACCGCTCCGGCCGTGCGCGCCGCCCTTGGCGAAGCCTTCGGCCTCGGCGGCAAGGCCGTTACCGGAAAAATGGTTTCCGCCTTGCGCATGATGGGCTTTGAAAAGGTGTTCGACACCAACTTCAGCGCAGACCTCACCATTATGGAAGAAGCCTCCGAGCTGGTTCACCGCATCAAACACGGCGGCAAACTCCCCATTCTTACAAGCTGCTGTCCGGGCTGGGTGAAGTTCTTCGAACACCAGTTCAACGACATGCTGGACATTCCCTCTTCCTGCAAGTCTCCGCAGCAGATGTTCGGTTCCGTGGCCAAATCCTTCCTGGCGAAGAAGTTCGGGTACGACCCGAAAAAGATGGTCGTGGTTTCCGTAATGCCCTGCCTGGCCAAAAAATATGAAGCCGGCCGCGAAGAATTCCGCACGGAAAACGGGCCTGACGTGGATATAGCCATTTCCACCCGCGAACTCGCCAAAATGATCAAGGAAGCGGGCATAGACTTCGCTTCCCTGCCAGACGGCGAATGCGACAACCCCATGGGTTATTCCACCGGCGCGGCCGATATCTTCGGCGTGACCGGCGGTGTGCTTGAAGCCGCCTTGCGCACAGCTTACGAATGGGTGACCGGCGAAACCCTCACCCAGGTGGTGTTCGAACCCCTGCGCGGGCTAGACGGCATCAAACATGCGGAAGTCAAGGTGGGAGACCTTAACCTCAAGGTGGCTATCGCCAGCGGCCTGGGCAACGCCCGCGCCCTGCTGGAAGAAATCCGCTCCGGCAAGGTGCAATACCACGCCATTGAAGTCATGGCCTGCCCCGGCGGCTGCATAGACGGCGGCGGCCAGCCCTTCCACCACGGCGACATCAACGTGCTGAAAAAGCGCATGCAGGCCCTTTATGACGAAGACGCCCGCAAACCGCACCGCAAATCGCACGACAACCCCTTCATCAAGGCCCTCTATGAGGAATTCCTTGGCGAACCTTACGGCCACCTTTCGCATGAGCTTTTGCATACCAAGTATGTAAAGCGCCAGAAGCTGTAAGCCCAAACCATAAAAACAGACTGGCGTTCCGGTCCGCCGGAACGCCTCATGAATAAAAGCCCCGCTTTGCGATAAAGCGGGGCTTTTATAATGCCAAATAAACCAAACGGCTATTTTCTCATTTCCTGTCAACCCCGCCCCAGCGTTTCCCTCCGTTTCCGCGCGCCATCTTCCGCTCCGCCTGAAAAACCGGTGTTATAACGGGCAGGTTCAAACCGTGAACTCAAAACCCGCCACAGGAGGGCGACCCATGCCGATT
>JAVBMT010000014.1:0-47440 GCA_031552195.1 Desulfovibrionaceae bacterium
AATCGGCATGGGTCGCCCTCCTGTGGCGGGTTTTGAGTTCACGGTTTGAACCTGCCCGTTATAACACCGGTTTTTCAGGCGGAGCGGAAGATGGCGCGCGGAAACGGAGGGAAACGCTGGGGCGGGGTTGACAGGAAATGAAGGAGGAGCGTTAACTTCGAAAAGTCTATTTGTGGCGGAGCGGCAATGGAACCCGCCTTCAAGGCAGGGCCGTGCGGCTTTTCCTTGAAGGCGGGCTAACCGGCGTTCTGTTTTTCCTTGGGCATGCAAAACCCCGTCAAGGTTTCAAAGTTTCAGCCTGAATGGGCTTGCTTTGCCTGCCTTGACGGGGGTATCGTTCGCGGAATTTTTTCTTATGCCGAGGCGTTACCGCTTCGGGCGATCAGCCGTAGTTGTAAGCGTCGACAAGTTTGATGGCGTCTTTCAGGATTTCCTTGCCCGGGTGACCTTTCTTTTCCATTTCTTCGGCCCACTTATCCCACAGCGGGCGGAACTTGGCCCGCATGGCCTCCATATCTTCCGGGCTCCAGATAATCATTTCATGGCCTTTTTCCTTTGAGGCCTGGTTGAAGCGCACGTCCATGCTGGCTTCCACGTTGCCTTTGGCGATCATGCCCTGAATTACCGGCTCAAGGCTCTTCATCACAGCCTGCTGTTCCGGGGTGAGGGCGTCCCACACGGTTTTCCTGTTCGCCAGGAAGTGCGAGGCGGCGGGGCAGATGCCTATAAGCGTATGATATTTGGCGACCTCGGCCAGGCGGATGGAGCTGACCATTCCCCAGGCCCCGGCCACGCCGTCTACAACGCCCTTGTCAACCGAAGTATACATATCGCCTATTTCCATGATCATGGTCGAAGCGCCGAGAACGGCGAGGGCTTCCGCCAGCTGCGGGTTCTGGCAGCCTATGGTCTTGCCCTTCAGGTCGGCCAGGGTGCGCACCGGGGCGCGCATGTGCAGGTCGGCCCGCATGTGAACCTGGGTGGAGATGCGCGCCACGGCGGGGTCAAGCTCTTTTTCGAATTGCGGATATTTGGCGAAAAGATCGAGCAAGACCATGTTGGACGTGGCCTGGTTGGGGAAAAGGCCGGGCAGCGAGAAAAGGTCAAGCAAAGGGAACACGCCGGGCGTGGCGGCGGGCCAGGTGAGGTTATACGGGGTCATGCCGGAAATTACGGCCTGGTAGCTGTCTTTCATGCCTACCAATGTGTACGAGGGGTGAATTTTGATGTCAAATTTGTCTCCGGAGACAATATTCAGCAACTCGCCCGGCTTGACGGAAAAGTACCGGGTTACGGGGTGGTCGATCGGAGCCCAGGCGCTGTTGTTTATGCGAATTTTGCGTTCGGCGGCAACAGCGAACGAGCTTGACAGCAAAATGGCTAACAAGGCCAGGCCTAACGGAATCAGTAACTTTTTGCGCATGGCGTTCTCCGGTTTTAAGTTGGTTAATACAGCATATTGGGTAAAAATAAGGCGATTTGCGGGAAAACGGTCAGCAGGAGGATTAACAGAATGAAAAGCCCCCAGAAAGGAATGGTTCCGGCGAATATCGTATACATCGGAACATCCGGGGCCACGTTGCGCAAAGCGAACACGCTCATGCCTATGGGCGGGGTTATTTGCCCGAGTTCAGCCAGAATCACCACGATCACCCCAAACCATATCGGGTCGAACCCCAGGGCCAGCACGGTAGGGTATAGAATGGGCAGGGTGAGGATAATGACCGGCAGGGCGTTCATTACGCAACCCAGGAAAAGGTATATAAGAACTATTACCGCGAAGATGCCGTAGCGCCCGATGGGCAGGGCGGCCACACTGGTGGCCAGAAGGTTGGGCAGCATGGTCACGGCGATATATTGGGTGAAGGCCGTTGCGTATATGAAGATGAAGAAGATGGAAGAAGTCAGGCGGACGGACTCCAGCGTGGCGTCGCTGAGCCCGCGCGCCGTGAAGCGCCGCAGGCCCAGACCTATGGCCAGGGTGGCGGCCACGCCTATGGCCCCGGCCTCTGTGGGGGTGAAGAGGCCCAGCCATATTCCGCCCAAAACGATGATGAAAAGGCTGAAAATATGCCAGCTGCGCAAGGTGAACCTGAAGCGTTCCCCCCAGCCCGAGCGTTCTCCGGCCGGCCCGAGGGCCGGGTTGCGGCGGCAGCGGAAGGTGATCAGCGCTATCATCATAACAGTGACGAGGATGCCCGGAACGAGCCCGGCCATGAAGAGCTTGCCGATGGACTGCTCGGTGATCAGCCCGTATACGATAAACCCCATGCTGGGCGGTATGAGTATGCCCAGCGTGCCGCCGACGGCCACGCAGCCGGTGGAAAGCTTGGTGTCGTAATTATATTTTTTCATTTCCGGCAGCGCGATAGAGCCCATGGTGACGCAGCCGGAGAGGCTGTCGCCCACAACCGCGGCGAAGATGCTGCACGCGCCGATAGTGGCGGAGGCCAGCCCGCCCTTGAAATGCCCCAGCCACTTGTAAGCCGTGTCGAAAATGTTGCGGCTGAAGCCGCACGCGCTGACCAGAACCCCCATGAAAATGAACAGCGGCGCGACGCTCCAGCCGTAGTTCGAGGCTACCGTCTTGCTGACCATGCCCAGAAGGGAAAGGGCGGCGTCGGCAAGCATCAGGTGCGACATGCCGGCCAGGCAGGACAACACCATTGCGGCCCCTATGGGCAGGCCCAGAAAGATGAAAATGAAAAGCAGCAGCAGCGAGAGCACGCCGGTAGCCGTATCGCTGAGGACAAAAGGGGCCAGTTCGGGAAAAACGCCCAGCGTTACCAGGGTGGTTCCGGCGCAAAGCGACAGCGCAAGCGTGATCCAGCTTTTTTGCTTCGCCGCGCGGAATTCCTCAACGCGGCGGAGCAGGTTAAGAAGTATCACCAGGGCGAAAAGCGCCAACACGGCCGCAACGCCGAACATGAACGGGGCCAGGGGAATGGCCATAAGGCCGGTGTTGGAATTGCGGGCCGACAAGAAAACCGCCTGGGCGAAGCATTGCCAGGAAAGAACGGCCACAATGAGGGCGTAGAGCCAGGTAATTCCCACGGCCAGGGCGCCGCGCACGGCCTGGGGCATTTTATCCGTGAATATATCCACGCGGATATGCTCATTTTTCAATTCCGAATAAGGCATTCCGAAAAAAAACGTCAGCACCAGCCCCACGCTTACCATTTCCAGCGTGCCGCGCAGCGGCGTCGCGAACAGGGCGCGGCCCAGAACGTCAACCGTGGTCAGGGCGGTCATGAGAAAAAGGCTTATGCCGCCAAGCCACGCGGCAATAAGGCAAAACGGCGCAACGGCCTTTTCCAGCAGCTTGATCGAGTCAGGAAGGGTCATGGAAAACTCCTTTGGCTACTTGTCAGCGCCGGCTGTGAAAAATTCGTCTTCCGGCATCAGAACCGGTTCGCCTCTGGTGTTCAGGCGCAGGCGGCTGTTATGCACGGGGGTGACCGCTTCTTCCTGAAAGTTTGTTACCTGCGGGCACCAGGAATAGGGGTAGCGGTGCGCCCGGAAAACCTTTCCGGCCGGATTGATGAATTCCCACACTATTTCCCGTTCCGGCGTCACTTCGATTATGCGGCCGTGCAGGAATTCGGTTATCAGGGTATTGCCGTTCGGCAGACGGTCCGCGCTGGAGCAATAGTGGCTGAAGAGGTTGTCGGTTATGGTCAATTCTTCCACGCTGCCGGGAAATTCCGAGGGGTCGTTGTACGACCAGACCACCTTGAGGGTTACGGGGTCTATTTCCAGCACGCGGGAATAGGCGCGGGTGGCGTTGCAGTAACCCGTGGGGGCGCAGGGCGAGGGCTTGCCCAAACCGGCCTGGCCGCCGTTGTCGAATATCAGGATGTTCCCTTCGCCCGGCAGGCCCTTCTGGATCATATGAACGTGGTGCTGGCCGACTATCTGCCCGATGTCCTGAAGTTCCTTGCAGGATTCGAAGTCAGGCCCGAGCCGCCAGACTATGTCGCCGCTTTTGCGGTCAATGATGAAGGAAGTGTTAAGGATGCGGATGTCGGAAATGATATTGTCCGGGTGGAAGCGTTCGTCGCCCGCGTCATGCCATTTGTTCGGGCCGAGGTAGTTTATGTTGTTGCAGTAGGTGACCTTGACGTACCCGGACGTGCCGAATTCCGGCGCGAAGCAGCGGTGAACGGCCTTGCCGATGCTTTCAATGCCGAGCTGGTCCCAGTGGTCGAAAAGGCTCCATGACCACAGGCGGTTGCCTTCTTCGTCCACCTCCATAATGTTGGTGTCCGCGATGTTTATGTCGGAAAATTCCGGCAGTTTGCGGGTGAGGGTGGAGTTAACCAGCGTTTTGCCGCGCGTTTTAGGCGTTTGCCCGGGGTTATAATAGCCGGTGGCGCTTCCCTCACGCTGAAAGTCGTGATGCTGGCGGGCGCTCATAAGGCTTTTTCCGGTTTCCGGGTTGACCAGGGCTTCGCCTTTGTCGAAACGCCACACGGTGTTGCCGTCCCAGTCTTGCTGAATCAGGTCAAGGCAATCCAGCCAGTACCCCGGCATAAAACCGCTGGCGCCCATGACGTGGCCGCCGGGCAGGATTTTGTTGTCGAAGGCTCCGTAAAGGCCCTTCCAGCGGTGCACCACGTTGCCGTTCATGTCGTACAACGCCGCCCCCTGGGCCGAGTCAGTGCCCTGAATGCCGGGTATTATGGTCAACCCGTTCCAGCATTTGTCCGGATTGTAACGAACTACTCCGGTAATAAAAACACGTGAATACATGGCTTCTCCTTTAATATTCCCGGAATGTCGTAAGCCGGGGCCGATATTTCTGTTAATGGGAAATAATTACAAACAGTAATAGCAAACGGCATGCCGCAGAAAAAAATAAGTTATTTCAGAGTGATGAATGTGAGGAGGATTGAGCGCTTTGTTTCAGTTATGAAATATTAGGAACTGTGCAGAGTGAGATCGCTTGTGAAAATATTATCAATCACAAGCATAAAGGCTCCGCCGTTATATGATTCAAAAATGAATCAAAAAATAGCAAAAAAGAAATATATATTGGCTGGCCTGATCAAGTTCCATTCATGTTGCCCAGCCGGGTTTCGCGGGCGGAGCCAGGCCTGAAACCGCCGCTGCAGGCGCGCGTTGCTTGCTGCGGCGGAACAGTCACCATTCGTAGCGGAAGCCTATATGCCCGCCCCATCCCTTGCGAGCGCCGCCATCCAGGGAATGGAACATCTCCCCGGCGGCGAAGAGGCTGAGATTGTCGCTGATTTCGCCCGACAGGCCGACTTGCGCCTCGCCCCAGACGTCGTCAAAACGCGAAGTCACGCCGGTCCGATTACCGCCATCGCGGTCCGCCACGGTTATTTCATCGCTCCGGAGAAACTCTTTCCATACGTTGCACCGCACCCAGACGGACAATTGGCGCGCCTTTCGCTCGTCGCCCGTGTCGAACAGCTTGCCCAGGCGCAAGCCCAGCCTGCCGCGCAGCGAAGAGCCTCCGTCGAAATAAAAGGCGCCGTGAGCGTCTTTGGCATCTTCGAAATCCACATGCTGGCAGGCGAGCTGACCTTGCGGCTCAAGGGTTACGCCCTGGCCGAGATCAAAAGCGTAGCCTGTTTCAAAAGAAGCCAGGGCTCCGTAGCCGGCGCTTGAAAATGATTCGCCGAGGCTGGATTCCGCCCGCGTATCGTACGCGGCGGCCTGAAGCACAAGGTCGCTGTACAAACCCGTGCCGTCCGCCGAGGCGTAACGGGTCCAGTACGCGCCGATAGAACAGGCGTCTAAGCCTACAACGCCAGCGTCGCCGGAACGAATGTCTTCCACCCCGGCATCCATATGCCCATAGCCTAAATATGCGCCCACAAAATTTTCAGTCCCGCCGGAGTTTCCTGACGCCTTGACGCCAAGACCAGCCTGAACTCCGCCCAGGCTATAATCGTAACTTGCGCCGTGGTCCATGAAATTGCCTTCGGCTTTATGGAAAAGGCGGTTTCCGAGCAAGCGCCCCCAAGCGGTGATCCCGCGTTGTTCGCTTTCTTTCGCCCGTTCCGCCTGGTTCAACCCCCTGCGGCTCTCGCCTGTGCGTTCGTGCAGCGTGCCCAGCATGGCATATCCATATTCCACGCCCAGAGGAACGAAAACGCCGGCCAGCGGCACTTCGGGCCGGATATCGGGCTGATCCGGCTCGATGGGGCTGGAGCTGCTCAGATACCAGTTGCCGTCGCTCTCACCCTTGTGCAGTGTGTATTCATAAAGGCCCGCCGCCGCTCTTCCCTGCAGGGTGAATTTTCCGTTCGAGGCTCCACGCACTTCTACAACCTGAATGCCGTCGCCGCTGGTCAAAGCGCCGCCTCCGCCGGTATTGCTGACGCGCAGCCAACCGTCGCCTGAGGCGTCGCCCTGAATCACCAGTTTGTCGCTGGGCGAGACGCTGTCCGCCAAATGGGTGTTAAGCCCCACCACGCCGCCCGTGCCGCCGAAATTGCCGCGCACGGTCAGGGTTCTGTAACCTGTAGTTTCCTCGAATGGAGAAAAATTCGCCGCGCCGCCGTTCAGGCTGAGCGACCGCACGTCGGAATTGCCGGTCAGCACCCAGAGAGCGCCCCCGGACACGGAGGCGTCTCCGATATTGCGGGCCGCGCCGGTCCAGACAGCGCCGCCGTTCAGGAAGATATGCGCGTTGTTCCGCGTCGCGGCCCTGATGTCTCCCGCGAGGATCGCGCCCGTGTCGCCCGTTATCGTTCCCACGCCGCTGGCGGCGGAATCGAGCAAAAGACCGTTGCCGGAGGTCACAAGCGTTCCGTTCCTGAAGTTGAGCAGAAGGTTTCCGTCGTTGATATATACGGCCTGCGCGGCGCTGCTGAGCGACCCTCCGGACATGTCGAGCGCGCTTGAAGCGGATTCCGTGGCAATGACGCCGATATTGCCGGCGCCCTGGGCGGACAGGGAGCTGCCGCTCAGGGTGATGAGGCCGTTCGGCAGCGTGAACCGTATTGCGGAACTGTTGCCGCCGAGTGTGGATATGCCGGAGCCGCTGGCGTGGATGACGCCGCCGCGTGCGTGCAGTCCGCTGAAATTGCCGCCCGAGACGGCGATCATGGAATTTGCAAGATCTATCGCGCCGCCGAATGCCGCATAAACCCCGGCGGCGTCGCCGCCGAGGGAACCCGTGCTGAAAAAGCCGCCGTCGCCGCTCATCGTAAGGGAAACGCCGCGCGCGTGTATGGCTGTTCCGGCATCTACGGCGAAAAGGCCCATGACTGTCCCGGAAACTGTATGGGTTACGCTGACGTTGTCCAGGTTGATCACCGCGCCGCCTTCGCCGGCAATGCCGATTTCATTGAGATCTCCCCAAACTCTTCTGACGGGCCAGAAAAAAATGCCTCCAGCTCTTGCGCCGAGCACGCCGTTCACAGCGAAAGAGCTGTTTTTCAAGCTCAAATATGTGCCTGCCCCTTCGGCGAATGCTCCCATGTTGGCCCCGCTTCCCTGAACGGCAAGGTTGTCGAAGGCGGCGGAACCTCCGCTGTCGAGCGTTACGCCGATCCAGGCGCCGATATCGGCGCGTGGCGCGCTCTGATCTATATTGACGGTTATGCCTGCGCCGAAGGCGTCAGCCGGGGTGGCGCTTTGTATCCACAACCCGGCGGAACCGGCTGCGTCTACTCCCGAGATATTGATGACCGTTCCGCTTTCCAGCCGCACAAGCCCGTCTGAAAACATTCGGACTCCCACCGAGGCGGCGTCGATCACAGTTCCGGTTCCGGCCAGGGATACCAGCGAGCCGGGGCCCTCGGCGCTGACCGCCGCCGTTTCGGTATCGACGCCTGCGCCTACGGCGTGCGTGCTGGTTCCGGACACCAGTCCGCCAGCGGCGGAAACGGCTGAACCTGTGGAACCTTGAACCGTAGCTCCGTCGGGGATTATAATATCATCCCCCGGTCCTGCGATTATCGGGCCGAGGGCCGGTCCGGCCGCCATGGCGGCCGGGTTAAGCAGAAACAGGCAGCAGGCCGGCAATAAGAGCCGTTTCAGAGAGAAGGCCGTCCTTGCAATACGGTTCGTGGCGCCGTTTTCAGCTTTATTGCGCGGTTGCAAAAGCGTCGCTCCAATTTTTTTCCGTTCAGCTTCAGGGTAAGAAGACTATGCCAATGATAAAGGGATTCAATAAGCTTAGAACCTGTCTCTAAATAAACCGTTCAGCCCAAGTCTGCGTAAATCGGCTCGTTTTTCTTGTTTTTGAGGTGAAAGATTGTATTTGGAAACAGCCTCTGGCGGCCTTGCGGCAACTAATTTGCCGTTTTCAAACGTTCGGCGGCCGTCATGGCAAAAATTCATAGGTTATGTTTAATTCTATAAAACATATAACGTATATCAATTTAATGTAAAGCTTTATGAGTTTAGGCATGAAAAAGATGATAAAATGCGCCAGCGAAACGCTGTGATCGTAGTAAGCCGTCACTCTGGCCCAGCCCCTAGAGCTTTTCGCGTTGAGATATCTCTGCGGAAACCGGTTTTGAATGCGGAAGGCTATATTTTATCCGGCACGTGCAAGCCCGAAGCGG
The DNA here is from genome assembly GCA_031552195.1 of Desulfovibrionaceae bacterium. Lineage (GTDB taxonomy): Bacteria > Desulfobacterota > Desulfovibrionia > Desulfovibrionales > Desulfovibrionaceae > JAVBMP01. Next base: position 8,547 of record JAVBMT010000014.1, read on the forward strand.
CTTGCGCTAAAGACACGGCGCGCTGCTCGCTTGCGGGCGTACGCCAGGGCATTTAAACTCTTTCAGAGTTAACATGCCCTAAAGACTGAACTTAAACTTAAGGAAAGAAGCCCTCTATGTTCTTAATTTATTATTGACAGAGCACTTTTCTACTGTAGGATGTAACAATGCAAAAATATAATATGAAATCATATTATATGAAATCCAAGGAGTGGCGTATGAAACTGCAAACAAAAGTTCTCCTTCCGATTTTGTTGTTGATTGTTGCACTTTGCGGTGTAAGCGGTTACATGATCTATCAAAAAGCGGCGGACGAGCTGCATGAAGCGCTGGTGGACAATTTGCGCGGCGAGGCTGAAGCCTTGGCCAGGGCTGCGGGAGTTCTGGTCAGGGACGCTCATGTCGATATCGAGCGCATTACCCAGCGTGATGACATCAAGGGTTTTTACAGCGGCGGCTTTTCAGACGAAAAAGGTTTGAAGCGTTTTAAAGAAGAACTTGAAGAGCTGGAGAAGAGCTATCCCGCTTTTGACCGCATCGGTTTGCTAAACAGCGACGGAGTAATCATCGCGTCTTCCGATCCCGGCACCGTCGGGCAAAACTATGCCGACCGCGATTATTTTCAGAACGCCATGCAAGGCCGGACTTTTTTGGCTCCTCCTGTGAAAAGCCGCGTTACGGGTAAAGGCGTTATGGTGATAGCCTCTCCGGTAATGCTGGGCGGTAAAGCGGCCGGGGTGGTCTATTGCCCCATAAGCCTTGAATACATATACGAAACCTCGGTCAAACCGGTGTCGATCGGCCAGAGAGGATATGCGTACATTCTCGGAGCGAACGGCCTGGTGGCGGCGCATAAAGATCCGGATCTGCTTTTCAACCCTTCCGCCAAAGACATATCCTATTACAAAGCAATGGCAGCCAGCCCCGCCGATGGGGTGACGGATTTTGTCAACTACGATGGCGCGCATATCTTTGCATATCACGCTAAAGACCGCTTTTCCGGGTTTACAGCCGTCACTCAGGCGGAATATGACGATGTGTTTTCCGGCCTGGCGGATATACGCAACAGTTCCATATTCACCGCGATAGCGGGCATAGCCTTGTCCGTCATGATTATTCTGCTCGTTTTGCGGCCCGTGCTGCGGGATGTTAAAGCTGGCGGAGCTTTTGCCGTGAAAATCGCGAACGGAGACCTTTCAGCCGCGCTTGCCGTGCGCCGGAAGGACGAACTCGGCAAACTGGCTGAAGCCTTGCGCGCCATTCCCGAGTCACTGAAACAGGTGGTGGCGGAGTATCAAATTTTGGAGACAAGCATTGAAGCCGGCCAACTGAACGCCAAAGGCGACTATACGCGTTTTTCCGGAGAATTCGCCAGCCTGATCAAAGGCACGAACTCTATTTTAGAGCGTTTTCGTATGGTCGTAGACGCTATTCCCTCGCCTGTGGTCATGTTGGATAAGAATTTACGCATCCGCTATATGAACGCCATAGCCGTCAAACTGGGGGGCGAGAATTATCAGGGTAAAGCCTGCGAGGAGGTCTTCAGGCGGGAAGATTCAGGCCTGCCCTCCTGCGCGCTGACCCTAGCGGCGGCGACCGGCAAACTCCATAGCGCGGAAACAGTGGCCCACCCAGGCGGCGCTGACCTGGACATCAGCTACACCGCCATTCCCATGCTCGGCAGTTCGGGCGAACTGGTTGCCGTGCTTCAGCTTATTATTGATCTGACGCAGCTCAAAAACGTTCAGCGAACCATTATGGAAGTCGTTTCCCAGGCATTGGGCATAGCCGACCGTGTGGCCGCCGCATCGGCGGAGCTTTCCGCCCGCGTGGGAGAGGTCAGCAGCGGCGCAGACATGCAGCGAGATCGGGTGGCGGCCACGGCCACGGCCATGGAAGAGATGAACAGCACGGTTATAGAAGTGGCCCGTAACGCGGGAGAGGCCAGCGAGCAGGCGGAGACCACCCGCAAACAAGCCCGCGAAGGCGCGAATTTGGTAAACAAGGTTATTGAAGCGGTGCAGCGGGTGCATAACGTAGCCGAGGAACTGCAAAATAACATGCAGAACCTGGGAAAGCAGACGGAGGCCATAGGAGGAGTCATGAACGTGATTTCCGACATTGCGGACCAAACAAATTTGCTGGCGCTTAACGCGGCCATTGAGGCCGCCCGCGCCGGAGAGGCCGGCAAGGGGTTTGCTGTGGTGGCCGACGAAGTGCGCAAGCTGGCGGAAAAAACCATGAGCGCCACAATTGAAGTGGGAACCGGCATTCAGGGGATTCAGACCGCCACCAATGGCAATATCCGGCAGGTGGCGGAAGCGAGCGAAAGCGTTTCGGACGCCACGGGATTGGCGGAGGTTTCCGGATCCGCCCTGCGGGAGATAGTAGAACTTGCCGGCACAAATTCCGAGCGAATTACCAGCATCGCCGCGGCTGCGGAAGAGCAGTCCGCCACGTCGGAGGAAATCAATAGAGCCGTGGACGAAATCAATCACATTGCCATGGAAACCGCTTCCGGCATGAGCCATGCTTCCGCCGCGGTTCTGGCCCTTTCAGGCATGGCCCAGGAATTGAAAGCGCTGCTGAGCAAGCTGCAGTCATGATGCCCGGCTGTTGCAGGTAAATCTCAGCGCAATAGCCGCAGCACTGCTTTTTTGAGGTGAAACGCGGCACAGGCGACAGAACGGCGACAACCCGTCAAAACTAGCGTTTATCTAGTATTGACGGGCTGCCGCGCATAACTTGGGAAAAGTTTCTGGTGGGCCCGTTTCCAGTCTGATCGGCAACGCGATACACCTTGTCTTTAGGCTTCGCCGCCGCAATCGCTTTTTCCGTAAACATGTGAGTAACTCCGTAGGACAACAAATTTGGTTACTCATTTCTTACTCACAAAATTACACGGAAGCAAGCGGAACCATGCGAACCCATACGAACCGCCGATGCACGTAAAAACAAGCGTCCGCATAGTCTTTACGGACTTATGCGGACGCTTGCGAACTTTGTTCTGGTGGGCCATGTAGGAATCGAACCTACAACCTCCTGATTAAGAGTCAGCTGCTCTACCAATTGAGCTAATGACCCGCGTGGGCGGAACGTCCAACGCTTGAAGAATTGTTACTTAAATTGATATGACCCTGTAGTCAAGCAGATTTTTCGCCTATTTTTTAGCGGGAAGCAGAATATAGGCCGCTCCGGGCGCGTCAAGGTATCCGGCCACATGCGCGGCCTTCTCCCCCGGCCCGCAAAACAGGTCCATGCGGTTGCCCTTTATGGCGCCCCCCGCGTCCTGCGCCAGGGCCAGTCCGTTGAAGGGCTCCACCCGCGACGGGTCAGTCGCGGGCAGGGGAATGGAAACGAACATCAGCGTGCCGTAGGGAATGCGCTTGGGGTGCACAGCCATGCTCACCCATGGGGTAAGGGGCTTGCCCATTCCGCCTACAGGGCCGCGCGAAGCTTCGCGGAAAAAAACGTAGCTGGCGTTCTGGTCAAGCAGTTCGGCCTGGCGGGAAGGGTTGGCCGCCAACCAGGCCTTTATCGAGGCCATGCTGACGTTATCTTTCGGCAAAAGGCCCTGTTCGCGCATCAGGCGGCCGATGGAGGCGTAAGAGTGGTTGTTCTTTCCGGCGTAAAGCACATGGGTTGTCGAACCGTCCGGAAAAAGCAGGCGGCCGGAGCCCTGAACGTGCAGGAAAAAGGCGTCAACTTCGCTGTCAACCCAGGCTATTTCAAGCCCCCGTCCCTGGAGGGCGTTCTTGCGGTCGATGCTGTTGCGGCTGTGATAGCTTTTGCCTTTGCGCAAATCCGGTGGAACGCGGTAGAGCGGGTAGTAAAAACGCTGGGTTTTGCCCCGGCTGGCATTCAGGGTGGGTTCGTAATAGCCGGTGAAGCCGGTATCCGGCCCCAGGCGGTACCAGGTGAAGTTCTTGGCCAGAAGGGCGGGGTTGGCGTCAAGCTGCGGCAGCAGGCTGGACATGAGGCGCAAAGAAGCGCAAAGCTCGCCCCAGGTGGCCTTGAAGCCGGGCCGGGCGCAGGCGGTGCCGCCGGCGGGTTTGGCCGAGGCGAAGGCCAGGCTCTGCTGGATGGCGAAATCCATGTCGCGCCAGGAAGAAAGGCCCTGGGCGGCCGGGCTCAGCCTTTTGGCAAGGGCCAGGGCTTCCTTTTCCGAGAGTTTGAACACCCCTTCTTTTTCCAGCGGGGTGAACATGTTATGCTTGGCCTTTGGAACGGACTGCGTGGATGCCGCGGCAGCCTGGGCGCTTCCGGCCTCGCCTTTGGGCACGCAGGCCGGGCAGAACAGGGCCAGGCACGAAACAAGGGCCAAGAGCGGCAAAAGGCGCCGTTTGCGGGACCAAAGAGAATGTTTTGCCTGAAAAGGCGCTATATTGAACATGGTGCGATTTTTTCCTGCGGGCAATCTGTTTATATGCGGCTTTGGCCTGACGGGCGGAGCTTAATCCTGTCCGGTCTTGTCCGGCGCGTTCAGCTTGCGGAGGGGGTGTCGAACACTTCCCTGAGCCATTCGGGAATGGCCACCGGGCGTCCGTCTCCGTTCACCAGGGCGTGTTGGGTGAAGCCGGTCGCGTGCAGCAGGTTTTTGTTTTCGTTATATAATTCGTAAGAACAGGTGACCGAGGCCCGGCCCCAGTCCGTAATGCCCATGCGCAGCCAGAGCAGGTCGTCGTAGCGCGCCGGGCTGCGGTAGCGGCAGTTGGCCTCGCGCACGGGCAGGTAAAACCCGCGTTCTTCCACTTTGGCGTAGGAAAGGCCGTGCGCCCGGAAAAGCTCGTTGCGGCCGCGTTCAAAAAGATGCAGGTAGTTGGCGTAATACATGACGCCCATGGCGTCAGTCTCGCCATAGGAAACCCGGTGTGCAAGCCAGATTTCATTGGGCATGGAGTTGTTGTTCGTCATAACAGTCGTGTCGTTCCTTGTTTAAGGCATTCCGGGGCGTTTCAAGGTTGAGACGCCTTGGCGGTTACGGCGGGCGGGCGCATGGCTAGGCGTTTTCGCCCCGGCGTTTGCAATCGGGTTATTTGCTCACGGGAGCCACCCCGGCCTGGGCAAAACTTGCCATTTCATTGAAGATAGCGCAAGCGCCCTTGAGCACGGGCAGGGCCAGGGCGGCTCCCGTGCCTTCGCCCAGGCGCAGGCCGAGGTCAAGCAGGGGGAGCGCGTTCAGGCGCGCGAGCACTTCACGGTGCGCCTTCTCCGCCGAACTATGGGCGAAGAAGCAGTAATCGGCCAGGGGCGGAGCCATTTTCCAGGCGGCCACGAAGGCCGCGCCGGCAATAAAGCCGTCAACCAGGAAAGGGATGCCGTGGGCGGCGGAACCGAGCATAAGCCCGCTCATGGCCGCGATTTCAAAACCGCCCAGAGCGGCCAGAACGGCGAGCGGGTCTCCGGATTGCACGGCCGCCGAGTTCGCCTTCAGGCCGCGCTTTACCACCTCGGCCTTGTGCGCGACTTTGTCCGGGGGCAGCCCGGCGCCCGCTCCGGCCGCGTCTTCCGGCGAAAGGCCGAGAAAGGCGCAATAAAGGGCGCTGGAAGGGGTGGTGTTGCCAATGCCCATTTCTCCGGCGGCCAGGCAGCGCACGCCGTTCTCAGCGGATTTTTCCGCCAGGAGCAGCCCTGTGTGCAAGGCTTTGAGGCAATCGTGCCTGCTCATGGCCGGGCCAAGGGCCAGATTCGCCGTTCCCTGGGCTGTTTTAGCGTTAACCAGCTGCTGGTGTGGTGAGAAATCCGGCCCGATGACCCCGGCGTCAACCGCCATAAAGCGCATTCCGGCGCTGCGGCAAAGGGCGTTTATGCCGGCCCCGCCGGCCAGAAAATTCAGCACCATCTGACGCGTCACTTCCTGAGGGTTGGCGGCCACGCCTTCCGCCACAACGCCGTGGTCTCCGGCAATGGTGAAGAGCAAGGCCGGAAACACCTCAAGCGGCTTTTTCCCGCCAGACATCATGAAAAGGCGTAAGGCGGCCTCTTCCAGCCTTCCAAGGCTGCCTAGAGGCTTGGTCAGGTTGTCCAGGCGTTCCTGCCCGAGCCGGCGCAGCTCAGGCGAGTCAACCGGCTTTATGGAGCGGCAGGTTTCCGCAAGGTGTAGTTCAAGGTCTTGTTCGTTCCGGCCGAAATGGGGAAGGCGGGCGTGAGGCATGGGGGTCCTTTATGTTAAGATCGAAACTTTCAGGCTTCCGGCGCGCTGTTTTTGCTTCCGTCGAAAACCACCAGGAACACCGCGCCCAGAATCAGGGCGGCTCCGGCCCAGCCTGCGGCGGTAAAGAATTCGTCCCAGAAAATATAGGCGAACACAGCGGCCAGCATGGGCTCAAGGTTGGCCAGCACGGCCACGCGGGTGGGTGAAATGCGTTTCATGCCCTCGCAATAGGCGTAATAGGCGCCGTAAGTGCAGCCTAACCCCAGGGCCAGCATGACCAGCCAGTCTTCCGCGCCTTTCGGGCTGAAGCTGACCAGCGGGAAAAGCAGGGCCGCGCCTATGGGCAGGCAGTACATATAAAGCGAAACGGCGGAATATCGAGACAGGTAAAGGCCGCAAAAAACATAGTGCATGGCGTAGCAAAGCCCGGAAAGCAGGCCGCAGATCACCCCGACTTTATCCAGGGAGCCCCCGCCGCCCAGGCAGAACAGCACCGTTCCGGCAAAAGCCAGGGCAATGGAAATAAGCTTGAGAGGCGTAAGGCTCTCATGGAAAAACAACCTGGAAAAAATCGCCACCCAGGCCGGAGCCGTATAAAGCAGCACGGCCGCGAGGGCCGCCCCGCCGCGTTCCACCGCCACTATGTAAATATAAAACAGGAAGGCCACGCCGATCACCCCGAACAGGGCGAAGGCGGCCATGGCCTTGAGCGGAATTTTGTAATGCTTGCCGATAATGCCGTGCGCGATGAAAAACACCCCGCCCAGGCAGGCGCGCCAAAAGGCTACTTCTACCGGGCTTACGCCATTCTGCAGGCTCACGCGCGACAAGGGGCCGAGTATGGCCCATAGGGCGGCGGCCAGAAAAACGAAAAGGTATCCGGAATAGCGTGAAAATATATTGTCTGTGTTATCGCCTGGCATGAGCGTAAGGCCTTTGCGGTTTCGGGCAGTCGGTTGTTTTGCCCGGAGCGTGAACCGCGAAACCGGATTCACGCAACTGGCGGAGACGTCAGGTTGAAATAAATCGTTTTCCAGGCAGGCGCAAGGGGAAAATAGGATTGAAAGTCTTTTGCGGCACGGGAAAGGGGTGAGGGCGGGCGTTTTTTTCCGGCACGGCGAAGACGGGTCGCGGCAGGCGCACGGCCTGCCGCATAAAATAAACCGGCACGTTCAAAATATTGCGCCCAAAGTTCCTTTTTTCCCCGGTCAAGTGCCGTAAAACCACCTTTCCTTCGCAAAAAAAAAGGCCGTTTTCCTTGCCTCTGGGGCAAAACTTTCTTTGGAGGCAACCACCTAACCGTTGCTGTGCATAATGATCATCTGGTGCAGCAGGGCGTTGTCGTCGAATTCAGGGTAATCGGCCAGGCTGGTAATCCTCACCAAGACATGGTCCTGCGAGGAAAACGGATCCGGTCCGGCCAGGTCGAGCAAGGGAGAATCCATAGCCCCACCGATATCGTCGTCCATACCGCCGAAGCCCAGATACAGCAGGCTGTCAAGGACGGAATCTTCCGCCAGCAGTTCCTCAAAGGGCAATGCGGCGGCCTGGCTGGCGTTTTCCGGCATGCCGGCCTGAACGGAGCGGCTTTGCGGGTTGCAGAGCGTGGAAATATCATCCGGAATGTAGACCGGAGAAATGTCTTCCAGCAAGTCTGACAGCGCGAAGGAACCAAGCCCGGATGCGGGCGGCGCTGTTTTTGAATCGTTGGACATTTATTCCCCCAAAAAACGAAAGGTGAAGCGGCATGCCTGTTTCCGCCGCCCCCTGCGGCGCCGGGCGGCCTGAACGTCCGCTCGTGAAACCGGCATATGACTAAAACATATATGAAGTAAAAATATATGTCTAGAATTTATTCTTTTTATATGGTTCTTTATACTGAACCCCACATATGCCCGGCGGAAATCCAGACCATGGTCACGCCGATGCCGAGTTTTACCACGAAACCTCCGAAACGCCCTAGGGCGGCGCCCCAGGCGGCCTTGGCCGCGGGGCCGCCTGCCTTGCCGCAGAGTTTTTCCACAATGAAGCAGCCGCAGAAGGCTCCGGCCAGGGCGCCGGGCAGCGCCCCGAACCCCAAAAGGAAGGCCGCGCCGAAAATGGCCCCCGCAAAGGCCCCTGCCATTCCGCCCAAGCTTCCCTTGCCGCTGCCCCCGTATTTTTTCGCGCCGTAATTCCCCAGGAAAAATTCCACAATCTCCCCTGCCAGCGCCAGGCCGCCCATGATAAGAAAAAGTTTCCAGCCGAAAACCGGGCCGCCGCCGGGGGCGGAAAAGAAAAGTTCCCACAGCCCGGCCAGGGCGAGCACGACCCAGTTTCCGGGCAGCCCGAACATAAGAAGCATAAGGGAGATGACCATAAGTGTTATGGCGGTCACGGCCAGGGCGTAAGTCATGTCGGCCTCGCGTCGTCGCGGCCCTGCTCAGCGCAGGGGTAGTTCCTGAACGGAGCAGGGGTTGAGTGCCGGTTATAACAAATCCGGCATGTTCAATACGGATTGATTCAAATTTCCTTCAGGCTGGCGGCGATTATTTCCACGGCTCCGGAGATAAGTTTCATGTCGGCCTGCCGCCCCATGTGCCCCAGGCGGAAAACTTTTCCCTCCATCGGGCCAAGGCTTCCCCCGACGGTCAGCCCGTTTTTCTTCAGCAAGTCGCGCCATTCGGTCCAGCTTGTTCCGCGCGGAACCTTCACAGCGCTGACCGTGGGCGAATGAATGGCCCCGTCTTGGGGGAAAAGTTCCAAGCCAAGCCGCAGCAAGCTTTCGCGGCAAAAAGCCGCCGTTTCGGCGTGGCGCTTGAAGCAGTTTTCCAGCCCCTCGGCCAGAATAAGCCCGGCGCTTTCGTTAAGCGCCGCCGTTCCCTGGCGGTAAGGGGTGTAGGGAAAGGGCATTTCGCCCGCAAAAGCCCGGAAAGGCAGAAGGGCGTCATAGCCCTGGTAGGCGGTTTTGGCGGCTTCGTCCCAGGCTTCCGGGCTGACCAGCAGAAAAGCCAGGTTGGGCGGGCATGAGAAGCATTTCTGCGTGCCGCCCAGAAGCAGATCGATGTTCCATTCGTCCGCCAGCACTTCAGCGCCGCCCAGACTGGAAACGGCGTCGACGTAAAACAGGGGGACGCCCAGGCGTTTTTTTATCCCGCCCAGTTCTTTAAGCGGGTTAAGGGTGCCGGACGGGGTTTCGCAGTGCACGGCGGTAATCATTTTCGGGCGGAAGCGCTTAACCGCCTCTTCAACCCGTTCAAGGGCGTTGCCGCAATTCAGGGTGCTGTCCGGCGGCAGGGAAAGAACTTCCGCCCGGCAGCCGAAGCTTGCGGCCATTTCACCTATGCCGTCGCCGAAAACGCCGGTTCCCACCGCAAGCACCTTGTCGCCGGGGGAAAGGCAGCTTTTAAGCCCGGCCCAGAGGGCGAGCATTCCTTCGCCGCTCATGATTACGGCGTCGCACCTTTCCGTTCCGGCGACGCGTTTGAGACGGGCGGCCGTTTCAAGGTAAAGAGGCAGGTGGTCATATTCCTGCCGCCCGGCGTCGTAGTCGTGGTTCATGGCGGCGAGGGCTTCGGGCAACACGGAAACAGGGCCGGGGATCAGGGAAATTTCGGGCTTTGCGGACATTTCTCACTCTATTGTTTGAGTTTGGTTATGGACGGGCTGCGGATGCTCCGCAGGCTTTTCCGGCAAGGGGTCCGGCAAGACGCGTATTTTGCGGCCTTGCCAGAAAAAACGGCTTACCGCGGTAGCGGGCGGCGCGTCTTCGTTGAAAAAATCCTGCATATAGGCGTTAAGGGCCTTGCGGTCGCATTTTTCTCCGGGCCGGGGGCGCGGCAGGTCTTGCGGTTCTAAAAAATCTATACTTACCGCGCGGCGCGGGGCGAAAAAAATGCCGTTGAGCAGCAAGGTAAGCGCCGCGTTTCCCAGGGCCTTCCGAAGGCTGGGGTTGGCGCCGGTAGCCACGCAGCTGAAAGAACTGCCCCAGAGGCCGCGCGTGCGCGCCAGCACGACGCGCGCTTCAGGCAGGGCTTCAAGAATGCGCGCAACGCCGGAATTGCCGCAAAGTTTTTCCAGGCGGCCGCGGTAAAGGGTTCCGGAAGGATAGAGCATCACGCAGCGGCCGGAGCGCAGGCTGCCAGCCACCTCGTCCAGGCCCTTAAGCACGCCCTGCATGCTTTTTCCGCCGTCTTTGCGCAAGTCCGGTATGGTGATCGTGTCAGTCAGCTTTTTGGCAAGGCGCGGCAGGCCGCGCTTGACCTGCGCGCTGTCGGCCATCGGGCGCGGCTTCAGGCCGGACAGGGTTATGTAAACGATGACCGGGTCGACATAGGCGGGGTGGTTGGGCAAAAACAGTATGGGCTTTTCAGCGCTGGCCGGCGCTATTTTTTCCAGCCCGTTGACGGTAATTTTATAGCGCAGGGCCAGAACGGGCCAGAGCAGGGAACGCGCCGGGCCAAGGCAGCAATCCGCCAGAGAGGCCGGGGCGAGCCTTGCTATTTTGAAAGTCTGAAGCACGGCGAAAGCGGCGGTGAGCAGGGCGGCCAAAACAAGCATCCAGGCTGGCGAAAGGCTGAAGAGGCTTTTTCCGTCGCTGAGCAGGGCGTAAATAACTCCGGCCAGCAAAATGCCGCAGAAACTCATGAAATTAGACAGCCCGATGATTTTGCCTTTTTCGTCCGCCGCCGGGTAGATCTGATTGCAGCTCACCTGCGGAATGAGGAACATTCCGGCGGCCCACCCGGTTATCACATACCAGCCCATAAGCCAGGGCAGAACCAGCGGCCGGGGCAAAAGCGGGGCGAGGGCGGAGAACATGAAACCGGCGCTCATGGCCAGGCAGGTGGGCAAGGTCAGGCTTTTCCATGCGTCCGCGTTTTTTTTAGCGGCGCTGACGGAACCGAGGCACACCCCGACCATGAGCATGGTTACGGGCACGCTGGTCATGGTGTCTGAAAAACCGAGCCGTATTTTACTGAAAGCGTTTATGCAGAGCAGCCCGAACGAGGAAATGAAATAAAAAAAGGCTTCCCCCCAGAGAGTGCGGGCCAGCAGGGGTCTTTCGCGCAAAAGTTTCATTTGGCGCAAGGAGTCGACAGGACCGAAAAGAGGGAAAGGCGCGGCGCTGCGGCTTCCGGCCGGGCAGGCGGGCGGGCGGCGGCGTATGGCGAAGGCTGAAACCAGCCCGGCCAGCGAGGCGAAAACGGCTGTTCCGCCGGCAAGGGCGCGCCCGAAAGGGCTTAGGCCCTGCTCCGGCAGGGATGAAACCGGAGCGGCCAGAAAACCCGGAGGGCCGAAGTCCAGAACGATGCCAGACAGGGCTATGCCCGCCAGCATCATGCAGGTGGTGGTCAGCTTGACGGCGGCGTTGGCTCCGGGCACGTCCTCCGCCGGAAGCAGTTCCGGTATGGAACCGTTTATGGCCGGGCTGAACAGGGTGGACTGGGCGGACATCAGGAACACGACCGCCAGCAGGCCGGGCCAGTTCAGGGCGGCCAGGGCCCACAGGGCCAGCAGCATGGCGGCCAGCTCTATGACTTTCGAAATTATGATGATGAAGCGTTTGGTCATGCGGTCGGCCAGCCAGCCGGCCCAGGCGGAAAACAGCACGAAAGGCAGCGAGAAAAGTATTGTTCCCCAGCCCTGAAGATGGGGCATGGCGGCGCTGAGGGCCAGCAGCATGACCGCCTGTTTGAAAAAGTTGTCGTTGAACACCCCGAGCGAATAGGGCACGGCCATGCTGATGATGTCGCGCCTTGGAGAATGCTTGTCCTGTGTGTTTTTCGGCCGGCTTCCGTCCGAAAGAGGCGTGGTCATGTTTTCCGCCGGGTTTACTGTTGCGTGTGGTTACGTAGTTTCAGGGCCGATCGTTCCAAGGCCTGTGAAAATTCCGGCAAATTGGCAGCGGGCATTAGCTAAGGCCTTTTAGTTTTGAAACGTTGGCGGCAGGCCTTTTTTCGCGCAATTTTATGCCGAGTGGACAAAAAGCATTCTGTTTCCCTGCATACGCAAAGGCGGTTTCCGTCTTTGCCAGGGGCGCGCCTGACCCGGCGGGGCAAATAACTTTTTCAAAGTTAATCCGCTCTAAAGCATATTAACCGGGTCAAGGTCAAGCGCGGCCCGGAAACGCCCGCCGCCCTGGCCGGGAATACGCGCCAGCCCGGCGGCGTAAGTCTGCCGGATATTCCGCCAGTTCTGGCCTTTGAGCAGGCATTGAAAGCGCCGCTGTCCCTTGAGCATGGGCAGCGGGGCGGGGGCCGGGCCGAGCACCCTTACGCCCAGCTCGCGCCCGGTTTCCTGCATGGCCGCCCCGGCCCTGGCCATGATTTCCTGCCCGTCGGCCTGGTCCAGCGGAAAGGCGAAACGGGCCAGCGCCAGGTTTACGAACGGCGGGTAGCCTCTTTTGCGGCGCAAGGCTATTTCCTGCTCGTAAAAACCTTCATAGTCGCAGTTCAGCACATATTGCCAGCAGTAATGGGCCGGGTCGCGGGTCTGTATCAGCACGCGCCCGGCGTCCAGACCGCGCCCGGCCCGCCCAGAAGCCTGCACCAGAAGCTGGAAGGTACGTTCGGCGGCGCGGTAGTCCGGCAAGTTCAGGCCAAGATCGCCGTCGGCCACAACGGCCAGGGTGACGCGGGGAAAATGGTGCCCCTTGGAAAGCATTTGCGTGCCTACCAGAACCTCGGCCTCGCCCCGCCCGAAGGCCGCCAGGATTTCCTCCATGCGCCCGGGGCGGCGGGTGCTGTCGCGGTCGAGGCGCAGTATGCGGCAGGAAGGGGGCAGAATTTCCGAAAGGCCTTCTTCAAGTTTTTCCGTACCCTGCCCCATCGGCAGATAGCGCATGTTCCGGCAGCATTGGCAAGGCGTCGGAAAGTTCACGCTGTGGCCGCAATAATGGCAAACCATGCGTTCGCGGCCCTTGTGGTAGGTCAGGGCTATGTCGCAGTGCGGGCATTTCGGCACCGTGCCGCAGGCCAGGCAGTACATCAGCGGCGCGTAGCCCCGGCGGTTCAGCAATATCATGGCCTGATCGCCGCGCTCTACCGTTTCTTTCAGGGCGTTCAGGCTTTCTTCCGCCAGCAGTTCGCGCGCGGCGGCGTTACGTTGAAGGTTCACCAGCTTTACTTCCGGAAGCCTGCCTCCGCCCACCCGCGTGCTCAGGCGGTGCATGGCGATATTGCCCTGGCGGGCGGCGTAAAAGCTTTTGAGGTCGGGCGTGGCCGACCCCAGAACGAGAGGGGCGCCGTTGCGCGAAGCCCGGTACCAGGCCAGGTCTTTGGCCTGGTAGTGCAGGCCTTCGTCCTGCTTGAAAGACCCGTCGTGCTCCTCATCCAGGATAATCGCGCCGATGTTCCGCAGGGGCAGAAAAAGCGCGGAGCGGGTGCCCACGACAAGGGAGGCTTCTTCCGGGTTTTTATGCGCCAGCTCGCAAAAACAGGCTTCGCGCGCCGCCGGGGGCTGGTAACCGTGCGACAGGTAAACCGGAAAGCGGGGGAAGCGTTTCTGCGCGTCGGAACGCAGCTTCAGGGCCAGAGCCACTTCCGGGGCCAGCAGCAGCACGGAGCGGCCCCGGCGCAGAACCTCGGCCGCGAATTCCAGATAAACAGCCGTTTTCCCGCTGCCGGTAAGGCCATATAAAAGATGGGTTTCCGTGTTGCCGCTTCCGGCGGTGTTTTCCATGGAAGCGGCAAGGGCGTCCAGCGCGGCCTGCTGCTCGGAGGTGAAGGTGTAAGGGGCGGGGGACGAGAGAGGGCAGGGGGCGTTTTCCGGGTCGCTCCGGTCTTTTTCCATTGCTTCCCGCCCCGGCAGGGCCTCGGCGATAAAAAAACCGGCGGGCTGGATTTTCACCAGTCCGCGTTCGGCCAGCAGGTCAAGGGTCTGGCTTGCTCCGTCACCCAGGTTTTTGACCAGGCGCTTGCGGTTGACGGCTCCGTTTTCCAGCAGAAAATCAAGAAGTTCCATCTGCTTGCGGGCCGAGGGCTTGACCGCCCAGGGCGGGTCCGAGGCAAGGAGGCAAAGGTCGTTTTCCGCCTTCGCGCGCCCTTTGACAAAAACAGCCAGTCCGTTTTCCAGCAACTCGGCCAGGCGTTTTTTTTCTTCTTCCGGCAAGGCGGCCAGTTCGCGCAGGCTTATTTCTTCCGGTTTGCCCCGGCCGAAAAAACGCCAGCGGGCCTGGGCGGTTCTTAGCCCGGCCGGGAGCAGGCCGCCCAGGATGCGGCCGGGCGTTTCCGCCTGGCGCAGGGCCAGCTGGGCCACGAAATCAAGATATTCGCCCGGCAGTATGGGGGCGTTTTCCAAAGGCCAGGCCGCTTCTTTCAGGGTGAAGCCTTTTTCCGCGCCGCCGTCTTCAGCCTCAAAACCCTGAAAAACAGCGGCGCGCAGACCCTTGCCCAAAGGAACGGCGCAACGCAGCCCAGGCTTCCAGAACCGTTCCGTGAAGCAGCCCGGCAGGGCGTAGCTCAAAGTCGCGTAAGGCGGGCTTAAAAGGGCGAATTTTCCAATCAGCGCGGGCATGTTTTCCAAAAACGCCGGTCAGGCGGCTGGGGGTTGGGCAGAAGGCAAGATACTCCATGTCCGCCCGCCCGTCCAGAAGGCAAGAGGTAAAATTTACGGCGGCCCGGCTTCACGCGGCAAGGCTGCTGTTGACGAAAAGCGGAACTCGCAGTAATGTTTGCCCGCGCTGCCCATGCATTTTGCCCGCGCGTAACCACCAGCAATCACAAAGAAGTTCCATGCCAAACGAATTTTCATACAAGCCGGAAGGCGGAAATAATCCCAGGCGCCCGGCTTCACCGGGTTCCAAAGACGGGCGTGAAAAGGGCCGTTTTCCCGGGAAAGGGGACGGCGACGGCCAGCGCGTTTCCCTGACGGACGAAATAATCAAGCTTGACGCCGAACTGGTTCGCCTTATCGCCCGCCGCAGCAAACTTGTAAACAAAATGCGCGGCGGGAAAAAACACGCGTCCACGCCCAAGTCCATCAAGGCGGAAAAGGAAGTGCGCGCCGCCTGGGAAGAAAACAGCACCAAATTCAGCCGCGACCCGCATTTCGTGCGCCAGCTCTTCAATCTTTTGCAGGACGTGGAAATTCAAACCCTGGAGGAAGCCAAGGAACTCAGCGCCTTCAAGCTGGCCCCGGCCCGCAAGCCGTTGGCCCTTGAGCTGCCCGGCCCGGCTTCCGGCGTCGCCGTGCGGCTTTGGGCGCTGCTTGGCGCAGTCGCCGGGGTTGACCTCACCCTGACCCCCGTTCTGCGCAACGACGTCGCGGCTGATTTCGTCAAAGCCCTGAACCAGCTCGGCGGGAAACTTTCCTGGCCCAGCCCCGACATTTTGAGGAACGCGGGTGGAGAGCCCCTGTCTTTCGCGGAAAAAACCGTATATGCGGGCGAGGATTTTTTGAGCTTCTGCCTGCTGGCCTTCACCGCCCTGAATCAGCCGGGGAGGGTGCGCTTCACCGGCGGCAGCGGCCTGAAGTCAGCCGACATGAGCGCCTTGCGCCATTTCATGCCTGATCTGGGCGCGCGCCTGGCCCACGTTGTTCCCGGGTCGAACGGGCTTCCCGCCACCCTGGAATGTTCCGGCGTTCTGCCGCGCTCGGTGACCGTTCCGGCCACCCTGCCGCTGGAAGCCTTTGTGGCCCTGCTGCTTGCGGCCCGCATCTGGAACGTTGATTTTACCGTCAATTACGGCGACCTTCCGGCTGAAACGGCCAGCACGGGGCTGGCTCTCGTTTCCACCATCTGCCGCGAAGCCGGGGCGGAATTTGCCATTTCCGGCGGCAGCGTGCATTTTACGGGCGGAGACCTCAAGGCGGAATCCATTCCGGCCCAGCCGGGCCTGATCATGGACAGCGCCCTGGCCGCCACCCTGCTGGCCCTGCCCTTCTTCACCGGCGGGCAGGTCGAGCTTTCCGGCGTCTGGCCGGATTTTATGCCGGATTCCGCCGTGGCCTTCGGCATGTTGATGCAGTTCGGGCTTGAGGTGAAGTCTCACGCCGGCGGCATACGCTCTTCCCAGCCCCGAAGCTCGGCCTTCATAGATATAACGCATGACGCGGAGCGCTTGCCGCCCCGGCTGCTTCCGCTTTTTATGGCCCTGGCCGCGGCTTCGGCCAAAAAATCGGCCACCGGCGTTCCCTTTCCCCGGCTGCCGGAAGAGGCCGACCCGGATATGGCGCAAGATTTTTTCAGCCAGCTCGGCCTTGCGGAGCAGGACGGACGCCTGGTAAGCGTTCAGGGCCTGGAAAAAGAGGCTTCCGCCGCCAGGCCCTACGGCTGGACAAGCCCCGGCCCGCTCTGGACCCTGGCCTTTTCGCTCTGCGCTTTTCTCAAGCCCAACCTCAAGCTTTCCAACCCCGGCAGCGCGACTGAAGTCATGCCCGGATACTGGGGTTTTTACAACTCATTGCCTAATCCTGAAAAGGAAAAGCCGGTGAAGGAGGCTGAACATGGCAAACCTGTCAGGCGGCGCATCATCGCCGGAGACTGAGGCGGAGCATTCCTGCTCCTGCGGCTGCGACCACTCGCAAAACCATCTTTACCCTAAAGAGACGCCCGAAGAGGCGGCCCGGCGCATTCTGAACGAACCCGGCCCGTTGCAGGGCATCTGTTCCTGCGACGTGAAGGCGGCGGTGCCGGAAGTGTGGCCGGAAGACCTTGAGGGCTTGAAAGATGTTCTGAAGGCGGCCGAGGCGAAAATAAACGACTGCCAGCGGCATATCAAAGCCCTGACCAGAGGCGAGAACCCGGCAGACGGCACCTATTACGCACAGCAGATCCACGTTGCGAAACAGCTGAAAATGATGGCCAAATATCAGCGCGATTTGTGCGCGGCCCGGATAAGGCGTTTGGAAAACGCGGCCCGCGGCGTTTTTTAGGGCGCTCCAGCTCAATATGGAAAAACAAAATCGGCTTGCTTTTGGAGTCAGGGGCCTTTGACCTTTAATGCTTTAACCATAACAAGGTGTTGCAATGAAAAAGATTACTGTCGCTGTGGTCGGCGCTACCGGCGCCGTTGGGCGCACCATGCTGAAAACTCTGGAAGACCGTAATTTCCCGGCTGCGGAAGTGGTGCCCATGGCCTCTTCGCGCTCCGCCGGCAGCACTATTGAATTTATGGGTAAAAACCTCAAGGTTAAAGAACTTGCGGAAAATTCTTTCGAGGGAATAGACCTGGCCCTGTTCTCGGCCGGGGGCGACACTTCTCTGAAATATGCGCCGCACGCGGTCGGCGCCGGCTGCGTGGTGGTTGACAACTCCAGCGCCTGGCGCATGGATGAACGTTGCCCGCTGGTCGTGCCGGAAGTGAACCCAGAAGCCCTGAACGGCCACGGCGGCATCATAGCCAACCCCAACTGTTCCACCATCCAGATGGTAGTGGCGCTCAAGCCCATTCATGACGCGGCCAAAATAAAGCGCGTAGTAGTCTCCACCTACCAGGCCGTTTCCGGAACCGGGCAGAAGGCCATTGTGGAGCTGGAAACCCAGGTGCGCCAGATGTTCAACATGCAGGAGCCTGAAGTGAAGGTCTACCCGTACCAGATAGCCTTCAACTGCCTGCCGCAGATAGACGTTTTCATGCCGAACGGCTACACCAAAGAAGAAATGAAAATGACCGACGAAACCGTAAAAATAATGAACGATCCAGGCATAAAGGTCAGCGCCACGGCCGTGCGCGTGCCGGTTTTTTACGGGCATTCGGAATCTTTGAACATTGAAACGGAAAAGCCGCTAGGCGCCCAGGCCGCGCGCGCCATTCTGAGCCGCGCCCCCGGCGTGCAGGTTTACGATAATCCAGAGCTTAAAATGTACCCCATGCCCATTGCCGCGGCCGGGGAATATGAGGTTTTCGTGGGCCGCATCCGCGAAGACGAAAGCCAGCCCAACACCCTGAACATGTGGGTTGTGGCCGACAATATCCTGAAGGGCGCGGCCCTTAACGCCGTGCAGATAGCCGAGCTGCTGGTCGAGAAAGACCTGCTGCGCGTTGCGGACAAAAAGGCCTTTTTACGTTGACAAAGCTCCGCATTCAATGTTCCCGGCGGTCTGCAAGGCGGTCTGCCGGGAACGCTGGCGGATGAGCCTTGGCTTTTTATATATGGATGTTGAGCGCCATGCCTGTCTATTGGGAAAATAGCGCGATGATCCAAGCCTCTTTTTCCGGGATATGCGAAAGGGAAGCCCTTTGCTGAAGGCGCGCCGCGCTGTCCGCTTGCGGACGCCGCTATGCGGCGCCAGAGCAAATGAACCTTTTCAAATTAATTTGCTCTAATTTTATGAGGACAACATATGTTGCCTGTTTTCAGCACCGATGAATACATCGCCCGCCTGCTGGAGGTTCCGCGCCCCGGCGTCGGCGACCTGCTGGCTTTTTACGAAGGCCGCCTGGGCGGAATCTGCAAAAACCCACGCCTCATGCTCATGCCGCTTGACGACCACCTCGCCCACCGGGGCGACGGCGTGTTCGACAACATGAAATATATAGGCGGGCGCATCTACCAGTTTGAGGAACATCTGGCCCGCGTGAAGCGCGGCTGCGCCTCGCTGGGCATCACCCCCCCCTGCGCCTGGGAAGACCTGCGTTCCATAGCGCTTGAGGTGGCCAGGGCCGGAGGAGAGGCGGACGGCGTGCTGCGCGTCCTTCTCGGGCGCGGTCCAGGCGGCTTCGGCGTTAACCCGGCGGAGTGCCCGGAAGCCAGCCTTTACGTCATGGCCTACCGTTTCCGGCAGAAGCCGGAAAGCTGGTTCAGCAAGGGGCTCAGCGCCTTCAAAACTTCCATCCCGGCCAAATCGGGCTTTTTGGCGCAGGTGAAAAACACCAATTACCTGCCCAACGTGCTGATGACCAAAGAAGCCAACGAGCGCGGCTTCGACGTGCCCATCTGCTTCGATGAAAAGGGTTTTCTGGCGGAAAGCGCCGTGGCCAACATCTGCATCGTGGATGAAAACGGGGTGCTGACCGCGCCGGAATTCAGCAACGCCCTGCCGGGCACCACCATTACCCGCGCCTTCAAGTTGATGGAAAACGAGATGGAGTCAAGCGTCCGGAAAGTTTCCGAGAGCGAACTTTTCAGCGCGCGGGAAATTCTGATGCTCGGCACCAGCCCGGATTGCGCGGGAGTTGTCAGCTACGAAGGAAAACCGGTGGGGAACGGCGTTCCCGGACCGGCGGCGAAGCGTTTGCGCGCCCTGATCATTGACGACATCCGCAACACCGGAACCCCGGTTCCGGGTTTGCTTTAGGGCGGAGCGGGTGCGCGTTTTTCTTCTTGATTTCGGGCTTGAGATGCGCGGCGGGCAGCGGCAGGTCTTTTACCTGGCCAGGGTCCTGGCGGAAAGCGGCGAATTCAGCCCTTGCCTGGTATCCCCCAAGGGCAGCCCGCTGTTGAAACTGGCCGAAAAGAACGGTCTTGAGACTTTTCCGGCAACAGGCGGACGGCTCGGCCGCCTTTTCAGCCTTTCCCGATTTTCCCGCCAACTGGCCCGCCTGGGCGAAAAAGCGGTCGTTCATACCAACGACGCGCGTTCCGCCGCCTTCGGGGCGGCCGTGCGCAAAAAAACCCCGCATTGTTTCCTTGTGCATACGCGGCGCGTTTCCTATCCCCTGTCTGAGGGCAAGCGCGGCGAGAAATACCGCCTGGGCGACGCGGTGGTCGGCGTTTCAGCCGAAATCGCCGAGGCCGTCAAGGCGGGAGGCGTCGCGCCGGAGCGTGTGCATGTAATCCACTCCGGCATTGACCCTGACCTTTACCCCGCCAAGGTGGAGAGAAACGACGGGCGCACCGTATTCGTCTGCCTGGGGGCCTTGACCAGGCAGAAAGGCCATGCGGTGCTGCTGAACGCCCTGCCCGCGCTGGAGGGGAAATTCGCGCCGCAGGCTGAAGAAAGCTCATGGGAACTGCGTATAATAGGCGAGGGGCCGCTTTTCAGGCCGCTGCTGGAGCAGGCGCAAAAACTGGGCGTGGAAAAGCGCCTGGCCTTTCTTGGCCGCCAGGACAGCCGGGTGGAACTTTGCAAGTGCGACATACTGGTAGCCCCGTCGGTGGACGGAGAAGGCAGCAGCGCCGTTCTCAAAGAAGGCTGGGCCACCGGCCTTCCGGTTATTTGCTCCGACCTTCCGTCAAATCTTGAGCTGATAAATCCTGAAGTCAACGGGCTTAGTTTCGCCAGCGGAAATTCCGCCGAACTGGCCGAGGCGATGTTCAGGCTGGCCGGCGATGCCGCATTGCGGGCAAGGCTGGCGGAAAACGGGCGGGAAAGCCTGCGCGGCTTTACGCACCTGAAAATGGCCGGGCGGTATATGGAGCTTTACAGAACCCTGGCGGGCGAACATGCGGATTGATATAGTCACCCTGTTCCCGGAGTTTTTTTCCGGCCCTTTGTCTTGCGGGCTGGTGCAGCGCGCGCAGGGCGGAGGCGTTCTGGAAATCGGGCTGCACAACCCGCGCCTAATGGCTTCCAACCGGCATAAAACGGTTGACGACCGCCCTTACGGCGGCGGACCCGGCATGGTCCTGCTGCTTGAACCCCTGGTGAAAACGCTGCTTGGGCTTGGGCTGAAGCCGCGCCCCGGCCTGGACCTGCCGCCGGAACTGTTCCCGCCGGAAAATTCCGCCTCAGGAGCGGGCGCATCGCGAGGGCGCATTCTTTTCATGGCCCCCAAGGGTCGCCCCTTCGACCAGGCCCTGGCGCGCGAACTGGCGCTTGAAGAGCGCCTTACGATACTTTGCGGCCGTTATGAAGGCATAGACGCCAGGCTGGAGGAGATATTTCCCATTGAAGCGGTATCGCTCGGCGATTTCGTGCTGAACGGAGGGGAAACGGCGGCCCTGGCCGTGCTTGAGGCGGTGGGCCGGTTGCGCCCCGGTTTTATGGGGCATGAGGAATCAGGCGACGAAGAAAGTTTTTCCGCCGGGCTGCTTGAATACCCTCATTACACCAGGCCGGAGAATTTCGCCGGGCTGGAGGTTCCGGAAGTCCTGCGCGGCGGCGACCACCGCGCCATTAACGAGTGGCGGCGTGGTGAGGCCTTGCGCGCAACCTGGAAGAACCGGCCGGAACTTCTGGCCGAGGCGGCGCTTTCCGACTCCGACATGGCTTTGCTGGCGGCGGAACCGAAACGCAGCCTCGGGCGGAACCTTTTTTGCTCACTGATACACTATCCGGTTTTGGACAAAGAAAACAAAAGCGTGGCTTCTTCTTTGACAAACCTGGATATTCACGATATATCGCGCAGCGCATGCAGTTACGGACTTTCAGGCTTTTACGCGGTTACTCCCTTGCAAGACCAACTGGCCTTACTGCAACAGCTTTTACGGCATTGGGCCAGCGGCCCCGGTTCTCATGCGAACCCGGACCGGGCCAGGGCGCTTTCCCTGGTTCGCGGGGTGCCGTCCCTGGCGGACTGCGTTGCGGACATCTCCGCGCGCCTGGGCCGGAAGCCGTTTGTTGTGGGCACCAGCGCGCAACGGGCGCCGGGCGGGGTTGTATCGTACAGCGAAGTGCGGCGCAAACTGGAAACAGAACCGGTGCTGCTGGTTTTCGGCACAAGCCAGGGGCTGGCTCCGGAAATACTGGCGGCTTGCGATGCGGCTTTGCCGCCCCTGCGCTGGGCAGGAGGCTATAATCACCTTTCGGTGCGCGCGGCCGCGGCCCTGACCTTTGACCGCATTCTGGCCGATTGGTGGTAAAAGTCATAAAAAGCTTGCGCCCGCGCCTGAAACAGGTTAGAGCAGTTTTCCCCCAAGCGTTTTTTTGCGCCGAGGGTAGCCCAAGAGAGAACAAAATGCCCCGGACAGCGGCGGAAGCGGCGGCCGGAGACGTCAATATAAGAAGGTGAAGCCATGAGCATTATCAACAAAATTGAGCAGGAACAGCTGCGTATGGATCTGCCGGCCTTCAAGTCCGGCGACAACGTGAAGGTGCATACCCGCATAGTTGAAGGCGAAAAGGAACGTATCCAGATTTTTCAGGGCAACGTCATTCGCATCCACAATGGCGGAGTAGGGGCCAGCTTTACTGTGCGCAAGGTTTCCGACGGCGTTGGCGTTGAGCGCATCTTTCCCCTGCACTCGCCCTTCCTGGAAAAGATCGAAATCGTGACCGAGGGCCGTGTGCGCCGTAGCCGCCTTTACTATCTGCGCAACCTCAGAGGCAAAGCCGCCCGCATCAAGCCCAAAAAGCGCTGGTAGGCTCGGCCGTTTCAGTCCCGTTATTTTTCGGATTATAGCCGGAACGCCGCATTTTGGCGTTCCGGCTATAGGTTTTTGTAATGAACTGCAAAACGCTGTTATGAAAAAGACAGGCGCGCCGATATATACGCGCCGGTCTTTTTCAGCTTTCTTTTAATTCTGATGCAGTTTTTTTCAGGATTGGAAGCTTTCCCATAATTCCAGGACGGCCCGGCGTTGCTCCTCAAGCGAGTAGCTCCGGGCCGCGAGCATCCCCTGGCGGACTATATTCCTGTAATCTTCACCGCATTCCAGCACCAGCTTGACGCCTTCTTCAAGGGCCAGGGCCAGGGCGGGCAAGTCTCCGTCCGGCACCACCAGCGCGTTCGGCCCCCAGGGCACGGGGCGCGCGTCGAAAAGCAGCGGCAAAGGCGGCCAGTTATAGGGCGATGCCGCCGAGTTTTCCGCTTCAGCCGGGCGGAAAGGGCGCATGTAGTCCATGCCGCCGAAGCCGCTGCACCCGACTACCAGGCAGCCGCACGCCATAGCCTCCAAAGGCGGCAGGGGGCAGCCTTCCGGAAAGCCCGTGGCCAGGAAAATGTGGCATTCCGCCATAAGTTCCGCCACTTCCGCCGGAGCGCGGTTATGAATTTCGATCCATTCCGGCCGGGGCAAACCGTTCAGGGCAAGGCGGGCCTCGAAAATGCGGCGGGCCTGATTGGCTGCCGCCTTGTTCTTTCTCGGCATCCAGCCGATTTTTACTTTGCTTGCTGAGCCGGGGCGGCTTTTCTCACGCGCCTTGAACCGTTCAAGGTTTATGCCGGGCCTGAGGACGCGCGCGGGCTTTCCGGTAACTTGCCGGACGAACCATTCCACCGGTTGCGAAACGGCGACGAAGCTCACCGGCATGGAGGCGAGGCTTATGTCCGGGGGAAGGGCGGAAAAAAGGAAACTCCAGGCCTGCACGTAAATGACCGTTTTGGCGCCTGACCTCAGGCCGGGCATCAAGGCTCTGGGCCAGCCTTCCGGCGCGAAAAGCAGGTCGCCGGGACGCAACGGGCTGTTTTGCCAGCCCCCAGGGGCTACCGGAACGTTCGCTTCGCTCAGTCCCGGAGCGCCGGATTCTTCCGGAAGCAGGCGAACTTCATGCCCGGCCTGATGCAAATATTCCGCAATGCGGTACAGGACGCCCAGGCCGCCGCTGAAAGAATTTAGGGGTGGAATGGCTATAAAAGTGCGCATATCGGGCTTTTCGCGAATATTCCGGGGTGGCCGCATTCGCCGTTCGTTCCGCCCTTTGCACGGACGGCGTTTCCCCGACGGAATTTTCAGCCAGGCTGAAATTACAGGGGGCTATTTTACAATTTCCACCATATGGTGGGCTATTTTGATCATGTGCGGGCGTTTTTCAGGCGACACACTCTGCAATATTTTGCGGGCAAGAAGCGTTTCTTTGGCGATAAGGGTGTGACGCGGTTCCCCTGCCATGAACTCGTCCAGGCCGCATTTGAGGTATTCGCTGAGCTGGCACAGGCGGGTCATGTTCGGGGCGATCGATCCGTTTTCAATGCGCGAAACGGTCAGGGACGTAACTTTCAGCAACGCGGCCAACTGGTTTTGAGTCAAGCCGGCCTGTTTTCTTTTGTCCGCAATGATCCGGCCTATATTTTTCAAGGTTTGCCGGTAGCTGTCGTCAGGGGCGGCTTCTATTTTCCTCATTGCCATTCCCCTAGCGAACCTAATATCTTCCATATTTTTTCGCGCTTTTCCGGTGCGGCTTTTTGCATTGTGCGCGCCAGTTCGGCCGCCTGCCTGTTCAGTTCCGGGTCATCGTCGGGCAGCGAGGCTGGAATGTTCCGGCTGTAAAGATCGCGGAACTGGAGCAGCCGTTTTACGGTTATGGCGATATTTCCGTTTTCAATGCGCGAAATGGTGTCTTTCTGCAAGTCGAGCGCTTCCGCCACCTGGTTTTGCGTCAATCCGGCCAAGCGGCGGTGGTAGGCCATCGATTTTGCCACCAGCATTTTTTTTTCTTTTACGCTCACTTAATCAGGCCATCCTTGCGGCTTCTCGCGGCAAAACGCGGTTCGTGCCAAAAAATGCGCTATATGTAACTAAGCGAATAAATCAAAGAGTTAGTCCTGACAAGCGGTAAGTTGCGGGCAAATAGCCGGCGGGGCGGAATGATTTTTCCGGCGGCCGCCCCGCCGGGGCGGTTTCTGGAAATATGGGATAGTTTATACTTGCGAATAAGGATTTTCTAAAATAAATTCCAGTAATTTTAAAGTGTTGAGACATAAAAAATAAAGAGATCACACCGTTTTGACTTCTTTCATATACTTTTAATGTTACGATTTACTAATGTATTTGATTTTTAATGTTGCTTTTTTTTTGAAAAAATATTAATTAATTTTCATTCCAAAGTTTTCCTCAAGAGGATTCCGGATCGTATCATAACACCAAAAGGAGCATATATGTATCCGCAAACGAAAAACGTCATTGTCGTGATGCTGGACAGCCTGCAGTACAACTACCTGCACTGCAACGGCAACGAATGGATCAAAACCCCCAACCTTGACCGCTTCGGCCGTGAAGGCATCATTTTCGACGAATGCTACATTGAAG
The DNA here is from genome assembly GCA_031552195.1 of Desulfovibrionaceae bacterium. Taxonomy (GTDB): domain Bacteria; phylum Desulfobacterota; class Desulfovibrionia; order Desulfovibrionales; family Desulfovibrionaceae; genus JAVBMP01. Next base: position 33,475 of record JAVBMT010000014.1, read on the forward strand.
GCGTGCCCACCATTCCCTGCCGCCGCGCCATGCACACCGGCCGCTACACCCTGCCCTTCAGCGGCTGGACGGCCCTTTCCATGGAAGACACCACCATTGCCGACCTCTGCTGGGGCAGCAACATAGACACCGCTTTCTATTTTGACAGCGCCCCGCACCGCCTGCCGAAATTCGGCTACACCCGCGGCTTTGACAAAGTTTACTTCGTGCACGGCCATGAAGGCGACCACCGCTACTACGCCAGAGACGAACTTATCCACGCCAAGGCCCAGGACTTCCTGGAAGACCACATGCTTAAAGAAGGCGCCGACATACTCGGCCATGAAGTTATCGAAGCCCTTATCGACGAAACCAACGGCATGATCGCCCAGCGCCAGTACTGGAAGACCGACGAAGACCAGAACGTCGCCAAGCTTATGAAGCAGGCCGTGAAATATCTTGAAGACCGCGACCCGAACAAACCCTTCTTTCTCTGGGTTGACAGCTTTGATCCGCATGAGCCCTGGGACGGCCCCTCCGTGTGGGATCCGGAAATGGAATGCCCCTACAACCCCGGCTACAAGGGCAAAGACCTCTGGAACCCGCCCATCGGCGCCGTTGAAGGCGTTTACACCGAAGAAGAACTGCATCACGTGCGCATGCTCTATGCGGAAAAAATCACCGTGTGCGACAAGTGGTTCGGCCATTTCATGGATAACTGCAAGCGCCTTGGCCTGGAAAAAGACACCCTGTTCATCACCGTTTCCGACCACGGCGAACCCATGGGCAACGGCGAACACGGCCACGGCATCATGCGCAAGTGCCGCCCCTGGCCTTATGAAGAACTGGTGCACGGCGTGTTCATGATGAAAGGCCCCGGCATCAAGGCCAACCAGCGCACCAAAGCCTTCGTGCAGTCTTGCGACATAGCCCCCACGGTTTGCGACTGGCTGGGCCTTGGCGTGCGCGACTTCCACCAGGGCCTGAGCGTGCTGCCCATTGCCCGCGGCGAAGTGGAAAAAGTGCGTGATTTCGCCATTGCCGGTTACTTCCAGTATTCCTGGTCCATCATCACCCACGACTGGTCTTACATCCACTGGGCGAAGAACGACGAAGAAAGCATCTCCAAGTCCATGCTGGAAATTTACGGCAAGGGCACCATGGCTAACGCCTCGCACGTCGGCCTGACCAAAATGGCCCTTGGCGGCGGCGAAATAGACGAGCTTGACGCCTACAAGTCCGTAGCCACCACCGACGGCGCCGACCAGTGGACCTGCACGCCTTCCGCCACTTCCACCGTGCCGGCGAAAGACGAACTCTATGACCGCAAGAAAGACCGCTTCCAGCTGAACAACGTGGCTGACAAGAACCCCGAAGTCGCCAAAAAGATGTGGGACGACCTGCGTGAATTCATGGGCTACCTGAGAACCTGCTAGAGAATGCCGCTCAGGCGGATGCCTGACACGGCCTGAATGAAAACCCCCTGCCGGCTTGAGCCCGGCAGGGGGTTTTCATATGGCGGAAAAGGCCAGGTCGGGTTGACAGCGGAACAGCGTTCAGGCGGCAAACCTATTCAAGATGGCCGCGTGGCTCCAGGCGCGCGCTGGCTGGCTGCAATGCGGTTTTATTCCGGAGGCCGCCGCTCAAAGAGGATTTTAGAGCATTTTAACTTTGAAAACGCTCTAAGACCTGTTTCCGACCGTAAGCACCAGAAGGGCGCGCCGCCCTTCCGGCAGGTTCAGAAGCTGGTTCATTTCCGCTCTTTTCATGGTCATTCGCGTAACGGCGTTCAACCCGGCGGAAGCGCAGTAGAGGTAGATGTTTTGCGAACTGTGCCCTAAAATCACGCCCGCGGCGATGTCGTTTTTCTGTTCAGTTGCCAGCACGATATTCAAAGGGGTATCCAGCACGAATTTTTGCGGGCCGGCCGCAACGTCCCGGAAATCTCCCTCATGCAGCAGGTTCAGTGCGTGTTCTACGGGATCATAGGAATAAACGGCCGCTGGAGTTATTATATACGCGCCGATGTCGTGCGCTCCGCTGGCCAGGGGAATCGTCCGTTTGCCAGACTCGGGGCGGTTTATCCCAGCCGCGGCCCAAAGCAGGTTGGAAATGTGGCGGAGGGAAACTTCATTTTTAGCGTATTCGCGGCTGGTATGGCGTTCTTTCATGGCCTGCATGAGCGGCATGCCGCCGCTTGTTTCCGGCGCGGGAAGCTGTATGCGCGTTTCGGCGGACCTGGCCTGCGGCGCAAGGCAAAGCAAGGCCGCGCAGCAGGCCAGAATTACGGAAAATTTTTTGCAGCGTAATGATATCAGCATGCGTATCCTCTCATCTTTTAAAGTATTTTAACTTTGAAATATCTCTGCAAGAATCGGTTTTGAATACAGAAGGCTATATTTTATCCGACATGTGCAAGCCCGAAGCGGCCTGTGCTAAAGGCACGCCGCGCTGCTCGCTTGCGGGCGTACGCTAACGCGGCCTAGGCTGTTAACCGGTTTGACTCGGCCGGAGCCGGTGATTTCGCCGCGTCAGCCCGCGTTCCTGAAGAAAGTTTCGGTTCTGGCAACAACCCCGTTGCGACGGTCAGCGCGATGCAGAGCCCGTAGAACAGCCACATGGCCTGCCAGCCGCTCAAGCCCAGGGCGGAGCCGCCGGAGAATATGGCGATGGCCGCAAGCAGCCCCAGGCAGGTTTGGTAGGCTATGGAAAACAGCATCCACCTGGAGGCCCCGGCCTGCAGCCGCACCATAATCGCAGCTGGAACGCAGGGCGGGTAAAGGGCCATGAAAATCATCAGGGCGAGGGCATGCAGGGGGCCAAAGCCGGTTTCCGCGTTTTTCATATTTTCCTGCACGGAGCCTTCGTCTTGATCCAGGCCGTAAATGGCCCCCAGGGTAGCGGCGCTGTTTTCTTTGGCGGCCAGGGCTGAAAGCAGCGCGGTGTTGATTTTCCAGGTGAACCCGGCATATTTCGTCACGGGTTCCAAGGCCTTGCCGCAACGGCCCAGAGCGCTTCCGGAAAATGTTTCCTCACGCATTTCGCGGCGCAGGCGCTTGCTGAGGCTGGAAGCGTTTTTCAAGGCCCGCCGCAGTTTGTTCGCGTCTTCTCCCTTTTCGCCCCTGACGATTTCATAGTACAGGGGATTGCCCAGCGCGAAGCGCTGTTCGATAGCCGTGGCTTCATCTTGGTCGGTAACCCCGCGCTTGGCCTCTTTCATAGCCTGTTCGAACAGAAGCAGGGGGTGGAGGTCGGCCGCGCTCACGGCTTCGGCGTAGCGTGTTTCGGACGCCGCCGCCGCGAAGGCCAGCCCGGCTTTTTCCGCCTGCGCCTCGTAATGGCTGAGGCGTCCGGCATCCAGGTCCGGAAAGGATATCAGGGCGAATACGACTATCGATACGCCCAGCACCATAGTGACTATTTTTTTCAGGAATATCCATATGCGCTCAAAGGAACGCGAGAGCACCATGCGCGCCGTGGGCAGGTGATAGGGCGGCATTTCCATTATGAAGGGCGCCCTTTGCTTGCCGCGCAAAATGGTGATTGAGATTATTTTGGCGACAGGCAGGGCCATGAACAAGGTAACAGTGGCGATGAAGAACATCGCCAGGCCGCTGTTCTCCGCAAAATAGGCGCCTATCAGGATGAGATAAAGCGGCACCTTGGCCAGGCAGTTCATCATGGGGGCGATCAGAATGGTCGCGAGCCTGGCTTTTTCGTCAGGTATGGCGCGCGTGGCCATAACCGCCGGGATGGCGCAGCCTCCTACGTACACCCCCCCCAGAATGAGCGGCAGGGTGGATTGCCCGTGCAGGCCGAACCGGCGGAAAAGCCGGTCGAGGATAAAGGCCATGCGCGGCATGTAGCCGCTGTCTTCCAGAATGGTGATCAGGGAAAAAAGCAGAAAAAAGATCGGCAGGTAATTCAAAATCGCCGTCATGCTTTTCATGACCCAAAGCCCTAGCGAGCGCATGGCCGGATCGCGCGCGAAGCCGGGGGCAGGCAGATAACCGGCGAAAAAAGATTGCAGGTCGGCCCAGAACGGCCATATTCTGGCGGCCAGGTAGCCGCCGAAGACGATGGAAACCTGGTAGACTATGAAAAGGACGCCCAGAAGAATCAGGGGGCCGAAGATCCGGTGGCAGATAACGCGGTCCGCTTTGTCGGAGAGCGTGCCCTGGTTTTCCGGCTTGTCCGCGAAACGCTGGAAAATTGAGGCGGCGACGCGGTGGCGGGTGAAGGCGATATGCCTTTCCGGGGCCAGGCCGGTTTTTTGGCGAAACTCTTCGCGCAGGGCTTCAGCCCGTTCTTGGAGCGGCCCGGAGTTTTCCGCGTATTCCCGCAACAGCGCCGAGGCCTCGGCGTCTCCTTCCAGCAATTTTACGGCCAGCCAGCGCGGGGCGCATATCGCGGGCAGAGAGCCGGAGCCGGCCAGCCCGCCCTCCAGTTCTTCCAGAAAAGATTCAAGCGGCCCGTAATCAAGCCGGAAGCGTTGTTTTTTTTCACCCTGCCCGGGCGCGGCCATTTCGAGCAAGGCGTTTTTCAGCCCGTCTGCGCCTTTTGCCGCGCGGCCCGTGGTGGGAATGACCGGAGTTTGCAGGTGCGCTGCCAGGCCCGCATAGTCGATTGTAATGGAGCGCCGTTCCGCAACGTCCATCATATTCAGGGCGATGACCAGCGGAAGTTCCATTTCCAGGAGTTGCAGGGTCAGATAAAGGTTGCGTTTGAGGTTGGCCGCGTCCACCACGTTAATTACGGCCGAGGGGTGTGAACGGAGCAAGAAATCCCGCGCCACGCGCTCTTCAAGCGAATATGAGGTCAGGCTGTACGTTCCGGGAAGGTCTACCAGCTCAAGATGCTTTTCCGGCGTCAAATTAAGGCGGCCGGTCTTTTTTTCCACCGTAACGCCGGGATAATTGGCCACATGCTGCCTGGCCCCGGTCAGCATGTTGAAGATGGTGGACTTGCCGCAATTGGGCTGGCCGGCAAGGGCCACAGGCGCGGGGGCGTTCATCCTTTTTCCACCTCAACCATGCGGGCTTCCTCATGGCGTATGCTTATGTGGCAGCCGTCAAGCTCAATTTCCACCGGATCGATCAACGGCGCGTTACGCACGATCATTACGGACGCTCCGGGGTAAAAGCCCAGGTCCATCAGGCGTTGCCCCAGCGGGCCGTCAGCGCGAACATCCTTTACCGTGCATGAATCGCCATGTGCCATTTCATTAAGGATCATACGTTTTTCTTGTTTGTCGGCGGAAAATTTTTTATTTGGAGAAGCCTCAGACGACGATGAGCTTTCTGGCCACATCGGCTTCAAGCACGATGCGCCCCGCGCCTACGCTTACCAGCATCCGCCCGTTAGCGTCCGCCAGAACGCCAAGCTCCACGCCGGGCAGAATGCCCATGGACTCCAGGCGCATGCGTTCCGCCTCATCCGCTTCTATATCCACAACGACCGCCTGTTGCCCGGTTTTCAGCATGCGCAGCGAGTGGGCGCTCATCACTGAACTATCTTTTTGCCGTCAAGCTGAATGCTGTGCCCTTCGCCGCCGTCAAGCGTGACGACATATGCGCCTTCGGGTTTTTTGAAGGAGTATTCGCCGTCCTGGTCAATTTTTCCGCTGGTCACGATGTCGCCCTTTTCATTGTTTACGCGCACTTCGCAACCGGCGGCAGAGGAGCCGTCGGAAAATTCGGCGTCGCAGGTGACGGTCGCGTCGCCGTTGTCAAGGCAACTTAAAGCCAGGCTGTGGGCCTGGGCCGTAGCGGCGAAAGGCATGGCGCAAAAAAGGCAAATTGCAAGCAGTGCGAATTTTTTCATGATGTTTCCTCGTCATAAGGTCTGGGGTTCAGGGTTCAAGCGCTGATGGCCGCTCCGTAAGAAACTGTGAACTGAGGGTTTTGCAGCACCTTGACCTCCATAAGGAGTTCATCTTCAAGGGCGTCTATAAGGCCGAAATTCTGCGAAGGGCCTCCGTCGAGATATATGTCGCCCCGCAGGGAATGGCGGCCCAGCAAATGGGTGATGCGCCGGGCGACGGAGTAATGCAGGCCCTTGATAATGCTTTCCTTGGGCACACCCTTGGCCAGCAGCGAAACTATTTCGCTTTCCGCGAAGACCACGCAGGTGCTGTTCAGCTCCAGGGCGTCCGTAGCCTTTTGGCTCATTTCTCCGAACTGTTCTATAGGCGTGTCCAGGATGCGCGCCACCTGTTCGAAAAAGCGCCCGGTTCCGGCCGCGCATTTGTCGTTCATCTTAAAATCTGAAATCTGCCCGTTATCGGCCAGGTTGATGACTTTAAGGTCTTGCCCGCCGATGTTGATGATGGTGCGGCACGAACCACCGCTTAAAGTGAAAAGGCCGAGCGCGTTGGCGGAAATTTCGTCAACCGTGTGGCTGGCGTTTGTAACCAGTTTTTTTCCGTAGCCTGTGGCCGAGACTTTTTCTATGTCCGTCTTGATGATGCCGAGGGTGCTCATGCCTTCCTTGACCAGCTCCATCGCCCTGGCCTCCTGCCCGGGGGCGGTAGGCACCTTGCGGCTCCATTTTATGGACTTATCTTCCACCAGCACCACCTTTATGGCCGTGCTGCCAAGGTCCAAGCCTATTCTGTAACCCATGATCGCCTCCTCCGCTTTCAGCGCCGGTCCGTTCGCTCCGCTCAGGCCAAAGTGCCGCGGTAAGCTTCCAGCCTGGTCAAAAGGTTCTGGCTGTCTTCAGCCGTGTAGTCCGTTTCCAGCTTGATGAATTTCAGCCCTTCGCTTTTCAGGCGGCGCTCAAGGGACATGCTTTCGAGGTCAAAGGGGTGGCAGCCCTTCAGGACGTGGAAAACCACGCCCTTGTAAAGCGCCTTGTGCGCCGTGCATATGATGTTGTTCACGCGCCTGTCGTTATCCGCGAAGGTGGGACACAGGCAGCCCTGATGATAGCGCTGGGCCATGGCCTTGAGCAGCCCGTGGTCGGAAGGGTCGTCAAAGTAGACCGCTCCGGGAAAAAGCCGCTCTGAAGAACACAAGTCGTCCATCACCACGTTCAGCCCGGCGTCCTCCAGCAGGTGCATCATTTTCAGGTTGGGAAAAAATATGGGAGAGCCGGCCAGGAACACGTTCGTCCCCTTGGGGGTGAATTCTTTGAATTTCGGCAGAACGGCCAGCAGGGCGCGCGTCCAGTTCTCCACATCGTCAAAGAAAAAGGCGTTGCTGATGGCGACGTACCAGACGCCGGGCACCTTGCCTTCCCTTTTAAGTTCGGTAAGCAGGCTGAAGGCGTGCCACGCGGCCTGGTAAACTTTCATAGAGGCGGCCAAGGCCTTGCGGTGAATTTTTTTCCGGCCGGTCAATGCGCCCAGAAAGTCGCGCAGGGCGTAAATTTCTTCCAGCCAGCGCTCCTGGCTTTCCCGGCGGTCTTTAATGTGCGGCAGTTCCAGCCTGTGCAGCGGTTTTTTTATAGAATAGCCGCAATTTTCCATCATTTCCGGAAATTTGACCACCCAGTCGCATGTGGTGGGAACTACCCAGGCCGCATAGCCGTTCCGCTTCAGGCTTCCCGTTTCCATGCCGGAATCAAGCTGCAGCAGGCCCAGGGCCGAGCGCAGCATGGGGCACATGACGGCGGGCAGGGAGGGGGATGAAAGGCGCGGCGTGACCTGAGACCCCCCGAAGATCTTGAAAGGGTGCACCCCATAAGCGTGAAAGAGCTCCAGCGGGGCCTGCAGGCACAGCAGGGCGGCCACAGGTTTTTGCACCCTGGCGGCCACCGTGCCGGAGTCTGGCCCGGCGGCCAGCAGGTCCATGAAATATTCCAGTTCCGGAAAGCAGTCCGCCCGGTTTTTCAGCAGGGCGGTTTCCGTTTGCATCTCTTCGCCGCATTTGGATCTTATTTTGCCCTTTATGCGGTCTTCGCGGTTGTTTTGTTCAATCATAGTTTAATTTTCGCGGATGAGCGGGCGGCATAGCGCCTGGTGGATGAAAAAAGTTTAAAGGGGCCGAATTTGGCCGACAGCGCCTTGTCGGCAGCGCAGGATTCCGTGCATTTGAAGCAGGCCATGCAGTCGGCGTCGTACACGTTGCTTAAGGTTCTTTCGCGGTATACGGTTTCATTGTCCATGGAACAGTTGCGCCGGCAATTTCCGCAGCCGTGGCAGGCTTGCGGGTCTTTGACAAGGCGCAGCAAATGCAGTTTTTTAAACAGGTTGTTCAGGGCGAGCATGGGGCAAAACAGGCAAAAAAAACGCTCTTTGAAAAACATGCCCACCAGCATTCCGGAGGTGATAGCCAGAAGCAGGATTGAAAACACCATAGCGACAGTATTGGTGAGGTCGACGGCCAGGTACTGGCTGTCTCCGCTGAACAGCGGCATAAGCGCCTTGCCTGGGCAAATGTTGCAGAAGGCCAGGATGAACTCGTTGGAAATTATCCTGGTCGAGGCCGCTAACGGCACAATGATCATATAGGCCAGCAGCACGTACTTGAAGATTGAAAGTTTTTGCTTGTTTCTGACCAGAATTTCAGCTTCACGCACGCCCAGGGATTTGCGCAGGCGGGTTACCCAGTCCTGCAAAAGCCCGACGGGACAAAGCCAGCCGCACCATGTCTTGCCCAGCAGCACAACCAGCAGGGCGAAAATGCCCAGGCCGGCCAGCAGTTCCAGGAAGTTCGTCAGCACCTGGGTGTAAGCGCCGCTGGCCGCGTCCGTCACCATGACCAGGGGCAGGAACATGGTGCCGAGCGCGCGCTGCAGGGTCATCAGGTAACAGTAGCCGCCGCAGCTGTATACGAAAGGGCAGGAAAGGCACGGTATGCTGCTGCCCAGCGACACCCGTAAATACCCGCCGTAGGTGAAGAGCACGAAAGCGATATGCTGGACGGCCAGGCGCAGGCTAGTTACGGTCATGGTATTTGAACCTTCTTCTGCGGTATAGAACGATGGCTGTGACAGTTACAGCGGTTCCGAAAAGCAGGACAAGGCCTGAATTCAGGTCAAGTCCGCTCCACTTCGATTTGCTCACGGTCAGGCTGAAGGTTGATATTTCGCCGCTTTCCGGAAATTCGACGATAACCACTGCGGTTTTAGAGGTCCGGGGAGGAGATGCCTCCAAGACCCCGTCTTCGCGCGGGGCATAGCTGAAGCCACGGCTTTCCGGGTCGTACGCGATAGATAACGGCTCCTCAAAGTTATCTTCGGCAACCTTGGCGGCTGGCGGAACGCTCCGGGCGGGGCCGGGTTCAACCGTAAAGACCTCGGATGCGCCAAGGCGCAGCCCTCTGAACGGCATTTCATTGTAGCTGCTCGCCGGAAAGGTCACCGTCGGCCAGTCTTCCGGAATGGCGGCGGCGGGCGGCATGGGGGCCGGTTCTTTCTTGCCTTCCCCGTTTTCAGCGTTTTTATCGTCAACCCGGAAATAATGCAGGTAGTTGAACTGGCTGTAGACGTATTTCTCCCCTATGCGGAAGCGCGAGAAAACTTCAGCGCTGCCGTATTCCGGACTGTAAACGTCAACGCGCCAGGTGTTCCGGTCTTTTTCCACTTTGGCCTTGTACGTGCTTGAACTTACCGGAACGCCGCCATGGCGTTCCATGGTCCTGACCGTGAAGCGATAGTAAACTTCCGGGGCTTCAGAGGGCATGTCCGCCCCTTTGCTGACGCCAAGGTAAAAGCTTTGGGTGGTGCTGGAGTTGCGGGCAAAAGCGTGTGACGCCGGCGTTTCGCCCTCGCCGGAGGCGTTTTGTTTCGCCTTGTCCGCCGGTTTGCCGCCCGTTTCCGGGTGTGCGCCCGGTTGCGCGTCCGGTTGCGTGCTGGCGCTGTCTGTTTTTTTGTTTTTTTCCGGCTTGGCGTCAGCAGCGGTGATGCCGGACGGATGCCCGGCGGCTACCGGTTTTTTTGAATACCACCAGCCGTAGGGCAGTTCGCCCGGGGTTTGCGCCAACGCGGACGTTACGCAGAATACGCCGCACAGGCAGGGAGCGAGAAGGCGGAGAAGCTGTCTTTTATATGTCATGGCCGTATTATTTATCGCCGGAGCGGTTTTTGCGGGAATTCGGCGCAAAGGCCTGAAAAGTTCAGGCTTGCGCGGCAGTGCTAATGGCTAATATTTGAATTTAAAAATGAAAATCGTAATCATGACTAACGCATTTGCGGCGCTTCGTCAATGGAGGTTTTCGCGTAAGAATCCGTTTCCGTCCGCCTGGAAAAACCGTGGCGGGATTACATGCGCCCGGCCGGCAGGCCGGGCGCATCAATAATTAATTCAGTACATTGTCTGCCAAGAGGTTGCGGCCGGCGGAACGCGCGTTCAAAGCCGCAAGCCCGGTTTCAGAGGAGGAACCGGCGTACTCTTTCATATCGTTTCGATTACGCAACGCCTTTTACTCCGCTACGTAAAAAGTGAAAGTGGAGAGATATACTGTGGAATCCGCTTCCGTTTTGTCTTCATTGGGCACTTCGTGCCTGGCTTTCAAAATCCAGAATCCGCCTTTGGCCGGAATGAAGTTGAGGTTGCCGTCTTTATCCGTCTTGCAATAGAAAGCTTTGGCCACTCCCCAGCTTCCGGCGGGGTTAAAGCCGCGGAAGTCGCCAAGGAGTTCGGTGCGCTTCAGCGGGGCGCCGTCAAAGAGAACCTTGACGGGCAACGTTCCGCCCGCCTTGAGGGTGGAAGGATTGGCCAGGGGGATTATCTCCAGTTTGGATTTTCCGAAAGCCTTGGTGACGATTTCCGCATCGTCGCCGCCGCCCACGTTAATCAGCTCCTTGGCGGTCATTATGTAATTGTTTTTGGCTTCGCCGTGCTTCATGATGAACGGCTTGTAGTTGGCAAAGGCCATATAGGTGCCTTTGCCCACCGGCTTGGTGCTGGCATAGGCGTAGTTGGGGCCATCCTGCTTGAGTTTGAACTCAATGGTTCCGGCTTTTCCTTCCATGCTAGGGGCGGCGATGGAAGCTACGCTGTCTTTCAAAATATCCACAATTTCAAAGCCTTCATTGAATCCGACGTTAAGGTCCATAACCTTTTGCGCTTCCGGAGAGGCAAGCGGGGCTTCCAGCCACAGGGAGTGGGCCAGTGCGGGGCTGGCGCCGAGAATCATGCAAAGGGCCGAGAGAAGGGTCAATTTGTGTGAACGTTTCATTCTATTCTCCTGTATATATGGTTGATTATTCAGAATATATTCCATAGCCGCACTCGCAGGGCGGCAGCGGAAGGGCCGGCTACTGTTTGCCCACGCTGACCAGGTATCTGCCGCGCATGTCCAGATATTCGGCGGCTTTTAGCACATCTTGGGCGCTGACTTTCTGTATGGCCTGCAAGTAGCGCTCGTAAGAATCCTCCGGCTGGGCGCATATGCGGTATTCGAAGAGCTGCCCGGCCAGCCCTGAGGCCGTCTGATGGCGGGTTTTAAGACGGCTGACAAGGAATGTTTTCGCGCCTTCGAGTTCTTCCTCCGTAAGCGGCACGCTTTTGACCCTTGTGATGATATTTTCAAAGCAGGCCAGGGCTTCCTGAACTTTCTGCGGGTCCGTGCCGATGCGGAAGGCGAAAGTGCCGGAACCATTGTACGGGGTGTAGCTTGAAGACACCCGGTAGGCCAGGCTGCGCGCGTCGCGCATTTCACGGAACAGGGGGCCGGAAAGGCCGGAAAGATGCGTGCTTAAAACGTCAAGCGCGGCTTGCTCAGGCGAACCGAGGCCGGGCGTTGCAAACCCCATAGCCAGATTGGTTTGGGAACGTTCAAGGTTTTCCTTGTATTCCGCCGGTCCCTGGCTGGGCTGAGCCGCGGCCGGAGCATGTTTCAGCGCGGGGACGGCGGCGGGTTTTTTGATGAGGCGGTTCAGGTCAGCTTTGATTTTTTCAGGGTCAACATCTCCCGTTACGACGATGACCAACCTTTGCGGCCAGACCTGGCTATAGTAAAAATCTTTCAGGTCGCCCGCGCCGAGCTTGTCGATCACGGAGGCTTCGCCCAGCGGGTTGTGCCCGTAAGGGCTGTTTCGGTACATCAGGCGGTTCAGCAGGTTGCCGGTATAACTGGAGAGCATTTCCGTCTGGCGTTTCAACGCGGCGGAAATTTCCCGCCGGGCGTCCGTGACGTCTTTTTCATTAAAGGCGGGGGAGCAAAGCGTTTCCGCGAACAGTTCCAGGCCCTCGCCCTGATTCTCCTCTAAAAATATTCCGGAAAGCCCCATGGAGTTCATGTCGCTGAAGCCGTCTATCTGGCCGCCCAAGTCGCCAGCGGCCTTTCCCGCGTCACTATTGTTCAGGCTGCCCGCCGCCCATACCCGCGCGGTGAAGCCGGCCAGCCCAGGCTTATCGGCAGGTTCGGCGGAGCGTCCGCCGGGCGCTCCGGCTTTGATTGTCATGATGCGGCTGCCTGGGCGCGTGACTACAAAAAGCTCCGCCCCGCAGTCCAACGTGCTGAAAATAGCGGCTTGCGACTCCGCCGGGGCCTGTTGCGGAGCTGGTTTGAAGGACATTGCCGCGCTCAGCAGGTCCTTTTCGCCGATAACCTGGGCGTTTTTCGCCGGCAGCATGACCAGGACGCGCAGGCTGTCCGGCCGGGCTATTTCCGCCAGGGCCGCGCTGAGGTCGTTCCCGGAAACCCTGTCCAGCCTGGGCAGCCATGCGTTCATCAGGCGCCAGTCGCCGAAACGGGTTTCAAAAGAGGCCACCTGCATTCCATAACCAAAGTACATGGATTCGCTGACGGAAGAAAAATTCTTGCAAACCTGATTTTTGGCGCGGCGCAGTTCTTCAGCCGAGGGCGGAGTGACGGACAAAAGGGAAATTTCATCCAGCACGGCTTGCAGCGCCTGAATGATTTTGTCCGCGTCCGTTTCAATGCTTACGCTGAAGATGCCTTGCAGCTTCGGGGCGTGCGACGAGGCGGAGGCGGAAGCGACCAGGGCGCGTTTTTCTTTAAGTTCGCGCTCCAGGCGGCTGGAGTCGCCGGACCCCAGCACGGCCGCCGCCAATTCCAGCGAAGGGGCCAGAGGGCTTCCGGCATCAACCCCGTCGAAGCCTATCATAAGCTTGGGCAGAGAGATTTTTTCGCTGATAACCACTTTAACTTCCGGACCCTTGCGTATTTTGGCCGTTTCCCGCAGGGGAGGGGGCAGGGGCGCTGACGGGGCTTTGACGCGGCCGAAGTATTTTTCTATATCCGCCTTGACGGATTCAGCGTCAAACTTGCCTATGACCATCAGGGCCATGTTGTCCGGCCGGTAATATGTGCTTTTGAACGCAAGGGCCGTATCGCGCCCCGCGCCCTTGACCGACTGGAGCGACCCGAGAGTCGGGTGGCCGTAAGGGTGTTCGGGCGGGTAAAAAAGCCGGGCGAAGTCAGAACCGATCCGTCTGGCCGGGGTGTCTTCGCTTACACGTATTTCTTCGGCAATGACCTCTTTTTCCGCTTCGTATTCTTTGGGGTCGTAAGCCGGGTTGAAAATCATGCCGGAAAGTATGTCCAGGGCCAGGGCGCTTTTCTCAGGCGGAAAATTTACGAAGTAACCGGTTTCATCTTCGCCGGTGTATGCGTTCGAGCTGCCGCCGTTGTTTTCCATAAGGGGAGAAAGCACGGCTACCGGGCGTTCCTTGGACCCCTTGAAGGCCATATGCTCCATAAGGTGCGCAAGACCGTATTCTTCCGGACTTTTTTCATTGCCGGAACCGGCCTTTACCAGCACCTGGAAAAAAGCCATTTCGCTGTCCGGCTTTTGAATCAGTATAACTTTCATACCGTTGGCGAGGCGGTATTCCTGTTCGGCCGATCCGATAGCCGCCTGGGCGGAAGCCTGGGGCAGGCAAAAAAAACCGGCCGCGCAGACCATTAAAAGCGCCATAACCCCGCGGAGTATTTTCATGGATTCCGTCCTTTAAATGCCGTTTCTTGTTTCAGGCTTGCGTGGCGCGCCGCAGGCGGGGCGCCACAGGGTTTTTTAATATTGTATGACCGAAGAACACACCCCGGTGAAGGCCCGGTCCCGGATGGGGGGG
>JAVBMT010000018.1:0-91723 GCA_031552195.1 Desulfovibrionaceae bacterium
CATCGGCATCAAGCAGGGCCTGATGACCACCATCCACGCCTACACCAACGACCAGGTGACCGTGGACGTCCGCCACAAGGACCTGCGCCGCGCCCGTGCCGCCGCCGCCAACATCATTCCGACCAAGACCGGCGCCGCCAAGGCCGTCGGCCTAGTGCTGCCGCAACTGGTCGGCAAGGTCGACGGTTTCGCGTTGCGCGTGCCGACCATCAACGTCTCGCTGGTCGACCTGACCTTCACCGCCGAGCGCGCCACCACCAAGGAAGAAATCAACGCCTTGATGACCGCCGCCGCCAACGGTCCGCTGAAGGGCATTCTCGACGTTAACAACGAGCCGCTGGTGTCGTCCGACTTCAACCACACCACCGTCTCCTCGACCTTCGACGCGACGCAGACCCGCGTCATCAAGGGCGAGGACGGCTCGGTGCTGGTCAAGGTGCTGGCCTGGTACGACAACGAGTGGGGCTACTCCTGCCGCATGCTCGACGCCGCCCGCGCCTGGATGGCCGCCAAGTAAGCGCCACCTGGCCCAACGAAAACCGCCGGCAGCACCGGCGGTTTTTTCATGGCCGTCGCCGGCTGGGGCGCTCAGCGCTTGGCGGCGGCCGCTATCTGGGCAATCAGCGCATCGAGCGCCGGGCTGCTGTTGAAGATCGCCGCTGCCGCCGCCGGCTGGGCGCCGCCGCCCGAAGGCTCGACCGCATCCATCGCCTGCTGCGCGCCATCCTCCTTGGTGCCCAACAAGCGCTCGCGGATCCGCCGGTTGATTTCGGCCTCGACGGCCTGCAGTTCGTCCGGCGTCATCGCCGCCAGCTTTTCCTCGCTCAGGCCCATCTCTTCCATCACCGCTTCGCGTAGATGCACGGCCAGCGGCTTGTCGAGGAAATCCTGCAAGGCCTGGCGCAGGGCCGCGTTGGCCTGGCGGACTTCAGCCGCGCGCTGTTCGGCGCTCTGCTGCCGCGACTGCTTGTCGGTCGCCGCGCCGGCATCTGCCGGCGCCGCCTGGGCCTGGGCCATGGCCGCGGCGAAAGCCACGGCATCGATCGTGCCGTTGCCCCGCCCCTGGGCCAGCGTCAGTCCGGAATAGTTCGCATCGATTTTCATCGCCTTCTCCTGGCAAATAAGCATAACCGTCATGCAAGTAGCGTACCCGGCGGTGCAGCGCCGTCCGAAGCCGGTTCACGCCCGCCGGCCGCGATCCGATCGGCAATTCCTGCCGCCGCGACACGGTCGGAAATGCCGCCGAGGCGCCGATTTGCCGCGCCGACGCGGTAAAATGCCTGGATTCTTCGTCACCTTCGCTTGGCCGCCGTGCCCGACTCGCGCCCCCCCTTTCGTCTCGCCATCAACGGCTACGGCCGGATCGGTCGTTGCTTCCTGCGCGCCCTGGCGGAAACGTCGCTGGCCCACCGTCTGCAAGTGGTCGCCATCAATGAACCGGCCCATCTCGACAGCATGGCCTACCTGACCCGCTTCGACTCGACGCACGGGCGCTTCGCCGGCCAGGTCGAGGTCAGTGCCGACTGCCTAGTCATCGACGGCCGGCCGATCGCCGTCAGTCACGCCCGCGAACCGGAAGCGGTGAACTGGGCGGCGGCCGGCATCGACTTGCTGGTCGAATGTTCCGGCGCCTACGGCCGGCGCAACGAGCTGCAGCGCTTTCTCGCCGCCGGTTGCCGGCGCCTGCTGCTGTCGCATCCCGGCCACAGCAGCGAGGACGTCGATGCCACCATCGTCGCCGGCATCAACGAAGAGACGTTGACAGGCGGCGAGCGTCTGGTTTCCGCCGCATCGTGCACGACCAACGCCGTGGTGCCGCTGCTCGCCCTGCTCGACCGCGAGGTCGGCATTGAGCAGGCATTGCTGACGACCCTGCATTCGGTGATGAACGATCAGCCGCTGATCGACGGCTACCACCATGACGACCTGCGCCGGACGCGCTCGGCAATGCAGTCGATCATTCCGGTGTCCACCGGCCTCGCCCGCGGTGTCGAGCGGCTGCTGCCGCAGCTAGCCGGGCGCGTGCAGGCCAAGGCCATCCGCGTGCCGACGCTGAACGTCTCGGCCATCGACCTGACCATCGCCACCGCCCGTCCGGTCTCCACCCACAGCCTCAACGCGCTGCTCGCCGAGGCCGCCGCCGGGCCGCTGAAGAAGCGCCTTGCCTATTCCGCCGAGGCCCATGCCTCAATCGATTTCAATCACGATCCGCACTCGGCCATCGTCGATGGCAGCCAGACGCGGACCGCCGGTACCCACCTGGTGAACCTGTTTGTCTGGTTCGACAACGAGTGGGGATTCGCCAACCGCATGCTCGAAGTGGCCGACCACTGGTCGCAACGGTGGACACCAGAAGCCGCCCTTTAACAGCCTTTCAGGAGGAACCCATGAACGTCATCAAACTCACCGACCTCGATGTTTCCGGCAAGCGCGTCTTCATCCGCGCCGACCTCAACGTGCCGCAGGACGAAGGCGGCAACATCACCGAGGACACCCGCATCCGCGCCTCCCTGCCGTCGATCAAGTACTGCCTGGGCAAGGGCGCGGCGGTGATGGTCACCTCCCATCTCGGCCGCCCGACCGAAGGCGAACTGAACCACGAGGACAGCCTGACGCCGGTGGCCGTGCGCCTCGGCCAGATGCTCAAGCAGCCGGTACGCCTGATCACCGACTGGGTCGATGGCGGCTTCACGGTCAAGCCGGGCGAAGTGGTGCTGCTGGAAAACTGCCGCGTCAACAAGGGCGAGAAGAAGAACAACGACGAGCTGGCGCAGAAGATGGCCAAGCTGTGCGACGTCTACGTCAACGATGCCTTCGGCACCGCCCACCGCGCCGAGGCAACCACCCACGGCATCGCCAAGTACGCGCCGGTGGCCTGCGCCGGCATGCTGATGGGCGCCGAGATCGACGCCCTCTCGAAGGCCCTGCGCGAGCCAAAACGCCCGCTGGTGGCCATCGTCGGCGGCGCCAAGGTGTCGTCCAAGCTGACCATTCTCAAATCGCTGGCCGACAAGGTGGACCAGCTGATCGTCGGCGGCGGCATCGCCAACACCTTCCTCCTCGCCTCCGGCAAACGCATCGGTGACTCGCTGGCCGAACCGGACCTGGTCAAGGAAGCCCATGCCATCATGGACATCATGAAGGCGCGCGGCGCCGAAGTGCCGCTGCCGACCGACGTCGTCGTCGCCGACGAAGTCTCGGCCCTGGCCCGCGCCAACAAGATTCCGGTGGAGGACGTGGCGGCCCACGACCGCATCCTCGACATCGGCCCGAAGAGCGCCGCCAAGCTCTCGGAAATCATCGCCAACGCCGGCACCGTCGTCTGGAACGGCCCGGTCGGCGTCTTCGAACTGCCGCAATTCGCCGGCGGCACCAAGATGCTGGCCTCGGCCATCGCCCACTCGGAAGCCTTCTCCATCGCCGGCGGCGGCGACACGCTGGCCGCCATCGCCAAGTTCCACATCCACGACGACGTCGGTTACATCTCGACCGGCGGCGGCGCCTTCCTCGAATTTCTCGAAGGCAAGACCCTGCCGGCCATCGCCGTGCTGGAAGAGCGCTTCAAGGGCTAGGCACCGGGAGATTGCCGGCGGGCAGCACGACGATAGCCGCCGCCGGCAAGCGACGCATCCGACAACAATCAACGATCAGAGACTGACAACCATGCTACGCCACACCAAAATCGTCGCCACCCTTGGCCCTGCATCCTCATCGCCAGAGGTTCTGGAGCGACTCGTACAGGCCGGAGTCGATGTGGTGCGGATGAATTTTTCGCACGGCACAGCCGACGACCACTGCGCCCGCGCCGAGGGCATCCGCGCCGCCGCCGCCAAGATCGGCCGCACCGTCGGCATCCTTGGCGACCTGCAGGGGCCGAAAATCCGCGTCGGCAAGTTCGAGCAGGGCAAGATCGTGCTGCAGGCCGGCGCCGGGTTCATCCTCGACGCCCAGTGCCCGCTCGGCAACGAGGAGCGCGTCGGCCTCGACTACAAGGACCTGCCCCGGGACGTCGTCGGCGGCGATATCCTGCTGCTCGACGACGGTCGCCTCAAGCTGCAGGTCGTCGCCGTGCGCGGCCACGAAATCCACACCCGGGTGCTGGTCGGCGGCACGCTGTCCAACACCAAGGGCATCACTCGCCAGGGCGGCGGCCTGACTGCGCCGGCGCTGACCGCCAAGGACATGGAGGACATCCGCACCGCCGCCCGCATCGGCGTTGATTTCGTCGCCGTCTCCTTCCCCAAGAGCGCCGCCGACATGTACATGGCCCGCCAGCTGCTGCGCGCCGCCGGCAGCGAAGCCGTCCTGATCGCCAAGATCGAGCGCGTCGAGGCCGTCGACAACATGGCCGAGATCCTCGACGCCTCGGATGGCGTCATGGTCGCCCGCGGCGACCTCGCGGTCGAAGTCGGCGACGCCTCGGTGCCGGCGCTACAGAAGCGGATGATCCGCATGGCGCGCGACAAGAACAAGCTGACCATCACAGCGACGCAGATGATGGAATCGATGATCCTCTCGCCGGTGCCGACCCGCGCGGAAGTCTCCGACGTCGCCAACGCCGTGCTCGACGGTACCGACGCGGTGATGCTGTCGGCCGAAACGGCCAGCGGTAACTACCCGGTCGAGACTGTCGAATCGATGGCGCGCATTTGCATCGAGGCCGAGCGCTCGGCCCAGGTGACGCTCGACCGCGAGTTCCTCGACCGCGTGTTCACCCGTATCGACCAGTCGATCGCCATGGCTGCTATCTGGACCTCCAATCACCTCAAGGTCAAGGCCATCGCGGCGCTGACCCAGACCGGCTCGACGGCACTGTGGATGAGCCGCCTCAACTGCGGCGTGCCGATCTACGCCCTGACGCCGGACGCCGAATCGGTCGGCCGCATGGCGCTCTACCGCGGCGTCTGCCCGCTGCCAATGAAGCAGCAGCACACCGACCGCGACCTGCTGCTGGCCGAGGCTGAACAGTTGCTGATCGACCGCGGCGTGGTCGAGAAAGGCGAACTGATCGCGCTGACCATCGGCGAGCCGATCGGCTCCACCGGGGGCACCAACACGCTGAAGATCGTCCGCGTCGGCGAACATCAAATCAACTAGAATCTTATATTCACCCAAGTTACAGAACAGGAGTTCCCATGCCCCTCGTCTCCATGCGCCAACTGCTCGACCATGCGGCCGAAAATGGCTACGGTCTGCCCGCTTTCAACGTCAACAACATGGAACAGGTCTGGGCCATCTGCGAGGCCGCCAGCCAGATCGACGCGCCGGTCATCATGCAGGCCTCGGCCGGCGCCCGGAAGTACGCCGGAGAGCCCTTCCTGCGCCACCAGATCCTGGCCGCGCTGGAAGCCTACCCGCACCTGCCCATCGTCATGCACCAGGACCACGGCCAAAGCCCGGCGGTGTGCATGGCCGCGATCCGCTCCGGCTTCACCTCGGTGATGATGGACGGCTCGCTCGAAGCCGACGGCAAGACGACTTCCTCCTACGAATACAACGTCGCCGTCTCCAAGGAAACGGTCAAATTCGCCCACGCCATTGGCGTTTCGGTCGAAGCCGAGCTGGGCGTGCTCGGTTCGCTCGAAACCATGAAGGGCGACAAGGAAGACGGTCACGGCGCCGAGGGCCACATGACCCGCGAGCAGCTGCTGACCGATCCCGACCAGGCCGCCGACTTCGTCAAGCAGACCAACTGCGACGCGCTGGCCATCGCCATCGGCACCAGCCACGGCGCCTACAAGTTCACCAAGAAGCCGACCGGCGACATCCTGGACATCGACCGCATCAAGGAAATCCACGCCCGCATCCCGAACACCCACCTGGTCATGCACGGCTCCTCCAGCGTGCCGCAGGAACTGCTGGCCGAAATCCGCGAATTCGGCGGCGACATGAAGGAAACCTACGGCGTGCCGGTCGAGGAGATCGTCAAGGGCATCGCCCACGGCGTGCGCAAGGTCAACATCGACACCGACATCCGCCTGGCGATGACCGGCGCCGTCCGCCGCTACCTGGTCGAGAACCCGTCCAAGTTCGACCCACGTGACTTCCTCAAGCCGGCCCGCGAAGCCGCCAAGAAGATCTGCTTGGCCCGCTACGAGGCTTTCGGCTGCACCGGCCAGGCCAGCAAGATCAAGGTGATCCCGCTGGAAAAGATGGCCGAGCGCTACGCCAAGGGCGAGCTGAACCAGATCGTCAAGTAAGCCGGGAGGGGCCAGCCCCTCCGCCAGCCCTGCCGAACGGGAATCCGGAACCATCCGGGTTCCCGTTTTCTTTTGGCGCCCGCCGGCGCAGAAATACGATTGACATATCCCGTGACCGGACTAACGTGAAACCTGGCCTTCGCCGGAGGCCGCGATGCCCCACGGAGGTCCGCCATGCTGTTCATCACCAGCCGTATGCCGACGGTCAACACCGAGCCGGAATTCAACAAGCATTTCGTCTTCGACCTGCAGAACAACTCGTCGAGCCGCAGCTTCTTCTGCTGCCGCCGCCACAAGAAGGGCGAGCACGAGGAAATCGGCAGCATCGCGCTGCTGCAGGCGCTGAAAACCGCCAAGTACCGTCAGGTGCTGGTGTACATCCACGGCTTCTCCAACCTGCCGGAAGACGTCTTCGCCAACGCCGAGGAATTCCAGAAACTGTGCGACAAGCAAAAACCCGGCGAAGTGCTGGTGCTGCCGCTGATCTGGCCGTGCGACGCCGATCTCGGCATCGTCAAGGACTACTGGGACGATCAGAAATCCGCCGACCAGAGCGCCTTCACGTTCGCCCGCGTCATGCAGCGCTTCATGGAATGGCGCAACTCGGCCAGTTGCAACCCCGAGGACGACCCCTGCCTGAAGCGCATCAACATCCTCGCCCACTCGATGGGCAACCGCGTGTTGCGCCAGACGCTGGCCAACTGGCACCGCTACGACCAGCCGCACGGCCTGCCGCTGTTGTTCCGCAACACCTTCCTGGTCGCCGCCGACATCGTCAACGAATCGCTGCACAAGGGCGAGGAGGGCGAACTGATCAGCCACGCCTCGCGCAACGTGGTCGTCTATTACGCCTCCGACGACCTCGCCTTGCGCGCCAGCAAGATTTCCAACCTGAAGAATGCCGAAGCCTCGCGCCGCCTTGGCCACACCGGGCCAGAAGACATGGAGAGGACGCCGAAGAACGTCTATGCCATCGACTGCGACGACGTGAACACCCTCTACGACCCGCCCAAGGGCCACTCCTACTTCCGCTCCGGCACCCGGAAAGGCCAGCCCGGCCTGGTCTTCATGCACATTTTCCAGACCCTGCTCAGCGGCCGCGTCTTCCCCAACGACGAATTCCGCAAGTCGAGCATCATCGGGCTGGACAAGCCATGACGTCTTCGGAACAGCCTGGATGCGCACGTGCTGCCGCCTGAAAAATGGCAAGCATGCGATACAGTCGGGCTGCCCGCCCGGCATTTCTCGCGCATAACGCAATTCCACGTCAGCCATCGATTTCTTTGCCTACCCGAAAATCCTGATCGCCGTCGGCCTGCTCAGCCTGCGGCTCTACGTTTCTTTGGCCAAAGTATTCTGGGGCGAACGCTTCGATTTCAGATTGCAGACATGGTTGCGTATTAGATATTTCGTCGCTATCAGTCTCTTGAGGCTCGTGGCTTTGATCTGATTGCCCCTTTTTTATGGCTACGCAGGCGGAAATCAAGGGCTCTATGAGCACATATCTCAAGCTACACGAGACAAACTCGCGAACATACAGCCCCACCAGTATCCTTTTCCTGTGCCTACCCCTATTGGCACGCTTCTTCCGCCAGCAACTCCAAAATGGAAATGGCTCCCAACTGGGAGCCATCTTTTTTGGTGGGCCCTACAGGACTTGAACCTGTGACCAAGCGATTATGAGTCGCCTGCTCTAACCGACTGAGCTAAGGGCCCTAAAGCTTTGCGTCGTCAATCTGTCGTCACTGCAGACCTGTAACCCGCGTCAATACTAGCTTCGCAAAGGATTATGAGTCCTCTGCTCTAACCGACTGAGCTACAGGCCCTGAAAACTTAGCTGCCGCTGGTGTCGATGAAGCTGCGCAGCTTGTCGGAGCGGCTCGGGTGGCGCAACTTGCGCAGGGCCTTGGCTTCGATCTGGCGGATACGTTCGCGGGTCACGTTAAACAGCTTGCCCACCTCTTCAAGGGTGTGGTCGCTCTTTTCTCCTATGCCGAAGCGTTTGCGCAAAACCTGTTCCTCACGCGGGGTAAGGTCGGCCAGAACGTTGGCTATCTGTTCGGAAAGCTTCGTATTGACCACTTCTTCCGCCGGCGCCACGGCCTTCTTGTCTTCAATAAAATCGCCCAGGCTGGAATCTTCTTCGTCGCCTATCGGCGTTTCCAGTGAAATAGGTTCCTTGGCTATTTTCAGAACCTTTTTGACCTTATCCACCGGATAATCCATGCGTTCGGCTATTTCTTCCGGGGTGGGGTCGCGCCCCAGCTCCTGCACCAGGTAACGCGAGGTGCGAATAAGTTTGTTGATGGTTTCAATCATATGCACAGGAATGCGTATGGTCCTGGCCTGATCGGCAATGGCGCGGGTTATGGCCTGGCGTATCCACCATGTGGCGTAAGTTGAGAACTTGTAGCCGCGCTGATATTCGAACTTATCCACCGCTTTCATCAGGCCGATGTTGCCTTCCTGAATAAGGTCAAGGAATTGCAGCCCGCGATTGGTATATTTCTTGGCTATTGAAACCACAAGGCGCAGGTTTGAGCGTATCAGCTCCTGCTTGGCGCGCATGGCGGCCACATTGCCGCGCTTGATGCGCCACAGCACTTCTTCCAGGTCTGTGACGTTATGGCAGCATTTTTCCTGCAAGCGGGCCAGAATTTCTATTTTCCCCATGATCATTTCCTTGAAGGGGAAAATTTCTTCAACACTGAGGGCAAGGTGGTCGGCCGCGGCCGAGGGGCTTATTTCTCTGCCTTCAAGCTGGCGGAATATTTCAAGCAGCTCGGTCTGGTTTTTGCCTGTGGCCAGCACATAAGCGGAAAGATCACGCTGGCAATTGTGCATTTGCCGCACATAATCCTCAACCGTTTCAATAATGCGGTCTATCAGCGTCTTTTCCAGCTTGATGTCGCGCAGGCGCACCACTATTTCGTCTTTATAGCTGACAATTTCGTTGTGCAGAGCCGTGACGCGGCGCTCCATGCTGCAGCAGTCGTCAAGCTTGCTGTAAATTTTCTTCTTCTTTTTATACGTGCCCTTGATTTCATCCAGCAGGTTGATCACGCGCTGGCGCTGGCTCATTTCATCTTCGCTGGGGTCATCTTCCTCAATGGTTTTTACAACGTCTTTGAGTTTGATGCGGTTAAGCTTGAGGTCTTCGCCAACGCTGATAAGCTCTTCAACGGCCACCGGAACCTCAACCAGGGCGTACAGCACGTCCTGCTCTCCGGATTCTATTTTTTTGGCGATAACCACTTCGCCGTCGCGGTCCAGCAAGGGCACCGCGCCCATTTCTCGCAAATACATGCGCACCGGGTCCGTGCTGCGTGAGGAATAGTCCGCCACATCCTCGTCTTCAACAAGGTCTATAGCGCCTTCCGCAATGGAAACGTCATCTTCCGGCTCGCTGCTGCTCACATTTATGCGCTTGCCTTCCTTTTCGGAATCGACAATGGCAATGTCAAGCTGATCAAAAACTCCGATAATTTCCTCTATCTGTTCCGGTGTGGTGGCCTCGGAGGGAAGGGCCTTGTTGACTTCATCAAAAGTCAGAAAACCCGACACCTTGCCTTTGGCTATAAGCCCTTTGATCTGCTGGACATCCTTGATATTACCCATATTCTCTCCGCTGCCTTGGGCGCTTCGCGCCTGTTTGGCCGCCAAAGCGGCCCATGTCATACAGATTTCACGCCCCGCAGCCTGCGGCCATATCTCCGCAACCTCAGGGCTGCCGGGCGTTATAATTTCAAAAGCGGTTTTTACGCGGCCATGCCGCGCCCTGGTTTTCCGGCGTCCGCGCGCCCGCCGCAGGATAAATGAACGTTTTCCAGCTTAATCCGCCCTGTGCGAACTTTAGTCTCAGCGCGCCCTTTTGGCTTCCATTATCGCCTTCAGGAGGGCCTGCCCGTCAACCTCTCCGCCCTGACGCAAGGCCTGGAGGCAGGAACGCGTTTCCTGCTCTTTATAAATGGCCTCGATGCGCGCGCAAATATCCTTCAGTTCTTCGGCTTCGCGCTCCCGCCCGCCCGAAGGGGCGTCCACAGTGCGGCAACGCACCCAGAAAGCCTTTTCCCGGTCTGTAAGCGAACGGAAAATCGCCTCCTGCTCAAAACCAGGCGCGGCGCTGAATATTTTCTCCCAGAAAGACACCGCCGCCGGGTGGCCCAAAATCATTTCCAGCCCGGCGTCTTTAAGAGCTTGGGCGTTATGCGGATGGCGCGCCAGAAAATTGAGCAGCTCTTTCTCCACAGAACGGCTGACCATGGCTTTTCCCGCCGGGGCGAACGAGTCCTCCGGCCCGAAAGCGCCAGAGGGTTCTTCTTCCGCCAAGGGAAAATATTCGTCATCGAAGCCCTCGCCGGGCGAAGCGGCTTCCGCCGGACGGCCTGAGCCGCCTTTCCGGGGCTGTGACAATTGCCGCCTGAGTTCCCGTTCGTCCAGGTCCAGCCCTCGGCAAAGTTCCGTGAGAAAACGCGGCATTATCTCCGGCTGTTCAAAACTCTTCAAAAAGCTTCGCACCCATTCCAGGCTGTCTTTAGGCGCAAAAGACGCGCGCAGGGTGCGAATGCAAAAATCCAGCCCTTCCGGCGCGGCTTCGCGCAACCGGGCGAAGGCCTTCGGACCCTGCCCGTGCAGCAGACTGTCTATGTCTTCCCCGTCCGGAAGCAGCACCACACGGCAACGCAGCCCGCGTGCCAAAATCATTTCGCAACTGCGCAAGGCCGCTTTGCGCCCGGCCAGGTCCGCGTCGAAAATCAATTCGAAATCCGAGCAGAAACCGGACAGGCGGCGTACCTGCTCCGCGGTGAGGGCGGTGCCCAGAACGCCGCAGGCGTTGGTGTACCCGAACTGATGCAAGGTCAGAACGTCCATGTACCCTTCGGTAAGAATCACTGATTTCTCCGAAGAGATGGAACGCCGCGCCTGAAACAGCCCGTAAATGTTATCGCCTTTCTTGTAGACGGGAGAATCGGCACTGTTCACATATTTGGCGGGTTTGCCGCCTTCCGCGCCGCCGGAAGGGTTCTCCGCCAGTCCGGGAATAATCCGCCCGCCAAAGGCTATGGTTTGTCCGGCCTGATTTTTTATGGGGAACATAAAACGTCCCCGGAAGCGGTCGTAAACGCCGCCCCTTTCGCTTTTCAGCAAAAGCCCGGACTGCACGCCCTGTTCCTGGCTGAAACCGGCCCGGCGCAAGGCCGCGCCAAGGTCGTTCCATTGCGGCAGGCTGAATCCCAGATCAAAAGCTTCAAGAATTTCAGGGGCTATTTTACGCGCCTCAACATAAGCGCGGCAAATTTCCCCGTCCTTCCCGGCCAAATTTCCCTTGTAATGGGACTTGGCCAGATCATACATCTTGAGGATGGATTTGCGCGCGTCCGCCTCTGAATTGCCGCCTTTCGCACCCGGCCTGCCGCGTTCCAGCGGCACATTGGCCTCAGCCGCAAGTTGCTCAAGCGTTTCCTTGAAATCCAACCCGTTCAGGCGCCCGTAAAAATCAAAAATGTCGCCCGAGGCATGGCAGCCGAAGCAATAGAACAGCCCTTCCTCTTCATTTATGGAAAAAGACGGGCTTTTCTCCTGATGAAAAGGGCAAAGGCCGACCCAACGCCCGCCCTTGCGCTGCAGCGTCATGAAACGTTTGGCTACTTCAGCCAGGTTCAACCTGGCTTTGATAGCCGCGGTGACGGAATCATTCAAGGGCCACCTCGGTATACATTAAAACTGAACATAACCGCCTCTGGGCGTTCTGACGGGCGCAGGCCCGCTGACGCGCCACCGGAGAAAGGCTATTTCAGCCGTACAAAAGTCACGCCGTCGCCCCCCTGGTCTTCAGGAGCCAGACGGAAATCGCCAACGGCGGGAAAGGTTTTGAGAAAAGCATGCACCTCGCGGCGCAAAGCGCCGGTGCCGCGCCCGTGCAAAACCTCCACCACCTCGCGCCCGCTCATGACCGCCGAATCCAAGAAAGAGGCGAGTTCGTTGATAGCAACATCAGCACGTTTTCCCCGTAAGTCAAGGCGTAGGGCGTAATTTTGCTCCACATTTCCGGAAAATCCTGATGCGGGGCGGCCTTCCGCCCCTTGCGCGGAGGTTTTGGCCGGAGCGGAAGAAACCGCTCCACGGTCCGAACCCGAGGCGTGGTCGGAAACATCGGAAGCGTCCGCCCACATGGCCACGCCGTTCAGGTCAAGGCGAACCTTGCCCCGGCGGCTGTCTTTCTCCAGCACAACCGCCTTGCGGTTCCACGGAATATAAAGAACCTTCTGCCCCGGCAGCAGACTGTTGACATCCGGCGTCTCAACCGGCCGCTCTTCCGGCCGCGCCATGATTTCTTTTTTCAGGTCATTGCGCAACGCGGCCAATTGTTTCAGAGTTTGCTTGTGCCCGACGCGCGAGGCCTTCCAATCGCGCAGCACTTCCGCCGCCTGCTCCTGAACACTGGTGAAAAGCTTGTCTCTTTCCCGCTCAAAGCGTTCCTCAAGCTTGGCCCGCCTGGACTGAAACTTCTCCCGCTCGGCCTTGAGGGAGTCCAGCTCTTTTTCCCGCTCGACCGCAAGGCCGTTCAGGCGGGCGATCAAAGCGCCGGTGTCTTCACCGTCCATAAGCAGGTATTGTTCGGCCTTTTTCAGCACGCTTTCCGGCAGGCCGTGCTCACGGGCCACGTCAAGCGCCTGGCTGGCTCCAACCTGATCGTAGGCCAGCCGGAACAACGGGCGCTTGGTGCGCGGGTCGAACAGCACGGAAGCAGCGCGCACGGCCGGCCGGGACAAGGCATAGGCTTTAAGGGCCGGAAAATGCGTTGCCGCTACGGCATAGGCCCCCCGTTCCATAAGTTCGTCAACCACAGCCTGCGCCAGGGCCGCCCCCTGGGCCGGGTCCGTTCCCGCCCCGAATTCGTCAAGCAGAACAAGGGCGTTGCGCCCGGCCTTTTTCAAGACTTCCGTCAGGCGGGTAATCTGGGCGGTGAATGTGGAAACGTGGTCCTCAAGGCTCTGTTCGTCTCCGATGAAGGGGTACAGGCCGCCCCAGAAAGGAAGGCGGCTGCCTTTGCCCGCCGGAACGGGGATAGCGCACATGCCCAGCAGGGCCGTAAGACCAAGCGTCTTGAGGCAGACGGTTTTGCCGCCGGCATTGCCGCCGCTGATAATCAGGGCCTTTTGCCCGGGCTTCAGCACTATATCCATAGGAATAGCCAGCGCCGCGGCCGGCTGGTTGCCCGCAAACGAACCTTCGCCCCGGCTGCCGCCCTTCCCGCCAGCGCCTCTTTGCGCGGCGGCGCTGTCAGCCTCGGCCAGGGCCAGCAGGGGGTGATTGGCTTCGACCAGGTTCACGCCAAGCGCCTCTTCGCCCGAAGCTTCCTCAAACAGAACGAGGCGTCCGCCATAATGCGCCGCTAGCGCGGTTTTAGCCTGCAAAACGTCCACCTGGACCATAAAGCCGTACAATGCGCGCAAACCGCCAAGCTCGGAACGCAGCAAGCCGCTGACGTGCTGCAGCACCTTATGTTCTTCTTCCCTTTCTTCACGTTTGAGTTCTTGCAGGCGGTTGTTTATTTCAACGAGAAAAAGAGGCTCGAAATAGCAGGTTTCCCCGGTTTGGGAATAGTCGTGGATAATGCCCTGCAGGCGGCCCTTGAAATTGCTTTTCAGTGGCAGGACGTAGCGGTCTGAAGACAAGGTGATGAATTCGTCTTGCAGGTAATGCGAAATGTTGTATTCTTGGGCGAAATCCTTCACCTTCTTGCTGCATTGCTGATGCAGGCGGCGCACCTCAAGGCGCACAAGCTTCAATTCAGGCGAAGCTTCGTCTCTAATGGTTCCGTCGTCGGACAGGCAGCGGTTCAAGGCCTGAACGCTGCCGGAAGGAAAGAGGATTTCCGCGCAGCGTTGCTTCAAAAGCGCCCAGTTTTCCGTAACCGGGCTGTCGGCCTTGCCGGTTCCGCCGGTGGAAATATTCTCAACAAGGCTGACGGCCTGGCGTAAAAATTGGCGAACGGCCCATAGCCCGTCAAGGTCTATGGGCTGCGGACCGCTTTCCAGCACGGACCAGACGCCGTCAAGCTCAGGGAAGGAGAGAAGCTTGAAGCCGCCGCGTTCCAGCCAAATTTGCCCTTGGGCGTAAAAATCGGCTTCCGCGCGAAGGCCTGCGTAATCTTTGCACGGGCGCAACCGCAGACAGCCAGTACGGCCGGCTTCCGAGACCGCCCAGCAAGAAAGCCGCGCCAGAACTTTCGGCAGCTCCAGCACTGAATAAATACGCTCTTCCAGCATATAACCCGGCTTATAGCCAAACCCGGACAAGGCCGGGGAAAAATAGATCGGCGCTTCAACCGTTCAGGCTGAAACGCCGGGCTTCATGACGACAGACATTCCTTGACCACGGCGCTCACGGCTTTACCGTCAACCCGTCCTTTATACGCCGCCATGAGGTGCTGGATGACACGGCCCATGTCTTTGGGGCTGGCGGCATTCAGCTCGGCGATAGCCGATTCGGCGGCTTCTTTCAGGGCTTCGCCCTCAAGCGGTTCCGGCAAATAAGCGCGCAGCACGGCCATTTCGGCGCTTTCCTTGTCCGCCAGATCAAGCCGCCCGGCGGCGGTGAACTGTTCAATGGAGTCCTGCCGCTGTTTGCACTGCTTGATGACAAGGTCCATCAGTTCGCCCTCGTCCGGGGGCCGCCGCAATTCAACCTGCAAATTTTTCGCCGCCGTCTTCAAAAGGCGCAGCACGCTCAACTGGATCGCGTTTTTGCCTTTGTAAGCCGCGATGTAATCAGATTCTATTTTTTCGCCAAGGTTCATAGCTCCTCCATGCGGAAAAAACTGACGCCGCCGGAGCAATATCCGTTCCGGAACGGCAAACGCTGCTCGCCGGCAAAAAAAACGCGGAGCCGCCGGTTTGGCTTGAGGGGTGAGAAACAACCGCCAACAAGCCGCAAGCCGGCAGCTCCGTGGAATTACATGGTGTTCATTTTTCTGATTTTCTTAAGCAGGCGCTTGCGGGCGGCCGCTTTTTTCTTTTTGCGCATAACGCTGGGCTTTTCAAAGTGCTGGCGTTTTTTCATTTCCGACAGGATGCCGGCCTTTTCCACCTGCTTTTTGAAGCGGCGCAGGGCTATGTCAAAACTGTAATCGTCATCGCTAAGGTATACTCCGGGCAAAGATATCACCCCCTCGGATTTTTTTAAATTTTCAAGCGCAAAGCCTTGCCGGGGCCAGCGCAGTCAGGTTCGCTGCTAAAAAAGTTCAACTCCGGGCGCGCCTTGGCGGCCGCGTTTTTCACCGAACATGCCGGCAAAAAAACAAAAAGGAGAAAAGAACATATGTCCTTTTCTCCTAAAAAGCAAGAAAAAAAGCTTTGCCTACAGGATAAAGACTACAATACACCCCTTGCGCAACTACAGAAGCTCCGGCAATTCAGATGGCAATCCGCCAACGCTTTCCACAAGAAAACGGAACATGAATCCGGCAGACTTTGCTCATGCGCCCGACCACCCGGCCCGCTGAGAGCCAAGCGGCTTCAGAGCCGCAGCACGGGCGCCTGCGCTCTTAATGATGTTCAGGCGCGTCGCAAGAAGCTTCGCGCATGGACTTCATGAACACATAGCCGAGGCCACACCCGATGACGATCAGCACTGCGTACAGCACGCCGAAAAAAATAGCGTGATCAGGCATCCACCACGGAATATCCTGCGGCAGGGCGCTTTGTATAGTTTCTCCGTGCAACATATTATAATTCCTGATTAGTTCACTGAGGTTTTCAGATTTTTACCGGGACGGAACTTGACGACCTTGGCAGCCGGAATGGTTATCGCGGCGCCGGTGCGCGGGTTGCGGCCCTTGCGCGCTTTGCGGGTTTCCACGGCGAAGGTTCCGAAGCCGGTAATGGCGAGCTTGCCTTCTTTCACCAAAACATCCTGGACAGAGTCAAGGAAAGCGTTGAGAGCGCGCTCGGCTCCGGCCTTCGTCATCTTGCCGTTATTCGCAATTTTCGCTACCAAATCAGCTTTTGTCATAACAGTTCTCCGGTTGAATGAATTCGTGGCAGTTTCAACGAAACTGAACAACAAGGATATGAGTTAAAAGCACAATAAACAACTGGCGACCAGTAAATTCTTCTTTAGAAGAAAACATGATTTTACGAATAAAGTCAAGCTATATCGCAAAATCAACCTGTCGGAAAAACAGAAAATTTCTGCAGCGCGCGCACATTTTCAGGCCCGCGCGCAGTTGGCCTGCTCTATTTCATAAAAGCTTTCAAACCAATGAGTTATAGACACACGTTCAGTTAAAATCAGGATCGATCGCGGCCTTGCCGTCCTGCAGCATAAGCCGGATAAAATATAAAGTGGATTCTTCCACCGGAATTATCGGGTAATAGTTCTGGCAGATCATGCACGGAATCATCGCCGGGGAGACCGGAGAAGGAACGGGCTGCTCGTTGCCGCAATGCGGGCAACGGTACATGAACACTATATCCATGCCGACAGGGCGGGCTGGTTCGATATCTTTGCGTCCGGCCATCAGCCTTCGCCCCCTTCGAGCAGATTTTCACCGGTCATTTCTTCCGGCACGGGCAGCTTCCACATCGCCAGCAAGGTAGGCGCAAGGTCGCCCAGCTTGCCTTCCGGCTTCAATTTCCAGCTTTTCCCTTCTTCAAGCACAACCATCGCCACGGGATTGGTGGTGTGGGCGGTTTGCGGCTTGCCGTCAGGCGTGAGCATTTCTTCAACGTTGCCGTGGTCGGCGGTTATAACCAGCCTGCCCCCGGCCGCTTTTACCGCGTCCCAGATTCCGGCCGCGCAGGCGTCAACGGTTTCACAGGCCGTTATAGCGGCCGGAATGACGCCGGTATGCCCCACCATATCCGGGTTGGCCAGGTTGCAAACCACAAAAGAATAAACCCCCTTGCCCCACTCTTCCAGCAACGTGGCGGTTACCGCTTCGGCGCTCATTTGCGGCTTGAGGTCATAGGTGGCCACATCGCGCGGCGAGGCTACCAGGCGGCGTTCTTCACCCGGAAGAGGCTCTTCGCGGCCGCAGTTGAAAAAATAAGTCACGTGAGCGTATTTTTCCGTTTCCGCAATGCGCAGCTGCTTCAAGCCCAGCCCGGAAATCACTTCTCCCAGAGGATTTTTGACTGCTTCCGGGTTGAAGGCGGCCTCGATCGGCATTGAAGAGTCATATGGGGTCATGGTGTGCAAAGCGGACAAAGCCGGGCGGGGGCCTCGTTCAAAAAAGTCAAAGTTTTCACTGAAAAAACAACTGGTCAGCTGCCTGGCTCTATCCGCGCGGAAGTTAAAAAAGAAAACGCCGTCACCGCCGGAAATCGGAACGATTTTTCCGGAAAAATCCGGCAAAAGGCGCGGCTTCAGGAATTCGTCCGTTTCACCGGCCTCGTAGGCGGCCCGGATGTCGGCCGTAATGTCGTCCACCCGTTTGCCTTCTCCACCGGCAAGAGCGCCCCAGGCCAGGGCGGTTCTTTCCCAGCGCTTGTCGCGGTCCATGGCGTAGTAACGTCCGATGACCGAGGCCAGCCGGGGCTTTTTATCCGGGCTGAGGGAAGCGCCCCTTTCATCCAGGCGGCGCAGCAGCTCTTGCAAAAACCCGGCTCCGCTGGTGGGCGAAGTGTCGCGCCCGTCCATGAAGGCATGCACCGCCACCGGCAAGTCGTGCTCAAGGGCGAGGTCGATCAGGGCGAAAAGGTGCTGTATATGGCTATGCACCCCACCGTCGGACAAAAGGCCCATAAGGTGCATGACGCCGCCGCTTTCCTTCACCTTGGCGAACATCTTCAAAAACAGCGGGTTACGGAAAAAGGTCTTGTTCTCGATTTCAACGTCGATGCGGGTCATTTCCTGATATATGACGCGCCCGGCCCCGATGTTCATGTGCCCCACTTCCGAATTGCCCATATAACCCGCCGGCAGGCCCACCGCGCGCCCGGAACAGGCCAGATCGGCGCGCGAGGAAGCTTTCAGAGCCCGGTCGAGAAACGGAGTATCCGCCAGAATGGCGGCGTTGCCCGGTCCTTCCGGGGCAAGCCCCCACCCGTCCAGAATAAGCAGAATGGTCGGCGTAAGTTGAGACATAAGCCCTCCTTATTACAAGGGCGGTCAGCGTTTATCCAGAATTTTCGGCGCTCCGGGCCAGAGGCTGTCCAGGCGGTAGGCTTCGCGGGTCTCTTCCTGAAAAATGTTTATCAGGACGTCGTTGCAATCAAGCAAAATCCATAACCCGTTCTGGTAGCCCTCCATGCCTAGAAATTCAAAATTGTGCTCACGGCACATATTGAGCCCATGGTCGGCCAGGCCTTGAGCATGGCGCGCCGAAGTGGCAGTCGCCACGACAACCGCCTCCGCCACGGCGTTCGCCCCGTCAAGGTCAATGGCCACAAGGCCGGCGGCCTTTTTATCCTCAAGCCATTCCGCTATTTTCAGGGCTTTGTCTTTTGCGCCGATAGCGGAAAATTTTTTCTCTGCAACCATACAGCCTGTCGCTTATTTAAATTTTATCCGAAACGAGTTCGTAAACAAGGGCATCTTCACCGGTATCCGAATAATAAAACTTTCTCAGCCCGCACTGCCTGAAACCAAGGCCCTGGTAAAGCCCGATGGCCGGAACGTTTCCGGAACGAACCTCCAGCACGGCCCGGCCCATGCCGTTTTGCCTTCCGGCCTGCAAAAGAAGCGACAGCAAACGCTTTCCCACGCCTTTGCGGCGCACTTCCCTGCGAACGGCAACGTTGTAAATTTCTATTTCACCTGCTTCCTTGTGCATGGCCGCCGCAACATATCCAAGGAGAACCCCGCCCAGAAACGCTCCGAATACGCGGCAAACTCCGCTGCGCATAAGGGCCAGGTATTGCTGCTGGCTCCACGGAGTGCTGAAAGACTCTTGCTCCAGCGCGGAAAGTTGCGCCATATCTTCAGCGTTTTCCGGGTTCAGCGAACGGAAGTCCGGTCCGGAAGAGTCATGCTGGTTCCGCTTGAACATGTTCCCTCTGTGTTTTATAGTCACTTGCCGGAAATGCGCAATGGCATTCTGATCCAAGAATATAACCCCGAACCATGGTAAAGACAAGATGAACAGCCCAAGCCGCAAAAAAAGCTTTTTGCGAAAAAAGGAACTTTTACCCTTCAAGCCGGAAACCGAACAGGAAACCGGCGGGGCTGAAAGCGAAACGCTTGAAGCACTGGACGGGCGCGGGCGCCCTTTCATGCTTATGCCCGCAAGGGAAATAGCAAAACAGGGACTTTGCCGCAAAGCCGTAATAGTGGCCCTGCGTGACAAAGAAGGAAAAATTTACATAAGGAAATGCAAGACGGAAGGCAACGCTGACGCGCCGCAATGGGGCCTTTCCGCCGGAGGACCGGTGCTGCCTGAAGAAGCGTGGGAAGATGCGGCCCTGCGCCACGCGGCGGAACAACTGCCTTTTCCGGAGTTCGCCTCCGGCCGGCTGAAGCTGGAAAATCCGCTTTTTTTCCGGGCGGATAACCCTGCGCTGCTGGCCTGCCTGTTCATTTCCGCCCTGCCGGCCGCGCAGGCCTTGAAGCTGGCCGCCCGCAGAACAAGGCCCGGCCCGGACCAAGGCTTTTTCATCAGCCGGGACGAGCTTGACGGGCTTTGCCGGGACATGCCTGAACTGCTGGAGCCGGGGCTGCTGAACGCCGCCTTGCAGGGCCTGCTTTTCAGTTGATATAAACCTGGCTGTAAAATTTGCGGTTTTCAAGGGTGCGCCCGGTTCCGCGCACTACCGTCGTCAGCGGCTCTTCGTCAATGGTCACGTGCAGGCCGGTTTCAGCGGAAAGAAGCTTGTCAAGCCCTTTCAGCAAAGCCCCGCCTCCGGCCAGAAGCAGTCCGTTATGCCCGATATCGGAAGCCAGTTCCGGCGGCGTTTTTTCCAGGGCCTTACGCACGGCCAAAACTATCACGCTTACCGGCTCCGTCAGGGCTTCGCGCACATGCCCGTCTGAAACGCGCACCGAACGCGGAGTTCCGGAAACTATATCCTTGCCGGAAACCTCCACCACGAGCTGTTCCGGCAAAGGATAAGCCGAGCCGACGGCCATTTTGATGCGCTCCGACATGTTTTCGCCGATGAGAAGCTGGAATTCTTCCTGAAAAAAACGCTGAATCGCGCTATTCATGGCGTCTCCGGCAACCCGCACCGATTCGGCGTAGGCCACCGCCGAAAGGGAAATAACCGCAACTTCTGTCGTGCCGCCGCCAATATCGACAACCATGCTGCCAACCGGCTCGTGAATGGGCAAATTGGCGCCTATGGCGGCGGCCATGGGCTCTTCAATCAGGGAAACTTCTCCGGCCCCGGCCTGCTGGGCCGACTCTATCACGGCCCGCTTTTCCACCTGGGTTATGCCTGTCGGAACGCAGATGACCATGTTGGGGCGGGCCAGGCTGAAGTTACTGACCACTTTTTTGATGAAGAAGGAAATAAGCTGCCGGGTGACTTCAAAATCGGCTATAACGCCGTCGCGCATGGGTCTTATGGCCTTGATTCTTTTCGGCGTTCGCCCGAGAAATTCCTTGGCTTCGCGCCCCACAGCCAGAACGGAGCCTTTTTCCGCGTCAAGCGCCACCACGGAAGGTTCGTTCAGGACTATGCCGTTTTTTCTTGTATACAAGAGGGTGTTGGCCGTGCCCAAGTCCATCGCCAAATCCTGACTGAACAACCCGAATATTTTACGAAACATGCTTATCTCGCGGCGCTTGCGGTTATCTTGTAATGGTTTTCATAAAATCATCACCGGGAAAGGCGGTCATATTTCTCCCGGCGCTGCGCCGGCTGGAGAATTCGCTGGAAAAACAGTACACGCAAAGGCCTCGGCAGTCAAAAATAAATATCTTCAAGCCCCTGCCTGGCCGTTTACCTGCCTGTTAAGCTCGAACAGGTGGGACTTGACGAAAAGGTTTTCCAGGAACAGGGCCAGGTGCTCGGAAACCATGCGCACGAAATCTTTCAGTTCGTCATCAAAACGGGCCGTTGTCACGCTGCCCAGGCATAAAACCCCGCGGGTTTTACGCTGGATGATAAGAGGAAAAACGATAACGCGCTGGAAAGGCTGCCCGTTATGCACGGTTCCGATCAGGGGCAGGCGGGCCGCGCCCTCTGTTCCCTCGGTGAAAACGGGGGCCCCGTTGCGGAACACCCAGCCGGCGGCGCCGTTGGAATTCGGAAACCTGTTGTTGTCTGGCCGGGCGTAAACCGGCATGTTTTCTTCTTCAAGCTCGTAAAAATCGTCATTTTGCCCGCAAGAGCACATGGCGCAATATTCATAGCCTGTCGCCACGGCGACAAGCCCGAGCAGATGGCGCAAAAAGATTTTCCAGCGCGAATGTTCGCGCCGCAGGACGTATATAGCCTTGAGGGCCTTGTAGTACCGCTCGGTGGTTTTCAGGCGCGCGGAATCGCGCCCTTCGGCGATAAGCGTTGAAACCAGGTCGGCGAAGAGATGCAGCAGTTTCTGGTCTTTTTCCGAAAAAGAATACTGGCGCTTGCAGTCAACGCAGAGCGCCCCCCAGTTTCCCGGCAACGGGCAGCCCATAAACGCCTTGATATTATCTTCAACGCTCTCGTTATAATAGCCCAAAGACCCTTTACGCCGGTCAAAATGCGGCACCAGCAGCGGTTCTTTGTTTTTCAGTATCCAGCCGACCTGCCCCTGCCCCGGGCGGATCGCGCAGTTTCGGTTCAGGTTATCGCTCAGGCTGAAAGAAGCGGCAATACGATATTCAGCCGCGTCGGCGATTTGCGGGCCGGAATAACTCACCGCTCCGCGCAGAAGGCGCTGGTCGCGCGTTTCCGTGGCTTCCTGGCGTTGCTCCTTCGGGTTTTCCGGCAGGAAAAGCACGGCGCTGTGAGCGTCCAGCACGCTGCATATAATGGCTAAAAGCCGTTCAAGGTTTGGATGTGGCATATATTTAAGGCGGCATCAGACGCCGCGGCGTTTTCTGATTAAGATGTACGGCAAGGCTAGTTTCGAAAACTCGAAAAAACACATTCCTGTGCAGACATAGCGCACTAATCCGGTTCTTTCAACCATGTTTTTCGGCGTAAGGCCAGGCGCCTGGCCTTACGGCTAACCGGAGGCAATAACAAGAAAGGCTGAATACAACCATAAAATTTTATTGACTATTTTTATAAACAAAGCCCCCCGGCTTTTTTCCTGTGGATTATTTTCCTTTAACAGGCTAAGATAACAAAATAAATATTTATTATCATTATTGCGGAGCAAGTTAACCGGATTTGATCGGCCAGGCCGGAAAAAACAACATAAAATACAGGATATTGTTTCAATTTATGCCGCTTCCATGGAAAAATTCCTTCACTGAGGGCAAAATCTGCTGGCAGGATGAATGGCGTCTGGCCTCGCCGCCCGTTATTTCCAGCCTTCAGGAGCTGAAACATTTCCTGGATCTTACGCACATCCGCTACGGGCTTCTGAAGCCGTACGCCGAAAACCCCGGCTACCCCCTGATAGACTCGCGCGACCTGCTGCCATCGTTTGAAAGCGATCTGCTCGAATATAAAAATCTGCCCGGGTTCAGCATGGTCGCGCTTGACCGGCCGCTCAATTATTTCAGCGAAATATTCCAGTTCGACATGATGCGCTTTCTGGAACATGACATGACCGAAGCCAAAAGCTCCAGCGTCATGGTCCATAACCTGAGCCTGCTGCAAAGCCGCATCCACAAGGCTCATCACCAAAGCCTGAGCGAAAAATTCGCCGACAAAGACATAACCAGCCTGGAGCACTACCCCGCCCTCCTGCCTTATATGTTCACTATGGACAGGGCCCAGGTTTTCGCCCTGAACAAAGACCATACCGGCAAGATGAAACACCATCTCCAGGGGTTTTACGCCTCCTTCCCGTCCGACCTTGATACGGAAATCAAGCGTTACGGCCTGCGTATAGGCAAATTCGCGGTGGGCGACAACGAGCTTTACGAAAAGAACCGCACTTTCGTATACCAATATCTCATGGAGCTTTACGGTTTCCCCATCGCTTCGGAGCGGCGCACTTCGGCCGCCCTGTTCGCCAGGCGGCTGCACAAGATGGGGGAAAAATTCATTATACGCACGCTGGGGCAAAGCGACCGCACGATCACAACCGTATGGAACGACAGCAGCGTCAGGCATTACCCGAAAGTGGAAAAAACCGCCCTTATCGCCATTGACGCCGACCAGAAAGACCTTATCCGGACTCTTGACGAGGCTGGATATTTTATCGACCCGCAAAAACGGGTGGCGATTATCCGCGTGACTTACCGCCAGCATAAATTCGCCCCTGACAACATGAGGCAGGAAAGGGCCCTGTCGGTCGAGCAGCAGGAAGTCATCCACCCGGTAACGGGAGAAGCGCTCGTTGGCGTAAACATCATTAAAGACGTGCGCAACATGTTCCTGCACCTCAACGACATCGTGCGGGGCGAATATACAGGCCGCATCGTTTACAAACGCAGCGAAATTGTCGAAAATACCGACACCAACGAAAAACGCCTGAAGTTTCTTTACACCTGGCTGACCAAGCACCAGCGGCGCATGATCGGATATAGCGACGATTTCTTCGCGAACATGGCTAAGCTGCTTGACAATTACCTGCTTTCACCGGAAAATTATGCCGATTTCGCGGAACACAACGAACTATACCGCGAGGTTTCGGCCAGATACAGCTATATACGCCAGGCCAGGCGCATCCGCATGATTGAAGACCTGCAACGGCGCGTTTATAAAGGCAAGCGCATAGGATACGGCCAGATGATGGCCGAAGTCGTGACGCAAATGCAGGATATACGCCTTGAAATCATCAATTATTTTGAAACGCTCGTCGCAAGCGTCATAAAACTTGGCGAAAAAATCCTGAACGACGCCTATCTTCAGCGTAAATACATCGAGGCCAACAAAGACGCCCTGAGTCCGGCCGGGCTGGAGATACGCAAAAACTACGGCAAGTTGGTCGCCCTGGTCGACAGCTTCAAGGCCGTGCGAAAGCTCAAGACGGAATCGCCCGTGCGATAACGCCGCGCGTCAGAAAAAAAAACGTT
Source organism: Desulfovibrionaceae bacterium (assembly GCA_031552195.1). Taxonomy (GTDB): domain Bacteria; phylum Desulfobacterota; class Desulfovibrionia; order Desulfovibrionales; family Desulfovibrionaceae; genus JAVBMP01. The sequence goes on from JAVBMT010000018.1 coordinate 24,268, forward strand.
TCTCCTTTTAAAATAAATTTATTTCGAACCGCTATTGGCACGAGGCCTGAATTCTGCTAAAGGCATTCCGCCCTCCGCCCTTCTCGCGCAACAGGCCGGGCCGGCGGAACTTTCCAAATGCGGAACGCTCTTGGTTTTCGCTAAAAACGCATAAAACCGGAAGGAAAAATGAACAACGATACCTTGCTCAAAACTCCGCTTCATGCCTGGCATGTGGCTAACGGCGCTAAAATGGCTTCATTCGCCGACTGGGATATGCCCATACAATACAGCGGCATTCTGGCGGAACACGCCCACACCAGAGAAGCGGCCTCAATTTTCGATATTTGCCACATGGGCGAAATATTGGTCAGCGGGCCGGACCTTACGAAAAAAATGGGCGAAGTGGTCAGCGCCAATTTGGCCACACTGGCTCCGGGCCGCTGCCGTTACGGCTTTCTGCTCAATAAAGACGGCGGCATCATGGACGACCTCATCACCTACAACCTGGGCGAAGACCGCTTCATGCTGGTCGTAAACGCCGCCTGCGCGGCGAAAGACCTGGCCGCGGTGCGCGAACGCCTGCCGGACGACGTCAGCGTAAAAGACATTTCAGCCGGCGTAGGCAAAATAGACTTGCAAGGCCCCGCCTCACTTGAGGCGCTGGAAGCCGTCGTTCCCGGAAACTGGCGCATGCCCTATTTCGCCTTCGCGCAAACGGAATACCTGGGCGAGCCCATGATCATAAGCCGCACCGGCTACACCGGCGAACTCGGCTTTGAACTTTACGTCCACGCCAAACATGTCGAGGCCTTGTGGACGGCCCTTTCCGCCCACCCCAGCGTCAAACCGGCCGGGCTGGGCGCGCGCGACACCTTGCGCCTTGAAGCCGGGCTGCCTCTTTACGGGCAAGATCTTGACGAGCGGCACACCCCGGCCGAAGCCGGTTACGCGTCCATGCTCACCTCTGAAGCCCCTTACGCCGGCAAGGAGAAAGCCGGAAACACCAGGGAAATGCTTGTAGCCCTCAAAATTGAAGGACGGCGCAGCGCAAGGCACGGCAACCCGGTTCTGCTGCCCGGAACGGACACGGTTGTCGGGGTTGTCACAAGCGGCTCTTTCGCCCCTTCGCTCGGCTATGCCGTGGCGTTGGCCTTCATTGCCGAAGAGCACGCCGGGCTTGAGGCCTATTCGATCCAGGCCGACAAAACCCGGCTTGAAGGAACGCGCGCCGCCCTGCCTTTTTATGACAAAGGCACGGCCCGCATCAAACTCACGTAATATGCACACATTTTACCTAGCCCCTGAAAACTGGCCGCAAGACCGTAATTCCCCACTTCTGCTTGAAGGGACGGAGTTTACGCATTTGAGCAGGGTGTTGCGCTTCCGCCCCGGAGACGAACTTGAGCTTCTGGACGGCCAAGGCCGCAAGGGGCGTTTTAGCGTGCGCGCCGTCAACAAGCGGAACGCGGAACTCGTTCCGCTGGAAATAGCCATGTTTGAGCGCCCGCCCGGTAACACTATCGCCTTGGGCTATAATAAGGGGCTGCGCCGTTCATGGCTGCTGGAAAAAGCCGTGGAGCTCGAGGCCGGAGCGGTCTGGTTCTGGCAGGCGGAACGCAGCCAGGGGAAAATGTCCCAGGCCGGAAAAGACGATGAAGCCGCAAGATCATGGCAGGCTCAATTGATAGCCGGGGCCAAGCAATGCTCTAACCCCTGGCTGCCGGAACTGCGCACCCTTCCCAGGGGAGCCGAAGAGCTGGCGGAACTGGCGGAAGGCTTCAACCGCGCCTATGTATTGTGGGAAGAGGCCGACCCACGCGCAATGCTCACGCAGGACATGCTGGAAAAAGAAAATTCCCTTTATGTTCTGGGTCCGGAGGGCGGCATCAGCCCGGCGGAAATAGAAATTATGGAAAAGGCGGGCTTTTCCGTGCTCAGCCTCGGAGCGAGGATCCTGCGGTGGGAAACCGCCGCCCTGCTCTGCATGGGGCTGGCCTGGTGGGGAAACAACCTCAAAACGGCCGGAGGGGTCAGCCCGTGAGCATCATCCAACCCTTGCCGGAACGCCTGCGCCCGGACAGCCTTGAGCTGTTCGTCGGCCAGGAACATCTGCGCGCCAAGCTGGAAAACCTGCTGCGGGCCGCGCGCCTGCCCAGCCTGCTCCTTTTCGGGCCGCCCGGATGCGGAAAATCCACCCTGGCCCTGCTTCTGGCCAAAGCGCACGGCCGCAAGGTGTTGCGCCTAAGCGCCCCGGAAGCCGGTTTGCAGCAGCTCAGGCGCAGCCTGGCCGGAACCGACGTCCTGGTTCTGGATGAACTGCACCGTTTTTCCAAGGCTCAGCAGGATTTTTTCCTGCCGCTTCTGGAAAGCGGCGAACTCATAATGATAGCCACCACCACGGAAAATCCTTCTTTCAGCGTAACCCGCCAGTTGCTTTCCCGCCTGCACGTCTTGCGGCTGCGCCCTCTGGCGCACGGCGAACTGCTTGAACTGGCCAGGCGGGGGGCCGCCAAACAGGAACTGAACCTGGAAAACGACGTGCTGGAAATGCTGGCCGGGCTATGCGGCGGAGACGCCAGAACCCTGCTGAACCTTATTGAATATACCGCCGCCGTGCCGGAAGAAAAACGCAATGCTCAAGATATGCGCTCCATCCTGCCGGAAATCGTCATCCGCCACGACAAAGGCGGAGACAGCCATTACGACCTGGCTTCGGCCCTGATCAAATCCATACGCGGCAGCGACCCGGACGCGGCTTTGTATTACCTGGCCTGCCTGCTGGAAGGGGGCGAAGACCCGCGTTTCATCTGCCGCCGTCTTATTCTGTCCGCCGCTGAAGACGTAGGCCTGGCCGACCCCGCCGCCCTGCCCCTGGCCGTGGCGTGCCAGCAGGCCGTTGAGTTCGTCGGCATGCCCGAAGGCTTCCTTCCGCTTGCAGAAACCTGCGTTTACCTGGCTCTGGCCCATAAAAGCAACAGCGCTTACGCCGCCTACCTCAGCGCCGCCAAGGAAGTGAAAGAAAACGGGCCGCAGCCCGTTCCGCTGCATTTGCGAAATTCAGTTTCCCGCTTGCAAAAAGAATGGGGATATGGGAAAGGGTACAAATATCCGCATAGCTTCCCCGGAGCATGGGTTGAGCAGCAGTACCTGCCGTCGGAACTGGCTGATAAAACCTTTTACAGCCCGAAAAACACCGGAGAGGAAGGGCGGTTGTCCGCCTGGTGGAAGAAGAATAAGAACAGCATGAAACACTAGGGCCGACTGCTTGAGCGCGATCCGCCCGGCGTGAATGCCTGCTGAAAATAACTATAATTTTGCGCCTGATTTTAAAGATAGTAACGAATAGTTTTTAAATGTTGAAGTGTTCCTGATTCCGCGGCTGCGCGGCATGATTCCGTCTTATCCGGCTCAGTTGAATGCCTGTAATAACCTGATTACGATGTTTCGTCTTTCGCGAGGCTTAAAAAATTAAAGGCCATGACCGGCCAGTTCCGAGCGGCCGGCTTGCGGTGCGGTAAACCTGCACGGTTACGCATAAAACTTTCTTCTCAAAACGCAAAAAATATACGATGCAAATCAGCAATAATTACAATGAGAAAATCCTTGCGGCACTGAGCTATAACCAGGTCGGCGCGTGGGTTCTCGAGGCGCGCGGTAACGAGCGCCTGCTTACTCTTGGCGAAAGCGCGCGAAATGTCCTGAGGCTGGAGAAAAGCCCTGCCGAGTGGAAAGAGTTCCTGCTGCTTTTCGCCCCGGGGCAAAGAGAAATGCTCGCGGAACAGGCCGAACGTTACCTTGCCGGTGAAACTCGCCGGATACGCCTGGTTCTCCGCATGGCTGAAAACGGCCAGGGCGTACAGCGCTGGATACGTGTTTCCGCAAAGGGAAACGATCAGCCCGGCGGCGTTGTTTACGGCCTGCTGCAAGACGTCAGCGACTATTCCGGAACGGCTGGCTTCCAAGCCGTAGAGTTCGACGCGGCGGACATGGAAAACGAACCCTGCCTCAATATCATTCAGGAACAGCGGGAAACCATAGGCGGGCTGTCCAAGGAAAAATACAGCCTTATGAACGCCCTGCGCGCCAATATGGAGAATATAACCTCGGCCCTCGGCGTAAACGAACACTCCGCAGGGGAAGAGGAATTCTTCAACGCCCAAACCTACTTGCGCCTGCCGGAAAACGGGCTTTCCGACATCAACAACGCCTTCTCTTTTATAACAGACAGCATGTGGCGCTATAAATCCATTGTGGACAACATGCCCTTTCCGGTTCTAATTACCGACAACAACAATATTTATGCCTACCTTAACGAGCCCGCCCGAAACTTCATGTGGGTAAGCGGGCACGACGACGTTGTCGGACGCCCCGCCATAACCTGGGGCCTTGACGAGAAAGGCGCCCCGCAATCCGGCCTTTCCTGCCTGAAAGAAGGCAAAGATGTATTTTTGCTCTTCAACCCGGTAACCCATCGCTATTTCCAGGGCCACGCCTCCTACCTCTTCAACCAGCACGGCCAGGTTGCCGGGCAGCTTGAAACCTTTTACGACGTTACCGAAGTGCACGAAGCGGACGAACGCCTGCGCATCATGCTGGATTCAAGCCCGCTTTGCTGCAATTTCTGGGATGACAAGTTCAACAACATCGACTGCAACGAAGCCGCCGTCAAGCTATTTGAACTTGGCAGCAAACAGGAATACCTGGAACGCTTCTTCGAACTTTCGCCTGAATATCAGCCTGACGGACGCCTCAGTTCGGAAAAGGCCTTTGAGAAGATTACAAAAGCCTTTGCCGAAGGCTGGGTGCAGTTCGAATGGATGCACCAGATGCTCGACGGGCGCCAGGTGCCTTCGGAAATTACCCTGGTGCGCGTGCAAAGGCACGATTCATACATCGTGGTCGGATACACGCGAGACTTGCGCGAACTGAAGAAAAAAGACGCGGAGCTGGACAAAGAGCGCATTCTCCTGAAAAAAATCCTGGACAGCAGCCCGATATGCTTCCTGATTATCGTCGATCAGAAAATAACCTTCGCCGCGCCTTATGCGGAAGAACTTCTCGGCATAGGCGCACACGGAGATATCGCAGACTTTTTCGCCAAGCCGGAAGAAATGCGTGATTTCTTCGAAACGATAAACCAGTCCGGAAGCGTCAGCTGGCGGGTTGTGTCCGCGCGCGCCGCCAGCGGCGGCGTAATGGAAATGCTGACCAACGCCTTTGTGGCGGAATATTACGGCGAACCCTGCGTTATGGCCTGGTTTCTCGACATCAGCGAAATGCGCGAAAAAGAAAGGGAACTGCGCCAGGCCAAAGAACTGGCGGAAGAAAGCACCAGGGCGAAAAGCGATTTTCTGGCGAACATGAGCCATGAAATTCGAACCCCCATGAACGCCATTCTGGGCATGACCAAGCTGGTGCTCGACACAGACCTGACGGCCCGCCAGCGCGACTACCTGGAAAAATCGGAATATTCGGCCCGCTCTTTGCTGCGCATTCTTAACGACATTCTCGATTTCTCAAAAATTGAAGCCGGCAAAATGGAAATGGAGCAGATTCCGTTCAAGACGATAGAAGCTTTGCGCCGTGTGGCCGACCTTACCTTGCCGAAAACGACGGAAAAGCAGCTTGAATTCCTCCTGAAAGCCGACCATGACATCCCGGCCGCCCTGATCGGCGATTCTTTACGCTTGCACCAGATTTTGATCAACCTGACCAGCAACGCCGTGAAATTCACCAAAGAAGGCTACGTTTACCTGCGGGCCGGAATAAAAGAAAAAAACGCCGATTCAGCCCTGCTTTATTTTGAAGTGTCCGACACTGGAATAGGCATAAGCGACGAACAGGCGAAAAAGCTTTTCTCGCCTTTCACCCAGGCTGATACTTCCACCACCCGCCGCTACGGCGGCACCGGCCTCGGCCTGGCCATATGCAAAAACCTGGTCGCGATGATGGGCGGAGAAATCGGCTGCCGCCCCAACCCGGGCGGAGGAACGACCTTCTATTTCACCGCCCGTTTGAAAATTGACGACCCCAGCTCTATTTACGGGTTTATCGGCGACAGCCTCAAGGGGCTGCGCATTCTCGCCGTGGAGCACAACCCTAACGCCCTCGCACGGGCGGAAGAAATATTCAGCGCGCTCGGATGCCGGCATTTAACGGCTACGGATGGAGCCGAGGCCAAAAAAACCTTGCAAGAGGCCGTTGATCCCATTGACTTCATCCTGATCGACTGGAATATGCCGCAGGGTTCGTCTCCACAGCTTTGCAGCGCCATGCGCGAAATTTGCGAGCGAAAAGGCTGGCGAACGAATATATTCGCCGTTGACAATGAGTATTGGAGCGAGGAAAACATAAAGCGAGCCAGAGACCTCGGCATTAACGACCTGATCATAAAACCCCTGGCCGAAGGCAACGTTTACAACGCGCTGATGAGCTGCCTGAAAGGAAACGCGCCTGAACTCCACCCCGAGGCGTCCGGCGCTGATATGGAAGAAAGTTCGTTGAAAATTTTGCAAGGCGTCCACGTTCTGCTGGCGGAAGACAATGAAATAAACCAGATGGTCGCCCAGGAAATCCTCGCGCAGGCCGGAATGGAAGTCACAGTGGCCAATAACGGCCGGGAGGCGATCAAACTTCTGGATGAACGGCCATTCGACATTGTCCTTATGGATATCCAGATGCCGGAAATGGACGGCATAGCCGCCACCGCCCAGATAAGGCAGGAAAAACGTTTCGCCGCGCTGCCCATCATCGCCATGACAGCCCACGCCATGGTCGGAGACAAGGAAAAAAGCCTGGCGGCCGGCATGAATGACCATATCACCAAGCCGATCGAGCACGAAGAGCTGTTTGCCGCGCTAAAGCGCTGGGTCGCTCCTAAAAACCACGAAACCGGAACCGGGCCTGACTATGACCTTGAGCGGTTCACCCCGCAGATGCGGGCCCTGGCGGAAGAACTGCAAGCGCGAAGGGTGCGCAAGGCGCTGCCGCTGATGAACTCCCTGCTGCAAGCGGATTTCCCCCCTCACCTCAGGGTTAAGCTGCAAAACGCCGACGCCTTCCTTAAAAAGTATAACTGCAAGCAAGCAGTGGAAATAATTGAAGAAATATTGTCAGGACCAGTATAGGCTTCGCGCGGACGGCCTCATGAAGGCCCGGCCTGGTTTTTGAGCAAACCGGCCCAGTCGATTTGCTGCGCCAGTGAACTCAACCCGGCAAAATCTCTAAACTCCGGCCTCTCCGGCAAAAAAACGCCGCGCTCCCTGTAATAGGGGGCGGTTATTTTCAAGGCCGCCTCCAGATATTTGCGCGAAGGAATAAGCATATCGCCCGCGCGGTTTTCCGTCGGGTCCGTTCCTTCCGCGCAAGGTTCTCCGGCCACCAGAAAACGGCGGCAGGCCATGGGCCTCACCGGATAGGCCAGGCAGGAAGCTCCGTCTAGAAACGGGCAATCCACTATGCCGGACATATTGGCGGCCTGCCCGGCCAAAAGCTTTTTGACCGCCTCCGCTCCGCCTTCCTTCCCTATGAACAGGGCAAGCCCGGCGGCTTCCGCCGGAGTAAGCGGTATGGGTTGGCGGCAACAGGCCGCGCACCCGGCCCGGCAGCCAGGCGTTTTTCCTTCCCCCAGCGCCTCGCGCACCGTTTCATCAACGCTTGCGTCGATTACCGCGTAGGCGTCAAGCAACTGCGAAAACCAGGCGTTGTGCCTTTCCAGGCGGGGAAGGACGTAACGAAATTTCCGCGCGGTGAAACCCTGCATAGCCGCTCCATATTTATTCCGCAGTTCATTCAATTTCCTCACTCATTGTTGGCTTGAAGCGCGGTTCTGTCAAGCCCGCCTTGACCGTACGGCGAATTGAATATAACTTTGTCTGAACTGAGGAATCTTATATGCAAAAAAGCCTTAACGGCTGCACATTGCCGAATTACACCAGAGGCGAAGAACTTTTCAATATGATTTCGCACATCGTCGGCGGCGGAATAGGTTTCGCCGCCCTCTTGGCTTGCCTTATCGTTGCCGCATACTGCCGGAACGTCTGGGGCATCGTCAGCGGCGGCGTTTACGGCGGCTCGCTTATCCTGCTTTACACCATGTCCAGCATTTACCACGGCCTGCCGGTCGGCCTGCCGAAAAAAGTCTTCCGCATTATCGACCACTGCACGATTTTCATCTTGATAGCCGGCACCTACACGCCGATTATGATCGGGGGCGTCTTCCGCGAACGTTACCCGGCCGAGGCCTGGATTATTTTCGGCATAGTCTGGGGTTTGGCCCTGTTCGGCGTTTTTATCACAACTATAGACATGAAGCGCTTCCGCCACCTGGCGATGGCCTGCTATCTCGGCATGGGCTGGTGCGTTATTTTTGAGATAGGCAAGGTCATAGAAGCCTTTGGCACGCCGTTCTTCATACTTCTCCTGGCCGGGGGCATTTTCTACACCATTGGCGCGGTTCTTTACGGCATCGGCAAAAAGAAAAAATATATCCACTCGGTTTTCCATATTTTTGTTGACATAGCCACTCTTCTCCACGTTATCGGCATAGCCGTGTACGTCATGCCGGGCTGAGCGGCCCTTGACGTTACATACCGCACGGTATATAACGCGGCATGAAAGAAACCGCAGGCAACCGGGAAAAAATTCTGGCCCGCGCGCTGGAACTTTTTTCCGCACGCGGCTATGAGGGCGCTTCAGTGAATGAAGTCGCCCTGCTGGCCGGAATCACCAAACCCACGCTCTATTATTATTTCAACAGCAAAGAAGGGCTGTACGATAGCCTGATGCGGGAAAATTACGAGCGCCTGAACACGGCGCTGGCTGTCGCGGTTGTTTACAATCCGAACCCTTCCGAGTATTTCGCGGACGTTTATCCGGTATTGCTTGAAGTTTCCCTGACCTACTACCGATTCGCCTCGGCCAATGAAGATTTTTACCGCATGGCCCTGGCCGATCTTTTTCAGCCCCGCTCTTCACAGATTCACGTCATTGCCGCCAAATACCACTTCAGGCAATATGAACTGCTTGAGGAAATGTTCAGGCGAATGAGCGCGGTCCATAAAAATATGGCCCGGAAAGAAAAAATGCTGGCCTGGACCTATGCCGGCATGGTCAATTCCTTCATCAGCCTGGCCTATAACGCCGGAACTCCGCTGGAGGAACTGATGGAAAACGCCGAAGCTCCGGTCAGGCAGTTCATGCACGGGATATACAGCTGACCGAAACCCGTCCGGGCAAGCAACTTTTGCGATGACATTTTTCACTGCTTCCTTGCAAGCGGAAGGCGGCGAATTTTTCGCCGCCTTTTAAAAACAAAGCTAATATACCTACCGGTAGGTACTTGGAGTGATGTAATGAAGCCCTGGCACCATAGCGCCAACTTTTACCATATTTATCCGCTCGGCCTGTGCGGAGCGCCTTTCCGCAACGATTACGGTCCCGCGGAGCCGCGCCTTTGGCAAATTGCCGATTGGCTGCCGCATATCCGCGCAATGGGATGCAACGCCGTATATCTGGGCCCGGTTTTCAAGTCCGTGAGCCATGGCTATGACTGCACGGACTATTTGCAGGTGGACAACCGCCTGGGAGACAACGAAACCCTTCACGGCCTGGCGCGCCTTATCCATGAAAACGGGCTGCGCCTCGTGCTGGACGGCGTTTTCAACCATTGCGGCCGTGATTTTTTCGCCTTTCAGGACCTTTTGAAAAACGGCCCCGCTTCCGCTTACCGCGACTGGTTTTCCGGCCTGGATTTCACCAGACCCAACCCGTTAGGAGACCCTTTCAGTTACGACACCTGGGCCGGATATCACGAACTTGTCAAATTCAACCTGCAACACCGGGAAGTAAAAGACTATCTGTTCAAAACGGCGGCCTTCTGGATGGATCATTTCCATATCGACGGCCTGAGGCTTGACGCGGCTGACTGCCTGGATTTCGACTTCATGCGCGAGCTGCGCGCCATGACTTCAGAGCGCAAGGCGGATTTCTGGCTGATGGGCGAAGTGCTGCATGGCGACTACAGCCGCTGGGCCAACCCGCAAACCCTGCACTCCGTAACCAATTACGCGGCCTATAAAGGTCTGTATTCCAGCCACAATGACCAGAACCCGCACGAGATAGCCCACACCCTTAACCGCCAATTCCGCGAAGGCGGTTCCTGTTCCGGTTTTCTGCCGTATAATTTCGCCGACAACCACGACCTGAACCGCCTGGCCAGCACGGTCATGAACCCGGCCTACCTTTATACAATCTATATGCTGCTCTATACCATGCCGGGGCTGCCCTCGCTCTATTACGGCAGCGAGTGGGGCATAAAGGGCGTGAAGGCGGGCGGTTCGGACGCGGCCATACGTCCAGCCCTTAATCCGGAAAGCGTGGAAGGAAAGATTCCGGAACTGGAGGCGGCAATAAAGATGTTTTCCGCGATACGCAACAGCCAGCCGGCATTACAGGGCGGGGAATATCGCCAGCTGCTGCTGAAGCATGGAATTCCCTTCGTCTTTGAACGCACTATGGGGAAAGAAAGGATAATCGTAGCCCTGAACATTTCCGGGCAGGACAAAATTCTCCGCCTGCCCGACTGCGGCGGCGACTTCACCGACCTGCTGAGCGGAGAACAGGCCAGGTTCGATGGGACGAACGGGGTGACCGTTTACAAGCACTGGGGCCGCATCCTGAAACAGAACGCCTAGAGCGGATTGTTCCCGCGCCGAAGACAAGGAAAGCGGAAAACCCGCCCTTGCGCTATCGCCGGGGCGGAAAAGACCGGCATGAGACTGATCGAGCTGAAAACCAGGCTGAAGCAATTTTCTAATTGATAATGCGGATCCGCCCTGCCCGACCGCCACGGCATTTCAACGGTGAAAGATTCTAAAAATAGCCCGCTCCTATTATGGAACGGGCTATTCCAAAAGGCTTAGCCAGCGTTGCCCGCCAGGTTCAGGCGCGGCAGCTTCCGTTTTTTTCCGCGTAATTATTTATAAGGCAACCATCGAGAATAATTCTTTTTTCATCCGCCGAAAGAATGGGCAGTTCCAACGTTATGGCCTGGCGCACGGTATTCTGCTGCAAAACGGCCGGAATTTTTTCCAGCCCGTGCAAAAGGGCCTGGCGGATATGCGGAACGTACAGCTTGTCTCCAGGCTGTATGTTCAGGGTTGGCCAGTCGGGCAGTATGAAGGGTAGCATTCCCCAGTTGATCAGGTTGCTGCGGTAACGTTTGGTGGCGTATTCAACAGCCACGTTGGCGCATCCGCCGAGCACGCGCTGGCATGAAGCGGCCTGCTCGCGGGCCGAACCGTCGCCCGGCTTCACGGCGAAGACAACGCTGCCCAGCCCGGTTCTGGCCATAACGGAGGCGTCCGTGCCCAAATCCAGGCTTTCCATTTCAGCCGCGAGCTCCGCGCCGGGTTTTTCATCAGGTTTCAGTTCGCGCCGTTCCATTTCCAGGCGCAGGATTGATTTGGCCCGCCCGACATACGCCGGGTCTTTCCGGGAAAGGGTAAACTCAGCCAGTTTCATGGGGTTGGAACGGTAAGAGGAAGTTTCGCCCGAAGGAATAAGTTCGTCCGTCGTTGTAACCGGGTCGTAAATGGCTGACCCCACGGTCAGGAGCAGGTTTTCCGGCAAAGGAGGCAAAGACGGCCAATCCGCGATATTCGGGCCGAAAATCAATTCCGCATCCGGGTCAGGCTTGCCCCAACCGTGGTATACGCGCTGGGCGTAAACAATAGGTGAGAAACGGTAGTTGTAATCTTGCGGCTCCGCCGGAAAATTTTCCACTTCAAGGGCCGAAGTCAGGCGGCCCTTGTTAAGGGCGGTGGCGGCGATCGAACGGGCGTCCATAAGGGCCACATAGGAAATTTGGCCCGCTCCGGGCTTAGATCCTTCCCGGTTCGGAAAATTGCGGGTGGTATGGCGCAATGAAAAGGCGTTGTGCCCGGGCACGTCTCCGGCGCCGAAGCAAGGGCCGCAAAACGCGGTGTGCATGGTCGCTCCGGATTCCATCAGGGCGCCTACGGCCCCGTTCCGCACCAGCTCAAGATATTGCGGCTGGCTGGCCGGGTAAACCGAAAGCCCGAAGGCCCCGCTGCCAACCGCTGAGCCTTTGAGCACCCTGGCCGCCTGGCAGATGTTCTCGAAGCTCCCCCCCGCGCATCCGGCGATTACCGCCTGGTCGGCAAAAAAACTTCCGCCGCGCAGCTTGCTTTGCAGGCTGGACCGGGGAACGCCGGGCCCGAGAATGGAACCCGCCTCTTTTTCCACCATGCGCAGCAGGTCAGCCGCGTTCTCCTTGAACACCCGCACGGGATAAGCGTTGCTGGGGTGGAAGGGCAGGGCTATCATGGGCTCAATCGCGCCGAGGTCAATGCTTATAAGCATGTCGTAGTAGGCGCCGGGCGTTGGCGCCAGGCGCGCGTAATCATTCACGCGGCCGTGAATGGACAGGTATTCCGCAATTTTTTCGTCCGTCTGCCATATTGATGACAAACAGGTGGTTTCCGTGGTCATGACGTCGATGCCCATGCGGTATTCCACAGACAGCGCCGCCACCCCCGGCCCCACAAATTCCAGGATCCGGTTCTTCGCCAGCCCGTCAGCGAACACGGCCTTGATAAGGGCAAGGGCGACATCCTGGGGGCCAACGCCGGGCCTCGGCCTGCCGCTCAGGTAAACCGCCGCCACCTCCGGGTAAGTTATGTCATAGGTGCAGTTCAAAAGCTGTTTGACCAGTTCCGGGCCGCCCTCGCCAATGGCCAGCGTGCCTAACGCCCCATAGCGCGTGTGGCTGTCCGACCCGAGGATCATTTTGCCGCACCCGGCCCACATCTCGCGCATATATTGGTGAATAACGGCCTGGTGCGCCGGAACGAAGTCTCCGCCGTAGCGCCTTGCCCCGGACAGTCCGAAAATGTGGTCGTCTTCGTTGATGGTTCCGCCAACGGCGCACAGGCTGTTATGGCAGTTCGTCATGATGTAGGGCAGCGGAAATTCTTTCAGGCCGCTCGCGCGCGCGGTCTGTATAATTCCCACATATGTGATGTCGTGCGAGGCCATGGCGTCAAAACGCAGCTTCAGGTCGCGCTCGGAACCTGACGTGTTGTGGGCGGCCAGAATGCCGTAGGCCATCGTTCCGCGCCTGTTGCGCTCTATTTCATCAGGGTCGGTTCTGTCCCCGCAAACGGACCAGATGGCCTTTTCCGGATTGAAAGACTTCAAAAAAACGCCGTTTTTTTCAATGATTATCATTGGTTCACCTTGAAAATTTACATTTTGGCCTGACACGGTTCCATTTTTTAAAAATAAAATACCGGCCGAGTAAATGCAATAGCTATTACAGGCTATATTTGCGGCAAGCGATGAATATACGGCACAGCGCCCCGCCTCAGAAGCCGCATATTTCAACAATAGACTTGCAAAACTCCTGGTTATCCTTTAAAAAAGCAGAATTCTTCATGATCAGGCTGAAAATGGAAAACTTATAAATAAAGGCCTCGAGGTAAGCATATGCATCTATATTCGGTCAAACAAGCTGTAATAATTACCCTTTTGTCAATATTTTGTCTCGCGGCCTGCTCCAGTGAACAAGACGCGGGCCCAAGACCGGCCCCGGAAGTTTCAATCATGACCGTGAACCACCAGAAAGTGACCATGCTCATGCGCCTTAACGGCCGCGCCAGCGCCTTCATGGATGCCGAAGTGCGCCCGCAGGTAAGCGGCATTATCAACAAGCGCCTCTTCATCGAAGGGTCCTACGTTGAAGAAGGCGAGGAGCTTTATCACATAGACGACGCCCCCTACGCGGCCGAATTGGCCAATGCGCGGGCCAGGCTCATGCGGGCCGAAGCCAACTACGTTTCAGCCAAACACCTTGCCGACCGTTACGCGGAAGCCGTTAAGATAAAAGGCGTCAGCCGGCAGGACTATGACAACGCCGTGGCCTCCGCCGAGCAGGCCAAGGCTGACGTGGCCTCCGCCAAGGCCGCGGTGCAAAGCGCGGAAATAAACCTCGGCTATACCAAAATCAAGTCGCCCATATCAGGCAAAGTAGGCATTTCGTCCGTGACGCAGGGCGCGCTGGTCACTTTGAACCAGCCATCTCCCCTCACCACGGTGCAGCAAACCGATCCCATGTATCTTGACGTCACCCAGTCCAGTTCAGACTACCTGAGCATAGGAAAGAAAATCGCGTCCGGAGAACTTTCGCGCGGAAACGGAACCAGCATTCTGGCTAAAATCTTTCTGGAAGACAATTCAATATACCCTTACTACGGGGAACTGCTGCTGCGCGACATCACCGTAAACCCGGACACGGGGTCTTACACCATCCGCGTGAAAATTCCCAACCCCAGGGGCATTCTTCTGCCGAACATGTATATGAAAGCGGAAATTGAGGAAGGGATCAACGAAAAAGGCGTGATCATTCCCCAGCAAGCCCTGCTGCGCAACCAGCGCGGAGAACCGCAGGTTTATATCTTGAACAAGGAAGGCAAGGTTGAAATCCGCAAGGTAACCACAAACCGGGTGCAATACGGCCAGTGGATCATAGACAACGGGCTGGAAGACGGAGATCAGGTCATAGTGGAAGGCTTGCAGAAAGTGCGCCCCGGCGTAACGGCCTCCGCCAAACCTTATGAAGCTCCTCCGGCCAAGCCTGCCGAAAAAGAAGTTGTGCCCACGATCTATGACGAGAAAAACGATGCGGGTAAAACGGCTACCGCAAAGCCCTGGCAGCCGATTCCCGCCGAAAACGCGGCGCCTGAGTCCAATGGCGGCGCAAAGACGGAGCAGTCCGCCCAGTAGACGCCCGCTCCATGCTGCTGCCCGGAACCTGACGGCAATCTTGTCTTAAAATTCAACGCGTAAAGAGATCGCAATATGGCCCAATTTTTCATAGACAGACCTATCTTCGCATGGGTAATAGCCATCTTGATCATGCTGGCCGGCGTGATCAGCATCAATACCCTGCCAGTCGCCCAATACCCCAACATAGCCCCCCCCACCGTAAGCATAACCGCCATTTATCCCGGCGCTTCCGCTCGCGCGGTTGAAGACTCCGTCACCCAGGTCATTGAACAGCAAATGAAGGCGCTCGACGGGCTGGACTATATGTACTCCACCAGCGACTCCATGGGCCTCGTAACCATCACCCTGGTCTTTTTCAACAACACCGACGCGGATATCGCCCAGGTGCAGGTGCAGAACAAACTGCAGCTGGCGACTCCATTCCTGCCGGAGGCCGTTCAGAAACAGGGTATTACCGTAAGCAAGGCTTCCAACAACTACCTGCTGGTTCCGGCTTTCATTTCAAGCGATGGCTCCATGTCGGACGAAGATATCAGCGACTACGTGTCAAGCTCCATTATGGACCCGATAAGCCGCGTGCAGGGCGTGGGCGACATGACCCTGTTCGGCGCGCAATACGCCATGCGCATCTGGTGCAACCCGTCGCTGTTTGAAAAATACGCCCTTACCCCGGCTGACGTCGTAAACGCCATAAAAACCCAGAACAACGAAGTTTCCGCCGGGCAGATCGGCGGCGCCCCGGCTGTGGAAGGCATGACCGTAAACTACACCATAAACTCGCAGTCACGCCTGGAAACCAAAGAACAATTTGAAGACATCATCCTGCGGGTGGGAACTGACGGCTCGATCGTTTACCTGCGCGACGTGGCCCGAATCGAGCTGGGCGGCGAAAACTACAACTCTTTCGCCCGGTTCAACGGAAAACCGGCCAGCGGTCTCGGCATCAAACTGGCCAGCGGCGCAAACGCGCTTGACACCGTTGACCGCATCAAGGCCAAAATAGCCGAACTTGAAGAGTTTTATCCCAACGGAATGGCAACGGAATACGCTTACGACACCACGCCTTTTGTGCGCATTTCCATACACGAAGTGGTGAAAACGCTTTTTGAGGCCATTTTCCTGGTGTTCTGCCTTATGTTCCTGTTCCTGCAAAACTTCCGCGCAACCCTTATTCCCACTATCGCGGTGCCGGTGGTGCTTTTGGGAACCTTCGGAGTTATGGCGGCGGCCGGATTCTCCGTCAACACCCTGACCATGTTCGGCATGGTGCTGGCGATCGGCCTTCTGGTTGACGACGCCATCGTGGTGGTGGAAAACGTCGAACGAGTCATGGCCGAAGAAAAATTGCCGCCGAAGGAAGCCACCAGTAAATCCATGAAGCAGATCACCGGCGCGTTGGTCGGCATAGCCATGGTTCTTTCGGCGGTGTTCGTGCCAATGGCCTTTTTCGGCGGTTCCGCCGGGGTTATTTACCGGCAGTTTTCCATAACCATCGTTTCCGCCATGGGCCTCTCCGTTCTGATAGCGCTTGTTCTCACCCCGGCCCTTTGCGCCACCATGCTGAAAGACCACAACGCGCACGAGGAAAAAGCCCCCAAGAAGGGCCTGGCCCTGCTGCTTGCAAACCTGCTGGCCCCCTTGCGCGCCGTAACCGCCGCGACTGACCGCTTTTTCAGCAAATTCAACATAGGTTTTGAAAAAGCCACTGAAAAATACAAAGGCGGCGTGCATAACGTCATAAAGAGGCCTGTGCCGTTCCTGCTGCTCTATCTCGGCATTATCGGCCTTCTGGCCGTAATGTTCCTGCGCTTGCCCACCGGCTTTCTGCCGGACGAAGACCAGGGCATTCTCATGATGACCTTCCAGCTCCCGGCCGGGGCCAGCTATGACCGTACAGACCGCGTCATGGCCCAGATTGAAGAATACATGCAAAGTGAAGAAGGCGGCAAAGGGGTCAAATCCTTCATGGTTATCGGCGGCTCGAGCTTCAGCGGCAACGGCCAGAATAACGGCATGGGCTTTATAGGCCTTAAAGACTGGGAGGAACGCGACGGAGAAGAAATGCGGGCCCAGGCCATTGCCGGGCGCATGACCGAAGCCTTGTCTTCCATAACCGACGCCCAGATATTCGTCTTCGCGCCACCGGCGGTCATAGAGCTGGGCACGGCTTCCGGTTTCGACTTTGAGCTTATGGACAACACCAACCAAGGGCATGATGCCCTCATGACGGCGCGCAATATGCTGCTGGCCGCCACGCAAACCCCGGAAGCCCAGAAAGTTTTGCGCCTTGTGCGTCCCAACGGCCTGGAAGACACGGACCAATACCGCATTAATATCGATATGGCCAAAGCCGGAGCCCAAAGCATAAACCTGAGCGAAATAAACAACACCATCACCGCTTTCTGGGGCAGCGCCTATACCAATGACTTCAAAGACAGGGGCCGCATCAAGAAGGTTTACATCCAGGCCGACGCGCCCTACCGCACCCAGGCGGAAGACCTGAACCTCATTACCGTGCGTAACACCAAGGGCGAAATGGTGCCTTTCTCCAGCATAGCCTCCGGAACATGGGAAAAAGGTTCGCCTCGCCTTGAGCGCTTCAACGGCGTTTCTTCCATGGAAATTCTCGGCGAAGCCGCCCCGGGGCACAGCACGGGCGAAGCCATGGCGAAAATGGAAGAGCTTACCCGCAATCTGGAAAAAGACCTCGGGCCCGGCTTCGGGTTTGAATGGACGGGACTTTCGCGGCAGGAACGTGCTTCCGGCGGGCAAGCCCCGGCCCTTTACACCATCTCGATGCTCATAGTCTTTCTCTGCCTTGCGGCCTTGTATGAGAGCTGGAGCATTCCCGTGGCGGTTCTGCTGGTCGTGCCCCTCGGCATTATCGGCTCGGTCGCGGCATCGTTCATGCGCGGACTTTACAACGACGTTTACTTTCAGGTCGGCCTGCTTACCATTGTCGGGCTTTCCGCCAAAAACGCCATTCTTATCGTAGAGTTCGCCAAAGCCCTGCACGAGGAAGGCAAAGACATCTTCACCGCCGCGGTGGAAGCTTCACGCCTGAGGCTACGCCCGATTATCATGACCTCCATGGCCTTCATTCTCGGCGTTCTGCCCCTGGCCGTCAGCACCGGGGCCGGGTCAGGCAGCCAGAACGACATCGGCACCGGAGTCATAGGCGGCATGATCAGCGCCACATTGCTCGGCATCTTCTTTATCCCCCTGTTTTTCGTAGTGGTTTCAAATCTCTTCAAGGGCAAGAAAAAAGACGTTCACGCGGGCGCAAGCGGCGCGGAATAAACGGTTTAAGCCGTAATAAAAGCAAAAAGAGGCAAAATAATGACTATAATCAAACGCGGAGGCTCTCTGCTCTCTTTGTTCGCCCTGCTTGCGGTTCTCGGCGCCTGCACGATGGCCCCGGACTATCAGCGGCCGGCGTCTCCATCTCCGGCTGAATGGCCGTCTTACGCCGCCATACAGGACCCGGCCTCGAAAGACCCCGCCGCCCCGGTCGTTCTGCCGCAACGGCAGGCCTTTTTCGCCGACCCGGTGATGCGCGAACTGATCAGCGTTGCGCTGATCAATAACCGCGACCTGCGCGTAGCCATATTGAACATCCAGCGCGCACGCGCGCAATACCAGATTCAACGGGCCGACCTTCTGCCAACTGTCGCCATTACCGGCGCTAACGAAAATCAACGTGTGCCGGCTGACCTTTCACCCATCATGCGTGACTATATATCGCGCGAAAGCAACCTTACGGTCGGCTTCACCGCATTCGAACTCGACATCTTCGGGCGGGTGCGCAGCCTCAAGGACGCGGCCCTGCAAAACTATCTGGGCACGGAATTCAACGCCTCGGCCGTGGAAATAAGCCTGATGGCCGAGGTTGCTTCCGCCTACCTTCAGCTGGCGGCGGAATATGACCAGTTGAGCCTGGCCGAGGAAACCTACAAAAGCAACAACGATACTTACAAGCTAGTTTCCCAGATGTTCGACAAAGGCATCGCCTCGCAGCTTGACGTAAGCCAGGCCCGCACCGGCGTGGAAAGCGCCCGCGCCAATATGGCAAGCTTCCAGGCCAAAGTGCGGCAGGCGGAAAACGCGCTGGTTCTCTTGCTGGGCGCTCCCGTTCCGCCGCACGTCAAGCTGGCCAGAACCCTTTCGGACGTAACTCCGCTTAACGACATCCCGGCCGGGCTGCCCTCGGCCCTGCTGGAACGCCGCCCTGACATACTGGCGGCCGAGCAGACCCTTAAAGCGGCCAACGCCAATATAGGCGCGGCCAGGGCGAACTTCTTCCCGCGCATAACGCTTACCGGGGGTTTGGGTACGGCCAGCGCCGATTTCTCGAACTTGTTCAACGGCGGGCAGGGTGTGTGGAACTTCGGCCCGGCTGTGAGCCTGCCTATCTTCGATACAGGCCGGAACATCGCAAACCTTGACGTAGCCGAGACCGACCGGGCTATTGCGGTGGCCAATTATGAAAAATCCATTCAGTCCGCATTCCGCGAAGTGGCGGACACCCTGGCCCAGCGTTCCACCATCGTGGAACAGCTCAAGGCTGAGAAAGCCCTTATGGACGCCACCAATGAAACCTACACGCTTTCCCTTTCCCGCTACGACATAGGGCTGGATAACTTTTTAACCGTGCTGGAAGCGCAGCGCAGCCTTTTCGCCGCGCGGCAGAACTTTATTTATACCCGCCTGCTGCGTGAAACCAACCTGCTGACCATGTACAAGGCCTTGGGCGGAGGCTGGCAACAGGCCGAATAAACTTGCGGCCATGGCGCATTGCCTCTGATTTGCGCCATGGCCGTCCGCAAAACGTCAAAAAAGACTGAAGCGGAGAACTACCCAACACTCCTTGTTGCGCCATGCAAAAGAGTTGCCAGGGCCTTTGCGCAAAGCAAGGGCTTTTCTGTATTCTGGTGATGAAGATAAAAAGGACTTCCATGAAAATTATAGCGGCGGAAAAAAGAACCGACGAATTGATCCGCGAGCTTCTGGACGTTTGGGAGGCTTCCGTCAGGGCGACGCATCATTTTCTTGGGGAAAATGATATCGAACAGTTAAAACAAGAAGTGCGTCCGGCCCTTACAGCAATAAGCGACCTGATGTACGTTGAGGGAAAACAAGGCATAGCCGGTTTTATGGGGGTTGAAAACGGCAAAATAGAAATGCTTTTTCTTCACCCGGCCTATAGGGGGCACGGAATCGGCAAAAAATTTATAAATTATGCGCTTGATTTTTTTAAGGCGTCGCTTGTGGACGTAAATGAGCAGAACACGCAGGGATTAGGCTTTTACCAACGTATGGGTTTCAAGGTTATCAGCCGTTCCCCCCTGGATGCAAGCGGAAATCCGTTTCCAATATTGCACATGGCCAAGCAGGAATGAATTTCAGACGGCAATGCCCAAACTGATTACTCCGGGCTGGTCAAAAAAGCCGGGCCGTCTTTGAGATATCCGTTCGCAAAGTCAGCGGCCGACAGGCTTTTGCCGCCGGCTGGGCGCAAGCGGGCCAAACCGTAGGCCGCGTCTGCGGTTTTAACCGCCAGCAGGCCTTCGTGCAGCCCCAGAACAGTTCCCGGAAGCGGTAAGGTTTCAGCCGCGCCCGTTTTGAACGGATATGGCAGCAAGCGCCCTTCTTCCAGCAGCAGGTCAAACCTCTGGCCCGGCATGCCTTCCGTTCCCTTATGCAGCACCGCCCGCGCTCCAGGCCAAGGGGTGGCCCCCCGCAGCCGGTTATGCACTTCCAGGCTGTTGGCGGCAAAATCGATAAATCCGTCGGATTTGGCCAGCTTGGCGGCGTAGTTCGCCCGCAAGTCATCCTGCCTTATTGCCGTAAGACCTTCGCTTTCCAGTTTTTCCAGGGTTTCCAGCAAAAGAGAACCGCCCATTTCCGCCAGTTCGTCATGTAAAAGAGCGGCGTTGTCATTTATGCCGATGGCCAGGGCGCGCTGCATGAGCATAGGGCCTGCGTCAAGCCCGGCCTCCATTTGCATTATGGTGATTCCGGTCATCTTATCGCCCGCCATTATTGAACGCTGGATAGGGGCGGCCCCCCGCCAGCGCGGCAAAAGGGAGGCGTGCACGTTTATCGCGCCGTGGCGCGGCATGTCCAACAGGGCCTGGGGCAGGATAAGGCCGTAAGCGGCCACAATAAAGGCGTCCGCTCCAAAGGCGGCTATTTCCGCACGGGTTTCAGATTCTTTGAAATTAGCGGGCTGGCGTACCGGAAGGCCGCGTTCAAGGGCCAGAAGCTTCACCGGGGAAGCCTTCGGGCTTTGCCCGCGCCCGGCCGGACGGTCCGGCTGGGTATAGACGGCGGCCACTTCGTGCCGGCCGGATTCCAGAATCAAACGCAAGATAACGGCCGCGAAATCCGGGGTGCCCATAAATACAAATTTCATCAAATTTCCCGCGAGGTTATATTTCAGGCGGAGCAGGAAGCAAACCTTCCTGCCCGGTTGAGTCAGGCTTGTTCAGCCGTTTTCAGACGCTTTTTCAGGCGCCCGTCATACAGCGAACGCTTCAGGCGGCCTATGCGGTCAAGAAAAAGCAGCCCTTCAAGGTGATCGCATTCGTGTTGTAGGCATATGGCCAGGATATCGTCCGCCTCTTCCTCGAAACGGTTGCCGTCCAAATCTTGCGCCTTTACGCGCACTTTTTTATATCGGCGCACGAAAGCGCGAAAATCCAGCACGGAAAGGCAGCCTTCCTCAGAGTCTTCCATTTCTTCACCCACAGGCTCAAGCACCGGATTTATATAGGCCTTGAATCCTTTGCGTTCAGAAGGACCGCTGGTGTCTATCACTACCATGTTGATGTTT
Organism: Desulfovibrionaceae bacterium; assembly: GCA_031552195.1. Taxonomy (GTDB): domain Bacteria; phylum Desulfobacterota; class Desulfovibrionia; order Desulfovibrionales; family Desulfovibrionaceae; genus JAVBMP01. The sequence goes on from JAVBMT010000018.1 coordinate 45,893, forward strand.
TTTCCGACCTGCGGCGCGGCCAGCCCTATTCCTTCGTTCGCGTACATGGTCTCCGCCATATCTTGCGCCAGCGTTTTGAGTTCCTGGCTGAAAACGGTTACAGGCCGGGATTTTTCCGCCAGAACGGGATGGGGATATTTAAGAACCTCAAGAAGCATACGTTTTCCCTCCGCAGACATTCGGATTAGCTCAATAAATAAGCGCAAAGCAAGCATTTGTAAACAACGCGCGGGTGTGGTTTGCCAATTTGACTGCTAAGCGCAGGAAAATCCCGCCGGGAAAATCCTGAAACGCCGCAAAATCTCCGGCAAGAAAAAATATGTTGACGTTAGCGTAAAAATGAAGACAATAACAACGCACGCACGCCGTAATAAAAACGGAGCCTTAAAATCGCCGTGCCTTTCAGGCAACGCGGCGAGGGGTGCTGATTGGTGTTTTTTCGTCAAAAGCTATTGTTATAAAGAAGGAAGCGTGTTAGCTTAACGCAACAGTGAAGCGACGCAGGAAGGTCGCTTTGCACTTAATTGTCTGTAATACGGCGTAAATAAACGCCCAGACTAGGAGGCTGTCAATGCGATTTTCTGTTGGTCTTGGAAACAGTAATGTGGAAGAAAAATTGGCGGACAGAGGCGTAAGCCGCCGCGATTTTCTCAAGTTCTGCACGACCGTGGCCGTTGCCATGGGCATGGGACCGGCCTTCGGGCCCAAGGTGGCCCAGGCCCTTACGGGCAACAAGCGCCTGCCTGTGGTTTACCTGCACGCCGCGGAATGTACCGGCTGTTCAGAGTCTCTCTTGCGGGCCAATTACCCGCAGAAAGACGGTTTCATCATGATAGATTCGCTTATTCTGGACATCATTTCCCTAGAATATCACGAAACGATCATGGCAGCTGCCGGCACGGCCGCTGAAGACGCCCTGCACAAGGCCGTGGAATCTCCCGACGGTTTCGTGTGCATAGTCGAAGGCGCAATTCCCACCGCCATGAACGGAATGTACGGCTACATCGGCGGCCACACCATGCTGGAAACCTTCAGCAAAATAGTTCCCAAGGCCAAGGCTGTAATCTCCTACGGAACCTGCGCCGCTTACGGCGGCATCCAGGCCGCCTCCCCCAACCCCACCGGCGCCAAAGGCATCAACGAAGCGTTGGGGCACCTCGGCGTGAACGCCATCAATATTCCCGGCTGCCCGCCGAACCCCTATAACCTGGTCGGCACCATCGTTTACATGCTGACCAACAACTTCGCCATACCCGAACTTGACGCCATCAACCGCCCCAAAATGCACTTCGGCAGCACCGTGCACGACCAGTGCGAACGCCGCGTTTTCTTTGACCAGGGCAAGTTCGCTCCCGCCTTCCAGTCGCAGGAAGCGCGCGACGGCTGGTGCCTGTACAAGCTGGGCTGCAAAGGCCCCGCCACTTACAACAATTGCCCCAAAATCAAATTTAACGACGTGAGCTGGCCGGTACAGGCCGGGCATCCTTGCATCGGCTGCAGCCAGCCCAATTTCTGGGATACTCTCAGCCCATTTTATCAGGAATAATTCAGTTTGCGCCAAGCCGCCGAAAGCGGCCGGTTGCGCGCCTGTCATTGATAATAAAGTGATTTTTTAAGGAGAAAAGCACATGGCTGAGATAAAGAAAACGCCACAAAGCACATATACCGGTCAGGTTGTAGTCGACCCGCTCACCCGCATTGAAGGCCACCTCCGTATTGAGGTGGAAGTTGAAAACGGCAAGATTAAAGACGCCCGCAGCAGCGCCACCCTTTTCCGTGGCCTGGAAATGATTCTTAAAGGGCGCGACCCCCTTGACGCGCAGCACTTCACCCAGCGCGCCTGCGGCGTATGCACGCTTACCCACGCCATGGCCAGCGTCCGCGCCGTGGACGCCGCGATAGGCGTGAAAATTCCCAAAAACGCCACCCTTATCCGCAACATAGTGCTCGGCGCGCAGATGATGCACGACCATATCGTGCACTTCTACGGCCTGCACGCCCTGGATTTCGTTGACGTAACATCCGCCCTGAAGGCTGACCCGGCCGCCGCGGCCAAACTCGCCTCCGACCTGTCTCCTTCGCGTCCGACCAAGACCGAAGACATGAAAGCCGTTCAGGCCGCCCTGAAAAAATTCGTTGAAAGCGGCCAGCTCGGCCCCTTCACCAACGCCTACTTCCTTGGCGGGCACGAAGCCTATTACCTGCCGCCCGAAGTAAACCTTATCGCCACCGCTCACTACCTTGAAGCGCTGCGCCTGCAGGTCAAGGCCGCCAGGGCCACCGCCGTTTTCGGCGGCAAAAACCCGCATCCGCAATTCCTGGTCGCCGGCGGCGTGAGCTGTTATGAAGCGTTGACCGACAAGGCCATCGCCGAGTTTACCGCCCTCTACAAGGAAACCAAAGACTTTATCGACCAGGTCTACATTCCCGACCTGCTTGCCGTCGCCAGCTTCTACAAAGACTGGGCGGCCTACGGCGGAACCCAGAACTTCATCGCCTGCGGCGAATACCCCACCGATGAAAGCAACCTTGACAGCCGCTATATGCCGCAGGGCGTCATCTGGAAGCGCGACATCGCCCATGTTGAAAACATGTCGCCCGACAAGATCACCGAACACGTCCGCCACAGCTGGTATGAAGGCGCCGAAGCCAGGCATCCTTACAAGGGCGTTACCGAACCCAAGTTCACCAAGCCTATCGGCGACGACCGCTACTCCTGGTCCAAGGCCCCGCGCTACGACAGCAAGGCTACGGAAACCGGCCCGCTGGCCCAAGTTCTCGTCGCCTACGGCAGGGGCCACAAAGACGTCAAGCCGGTTGTCGACATGGTGCTCGGAAAACTCGGAGTCGGTCCCGAAGCCCTGTTCTCGACCCTTGGCCGCACCGCCGCCCGTGGCATACACGCGGTTGTTGTCAGCAACTATGTGGAAACCATGCTGAACACATACAAGGAAAACGTGGCCAGAGGCGACAAAAAGATAGTTGAAGACTATATGATGCCCAAAGAAGCGGAAGGCGTCGGTTTCGTAAACGCCCCGCGCGGCATGCTCAGCCACTGGATACGCATTGAAAACAGCAGGATAGGCAATTTCCAGCTGGTTGTTCCGACCACCTGGAACTTTGGCCCCCGTTGCGCGAACGAAATCATGGGCCCGATTGAAGAAGCCCTGATAGGCACACCGATTGCCGATCCCAAGCGCCCGGTTGAAATTCTGCGCACGGTTCACTCTTTCGACCCCTGCCTCGCTTGCGCGGTGCACGTGATCGACCCGAAAAGCAACGAAGAACACGTCTTCCAGGTTCTCTAACCTTACAAGGCGGAAACATCTGTTAATGAAAGGCTCCCGCCAAACGGCGGGAGCCTTTCATTTCGCTTAAATCCAGCCGGACTGGCCTGCACGGCGCCGCTTCGTCACGCCGCTAAGGACGGTACACGCATGAAGCGGACCAGCTGTTCACGGCTGGCCCATCAGACCCGCGAACAGACTGAAAGTATTGACACAGGCGGATTTTTAGCATAGAAATTTAGGTTCGTTATGCGCGTATAATCATTTTCTGACAGGAGAAACTTTATGGCAATTACAGGGCTTCTGATCGCGCTGGCTTGCGCGGGGTTTGCAATCCTTTTCGGGGTAAAGTCCAGCCGGGAAATTCTGAGCATGCCGGCCGGCAATGACCGCATGCAGGAAATAGCCGGAGCTATCCAGGAAGGCGCGTCCGCCTACCTCAAACGCCAATACACCACTATTTCCATAGTGGGCGTTGCCTTGTTTGTGGTGCTCTATGCGGCCTTGGGCTGGAAAACCGCGGTCGGTTTCGCTGTCGGCGCCATTCTTTCCGGCGCGGCCGGTTTTATCGGCATGAACGTGTCGGTCAGAGCCAACGTGCGCACCACTGAAGCCGCGAAGGGCGGCCTTTCCAAAGCCCTGGGCGTAGCTTTCAAAGGCGGCGCCATCACCGGCTTTCTGGTAGTCGGCCTCGGCCTGCTCGGCGTTGCCGGATATTTCGCCTTTTTACAGATGTCCGCCCCTGAGGGCAGCAAAGTGCACGACATAGTGCAGCCCCTGGTCGGCCTCGGCTTCGGCGGCTCCCTTATTTCCATTTTCGCCCGTCTTGGCGGCGGCATCTTCACCAAAGGCGCTGACGTCGGCGCTGACCTGGTCGGCAAAGTCGAAGCCGGAATTCCTGAAGACGACCCGCGCAACCCGGCCGTTATCGCCGACAACGTGGGCGACAACGTGGGCGACTGCGCCGGCATGGCCGCCGACCTGTTTGAAACTTACGCCGTCACCATAATCGCCACCATGCTGCTCGGAGCGTTGACGATAAAAGACGCCGCCTTCAACGCCGCCGTTTACCCCCTGGTGCTGGGCGGCCTTTCCATTGTCGCTTCCGTGTTCGGTTGTTCTTTCGTTAAAATCGGCTCTGACGGAAAAATCATGAAAGCCCTGTATAAAGGGCTGATCGTGGCTGGCGGCCTTGCCGCCATAGGCTTCCTGCCCGTAACCATTTTCTTCCTGCCGGGCGACGCCCTTAACAGCGCCGGCATAGCCGGTTGGGCCCATCTGCGCATTTACCTGGCCTCTCTGGTCGGGCTGCTGCTTACCGCCATTCTCGTCTGGCTTACCGAATATTACACCGCCACCGAATACAAACCGGTGCGTTACCTGGCGGAAGCCTCCCAAACCGGCCACGCTACCAATATCATCGCCGGCCTGGCGCTGTCCATGCGCTCCACCGCCCTGCCCGTTTTGGCGGTATGTTTCAGCATTTACGCTGCCTACATGCTGGCCGGGCTTTACGGCATAGCCATTGCCGCCACCTCCATGCTTTCCATGACCGGCATAGTCGTCGCCATTGACGCTTACGGCCCCATTACCGATAACGCCGGCGGCATCGCTGAAATGTCAGAACTTGACGATTCCGTGCGCGCCGTTACCGATCCGCTGGACGCGGTGGGCAACACCACCAAGGCCGTTACCAAAGGGTACGCCATCGGATCCGCCGGTCTGGCCGCGCTGGTTCTGTTCGCCGACTACACCCATGCGATAGGCGAAGGCTTCGCCTTTGACCTTTCCAACCCCGCCGTCATCATCGGCCTTTTCATCGGCGGCCTGGTTCCTTATCTCTTCGGCGCCATGGCCATGGAAGCCGTGGGCCGTTCCGCCGGCGCCGTCGTGAACGAAGTGCGCCGCCAGTTCAAGGAAATTCCCGGCATCATGGAACGTACCGCCAAGCCGGACTATTCCCGCACTGTTGACATGCTCACCCGCGCCGCCATCAAGGAAATGATCGTGCCTTCCCTGCTGCCGGTGCTCGTTCCTGTGGCCGTCGGCCTCGGCGTCCGTTTCATCATGGGGCCGGAAGCCGGAATACAGGCCCTGGGCGGCCTGCTTATGGGCACCATCATCACCGGTATTTTCGTGGCCATTTCCATGACCACCGGTGGCGGCGCCTGGGATAACGCCAAAAAATACATTGAAGACGACCACTTCGGCGGAAAGGGTTCAGACACCCACAAGGCCGCCGTTACCGGCGACACTGTGGGCGACCCCTATAAAGACACCGCCGGACCGGCCATCAACCCGCTGATCAAGATCATCAACATTGTGGCCCTGTTGATCGTGCCCTTGCTGATGTAGTTTCCTGTCGACCTGCAAAACAAAAGAACTCCCGGCGGCAACACCGGGAGTTCTTTTGTTTTGCAACGTTTAAATCCGATAAAGCTGTTTTTAGCGTTCCGCCGCCTTTTTCCGGGCGATCAGGCGCAGATGCCCCCGCTCTTCAGCTATGCAACGCTCAATTTCGCCGCGCTCGCTTTCCGGCACCATGCGCTCCATGGCCGCGAAAAAGATGATGCTGTCTTTTTCAAACTGAATGGCTATGGCGTACGGATCTCCGTTCACAAGGTAAAACTCGCTGTTGAACAGATTATGGCTGTCCAGGATTACTGAAACGTAATCCTGATATTCTTGCGCTTCAGCTCCGGCTGGCAAATCCAAGCCGCCCACCCGCCGCAGCATGGCGGAAAAAACGCTTTCATGGCGCTGTTCCTCAGCGGCCATAAATGCAAAAAATTCAGCATCTCCGGAACGCCCGCCGTTTTCAGCTTCGCGCGCCGCTTTAAGGTAAAAATCGTAGCCGCGCCTTTCTATTTCAACCGCCGCGGCCAGCGCGTCGGCCGCTTTCATGAAACTTGCCATTTTAGTTCCCTCCTGCCTGGAAAACGCACACGTTCATGGAAGATTTGGCTGAAAAACCAGCTTCCGCAGCGGAACGCGGCACGCTTGCCGGCGTTCGCCACAGGCCGCCGGCGCATCGCTGCGCAAGGATAGAATGCCAAAGGCCTCTGGCCGTCAAGGCATAAAACCGGCCTTGTCAGCAGTATAGCTCCAGGAATATATTTTTTTCAAGGGAAAAGTGGAAAAGTGGGAAAGATCGAGTCCTGCTCAGCCACGGTCCAGGTATTTCCTAAGCTTGAGCATAACGTCTTCCATATTGAGCGGCTTGCCGACATGGTCAGTCATTCCGGCATGCAGGCATTTTTCAATGTCTTCCCGGAAAACGTTCGCCGTCATGGCGACAATGGGAATAGCCCTGGCGCGGGGGTGGGGAAAAGCCCGGATCAGCCTGGTGGATTCCAAACCGTCCATTTCCGGCATATGAATGTCCATAAATATCATATCGTAGAAATCAGGCTTGCTTGCAAAGGCGTCATACGCTTCCTGCCCGTTTTCCGCATAATCGATGTTCAGGCCGGTATATTCCAGAAGGTCGGCTACGATTTCCCGGTTAACTTCAACGTCTTCCGCCAGTAATATATGCTTGGCGGCAAATATGCCCGTTTCGGGATTTTCCTCCCCCGTTTCTCCCGTCGAAGCCCCCGATTTCGGAGCAAGCCCCAAAGTGATCGCGTCGAGCAAGGCTGAAGCGAACAGCGGCTTGGATATGAAACGGTTCACTCCGGCTTCTTTGGCGTCCTCTTCAAGTTCATTCCACTGGCTGGCGGAAATCATTATAATGAACACATGTTCGCCGAATTTGCTCCTGATTTTTCTGGTCAGGTCAATGCCGTCCATATCCGGCATGTTCCAGTCAATAAACAATACGTCGAAGGGGCGGTCGCTGTTTTCCTCAAGAACGCGCAAGGCTTCACCGCCGCTTGAGGCCGTGGCGCAGTTAAAGCCCACGGCAGAGGCGAAATTGATGAAATATTCAAGAACGTCCGGCGCGTCGTCAACAGCCATAACGCGCAGATTATTCCAGTCAACGGCCGAGTTGAGCACGAAGGCGTCGCCATCCGTTCCGCGTTGCGCCGGAATGACGAAAATAAATTTAGCCCCGAGGCCCAACTCGGATTCAACCCATATCCGGCCGCCCATAAGCTCTACAATACTCTTGGATATCGCCAGGCCAAGCCCGGTTCCGCCAAATTTCCTGGCTATTCCGCCATCCGCCTGTTCAAAAGAGCGGAAGAGCTTGGCTTGCTGCTCCGGAGAAATGCCTATGCCGGTATCTTCAACTTCAAACCGCAAATGGCAAAGTCCGCTTTCGTTTTCATCGATCTTGCGCACGTTCAGGGTAACCGAGCCGCGTTCAGGGGTAAATTTGACGGCGTTCGATAACAGGTTGGTAATTACCTGGGCCAGCCGCTGCTCATCTGAGACGAAAGAATGCGGAACATTGGAATCAATATTCAGCTTCAGGCGCTGATGTTTCTCGTCAACCCTGAAATTGACGACGTTCACAACGCGCATCAGCATCTTTTCAAACCTGAGCTCGGACATGGAAAGCTCGAACTTGTTCGCCTCAATTTTGGACATGTCCAAAATATCGTTTATCACCCCCAAGAGGTGGTTAGAGGCGTCGCTTATCTTTTGCAGGCAGTATTCCTTCTTTTCGGCTTCCTTGGCGGAAAGGGCGATATTGGTCATGCCTATGATCGCGTTCATGGGCGTGCGCATTTCATGGCTCATGCGCGAAAGGAAATCGCCTTTGGCGTGGCTTGATTGTTCCGCCTGTTCCTTGGCTTCGATAAGCTCGCGCTCCATCTGAAGTTTTTCCGTTATATCGGAAGAAATCAGGCCAAAGCCGTATGCCTTGGTGTCTGTTTTGAACACCGACACGGACATGGCGCGTATTGCTCCGTCTTTGCGGCGGATGGGAATTTCAAAGTTCAGACGTCCAATCTCTCTGACTTGCGGAATAAGCGTTCCAAGCACATAGTCTTTAAACTGATCGTCCAGCAGCATGGTTATGCCGCCTTCCTTGAATTCTTCCTCGCTGTAACCGCTGATTTCCATAGCCCCTTTGTTGACGTAGGCAATGGAGCCGCCAGCGCCGAGATAAGCCACAAACGCCGGCGAACTGTCGACAATGGCCGACATGCGCAACAGCTCTTCTTCGGTCATGCTCCGGCTGATGGCGCCGGAAATCACGCTGCCGATAAGGTTCATCAGGTAAATATCGCTATCGCCCCAATCTCTGGTCCGCTGGCAGTCATCAATGCCGAGCACGCCCCAGAAAACGCCCTTCACATACAAAGGCGTTATCAGAATGGCCTTTACGCCGAATTCGGCCATAAAGTCGAAATCGTTCGTGGCGCCGGTGTCATTGCAGATCAGGTAGGGTTTCTTGTCTTTTATGAAGGCCTCGTATTCGATTTGCCCTTCGGCGAAAGGCACGGGCACGCCGGAAACGGGCGGCAGGCCTTGTGCCGCGTCATACCAGGCATACTGAAAAGACATGACTCCCGTTTCATTATCCAGCACGCCGACCATGGCCCGGCTTAAGCCCATAAATTCGCCGGTCATGCGCAGGGCGTTCATTATAAGGTCTGATACGTCGGCGGAGGAAATGAAGCTCTGCGACAGGGCCGACATAAGCTCCTGCTGTTCAAGGCGCTTTTGCAGGGCGGCTTCGGTAACTTTGGTATGGGTAATGTCGACAGAGTGCTGAAGGTGAACCTTGGTGTTGTCAAGCCAGTCTATGATGGCGTCCGTGTTGCGGTAATAATGCCCGGTCACGGTACTGTGCTCTTCCCAGGTAATCGGCTCGTCCGGGTTTTTTTCCAGCTTGTAGTTAGGACAAAAATCACAGCGCCGGGTGAAGCCGGACTGAAGAACCTTCCAGCATGTCTGCCCCACGGCATTGCCGCTTATGCCGTAGTGTTCGGCCATTTTGCTGTTGATGAAAAGTATTTCGTCCGTTTCAGGGTCGGTAACGTAAACGTATGCGTCTATGCCGTCGATAATATGCTGAAGAACGCCGGTTGAAGTGCGCGAACGGTGCACTTTTTGCAGAAGTTCGTTCAGCGAGGCATACAGGGTGCTGATTTCAGAGAGGGAAAATGACCCGCCGCCGGCAGCCGCGCCGCTTTCGGCTATTGTTTCCATGTCGCGGCTGAATTGTTCAATCGGTTTTATAATGAACGTTGCGGCCAGGAAATAAACAAGGCAGGCAAAACTCAGCATTATTCCGAGAAATAGCAGAAAATCAAGTTTTGTGTCAGCCACAAAACCATAGAACGCGGAAAATGCCAAAAAGCTCAAACCGAGCAATAAGGCAAGCAGCACGCGCAAGGAAACAGGTTTCCTTTTATGTGTCGTCATTGCGCCATCTCCGCCAATTTCCCAACCGACTGCACCAGTAGCTATAAATTACCCACTAACTGATAGTAACATAAACGCTGCAGCAACGTAAATAGCTTTCACGGCATATAATTTTGAAAAGCCGCCAGGCTGGGAAAAAGCGGCCGGAAAAGGGTGGTCAGTCAACTTTCTTCGCGCTGCTTCCGCGCGCGCGCAAAGAATAAATATGTTTATGCCTGCCGGGCGGCGTGGCATTGATCTGGTGCAATATATCAAGGGCCAGCAGTAATTCTTCCGTAAGCTGGCGCATGGTCTGGCAATAAGTGAAAAGCTGCATCATGCGGTGAATGGGAAGCTCTTTAAGGGAATTTTCACGCGAAGCGGCAAGCTGCTCTTCAACCGCGGCCACGCTTTTCGTCAAGGCGCGCACCAGGTCAGGCCTGGGTTTTTTGGGTTCCTCGCCTCCAAGGTGAAGCAAGGTTTTGACTATAAAATCGCCCAAGGTGCGCAGTTCCGGATCAAGCTCTATTTTATAGTCTTTTTCATCATATTCGTTCAGCGCGTCCAGCATGTTGCGCATGGCGTCAACCGCGCGTTCAATTACCAATATCTGAACTTCCATGACATTATGCTCATATTTGTAAATATAAGCTTCATTTTTCACCACCTTTGACAAACGCCCTCGGTTTCCGCCGGCGATCATGCCTATTCCCACCAGGGTGTTGGGCGAAAGCTGGTGCTGCCCGTTGAGGAAGGAATCGACCAGCCGGCCAAAAATGGAAGCGCAGTAGCGGAACTGCCGTTTCAGGTCGTTACGCAGGGTGTCGACCATGCGCACCGGCCAGATCGCGAAAGTCACCACAAAAGCCACACCGACGCCAAGGGCTATTTCAATGACCATCAGCACGCCGAACTTGACCGCTCCGCGTATCATAACCGGATCTATTTTGGTAAGCAGGTAGCCGCTTTGCGACAAAAAGGAAAAACCGCCCAGAAGCACCATGCAGGTTCCTATGGACGCCAGCATATAGCGGGTTCCATAGCGCGTTATGTAAGACCCGACGGCGGTTATGAAAAAGATGACCACACCGAGTTCCAGCGGCCTGGGCGGAGCGACAACCAGCAGGACGACGCCTACAATGGCCCCGAGCCCCATGCCGCTTAAACGCAAAATGCCGGCTTGGACGGATTCGGCCACGCTTATGCCTTGCATGGCTATTATTGTTGAGACGACAGCCCAGATCGCGAAGGGAGACCCCAGCAGCAAAGAAAGGAAGTAGGCGATGATGCACGCCAGCCCTGTCTTGATGGAGTGCTGGACGTGCGAAACGAGAGGAGATTGTTTTTTGCGTTGTTGCATTGCCGGAAAATTTGATTCGCGTAAATTGAAATCAACCGGCCGTGTATTTTTAGGCCGTTAACCCGCCCGGGTTCTTCAAGCCCGACTGTTCGGGCCTGAACCGCCTGAAAAAGTTCAGTTCAAAGCTTTAAGCTTTTCAAGCCCTTCCGCTGAAAGCTTCAGAACAGACGCCATTTCCGAGGCGAAAATTTCGAAAGCCGCGTCAATGGCGGTTTTATCTTCACCCTTGCAGGCATGTTCCAATTCCAGGCAGGCGTTAAAAAGCGCGGTTGCGCCAAATGTTCCGGCCAGGCCTTTAAGGGTGTGGGCTTCACGCTCCGCCTCCGGCAAAGATCCAGCGGCGAGCATCTTGCGCATGTTCGGCACGGCTTCGGTATAGCTGCCCGTAAATTTTATCATGAGTTTTTCATACAGGCCGGCATTATTGGCCAGGCGTTTCAAAGCCTCGTCGATCTCAAAATCCGGAAAAAACTCTTTAAGGGCGCTTACCTTGTCCATGTTCTCATCCCTTATATTTCAAATTACTTCCTGACTTCTTTAGTCAGGAAGGTTTTTATTTCACATTTTATTCCTGGAGTGTCAAGGCCGAAATCCGCGCGCAGCAATGCGCTTTTTCCGTGTTCGATGAATTGGTCAGGCAGGCCGGCAAGATGAACTTCGCAAGCCGCCGCAAGGCCTTCGGCATTCAAAAGTTCCAGCACGGAAGATCCGAAGCCCCCAAGAAGGGTGTTTTCCTCAACCACAAGCAAATAATCGCATTCACGCGCCAGCGCGCAAATGGATTCTTTGTCAAGCGGCTTAAGCCAGACGGGGTCAAAAACCGATATGTCCACGCCTTCTTCAGCGAAAAGCTGGTCCGCAGCCTCCAGGGCCGGGTATAACATTGAACCGGTTGCCAATATAGCCACTTTTTTAATATTGTCATCCTGTTTTTTCATTTTCCGGACAAATTCGCCCCGACCGACCGGCAGAAACCCGTCATCCGCCCCCTGCCCGCCCAGCCCGGAAACGGTTCTCGCCGGGCAGGCGCCGCGCGGGTAACGCAGGCTTACCGGGGCGTTCAGGCTGAAAGCGGTGGCTAAGGCGCGCCTGAGCATATTCTGGTCGCGGGGCGCCAGCATATTCATATTGGGAATATGCCGCAAATATGAAATATCAAAGACGCCGTGGTGCGTCGGTCCGTCTTCGCCGACCAGCCCCGCCCGGTCAAGGCAGAGCACCACGGGCAGGTTTTGCAGGCAAACGTCATGCACTATCTGGTCGTAAGAACGCTGCATGAAAGTGGAGTAGACGGCAACCGCCGGCTTGAAGCCCTGGGCCGCCAAACCGGCGGCGAAAGTCACGGCGTGCGGTTCGCATATCCCTACATCAACAAAACGGTTGGGAAAACGCCTGGCAAAGGCTTCCAGGCCGGTTCCTTCCGGCATGGCGGCGGTTATGGCCACAATTTTATTGTCTTTTTCCGCCAAATCGCAAAGGGTTTCGGAAAAAACAGAGGTATAGCTTGGTTCCGAACCCGCCGAAATGTCTATAAGGCCGGACGTCGCGTTAAAACAGCCCACCCCGTGGAAGCAGGTGGGGTTTTCTTCCGCCGGGGCGTAGCCTTTGCCCTTGCGCGTGAGAACATGCAAAAGCACAGGCTCGCCAAGGCTTGCGGCCAGCCTGAGGCCGGTATCCAGATCATGCAGGTTGTGCCCGTCTATCGGCCCGATATATTTGAAACGCAGAGCCTCAAACAGGATGCCGGGCGTGAAAAATGTCTTGAAGCTGCTCTTGCTGCGCCGGGCCACCTCGAACATATCTTCGCCGATACCGGGAATGGAGCGCAGAAAGCCCTCGACTTCGCGCTTCACGCGGCGCGCCCAGCGAGAGGAGGCGTTGCGGCTGAAAAAGAAGGAAAGCGCCCCGACATTGTTGGAAATCGACATTTCGTTGTCGTTCAGAACCACAATGAGTTTTTTACCCATCGCCCCGGCCTGGTTCATAGCTTCGTAAGCCATGCCCGAAGTCAGCGCGCCGTCGCCGATCACGGCGACCACGTTATAGTCCTGCCCGGAAAGGTCACGGGCCATCGCCATGCCCAGGGCGGCGGAAATGGAAGTTGAGGCGTGGCCGACCCCAAAGTGGTCGTAAGGGCTTTCCGAACGGCGCGGGAAACCGCTTATTCCTCCCTTGCGCCTGATGGTGTGGAAAACGTCGGCCCTTTCGGTAAGCAGCTTATAGGCGTAAGCCTGATGCCCGACGTCCCAGATGATTTTATCGCGTTTGGGGTTGAACACGCGCAGCAAGGCCATGGTAAGCTCCACCACGCCCAAGGATGGGGCCAGGTGCCCGCCGTTCCGCGACACGGTGTCTATGATGCGGGCGCGCAATTCACGGCCCAGAAGCTCCAGCTGATCTTCAGAAAGAGAAGCCACGCCATAAGGCCCGGGCAGGTTTTGCAGAATGGAGGACGTCAGGCCGGCGCCGGGCATCAGCTTACCCGCTCCACGGTATATACGGCCAGGCGCTGCAAGAACACCACCTCGTCGGCCATAGAGGGTTCAAGGTAGGAAAGGAGCACGTTCACAGCCCGCTCCGCCTCACGCCTGGCCTGTTCCGCGCTTTTTTCCAGGCCGAGCAAGGCTGGGTAGGTGCGTTTCCCGCTGGCGGCGTCTTTACCGGCGGTTTTGCCAAGCACGGCCGCGTCTCCTGTTTCGTCAAGGATATCATCCGTTATCTGGAAAGCCGCCCCGAACGCTTCCCCGTATTCGCCGATATTTTTTACGTCATCTTCGGAGGCTCCGGCCAGAATGGCCCCGCTTACGCAGGCCGCCCGCAAAAGCGCCCCGGTTTTCAGGGCCTGCATCCGCCGCACGTCTTCAAGCCCGCCTGCACCGGATCCGGTGTACTTCATATCAAGGAATTGCCCGCCGACCATGCCTGAAGAACCGGCGGCCGCGGCCACTCCGGCCATGGCACGCAAAACCAGGGCCGGGGCCACGCCGTGTTCCGCGCTTTGCGACATAAGCCAGAAAGCGTCGGTAAGCAGGGCATCTCCGGCCAGAATGGCCGTAGCCTCGTCAAAACGCTTGTGGCTGGAAGGCTTTCCCCGGCGCAAATCGTCGTTATCCATGGCCGGAAGGTCGTCGTGGATAAGGGAATAGCTGTGAATACATTCCAGCGCGGCGGCGAAGGGCATGGCCGCGTCTTCCTTCAAGCCGAACAGCGACGCGCAGGAAAGGCAGAGCACCGGGCGGATGCGCTTGCCTCCGGCCAGAAGGCTGTAATGCATGGCCGCGCGCAAGCCTTCCGGCATGGCGGACAAAGGTCCAGCATTGAGGCAACCGGCCAGATAACGCTCCACAGTCTCCGCTCTTTTACCAAGTTCAACTTTTGGCATAAAACATCCTTCATCACTGCAGCAAGTTATGTCTATTCATCTTCTTCCGGCAAGACAAAATTCTTCAAACCGCCTTCACTGTGCGCCAGCACTTCATGTCTGGCTTTTTCCAGCATCGACCGGCAGCTTTTGGCCAGTTCCAGGCCTTCCTTGTAAAGCGCCACGCTCGCTTCCAAGGGTATTTCCGCATTTTCCAATGCTGAAGTAACCTCTTCCAGGCGTTTCATGCGCTCTTCAAAATTCGCCTCGGGCGTTTTGCTCACTGTCTTTACCATAATTATTTTTTCTTTTTGGCCGGAGCCGGAATAAAGGGTTCGGGGTTAACATATTCCCCCAGCACGTAAAGGGCAAGATGCAGATGCGGCCCGGTCACCCGCCCGGTTTTTCCTACAAGGCCTACAATTTCCCCGGCCTTGACCCTGTCGCCCTTTTTCACGTTCAGCGCCGACATGTGCATATAAACAGTTTTTACCCCAAGGCCGTGCTCAAGCACAACTATTTTGCCGGCGTAATAATAGTCGGCGGCAAGAACGACGACCCCTTCGGCGCAGGCCTGGATTTTCACGCCGGTAGCCCCGCGCAGGTCAAGCCCCTTATGCGGGTCGCGCGGCTGGCCGTTGAAAACCCGGCGCACCCCGTAAGGGCTGCTTACCGTGCCGGGAACCGGGCGCTTAAGCATGGGCGTAGTGCCGCCCCATAAACGTTGCGGCATTACGCCTTCAAGCGCCGATTTCATCTCTTTGCGTTCTTTTTCAATGCGTTCCGTCATTTCTTCCGGCGGATCAACATATTTCGGCTCCACTCCCAGTTCCTGCACCGGGTAGGCGCGCCTGGTCACCTTTATATGCGCCTTGTACGGCGCGGCTGAAGCGGCGGCCGAAGCCCCGGCGGCGGAAAGCCTTCCGGGTTTTTCAACGCGCCTGAAAGATGCCGCCGTCTCATTTTTTCCGGAATAGGCCATAATTTCAAGCAAAAAATCTTCATCCGGGCAATCAAGGGGCACAGACAATAAAAACTGGCCGGCCCGGCGTTTTTTATCCCCGCCCGGCTCGAGGGGAACGTCAAGCTCCTTTCCCCGCCAGTGCGCGCGCACCGAGCTTATTTCCGGACCGGCCGCTATAAACACGGCAAAGGCTTCGCCGTCGCCGGCCTTATCCGGGTGGCTTACCTCAAGCTGCGCTGATGAAGATGCCGCCAGGGCGCTGGGGGCGAAGACCAGGCAGAAAATAGCCAGGGCAAACGAAATCAGGCGCTTATTCATTTTTTACTCCGGAAGACTTAGCCTCCTGAACGATATCCGGCATGAAGGGCAACGGGTTCACCGAACTTCCCATAACATTGAAGCCTAAATGCAGGTGCGGGCCTGTAACCCGGCCGGTTGACCCGACAAGGCCAACGAGCTGGCCGGCCTGAACGGTGTCGCCTTCGTTCACCTTGATTTCGGAAAGGTGCATGTAAATGGTTTTGACGCCCAGCCCGTGATCAAGCACCACCACGCGCCCGGAGTAATAGTGTTCCGCCGCGAGGGCCACGGTTCCGGACGCGCAGGCCTTTACCGGATCGCCCTCAATTCCGTCCAGGTCGATTCCCTTATGCGGGCTGCGCGGCTGGTTGTTAAAAACCCGCCTTGAGCCGTAAACGCTGGTCAGGTCTCCTGGAAGCGGCCTTTCCAGCTTCAACGCGCCGTCACCAGCCTCCCACAGAAAATTCGGCGAAATATGGCGCAGAACGGCGCCCATCTCTTTGCTCTCACGCTCGATCCGTTCCAGTTCCGAGGCCGGAGGGGCAACATATTCCGGCTTCACCGTGAGTTTTTGCACAGGGTAGGCGCGCCGTTCCACCGCTATTTCAGCTTGATGCTCCATTGCGGAGGCTAATTCCGGCAAAGGAGATTCCAGAGCCTCCAGCGCGTTTTCCGCCTGAAATATGGCGGAGGCCTTTCCTTTTGCGGGAAGAATTTTCAGGGCGTAGGATTTTTCCTCACTATCCAGCGGAACGGCCAACAGGCAGCGTCCTATACGTCCGCCTGGCGCAACTATATCCAGGGGAACCGTAAATTTGTTCCCGCGCCATTCCACGCGCACGGCTTCCGCCTCGCGTGAAGCGAAAATAACGGCAAAGGCTTCACCATCGCCGCAGGCAGCCGGATGTTCCACGAAAACGGCGCTGACGGCCTGGCGTTCGGCGCTGACGGATTCGGCCGAGGCCGGAGAAATGCCAAACAGAATAATAAATGAGGCAAGCAAAGGCAAAAATCTGATTTTCATAACCACCTGATTCTGAAAAATTTCGGTTTATTTGACAACCACTGGCAATACCCCGTCTGACAGCAAAAGGTCAATATCTTCACCGCGATGCGCGCCGGAGGCCGAGCGCAGGAAGCTTCCGTCAGCCAAGCGCGCCAAGGCGTAGCCTCTCTCCAGCGGTTGCATCGGGTTCAGGCCCGCAAGGCGCAACCACGCGCGTTCCAGGCGGTTTTCCCGTGCATCCATGGCGGATGACAGGGCGGCTCCAAGGGCCCCTTCCAGCCCGGCAAGGCGTATCGCGCGCGTTTCAAGCTGGGCCTGGGCCTTTTGCGGCCAGAACTCCAGCGCCCTTACCGCGTTTTGCAAGTTCCGGCTTTTAACGGAAAGAACGTTCAGGCGCGCGGCGCGAAGGCGCTGTTCCGCGCTGCCGAGTTTTTCACTCCAGCCCAGCAAGGTTTTTAGCGGAGAAGAAAGGCGCAGTGAACTCGCAAGCAACAACAGGCGTTTTTCCCTGTTCTCCAGCCCTTGCCGCCAGGCGCGGCCCAAGCCCTTTTCCGCCTCCGCAAGCCGCCGCTCCCAGCCTTGCAGGGCCCTGGCGGGCGAAGCCAGGCGCAGGGCGTTTTCCTGAAGTCGCAGGCGCTGACTGTGCACTTGCAATACGCGTTCCTGGTTCCGGCGCATGGCCAGTTCAAGTTCGTCTATTTTCTGCGCGAACTCGCGCCGCTCCGGCCAAAGCAGTTGCGCGGCATGGCTGGGCGTGGCCGCGCGCACGTCCGCCGTCATGTCGGACAGGGTGAAATCCACTTCATGCCCGATTCCGGCCAAGACCGGCAGGCGGCTTTCAAAAATGGCCGAGGCCAGTTCTTTGGAGTTAAAGGCCCAGAGATCTTCCAGCGAGCCTCCGCCGCGTATGATTACTATCACCTGCGCGTCGCTTTCGTTGGCCTGCCTCAAGGCCTTGACCAGAGCCGGAGGAGCCTCCGCGCCCTGAATGGGCAAAGGATAGAAAACTATGCGGCTGCCAAGGCCCCGGTTTTCCGCCACCCGCAGAAAATCGTGCAGGGCCGCGCCGCCCGGTGAAGTAAGCAGGGCCACGCGGCGCGGGTTGTCCGGCAGGGGGCGTTTGCGCTCGGCAGCGAAATATCCGGCGGCCTGAAGCTCGGCCTTGAGGCGCTCGTATTCTTCATGCAGACGGCCCAAACCGGATTTTTGCGCCAGTTCGACCACAAGCTGGTAAACTCCGCGCGCCGGGTAAACCGTCAGCCGCCCGGCGCATATCACCTCCTGCCCGTTCACGATTACGTCCGCCGGGCCGGCTTGTGGCGCTTCCTCATAGACCTCGCCGGTAAGCGGATCAAAACGCCCGGCGTTGTGCTGGCTGTTTCTGAACCATACCGCGGCCAGAGCGGCCTCGTCGTCCTTGAGCGTAAAATACAGATGCCCGGAAGAGGGCCGGGAAAGATTGGAAACCTGCCCGCGCACCCAGACGTAAGGCAGCGACGCCTCCAGGCTGTTTTTCACCTTGCGGGTGAGTTCCTTTATGCTCAAGATGCCGTACATGTCAGTCCGGAACGGCCAGCTTGATCCGCCTGGCCGCCAGGTTCATCTCTTCCGGCAATATCGGCCGCAAGAGGGAAGTGTCGCACTTGCTCCAGCCAACGCCCCTGCCGGCGAAGCCGGGAAGCGTGCCCAGCGCGTCTTGAAGCTTGCCCGCAAGCAGCGCCCGGCCTTGATGAAACAGGTGTTCTACCATTTCAAAATGTTCAGTTTCAACCGTTCGGCTGAAGTCCGCGAAAAGGTTGCTTTCCGCGCTCAAAAAACCGGAAAGCAGCCCGATGTTGCGCATCAGGGCGGCGTGTTCGCCGGCGGAGCAAAGCTCTTTCAACCCGAAATAATTTATCGGCAGAAGATAGGAAAACACCCGGTAATTTTTGGCCCGCAAAGCGCGCAAAAGGCCGCGCAGAACGCTGAGGCGCCCGCTTATGGCGGAAGCCGGGTAGCAGTAATACAGCACGCCCTTGTGCGGATGCGTCGTTATGAAAAACGGTGTGCTTTCTTTGTAGCGCAGCGTTTCAAGCAAAAGGGCGTCGGTGCGCGTGGCGATGAAATAATCCTCGAAAGCCGCCCGTTTTTCACATTCGCCCGCAGCGGACATAAAATCGAGGGCGGCCATAGCCTGCGGAAAAGCGTAGCTTGGGCGGGGCAGCCATTCTTCGGAAAAAGAGCGCAAATTCCAAGGCAATACGAGAACCCGGCCGCCGCCGTCGCCTAAATGGGCGAAAAGGCGGCGGTAAAGTAAAAACGAATAGGCCGGGCCGCTTACGTCCAAAACCCGGCAGGCGGATTTTTCGGCCAACAGGCCGGAAAGCGTGGTGCGGTCTTCCTCTTCCAGGCTGACGTCCAGCGTGGAATCGCCCCAAAAAAACAGGTCATGCTCCGGCTCGGCCAGCCTATTCAGCAAAGAGCGCAACTGTTCCGACAGGGCCTGAAAGTCCCGCCGCGCCGCCGCGAACTCGTCCGGGCAAACGGAAGGCAATTCATCGAAAGAATGAACCGTTCCGCTTTCGCAAAGATAATAAAAACGCCGTTCCGCCATTATCACCCGCTGCAATGACCTTATAACCTGCCCGCCCGGCGCTTGCCGCCTACATGCCCCAGCCGGCGTAAACGGTCTTTTTCCAGGCCGCGAACTCCGCTGCGAAATTCTCCATGGAAAGCTCGGCTTTCTCGCCGCTACGCCGGTCTTTCGCCTCGACCACTCCCCTGCCCATGCTCTTGGAGCCAAGCACCAGCTGCAACGGAACGCCTATCAGGTCAGCGTCTTTGAACTTCACGCCGGGCCGCTCGTCGCGGTCGTCAACCAGAACGTCCAGCCCCTGCCCGGCCATCAGGCCGTGCAGTTCGGCCGCTTTGGCGTTCACTTCTTCCGATTTGCCGTCAAGGCTGAGCAGCAGAACGTCGAACGGAGACACCGGCGGGGGGAAGACTATGCCGTCAGCGTCGTGGTTCTGTTCTATGCAGGCCGCCACAACCCTGGTCACGCCTATGCCGTAGCAGCCCATGACCATGTGCCGCTCCTTGCCGTTTTCGTCAAGGAACACCGCGTTCATGGCCTTGGAATACTTGAGGCCTAACTTGAAAACGTGCCCGACTTCAATGCCGCGCGGAAGTTCTATGGCCGCGCCGCAACGCGGGCAATAGTCGCTTTCCGTAATAAGGCGCAGGTCGGCGTAGGCGGTAATTCTGGCGTCGCGCGGCAGGTTGACGTTAAGATTGTGAGTGTCCGCCCTGTTCGCCCCGGCCACCCAGTTGGACCCGGCCTGAAGCTCAAGGTCGGCCAGGATGGTTTCAACGCCAAGGCCGGACGGCCCGGCAAAACCAACCGGCGCTCCGCTCCAGGCCGCGACCTGCTCGGGGGTGGCGAATTCCACTGTGGTGGCGTCAAGGCGGTTCTTCACCTTAAGCGGGTTAAGCTCGCGGTCGCCGCGCACCAGGGCGGCCACCGGCTTGCCGTCAACAGACAGCAGCAGGGTTTTGATGATCCGGCATGGCTCGACATTCAAAAACGCCGCCACTTCCTCGATGCTGTGCACTCCGGGCGTGTCGACCGCCTGAAGCGGCAATTGCTCCGCGCCGTCCGGCGCTCCCTCAAACCTGACTTCGGCCCGTTCAACGTTGGCCGCGTAGTCGCAGGCCGTGCAAGCGGCTATGACGTCCTCGCCGGTCTGGGCCAGCACCATGAATTCGTGGGAAAAACTTCCGCCTATGGAGCCGGAATCGGCCTCCACCGCCCGGAAGCGCAGGGCCAGGCGGCTGAAAATGCGCTTGTAGGCTTCGTACATAGCCCGGTAGCTGGCTTCCGCCCCGGCGTCGTCGCGGTCAAAAGAATAGGCGTCTTTCATAAGAAACTCGCGCCCGCGCATAAGGCCGAAGCGCGGGCGGATCTCGTCGCGGAATTTGGTCTGGATCTGATACATGTTCAGGGGAAGCTGCTTGTAAGAGCGCACTTCTCCGCGCAAAAGGTCGGTTATGACTTCCTCGTGCGTGGGGCCGAGGCAACATTCGCGCTCGTGCCGGTCTTTAAAGCGCAAGAGCTCTTTGCCGTACTGTTCCCAGCGCCCGGATTCCTTCCAGAGGTCGCCCGGCTGCACGGTGGGCATCATCAGCTCCATGGCCCCGGCCCGGTCCATTTCCTCCCGCACTATCTGCGCCACCTTGTTTATGGAGCGCAAGCCGAAAGGCAGATAGCTGTAAACCCCGGCTGTGAGCTTGCGGATCATTCCCGCCCTGGTCATGAGCTTGTGGCTTACGACCTCGGCGTCGGAGGGAGCTTCCTTGAGCGTGGGGATGTAATAACGGCTCCAATACATGTTTTATCCTTATATTACTGTTTGTTATAAAATAAAATATCTATATTTCCCCGCCTGGGCCGGAAGCCAGGAACAGATCGACTTCGCGCATGAACGCGTCCAGAAGCTCGGGGGTGCCGCCCGTAACAGAGCGTATTTTTTGCCCCCGGCTGAAAATGACGCCCTTGCCGCGCCCTCCGGCTATGCCCAGGTCAGCCTCTCTGGCCTCGCCGGGGCCGTTCACCACGCAGCCCATCACCGCCACCGTAAGCGGCCTGGTTACATGTTTCAGCCTTTCCTCAACCGCGGTGGCAAGGCCGATAAGGTCAATTTCCGTGCGCCCGCAGGTCGGGCAGGAAATAACCGTGGCCCCCCGGCTGCGTAAACCGAGCGCGCGCAATATCTGCCAGGCCACCTCGACTTCCCTGACCGGGTCGGCCGTCAGCGAGACCCGCAGCGTATCTCCAAGGCCCAGATAAAGCAATACTCCTATGCCCACGCCGGATTTAACCGCCCCCTGCAGCAGGGTTCCGGCCTCGGTTATGCCGATGTGCAGCGGGTATGGGCAACGCTCCGCCAAAAGGCGGTACGCTTCTATAGTGTCGGGCACGGAAGAGGATTTAAGTGAAATCTTGATGGCGTCGAAACCGTGCTTTTCCAGCATGGACACATGCCGCAAGGCGCTTTCGACCATAGCTTCCGGTTTCGGCCCGCCGAAACGTTCCAGAAGCTCTTTTTCCACCGAGCCAGAGTTCACGCCAACCCGTATGCAAACGTTATGGGCCTTGGCCGCGTCCACCACGCTTTTCACCGCGCTTTCGCCGCCTATGTTCCCCGGGTTGATGCGCAGCGCGTCCGCGCCGGCCTCCAGCGAAGCTATGGCCAGGCGCGCGTCGAAGTGTATATCGGCAATCAGCGGCAGGGGCGAAACGTCTTTTATAAGCCGCAAGGCTGAAGCCGCGGCCTCGTCCGGCACGGCCAGGCGCGCGATTTCACACCCGGCGGCGGCCAGGGCGTTTATCTGGGCCAAAGTGGCCTCCACGTCGCGAGTGTCGGTATTGCACATGCTTTGCACGGCAACAGGGGCGCCGCCGCCGATAGCTATTTTGCCTATATGAACAACCTTGCTTTTACGCATAAGAACCGCCTTGCTTTCATCTTGCGCGCCGAAGCGATTTCTAACTTATTTATCGCCGCAAGCCAAGCGCGGAATGCTGGCCGGGCGTGGCCGCAGGGCGGAAAAACAGACATTTTATGCTTGCAAGATAACAAGTTGCGGGATATGAAAGCCAATTAGCCATTTTTATGCGGGCGAACAGATAGCCAGACATTCGTCGCGCCTTTATGCGTGATTCGCCAGTATCCGTATGCCATCAACCTCTTGGAGTCTTCAATGAAAAAAACGAGCTGCCTGAAAAATCTCACCGCGAAATCCGTTGCAATGCTGCTTCTGCTGGCCATGTCCGGCCTGCCCGCCTTTGAAGCGCCCGTCGCCCTGGCCGATGATTTCGTAACCATAGGCACCGGCGGCATCACCGGCGTTTACTACCCGGTGGGCGGGGCCATCTGCCGCCTGGTGAACAAAGAGCGCAAAACCACCGGCCTGCGCTGCACGGTTGAATCCACCGGCGCTTCCGTATTCAACGTTAACGCCATAGGAACAGGCGACCTCAGCATGGGCATAGTGCAAAGCGATATCCAGAGCTACGCCTACGAAGGCAAGGAACAGTTCGCCGCCAAGGGGCCGGACAAAAACCTGCGCGTGCTTTTCTCGCTTTACGCCGAGGCCTTCACCCTTGTGGCCCGCGACGACGCCAGCATAAACGACTTCAAAGACCTCAAGGGCAAGCGCGTCAACCTGGGCGACCCCGGCTCAGGCAACCGCGGCACCATGGAACTTTTGATGAAAGAATACGGCATGACCCCGCAGAGCTTCGCCCTGGCAACCGACCTCAAGCCCGCTGAAATGGCCGGTGCCCTTTGCGACAACAAGATAGACGCCTACGTTTACGTTGTCGGCCACCCGAACGGCTCAATAAAGGAAGCCGCCACCACCTGCAGTTCGCACGTCGTGTCCGTTACCGGCCCTGAAGTCGACGCTTTCCTGAAAAAATACACATTTTACCCGGCCGCCGTCATTCCTGGCGGAATGTACAAGGGCACCGACAACCCGGTGAAAACCTTCGGCCCCAGGGCCACCCTTATGGCCAACGCCGACCTGCCGGAAGAAACCGCTTACCAGGTGGTCAAAGCCGTATTCAGCAACCTTGATGAATTCAAGAAATTGCACCCGGCTCTGGAAACTTTGACCAAAGAAGAAATGCTTACCGGCAACTCCGCCCCGTTCCACCCCGGCGCCGTACGCTACTTCAAAGAAGCCGGGCTGATGAAATAAAACGGCCGTAAAGCTAAGTTGTTCTTTCCGCGCGGTCCGGACCGTTCTGCGCGGCCCGCGCGGAAAGAAGGATTTTGCCCCCGTTGGGGGCGGCCTTGTTTTTATGATTTCCGCATTCCGGAAAGAACGAACCCTGTGAAAAGCTCTTGAAAGATGCCGCCTGTCAAGGCCGCGATGTTCCAGGCTCACGATTCAATAAAGGGGATGTAATGCCGAATACCGCCATTGTAGCCGACGGCAAAATGTTCAAGGAAATTATGGAGAAAACGACAGGATGCCGCATGCCCGGCGGCATGCAGAACCTTTTCTTCCTGTTCATTCCAATCGCATGGTCGCTTTTTCAGCTCTGGATCATTTCACCCCTGCCTTTTTATTTCGGCGTCGGACTTTTCAACGATACGGAAAGCCGGGCCATACACCTGGCTTTCGCGGTTTTCCTGGCCTTTACCGGGTTTCCCATGCTCAAGCACAGCCCGCAAAACAAAATTCCGCTCTATGACTGGTTTTTATCCCTGCTGGCGGCCGGCTGCGCCCTTTATCTGGTCATTTTCCTTGAAGACATGGCCACGCGCTCCGGACGCCCCACCCGCGAGGACGTGATCGTCGCCTGCCTGGGCGTGCTGCTGCTTCTTGAAGCCACCCGCCGCGTCATGGGCCTGCCCATGACCATAGTGGCCTCGATATTTCTCGTTTACGCCTTCGCCGGGCCGTACGCCCCGGACATCATCGCCCACAAGGGGGCCAGCCTGAACCGCGCGGCCTCGCACTTCTGGCTTACCCAGGAAGGGGTGTTCGGCATCCCGCTGGGCGTTTCCACCAGCGTGGTGTTTCTCTATGTGCTTTTCGGGGCCATGCTTGAACATTCCGGAGCTGGCAACTACTTAACTTCTTTGGCCTTTTCGCTGCTAGGACGCTTTCGCGGCGGCCCGGCCAAAGCCGCGGTGGTCGCTTCCGGCCTGCACGGGCTTATTTCCGGCTCGTCCATCGCCAACGTGCTCACCTGCGGCCCGGTCACCATCATGCTGATGAAAAAAGTCGGCTTCACGCCGGAAAAGGCCGGGGCCATAGAGGTGGCGGCGGGCTCCAACGGGCAGATCATGCCCCCGGTTATGGGCGCGGCCGCGTTCCTGATGATCGAATACATCAACATGCCTTATTCCCAGCTTATAAAGCACGCCTTCATTCCGGCCATTCTGGCTTACGCCTCGCTGCTTTACATCGTGCACCTTGAAGCCTGCAAAATGGGCATGAAGGCCATTCGCCGCGACACGCCCCTGAAAATGAAGCTGATAGGCTGGGGGCTTACCATAACCTCTTTGATCATAATTGTAAGCGTCATTTACTTCTTGCTCAGCTTCATCCCCTGGCTGTTCGGGGCGTATGCCTGGACCGCCTTCGCCGCTTTGCTCGCGGCCCTGTATTTCGGCATGATCTTCATTTCCACCAAGGTTCCGGAACTGCCCGAACAACAGGGCGATAACCTGATGCACCTGCCTTCCGTGCTGCCAACCCTGTGCTCAGGTTTGCATTTCTTGTTGCCCATAGCCACGCTGGTCTGGTGCCTTATGGTCATGGAAATGTCCGCCGGGCTGGCCGCCTTTTACGCCTGCGTTTTAATGTCTTTCATCCTGCTTACCCACCGCCCGCTTGTAGCCATGCTGCGCCGCCGCCCGGTCAAACCGGCCTTTCAAAGCGGCCTGACGCGCCTGATACGCAGCCTTATCGGCGGCGGCCGGAATATGGTCGGCATAGGCCTGGCCACGGCCAGCGCCGGCATTGTCGTCGGCGTGGTAAGCCTGACCGGGGTCGGGCAGGTTCTGGCCGGGGTGGTGGAAACCATTTCCATGGGCTACCTGCCACTGGTGCTTATCATGACGGCCGTGCTTTCGCTGGTGCTGGGCATGGGGCTGCCAACAACCGCAAACTACATCATAGTCTCCACCCTGCTCGCGCCGGTCATTTACAACCTCAGCGCGGCGCACGGGCTGGATATTCCCTTGATAGCCGTGCATCTTTTCTGCCTCTATTTCGGCATTATGGCCGACGCCACCCCGCCGGTGGCCCTGGCCGCGTTCGCCGCCTCGGGCATTTCCGGCGGTGACCCGCTGAAAACCGGCGTGCAGGGCTTTCTCTATGAAATGCGCACCGCCATCCTGCCTTTCGTTTTCCTGTACAATCAGGAAATCCTGCTTATGAACATCGGCTCCTGGCCGCACCTGATCTGGGTTCTGACTACCTCATGGTTCGCCTGCATGGCATTCGCCTCGGTCACCCAGCGCTTCATGCTCACAAGGACTACCTTGTGGGAGACGGCCCTGCTGATCATAGCCATTGTCTTCATGTTCCGTCCGGACATTCCGCGCGATTACATGTACGCCCCTTATTCCCTGGTTCCCCCTGAACATGTTCTGGAAGAAGTCGCCAAGATCAAACCGGGAGACAACATGCGCCTGGCCGTGCGCTCGGACGACGGCAAAAAGGTCAGGAACACCGTCATAGTGCTGCCGGTTTCAGCGGAAGCCGCCGGACTGAACGCCGTGCAGCGCCTGGAAGAAGTCGGGCTTGAAGTTGAAATGCGGGGGCAAGACATGATTATAGCCAACATCGGCATAAAGTCGCGCGCGGAAGACCTCGGGCTTGACGCTATAGACGAGAACAGCGTCACAGGCTTGCAGCTCCCCGCCGCGCAGCCGCCCAAAGAGCTTTTCGCCGTTCCCGGCCTGCTGTGCTTCGCAATAGTGGCGCTTAACCAATACCGCAAGCGCAAGGCTGAAAAGGCCCTGGAAGCGGCGGAAGGCGCAAGCCCGGTTGCGGCCTGAATTCCGGCCGGTCAAACAACCGGAAGGAACGTTCGACTTACATTCACGCAATTAACGCTTTAACGCGGGAAACATAAATGAGAGCCACGCAAAATCTGGAAGCCGCCCTTCGGGGCATCGTCGGCGAAATGGGCTGGGCCTGGCCGGAAAAAACGGTGATAGAGCCGCCTAAAGACCATAAATTCGGCGACCTGGCCGTGAATATCGCCATGACGCTGAGCAAGGAAGCGGGCAAAGCGCCTCGCGCTCTGGCCGAACTTATCGCCGAAAAACTGCGGGGAGCGGATAAAGATATCGTTTCCGTGGAAATCGCCGGGCCGGGTTTTTTGAACATACGTTACAGCAACGCCTTCTGGCAGGATACCGTGCGCCTGGTCGAGGAACGCGGAAGCGCCTTTGGCGCGAGCGACAGCGGCAAGGGCCGGAAAGTTCTTCTGGAATATGTTTCCGCCAACCCCACCGGCCCGCTGCACATAGGCCACGGGCGCGGGGCGGCCATCGGCGACACGCTGGCCCGCCTGATGCGTTGCGCCGGCTATGACGTGCACACGGAATACTACATCAACGACGCCGGGCGGCAAATGCGCCTGCTGGGGCTTTCGGTCTGGCTGCGCGTACTCGAACTTGCCGGCAAGCCTGTTGACTGGCCGGAAGATTGGTACCGCGGCTCTTACATCATTGACCTGGCCAGAGAAGTTCTGGAAAAATTCCCGGATATTTTCAGCAAAAACGAAGACGAAAGCGTTGACGTCTGCTTCGAATACGCCATGAACTCCATTCTTGACGGCATCAAGCAAGACCTGGCCGATTTCCGCGTGGAGCACCAGGAATGGTTCTCCGAAAAATCGCTGGTGAACAGCGGGGCGGTGGACGCCGCCTTCGCCAGGCTGGAAAAATCCGGATACAGCTTTGAAAAAGACGGCGCCCTGTGGTTCAGAACGACCGAGCTAGGCGACGATAAAGACCGCGTTTTGCGCAAGTCTGACGGCACGTTGACCTATTTCGCCTCTGATATAGCCTACCACAACGACAAATACGAACGCGGCTTCGACCTGCTGGTCGACGTTTGGGGGGCCGACCACCACGGCTATATCCCGCGCATGCGCGCCGCCGTGAACGCCCTGGGGCGCGAGGCTTCTTCCTTCGACGTCGTGCTGGTGCAGCTTGTAAACCTGCTCAAGGCCGGCGAGCTTGTCGCCATGTCCACCAGGGCCGGGCAGTTTGAAACACTGGCCGACGTGGTGAAGGAAGTCGGGGCCGACGCCGCCCGCTTCATGTTCATGTCGCGCAAGAGCGACAGCCCGCTTGATTTTGACCTTGACCTGGTCAAGCAACGCAGCATGGACAACCCCGTCTATTACGTCCAGTATGCCCACGCCCGCATCAGGGCCATTTGGCGCAAAGCCGGGGAACAGGGCGTTACGCTGCCGGAAAAAAGCCGCCCGGAAGACCTGGCCCTGCTCAATGAAGGGCAGGAGTTGCAATTAATGCGCCTTATGGATAATCTAACGGACGTTGTGGCCGCTTCCGCCGCCGGACTGGCCCCGCACCACCTCAGTTACTACCTGACGGAACTGGCCGGGGTGCTGCACAGCTATTACTCGGCCGTGCAAGTACTGAACGCGCCCGACCAGCGCCTTGTGGCGGCAAGGCTGGCCCTTTTGCGCGCGGTGGGCCTGGTTTTGAAAAACGGTCTGAACCTGCTTGGCGTCAGCGCGCCAGAAGCTATGTAACTGCCGGAAAACATGCGGCCAAAAGAGCAGCGGAGCTAGAGAAATGGCGGATAACAACGCGCCCAGAAACAACAGCGCCCCCAAAGGCAAGCGCATGGTAACGCTTACCCTTAGCCTGCCCACTTTCATATCTTCGGTGCTGGCGCTTCTGCTTGGCATCATCTGGGTATTCATACTCGGGGTGATCATAGGGCGCGGCCAGATAGCGGAAAACGACAAAACCGGCCTGAACACGGTTGTGGCCGCCAATAAAGCGCAAGGAGCGCGCGGCGCTTCCGAAGCCCCGGCGGAACGCGCGGGGCAAAACGCGCCCGCCGCGCCAAGCGGGGTCATCGCACCGGAAGATTTGCAATATCGCGATAATTTACGCAGCGCCCCCAGCCAGCCCAAACGTTCCGATCCGCCCAAACCCGCCGCCAAGCCGGAAACCCCGAAACCTGACGCGCCCAAGCCGGAACCGGCCAGGGCTGAACAACCCAAACCGGCCGCCCCCACGGCGCAAACCGCTCCGGCGCCCGCTGCCGCGCTTTCTCCAGCAGCCTCTGACAGCGGCAAGGAAATTTTCGACTACGTTTATCAGGTGGCGGCCTTCAGAGAAGAAGGCCAGGCCGCAAAGATGCGCGATGCGCTGCAGCGCGCTGGCATAAAGGCCGGGGTGGAAAAAGAAAGCCAGAACGGCTCCGTGTGGTTCAAGGTGATCACCCCGTTCCGTGGCAGCCCAGAAGACACGCGCGTGTTGAAAGAAGCGCTGAACAAGTCCGGAATAGACAAAGTAATCCTCAAGAGCAAGTCTCCGGTTCGCTAACAAGCAAGGTACAAGCAGGCATGAGCTTGGAACTGATCACATCACCGGTTGCGGCCCTCGGCCGCTTCACCATGGCGGCCGTAGGCTCCATGGGGGCTCTGTCTTTATTTTTTCTGGATGGAATGCTCCACATTTTCACGCGCCGCCAATTCCCTAAAATAATGCGCCAGGTGCGCGTCATCGGCGCCCAGTCCTGCTTTCTCATAGCGCTTATCGGCGTATTCACCGGCATGGTGCTGGGGTTGCAGGGCTATTACGCCCTCTCTGCCTTCGGCTCCGAAGGCATGCTCGGCTCAGCCGTTTCCCTCACCCTGGTGCGCGAACTCGGCCCCGTGCTGACCGCAATAATGGTCACAGGGCGGGCCGGTTCGGCCATGGCGGCGGAAATAGGCGTCATGCGCATTTCCGACCAGATTGACGCGCTGGAGGTCATGGACATCAACCCGCTTTCTTATATGGTTTCACCGCGCCTGGCCGCCGCGCTGATTTCATTCCCGCTTCTCACCGCTATTTTCGACGTTATCGGAATTTTCGGCGGCTACCTGACCAGCGTCGCCCTGCTCGGCCTCAACGGCGTTGGGTATATGGAGATGGTGCAGGGCAGCCTTACCTCAAGCGATATTTCCGGCGGTTTCGTCAAGTCCCTGGTCTTTTCGGTAATCGTAACCGCCGTCTGCTGCTACAAGGGCTACTACACGCACTTGCGTCGCGACAGCGTGGGGCCGGAAGCCGTAAGCAACTCCACAACCTCGGCGGTTGTGCTTTCTTCAATCCTGATCCTGACAGCGGACTACGTCCTGACGTCTTTTCTTCTGTAAGCGGCACGCTATGGAAAAAGTCTGGAACATACAGCTTCAAAACCTGACAATAGGTTACGGCGACAATATCGTCCTCGACAATATCAACGCCACCTTGCCCGGCGGGAAAATTTCCGTAATTCTGGGCGGGTCAGGCTGCGGCAAGTCCACCTTGCTGCGCCATCTGGTCGGACTGAAAAGGCCCATTTCCGGAAAGGTGATCCTGGGCCGGCATGATCTGTTCTCTTTGAAAAACAGCCAGTTCAGGCGCATCCGCCGCCGCATGGGCATCCTGTTTCAAGACGGAGCCCTGCTCGGCTCGCTCACCTTGGGTGAAAACGTGGCCCTGCCGCTGCGCGAGCATACCGCGCTTTCTCCGGCGGCCATACGGGAAGTTGTGTCGCACAAGCTGTCTCAGGTCGGCCTGGCTGATTTTTACGATTACTACCCAAACGCGCTCTCCGGCGGCATGCGCAAAAGGGCCGGGCTGGCCCGCGCCCTTGTTACGGACCCGCCAATTCTGCTGTGCGACGAGCCTACGTCCGGACTTGACCCCATAAACTCCGCCCAGATGGACAGGCTGCTGCTGGAAATGAAAGAACGCCAGCCGGACATGACTATAGTGGTGGTAAGCCACGATCTGCAAAGCCTGAACGCCATTGCCGACCACGTGCTGGTGCTTGACTCGAAAAAGGCAGCCTTCAACGGTTCTTTGGCCGAGTTAAAAGCCAGCTCCGACAGCTTCTTGCGCCAGTTTCTGGACAGAAAAGCCGGCGAGCGCGACGCAAAGACGGATATTGAACACGCTGTCGGGGCTGAAACGCGCCTTGCCGTGCAAAAAGCCCTTGATGAATGGATCGGGGACATCTGAATATTTTTCTTGAAAATATTCAGATGTCCCCGGCGGTTGCGCGGCAAACGCCCGCAAGGCGGAAGCGCGGCTGACGCATGGCGGGCATGCAAAAAAAAAAACGAATTCAGCTGGAAATTGCTTTGGACTATAACAACCGGGCATATTATGAAAAAATATAATTTTGAACTGATTGTGGGCCTTTTCGTCCTGGCCGGCCTGCTTTGCGTCGGCTACCTGACGATAAAACTGGGAAAAATGGAATTTTTTTCAGACAACGCCTACACGCTTTACGCAAACTTCAACTCGGTAAGCGGCCTGCGCAACGGGGCCAACATAGAGCTGGCCGGGGTTCCTGTCGGCAAGGTGGCTGGAATCGCCGTGAATGAAGATAAAATGACCCAGGCCAGAGTAACCCTGCACTTCAAAAAAGAATTGCGCCTAAGCTCCGACACCATGGCCAAGATAAAGACAAGCGGCCTGATTGGCGATAAGTATATCAGCCTTATGCCGGGAAGAGCCGCGGCCTTGCTGAAAAACGGCGATACCCTGCGGGAAACGGAATCGCCTGTGGACATTGAAGCCCTTATAAGCGGCTTTATTTCCGGCGGAGCCAGCATGGAAGGCCTGAACGACAGGGGCGTTACGCTTCACGCCAGGTTCAGCTCGGTGGCCGGCCTGAACACCGGGGCCACTGTGCGGATTTCCGGGGTGCAGGTCGGCAAGGTGTCAGCCATAGAGCTTGATTCACAAGATCATAACAGCGCCATGGTGACCATGCTGATCGATCCGGATGTTCCCATAAGCGACGACGTCATTGCCTCGATTAAATCCAGCAGCCTGATAGGCGGAAAATATATCAACCTTTCGCAGGGGGCTTCGGAAACCATGCTGGCTGACGGCGGAGAAATTACGGATACGGAGGCCTCTGTCGATCTTGAGGCCCTGATAAGCAAATATGTTTTTGGAGGAGTAAAATGATCGGCAGCAAATACCGCCGCCTTTTCGCGGCTTTGGCCATGTTTATGTTGCTCGGCGCGCCGCTTTACGCCCAGGCCGCCTCTCCGGCCCGTCAGGCCATGGAAAAAACCATAAACGCCGTGCTTGAGCTGATGAAAAGCCCGGATTTTAAAAACCAGGCTACGCGTGACGCGCAGATTGACAAAATTGAGGCGGAAGTGGAAAACGCTTTCGATTTTCAGGAATTTTCCGCCAGAACCGTAGGCCCGCGCTGGAAAGAATTCACGCCTGACCAAAAAACCCGTTTTACAGCGGCATTTTCCAAACTGCTCCGGTCCACCTACATTGATCAGCTCAAGGAATACAACGGGGAAGCCGTTGTTTTCACAGGAGAAAGCAGCAGCACAAAAGGCGACAAGGTTGAAATAAACACCATGGTGCAGCTGCAGGACAAGGCCATTCCCGTCAACTACCGCCTTTTGCAAAAAGAAAACGGCTGGGCTGTTTACGATGTCATTATCGAGAACGTCAGCCTGGTGCAGAACTATCGGTCACAGTTTCAGGACCTGCTGAATAAGGGCAGCGCGGACGACCTTATCGCCCAGGTGAACAAGAAGGCGGAGGAGACGAAGGCCGCCGCCCGGCGGCAATAGGGCCTTTTAACTTTGAAAAAATTTAAATGCCCTGGCGGCCGCGTTAGCATGCGCCAGCAAGCGAGCAGCGCGGCGTGCCTTTAGAGCTTTTTCGCTTTGAGATGATTGCTTGACGGCTGGCAAAGCCAGCCGTCAAGCAATCTCTCGGCAAGGATTTGAATTCAAATCCTTGCCGAGCAGCCCAACTTTTTCAAAGTTAAAATGCTCTAGATGAAGCAAACCGTTCGCAAGGTCTGTTTTTATAAGGATTTTTACGTTCAGCAACATGCGCCGCGCAGCCGGCATAAACCCGGCGAACGGCGTTTGCCTCACATTTTACAGGATCAGGCATCATGATTGTTTCCAGCAAAAAAGCGTTCTATTTATTCAGGTTCCCTGCGTTATTGTCACTGTTCTGCGTGCTCGCCCTCTCCGCCTGCGCCGGACGCGAAGCCCCCTCAGCTCCGGCTGAAGCCGGCGCGGTTGAAGCCGGACAATCCGGAAATAAACCCGCAGAAACGGAACATGGCAAACCGGCTCTGGGGACTAGCGAAAAACGCGGGTCCGCCAACTATAGCGGCAATTTCGTTTCTTCGCTGGACGAAGACGACGAATACCTGGAAAATCCCGTGCTTACGCAAACTATCGCCGACCCGCTGGAGCCGTGGAACCGTTTCTGGTTCAACGTGAACGACCTTGCCATAACCTATGTTGCAACCCCGGTGCGCGACGGCTATGTTTTCATCATGCCCAAACCGGTGCGCACGGGCCTCGGAAATTTTTTCCACAACCTGCTTTTCCCGGTGCGCTTCGTGAACAACACCCTGCAAGGGAAAATGCAGGCCGCCGGAATGGAGCTGGGCAGCTTCCTGCTTGACACAACCTTCGGTTTCGCCGGTCTGGTCAACGTTTCACAGGAATTTCGCGACGAATATATCCCTGACGATGAAGATACCGGCCAAACCCTGGGCGCATGGGGAATAGGCGAAGGCATATACCTCGTCTGGCCGCTGCTCGGCCCCAGCAACCTGCGCGACACGGCCGGACTTGTGGGCGACCACTTTCTTGACCCCTTTACCTACCTGGAACCCTGGGAACTTGCCCTGGCCGCCCAAAGCGTCCGGGTTGTCAACAATCTTGACGGCACTATTTCCCAGTACGAAGCTTTTAAAAAAATGGCCGTTGAACCCTATTCAGCCATACGCGACGGCTACACCCAATACCGCCGTGCCAAAATCGCGAAATAGCGCCGACAACCACGGCGAAACGCTACGCGAAGGTTTCACCACCGGAACGGCGGCGGCCGCTGTGTGCGCTGCGGCCGCGCGCGGGCTGCTCACCGGGGTGTTCCCTTCTTCAGTGCGCGTTCCTCTTCCGCCGCAGTTCGACCATAGCCTGGATATTCCGGCCGGAAGCAAAGCCGGAGAAAATCCGGCCTCTGCCGGAACCGCAACCGTCGTCAAAGACGGAGGAGACGACCCGGACGCCACGCATAACCTGCTTTTTGAAGCTTCCGCATTTTTCGCGCCCCAGCCGGAACTGCCGGAAACCTCCCCCCCCATCGAACTCGGCAACGGCCTTATCTTGCACCCCGGCCCCGGCATAGGCCGCGTCACGTTGCCAGGGCTGCCTGTTCCGCCTGGCGAAGCCGCCATAAACCCCGTGCCGAGGGCGCAAATAGGCGCGGCCCTGCGCGAAACCCTGGACGCATGCGGCTTCAGCGGCGAAGTGCATATATATCTTTCCGTGCCGGAGGGCGCGAACCGGGCGGGGCGCACCCTTAACAGCCGCCTTGGCATTCTGGGCGGCATTTCAATACTTGGAACCAGCGGCATCGTTCGCCCTTACAGCCACGCGGCCTGGCAAGCCGTAATCGCCCAGGCCTCCGAACAGGCTCTGGCCCTAGGGCAAAAAACACTTGTCTTCAGCACCGGGCGGCGCAGTGAAAAGGCTTTGCAGGGCCTTTACCCGGAACTGGCGGAGCAGTGCTTCATCCAGGCCGCCGACTACGCCGCCTTCGCCGTGCGCGAAGCCTGCCGCGTTAAAGCTGAGCGCGTCATATGGGGCTGCTTCAGCGGGAAATTACTCAAGCTGGCCCAGGGCATGGAATGGACGCATGCGAAAAACGCGGAAACCGACCTGAAACTGCTGCGCGGCATAATCAAAAAACACCATGGCAGCGGACCTGTTCCGCCCGGAATAGAACAATGCCCCACCGCGCGCGGAATTTTTGACGCCCTGCTGCTGAACGCGCCGGAAACGGCGGGTGAAACAGCCGCCGAACTGGCTGATATGGCCTTCTCCACCCTTTCCGGCTGGATAAAAAACAGCCGGAGCGGAGAACGGCCTGAACTGGAACTGGTTCTGCTCAAGCCGGACGGCGGCCTGTGGATGCGCCGCCCGGAGACCCCGCAAAAACGAATGCCGGAGCCAATGCAATGAACGGCGCGCCCGTTATGACAATTATCGGCCTCGGCATGGGCGCTGCGCCAGCGCCCGGAAATCCGTTCTGGCAAGAGGCCGCGCTGAAGGCCGATTGCCTGGTGGGCGGGGCCAGGCAGGTTGAGGCCTTCGTCAAATGCTACGAATGCCCGGCCACTACCCGTCTGACCGTAAACGCCGACCTGGAAGGCCTGTTCGCCCGACTGGCAGCCTTGCGCGCGGAAGGGAAAAATATCCTCATCCTGGCCGGTGGTGATCCGCTCTATTACGGCATAGCCGCCAGCCTGAGCGAACGCCCGGCCTTGCGCGCATTCCGCGCCCAAGAGGATATGCGCATTCTTCCTGGCATTTCATCACTGCAAGAAGCGGCGGCCCGCCTTGGCTTCAACTGGGGGCAAGCGGAAAGCGTTTCCCTGCACGGGCGCGACAATTGGCCGGCTCTCGGACGGGCCAGTTTACGCAAGCGCCCCCTGGCCGTTCTCACTGATCACAGCAGCGGACCGGACAAAATAGCGGCCTTTTTGCTGGAACGCGGGCGCGGCGGCTACCTTGCGCATATTTTTGAAAACATCGGCCACCCGGAAACGGAAAAACACCTGCCCCTGAGCCTTGAAGAAACCCTTGCCCATAATTGGCTGGAAGCCTTACGCCCGCAGCGTTTCGTGATTCTTATGCCCACTGACGGCTGGCGGGCCGGCCCGTCTCTGGGAATGCCGGATGACGAATTTGAGCAGGAGGGCGGTGTGATGACCAAACGCATGGTCCGGGCTGCCGCGCTTTCCGCGCTGCGCCTCGAACCGGGGCACTGCCTGCTCGACCTGGGAGCGGGCTGCGGCGGGCTTAGCGTTGAAGCCTCCGCCCTGCTGCCGGAGGGAAGCGTTCACGCGGTGGAGGAAAAAGAACGCCGGGTGGGGCTGATAAAGGCAAACCGCCGCAAATTCGGGGCGGCCAACCTTGAGGTGGCGCACAGCGGCATAGCCGAATTCCTTGCAAACTTCAACGGCGAGGCGCAGCGCATTTTTTTCGGGGGCGGCCTGAGCGGCGGCCCGGAAAGCTGCGACGGGCTGATCCGGCGGGCCTGGGAGCTTCTTCCGCCCGGCGGGCGCCTGGCGGCAAGCTGCGTGCTCCTTAAAACCATGGAAAACGTCAGAAACGCTTTCGGCGGGCTGGGCGCGAAAACGGAAAGTTTTTGCCTGCAAGCCAGCGAAAGCGCCCAACTCGGACCGGATGAATATTTCCGGGCGCAAAACCCGGTTTTCATATTGGCGGCGGAAAAATCCTCCGCCTGAAAAACAAAAGGAAGCGATGCGGCATGACGGAAAAAACCGGCACGGTCTGGTTCATAGGAGCCGGGCCTGGCGATCCGGACCTGATAACCGTTAAAGGCAAAAGACTGATTGAAAAAGCCGACCTGGTGCTTTACGCCGGGTCTCTGGTGCCTCCTTCTCTGGTCGCTTCCGCGAAAGCTGAAGCGCGCGTGGTGGACTCCGCCCCCCTGAACCTTGAAGAAACACATGCCCTGATGCGGGAAACCGCCCTGTGGGGGGGGCTTGTGGCGCGCGTGCATACCGGAGACCCGGCCCTTTACGGGGCCATACGCGAGCAGATGGAACTGCTGCGGGCGGACGGAGTAAATTATGCCGTGGTGCCGGGGGTAAGCGCGGCCTTCGCGGCGGCGGCCGCCGCAGGGGCCTCTTTCACCGTGCCCGGCCTTGCCCAATCGCTCTGCATCACCCGCCTGTCCGGGCGCACCCCTGTTCCGGACGGGCAAAGCGTGAAAGAGCTGGCCCGCCACAAGGGCAGCCTTGCCGTGTATCTTTCCGCCGCCGACGCCGGCGGATTGCAAAATGAGCTTGAAGAAGCCGGCCTTCCTCCGGAAACGCCGGTGGTAATCGCCTACCGCGTGGGCTGGCCGGAAGAAAAACTCACGCGTTGCGCTTTAAGTGAACTTGCCGCTGTAACGGCTGAAGACGGCGTTGACCGGCAAACGGTGTTCCTGGTTCTTCCGGGCGAAACAGGACAGGGCGGAGAACGCTCCAGCCTGTATGATTCCTCCTTCAGCCACGGCTACAGAAAAGGCGGCGGGCGGTAACAAACCGCCCGCTCCACTGCCCCGGATATTGTGCCGCACTTTACGCGGTTCCTTACAGCACCCCGATTTCCCAGTTGAATTCGCTGCCCGCGCGTTTGGTCTCGCCAACGGCCTGCGGCACTGATTCCGCAAGGGTGACGAAAATGGAATATCCGGCTTTTTCCAGTTCCGCCCGGCGCGCGGTCAGGTCAAGAGGCCAGGCCGGGTAAATCCAGAGGTTCTGCCCGTATTTTTTCGTCCAGAAACCTTCGCCCTTGGGGCTGTTGAAAACTTCACCGGGTTTGAGGGCCACCCCGGTATGCCGGCTAAGGCCCATAGGCCAGAAACCGGAAAGGACCACACCCAAAGGCAAAGGGCTTTGGCCTGGCAAGGCCAGAAAATCTTCCCCCCCGAGTTCCGGGCTGGCAATCGCCGCTGAAAAGCCCATGCGCGCCAGAACGGCGCAGCTGTAACCGCTGCCCACGTTGCAAAACGGCCCGGCGGTGAAAGAAAGGCCTTTGCGCTCGGTAAAAAGCGCTATCTGCCAAGGGGCGTTACAGACAAAATGGCGCGCGCCGTTACGCAAGGCGGCGTGCAGCATCTTTTTCCACCCTTCCTCCTCTTCAGGCCAGATAACCGGCGGCAGCCACCAGGAAATACGCGAGAACAGGGTGCGCGAAACATCGCTTAAAGCCCTGCCGGAAAGCCACAGCCCCTGAACCGAACCGGGCTTTATGCCCGTTTTGCCTTCACGCCCGTGCGGCAGATAGCCGCGCAGGGTAATGTCCAGCGCCTTTTCCGGCGGCGCGGCCTTGGGCAAGGACGGTTCAAAAGAGGTTATCCGGGCGAGTTCCCTCTCGTCAGGATCTTTCAGTTTGCGCGCCTGCAAGCGTTTGTTCCAGTCAGCCAGAATGACGGCAAGTTCCGGTTCGCGGCGGTCGATAAGAAAGACGGGAGTGCCGATCCGGGGGCTTTTATGGCGGGGCAGGTTGAGGGTGAGCGAACCGCCTTTCGGCACGTGCCGCGTTACCGGAAGCGTGCTGTGCCAGCTTTCGTCCTCGTAGCCTATGCGCAAATAATCCTGCGCCAGCAGGTCGAAGCGCGGCTTGAGCACGAACGCCGTACCTTCGGTTTCCTTTTTCCCCTTGCCGGCGGACGCCTTTCCCCCGGTTTTGCCGGATTTGTCCGTAACCTTTTCCTGGCTTATTTTGCCGCAAAGCAGGCCGGATCCGGTCTGGCCCTCAAGGCTGACCGGATTATTGTCTTTTTGCGGCAGAAAGCGCGCCCTGGTTCCAGGGCGGCCCAGGGCCAGCTCGAGCAACTGCACGGCCTCGCGCCGCGCTGCGGAGTCTTCGCGGTTGTCGCGCAGCATACGGTAAGCCGTTGTCGCATAGTAAACATAATGGGGAGACTTGCGGCGCCCTTCTATTTTCCATGAAACTATGCCCGGCATTTCAAGCAAAAGCTTGGTCAAAACGTCGAGCGAAAGATCCTGGCAGGAAAAAAAACGCGCTTCGCGGCCTTTCTGCTTGTACACGCGGCGGCAAGGCTGAACGCAACGCCCGCGCAGGCCGCTTTTGCCGCCCATGTAGCTTGACCACCAACAGCGCCCGGAAACGCAAAAACACAGGGCCCCGTGGACGAACAGCTCAAGATCCAGCCCTTCCGGGCGGTTCGCGTCCATCAGGCGTATTTCGTCAATGGAAAGCTCGCGCGGAATTATGGCCCGGCTGGCCCCGAGTTCGCGCACCGCCCGCAAGGCCGCCGGATGGCTGACGTTGGACAGTGTGGAAAAATGTATTTCGCCCGGAAAACCGGCCTGACGGGCCAGCTCAACCAGGGCCGGATCTTGCACTATAAGGGCGTCAGGCGCGTTGGAGCGGCTGATGCGGGCGATGTTGCGGGCCACGGCCGGGCCGTCTCCCGGCTTCAGCATTACGTTCATGGTCACGTAAACGCGGCGTTTTTCCTCGTGCGCCAGGTCAACAAGCCGGGCCAGTTCGCCGGCTGAAAAATTTCCGGCCTCCATGCGGGCGGAAAAATGCTTCAACCCCAGGTAAACAGCGTCCGCTCCAGCGGCGAAAGCCGCCAGGGCGCTTGACATATCGCCCGCCGGGGCCAAAATTTCAGGAAAAGACATTATGGATCCTTTTGGAATAAGCCGCCCTTTTTCAGGCGCTGTTTCCAGGGTATTTAAGCCTTGCAAGCCCTGCCAAATGCAAGGAGCAATGATTTCATCACAGGCCGCAAGTCTGAACAGGCTTGAGCCAGCGGCACGCTGAGCGGACCGCTTGCGGATTCCGCGACAGCGCCGCCAGATCAAATAGTTTTTCAAAGCCAAGCTGGACTGAAAAACAGAACTCCCGCCGAAAGCTAGCATCAGCGAGAGTTCTGACAAAGGCGAACAAGCGGCCCTCAAGGGCTACTACAAAGCCGGACGGGGGTCAAGGCCGGCGACGCAAGTCTTACTGCCCCCAGCGTATCAACCCGAAATGCTGGTTGGGCAAAAGCGGATGCACGGGCATTATGCGCACGTTAAAACCGTAGCGCCCCGCGTCTTCCGGCTTGAAAAAACCGCCGTATTTCTGCCAGCCGTCAGAGGAAGAGGGACCTTCCGGAGTCATCGCGTTGAGAACACGGCCCACAAAGCCGTCATTCTGGCCCAGGCGTCCGGTATAAATCTCCACCTGCAGATGTTCCGCGGGAATGCCCGCTGAAAAAATCTCGCACGTAACCTTGACAGAGTCGCCTACAAAAAGGATGTCTTCCTGGTTTACCGCGATATTGCGCAACTGCACCTCGCCCCAGTGCGTCATGATATTCATGCGCCAGTTTGAAAGTTCGTGCGCCGAAGCGAAATTGTCGCGGCAGAAACGCATATAGCTGTTAAAGGCCGGTATATAGGCGTTTTCAAGGTAATCAACAACCATACGGTTGGAATTATAACGCGGCCCAAGCTCTATCAGGGCCTGTTTCATGCGCCTTATCCACATGCGCGGCAAGCCGTTGCGCTCACGTTCGTAGAAGTCAGGAATTATTTCCGATTCCAGAACTTTATAAAGGGTTTGCAGCTCGACAAAATCCTGGTAGGCGGCATCCTCATATTCTTCGCCCTTGCCTATGGCCCAGCCCACGCTGTTGTCCGGCTTCCAGGCCTCTTCCCACCAGCCGTCAAGCGAGCTGAACTGCAACACGCCGTTCAGCATGGCCTTCATGCCGCTGGTGCCGCAAGCTTCCAGCGGGCGGCGCGGGTTATTCAGCCAGACGTCGCAGCCGGAAACGAGGTGGGCGGCCACGTTCATATCATAGTCTTCTATAAAGACCACGCTTTTGCGGAATTCCGGCTCGCGTGAAAGGGTTATCACCTCTTTCATCAGCTGCTTGCCTTCATTGTCGTTCGGGTGGGCTTTGCCTGCGAAGATGAACTGCACCGGGCGCTCTTTGTTGCTGACGATGCGCAGCAGGCTTTCCTTATCCTGAAAAAGCAGGTTGGCGCGCTTGTATGTGGCGAAGCGGCGGGCGAACCCTATGGTAAGGGCTTCCGGGTCAAGAATATCTTCCGCGTCCTGCAAGTCTTTGGCCCGCACCCCGTTGGCCAGAAGCTGGTTCTGCACCCGCCCGCGCACGAAGTCCACCAGGCGGGCGCGCTGGCGCTCATGGGCGCGCCAGAGTTCGGAATCAGGAATAGCGGAAGCCTGGGCCCAGGATTTTCTGGAATCGCGCCCGTCGCGCCAGTTTCCGCCCAAAAAGCGGTTATAGAGCAGGCGCAGCTCCGGGGCCACCCAGGTGGGGGCATGCACACCGTTGGTGATGGAACCTATGGGAACATCTTCCTCAGGAAACTGGTTCCAGATCTTATGCCACATTTTACGCGAAACGTGGCCGTGCAGGTCGGAAACTCCGTTATTGAAGCGTGAAAGGCGCAAGGCCAGAACCGTCATGCAGAAAGGCTCGGCGTCATCCTGCGGCACCTCGCGCCCAAGGGCGAGGAACACCTTGAAAGCCAGACCCATGTCGCGGGCGTAAGGCTCGAAATATTGCTGCATGAGCTGGGGCGAAAAACGGTCGTTTCCGGCCGGAACCGGCGTGTGGGTGGTAAAAATGCTGCTGGCCGCCGAAACTTCAAGCGCAGCCTCAAAAGTAAGCCCCTGCTCGGCCATAAGCACCCGCACCCGCTCCAGCCCGGCAAAGGCGGAATGCCCCTCGTTCATGTGAATGACGCGCGGGCTGAGTCCCAGCACTTTCAAGGCCTTTACGCCGCCTATGCCCAAAAGTATTTCCTGCCAGATGCGCATTTCAATGTTGCCGCCGTAAAGGCGGGCGGTGATCTGCCGGAAATCCGCCGGGTTTTCCGGCAGGTTGGTGTCAAGCAGGAAAAGACGGATGCGGCCGACCGAGGCCTCCCATATCTGGGCCGCCAGGGGGCGGTCGCCCACCTGCAGGTGCACCACGGCGTTCTCGCCTTCAGGCGTGGTGGCCCGGCGCAGGGGCATCTGCTCGAAGTCATACTCCGGGTA
This sequence comes from Desulfovibrionaceae bacterium, assembly GCA_031552195.1. Taxonomy (GTDB): domain Bacteria; phylum Desulfobacterota; class Desulfovibrionia; order Desulfovibrionales; family Desulfovibrionaceae; genus JAVBMP01. Next base: position 86,841 of record JAVBMT010000018.1, read on the forward strand.
ACGCTCCTGTTGCCAGCCGTCAGGCGTCATGTATTGCCGGAAATATCCGTTCCGGTAGTTCAGCCCTATGCCGACCAGAGGAACGTTAAGGTCGCTGGCCGATTTCAAATGGTCGCCGGCCAGAATCCCCAGGCCGCCGGAATAAACGGGCAGGCTCAGGGCCACGCCGAATTCGAGGCTGAAATAGGCCACCGCCGGATGCCCGGGATCAAGCCCTTCCATCTTATACGGGCTCTGGGTTTCGGAGTATTCGCGCAACTCCGTCACAGCCTCTTTGAGGCGCTGGCGGAAATGCTCGTCTTCGACCAGTTCGGTATAACGGCGCTGGGAAACATGGTTAAGGAACCAGACCGGGTTGCCGTAGCTGTTTTCCCAGAGTTCCGGGGAAATTTGCGAAAAAAGAAGCTGAATTTCCGGGTTCCAGGCAAACCAGTAGTTGTGGGCCAGATACCAAAGGGCATCAAGCTCGGCCGGAATTTTCGGAATCACGTTAAAGGTGCGCAGAGCTTGCATGGACGCCTCCCGCCGTTACTTAAAATTGTCGTTACCCTAATCTCTTTGACTTGCGCCGCCGCGTGGGATAAGCTGGCGGCTCGCGCCGCAACGCATGCGGCAAACCGGATTTTCGCCCGTCAGAACCTGAAAGAGCGAAGCTCAGAAGATATTTAATAACCGTATTTTATAATTGGAGCAAGCGCGTGTCGCAATATTCCGCAAAAACCCCGGAACTTCCTATAAAAATTATGTTTTTCTCAGGGGCTGAAAAATATTACACGCAAAGCGGGGGGCCGGTTCAGGCCACTCCGGGCGCTGCAGGGTTTGATTTGCGGGCCATGCTGGATGAACCTGTCGTTATTGCCCCCGGTATGCGCCACCCGGTAAAAACCGGCATCGCCCTTGAACCGCTTCACCCGGGCGTGGCCGCCTTCGTGTTTTCGCGAAGCGGCCTGGGCGCGGTAAAGGGCCTTACCGTCGCCCAGGGGGTTGGAATCATAGACCCTGACTATCGTGGCGAAATTACCGTATTTTTATTGAATACATCCCCGGAACCTCAAACTGTGGCCCCTGCCGACCGCATCGCGCAAATGGTTTTCATGCCGTTTTTCCAGCCGGTGTTTGAAACGGCGGCAAGCCTCGGCGAAACCGCGCGCGGCAGCGGCGGATTCGGGCACACCGGGATAAAATGACAAGGATGAAAGCATATGAGCACTTTTGACGAACTTAAAGCCAAAGAAGAAAAAATCCTTTTCAGCACCTACTCGCGTTTCCCCCTCGCTGTGAAAAGCGCCAAAGACTGCCGCCTTTACGACTTCGACGGGCGTGAATATATGGACCTGCTCTCCGGCATAGCTGTAACCTCCGTCGGCCACTGCAACCAGGAAGTGGCCGAAGCTCTTTACAAACAGGCGCAAAAACTGGTGCACGTCAGCAACGTGTTTTATCAGGAAGAACAGCTTGAACTGGCCGAGGCCATACTTGAAACTACGGACGGGGTTTTCGAAAAGGCCTTTTTCTGCAATTCCGGGGCTGAAGCCAACGAAGCGGCCATAAAGATGGCCCGCCGCTATCAGCAGAAGGTGCTCGGCAAAAACGCCTATGAGGTCATCTCCCTGCAAGGCTGCTTCCACGGCCGCACCCTGGCTACCGTTGCCGCCACCGGGCAACCGAAATTTCAGGACGGCTTCCTGCCCATGCCTGAAGGCTTCAAACAGGTTCACCCCAACGACATAGACGAGCTGAAAGCCGCGCTTACCCCGCAAACCGCCGCCGTTGTCATGGAAATGATCCAGGGCGAAGGCGGGGTGAGGCCCATGGATGACCAATACGCCTGCGACGTGGCGGCCCTTTGCCACGACAGGGGCCTGCTGCTGATCGTTGACGAGGTGCAGACCGGCCTTTGCCGCACCGGTTCATGGTGGGCCTTCCAGCATTGCCGCAAACTCGGCTTCGAGCCGGACATCATCACTTCGGCCAAGGCCCTGGCCAACGGGCTGCCCATGGGGGCCATGCTGGGCAAAGAGGAACTCGGCAAGGCCTTTTTGCCGGGAAGCCACGCCAGCACTTTCGGGGGCAACGCCCTGGCCTGTGCCGCCGCCCTGGCCGTACTGAAAATCATGAAACGCGACAAGCTGGCCGAACGCGCCGCCGAGATGGGCGAATGGGCCAAACAGCGTTTCGCGCAAATCGCGGCCTCCCGGCCCGGCCATATTACGGAAATACGCGGGCGCGGCCTGCTTCTCGGCATAGAGCTGGCTTACCCCGGCAAACCGGTTTGGGACAAACTCCTGAGCATGGGCTTCGTGCTTAACCTTACCCAAGACAAAGTGCTGCGCGTCATCCCGCCCCTGACCATAACCAAGGCGGACCTGGAAACTTTCGCCCAGGCCCTTGAAGAAGTTTTGACGGACTGATCAAATACTCATCACAAAACGGAGAAAACAGATGCAGCTTCTTTCCAGACAAATGTCCGATTATGTGAATAATTCTTCATGGATACGCCGCATGTTCGAAGCGGGCATCGCGCTCCAGCAGAAATACGGTCCAGGAGCCGTTTGCGACTTCAGCCTGGGCAACCCCGACCTGCCCCCTCCAGCCCAGGTGGCCGAAGGGTTGCGCGACCTGGCGGACGAAGCGCACAAGCCGTTTTCTTTCGGCTACATGCCCAACAACGGTTTTCCCTGGGCTCTGGAACTCATTGCCGGGCACGTCGGCAAGGAACAGGGCGTAAAGCTGAACGCCGGAGACGTCATTTTAACCTGCGGCGCGGCCGGGGCCATAAACGCCTTTTTCCGCAGCGTGCTCGACCCGGGCGACGTCGTGCACTGCGTGGCGCCTTACTTTGTGGAATACGGTTTCTACACGGAAAACCACCAGGGCGTGCTTAAACCCGTGCCTTCAAAGGCCGGAACCTTCGAGCTTGACCTTGCGGCCATTGAAGCGGCCCTTGGCCCCAAAAGCCGGGCTTTCATCATAAACTCGCCCAACAACCCCACCGGGCAGATTTACAGCCGCAAGGAACTTGAAGCCCTTGCCGAAATTTTAAAACGCAAGAGCAAAGAAAACGGACGGCCCATTTTCCTCGTGTCAGACGAACCTTACCGCTTTCTGGCCTATGACGGGGCCGAGGTTCCGGCGGTGCTGCCCATGTATGAATACGCCGTTGTGGCGAACTCTTTCTCGAAAAGCCTGTCGCTGCCCGGAGAGCGCATCGGCTACCTGGCCCTTTCACCGCTCATGCCTGAACGCGAGGCCCTGATGGCGGCCCTGGTTATGGCCAACCGCATTCTGGGTTTCGTGAACCCGCCCCTGGTCGGGCAGCACCTGCTGAAAAAGGCCCTGGGGCATGAGGTGAGCATAGCCCCCTATGCCAGGCGGCGCGACCTTATGGCGAAAATGCTGACCGAGGCCGGCTACGACTTCGTCATGCCCAAGGGCGCTTTTTACTTCTTCCCCAAAGCGCCGGGCGGAGATTGCGTGGCTTTCACCAACCGTTTGGCTGAAGAGCTTGTGCTGGCCGTTCCCGGGGTCGGATTCGGCATGCCGGGCTATTTCCGCATGACCTTTTGCGTGAACGAGGAACTTTTCCCCAAGGCCGCTCCGGCCCTGAAGAAAGTTCGCCTTGAACTTGAAAAAAAATGACAGTTTCCGCATAAATTACAGTAAACGAGGCCGGCCGCATGAAACAGCGCCGGCCTCGTCTTTTTTAGCCGCGCGCCCGGAAATTTGGAGCGCGGAGCAAGCCGGCGCTGAAAAACCTTACTCCGCGAACGCCCCGCCATGTGCGGCGGGCTTGCCTTATAAACTGCTCAAGCTTGAACGCGTGGCAATTTACCGGCTTTTCCTATTTCAAAGAGGAATTGGGGCGGCATTCTAAATTTTAAACGCTTTCAGCCAAGATAAATCCGGCCTGAAAAATTTAATAAAAAAACTTGCTTTTTTTTTTAGTCTGAAATATTTTTCGCAATTCGGTGGCTGCGCCAGAACCGGCGCGCACCGCCTCTGAAGCGTAACAACGCCTGTATTCACAGGCCTCTTGCGTGTCAAAGCACGCCGCCGTTTTGGCGAAACGGCAGCGCTCTCACAGCCTGAAATATTGCTTAAAACTAACTTGTGACCAATTTCGGCAAACTTCCCGGCGGGAGCCTTACCGGCTTCCCGCCTTTGTGCGTTTTCCGCCGGGGGTTTCCTTAATAATTACGGTATTCCCTCGTGCCGGCCCCTTCCGGCAAAAAAACATGAGGTAAAGCATGGCCCAGATTACAAAACAGTTCGGCAAAATCGCCGTAAGCGTCGAAACCCCTCATCTGCTTAACTTGCAGGTTGATTCTTACAAGACCTTCCTGCAGGAAGGGGTTGAGGCGCGCGACAAAGACACCGGCCTTGAAGGCGTTTTCCGCTCCGTCTTCCCGATTGAAGACTTCAACCGCACCGCCAGCCTGGAATATGTGAGCTACGAAATAAGCGAGCCTAAGTACGACCAGGCGGAATGCATCAGCAAGGGCCTGACCTATGAAGCGCCAATTCGCATCAAGGTCCGCCTCGTGGTCTACGACGTTGACGAAGACAGCGGCAACCGCTCCATCCGCGACATCAAGGAACAGGACATCTACTTCGGAACCCTGCCCCTGATGACCGAGAAAGGCACCTTTATCGTCAACGGCACCGAACGCGTCATCGTGAACCAGCTGCAGCGCTCGCCCGGCATCATTTTCGAACACGATTCCGGCAAGACCCACTCCAGCCGCAAAGTGCTGTATTCCTGCCGGGTCATCCCCATGCGCGGGTCCTGGCTGGATTTCGACTTCGACCACAAAGACATCCTCTACGTGCGCATCGACCGTCGCCGCAAGATGCCGGCCACGGTGCTCTTCCGGGCCATGGGC
>JAVBMT010000031.1:0-8717 GCA_031552195.1 Desulfovibrionaceae bacterium
ATTCCAACGGAGCAATGCTTGAAAAACTGTGCGGCAAGCGCCGCAACACGCCAGGAAAATAGCAAAATCATGTTGCAATAAGCGGCACTCGGCCGCCTTTGCGCGCTTCAATCGTGCGGAGGCGGCCGCACGTTATAGAGACCGCATACTTGAAGCGCGCTCCCGCGTGCGGCATTAAAGTTTCTACAGAATTACTTTGAGCCGTGGACTATCCGACTGAAAATGTGGATAGTCCACGGCTTTTAATGCTCTTGAATAGTTGATTAATATGTCTTATGGAATTTAATACACCGTGCAGCGTGAATAAAAGCTATAATCCACCAGGCGTGGCATGAGGTTAACTTTGGAACCATTGCTGCGCCAAGCTGTGGCTTCATAGATTTTTACTATAAAACCGTGAGCGGTGCCAACAGAACTTAGGCCTTTGTGCCATGGATAAAAAGCCTTGCTCCGAAGTTTGGCGTTTAACTCATAACGCCTGAGGTTTGTCCTGCCGTCAATGGAAAAAATCCAGCCGTTTTCGCGCAGAGGGTCTTTATGTTCCGGTCCCACCTCGGCCACCCCTTCGCTGGTGACGAAACGGAACTTTACAAAACCGGAGTTTTTATAGTCCACCAACGTAAAGGCGTAATTCATCTCGCCGGCCTCATAAACGGCGCGTATGCCTAAATTTACTGAGTTAGACCGGTCGCCTTCTCCTCTATAAGGCAGATGTTTGTTCTGGTTGTTTAATATTGTATAAGACAGGACTATCAAATCATTCCGCAATCTGCGCGTTACATCCCGCCCGCTTTCCAGCAGTTTGTGCGGGGAGGCCACCGTCACCAGCCCGGCCGTAGCTTTTACCGGATGAACGCGTAGATCCGAGCAATTACTGTTTTCAGGCGTTTTCTTGCATTCAAGGGTAAAGGTGGCGTAAGGCCGTTTCCCGGAACCCAGGTCGCCCTCCAAAAACACAGTGTCCTGGTGGAATTCAAGCCGCATATCTCTGTAATACACCGGGTAATCCTCTCCGGTATATTCGCCTCCACGTTCTTTCGAGTAAGGCTCGATAAGATACATCAAAAGAACTTTATCCGGCAGATTATAAATATCCATGATGTTTAGGTTGATATACGGGGTGTAGCTATCTCTCAGTTCGCTTTCCGCAAACGCGAAATTAACGAAAAGCAGGCTGAAAAACACTGACAAGGCTATTGTTTTAGCGCGCATGGATTTTCTCCGTGATTCCGCCTGGGCTACGCTTGGCGTGAAAGAACAAAAAAGGCCGCACAATAAAACCAGAGCTGGAATGAATGATGTTTTGCCGCGCATAAAAGCAACCTCAAAATAAAACAGGGTTCGGAAACGCGCTTGAAAAACCTGCAATAATAGCAGGTTGAAATATATTATATCTTAAGATTTTCAGGCGTTTTTTCACATTCCATGGTGAAAGAAACGCGAAGGCGTTCCGGCGTGCTGAAGCCGCCTTCCAGTAAAAAGCTCCCAAACCTGAAATCCGGGCGCAAATCCCTATAATGGGCCGGGTAATCTTCATAATCAACAGCCGCCTCAATCTCATACGCCATAACAAGCTTGCCCGGCATGTCGTAGATATCAACGAGAACGAGATAATAAACCGGAAGGTTGTCTTAGCATACGCTGCTACCCTCATTGTCTCACCGTGGTGTTTCCCGCTTCATAACGAGGCCGCCCGCCGCCGCGCACTTACCGGCAAAACCAAGAAGCAGGGCCATGCACAAAGCAAGCGTTTTTTGCCCGGCATAGTTTTATCTCAAGCGATAAAATAGAAGCCCAGCGCCGGAACGGCGTAATATAAACAGGCTGACAAACCATTTTGAATACGCCATAAGAGGTACAATGCGCGCGATAAAAACAAAACGCAGGGCGCGAGTTAATTTTTTAAAAACAAAAGCATATAGCCATTTATATCTTATAAAGTAAATTTAATAAAGCAAAATTTCTGTTCGGGTATTATGCCGGAGTTGCCCGTGAAAGCGGCCTGCCCGTAAACAGGCGTTAGTCTTCCTTAGATAAGGGCAGTGAGGAGCAGCACACGAAGTGTCTGTAAACAATGGAATCGGCCCTTTTAGCGGCGGCAGCGCACTTTTATCGCGCCAGGCCGGAGAAAAAAGGGCCGATTAACGCAGGGTCGGCTGAAAGATTTGTTTGGAAACAATCGCTAACGCTTCAGTTCAAGAGCCTTCTGCAACATCTGGTCTGAGGTTGTGACAACCTTGCTGTTCATCTGAAAAGCGCGCTGGGTTATTATCATGGTGGTGAATTCACGCGCCATGTCCACGTTGCTCTGCTCGATCGTGCTGCTATGGATTATGCCGAAGTTTTCCTTGCCGGGGCGGCCTTCCTGAGCCGGGCCGGAGGCGTCTGTTACGGAAAAATGATTGCCACCTTCGCGCTTCAGGCCGTCCTGGCTGGTAAAACGATAAAGGTTGAGCTGATAAAGATCTTGCGTTTGCGAGTTGGAATAGCGCCCGCTTATCACTCCGTCGGCGCTGACGACAATGTTGGACAACTCGCCTTCAGGGTAGCCGTTTTGCCGGTGCACAAGGTTGCTGTAGGTGCCGCCGTAGGCGGTCATGGACGAGCTGGAGCGCACCGCCCCCGGCGTCGGCAGGAAAAAGTCGATCGTATTGGGGCCTACACCGGCGGACGGGCTGGTTATGTTAGGGTTCCAGCCCTGTTCAAGCTTGAAGCCTATGTCAAGATTTACCTGTTGGCTCGCGGCCCCGGCAAAATTTGCCGTAAAAGCCGGAAAGCCGTTGTTTATCGCCGCCTGGGAATCGTCCGGATTAAAGGCTGTCATGCCGATAATCTGCCCCATTGAATTGAAGCTCATGGTGCCCTTGAGGAACATGCCGGCGTTTTTATCGCCGTAAACGGACGTTTCTTCAGGGTTCGCCCCGAGAATATATTCATAGGTCAGAATGCCGTCCGCTTCCCCGGCCAGATCATAATACAGGGCGAGATCATGCTTGTTTCCGCTTGGGTCATAAACCTCGAAACTTTCCTGAAAACTGTATGCTTTATCGGTTAAAGGCGGATTCTGGCCGCCGTTCCACTTGGCGGCCATGGAAAAGAACGGGTTGGCCGGGTCGGAACTCACGTCCGTTATGCCGCCGAGGTTGGAAATTACCTGCACTTCGCTGGTCGGTTTGGCCGGCATGAGGCTTACCCAGCTGCCCGGCGTCATATCCAGGCGTATGGGCGTGACCGCCGGGTCTTCAATGCCGCCGCGCAGGGAATGGCCCAGCAAATTGTAGCCGCTGGGGTCGACAAGGTCTCCTTCCTTGGTGAAACGAAAGTTTCCGGCCCTGGTGTATAAGGTTTCCCCGTTGTTCTGCACGCCGAAATAACCGATGCCGTTAATCGCTAGGTCAGTGGAAGTCGTCGTCAGCTCCAGGCCGCCGTCCGTGAACAGGGTGCGTACAGTGGCGTTGGCCACGCCAGCGCCGGATTGCGCCAGCCCGGTGTAATAATTGGCCGTGCAGGTTTCGGTTCTGCTTATAAGGTCCTGGTACATCATCATGGACTGCTTGAAGCCGACCGTATTCAGATTGGCCAGGTTGTTGCTCACAACCGACATGCCTTCGCCGTAGCTGCGCAGTCCGCTGGCGCCTATGTAAAGCGAGCTGTTCATAAGGATACTCCGCTGTCTTTTTAGCCGCGCTTTGCACTGATGGGCAGAAACCTTCCGCCCGGAACAATGAAAAGCGCTTTCCCGGAAAAAAATTCCCGGCGTCCTGTTAAAGCATTTTCCATGCCATACCTTTCCGTTTTATTTCAACCGCCGCCTTGCCGCGCCGCGTTTTCCAGCGCGGCCGGAATTTTTGCCTCACCGTAAAAAAATGTTGCCTCTATTGTTTACGGCTGTTATGAAAAACAGCACCGCATGGCGCTGAGGAACATATAGCGCGGGCGGGTTTATTCGTCACCCAAGGAGCCTGGAACAATGACCGAAAATGCGACTGAAAATCTGCCGGAAAAAATTGAGGAACACCTGCCGGAAAAACACCAGCAGCACCTGCCTGTTACCCACGAAGAAAATCTTCCCGCCGCGGTGGAAAATCAGCCCGACGCGGACGATAACGCCAGCTTCGCCGAACTGCTGGCGGCTCAGGAACAGGCTCCGGCAGCGCGCCTTGAAGCCGGGCAGCGCGTCAAGGCGACCATTGTCGCCATTACCGCTGACACTGTTTTTGTAAGCACGGGCAGCAAGGTTGACGGTCTGGTCGACAAGGCCGAACTGGAACAGGACGGGGTCAAGGAATACGCCGTGGGCGACGTTCTCGACCTTTACGTCGTGCACGCCTCACCGCATGAAGTGCGCCTGTCCAAGGTTGGACGCGGCGCCGGAAGCCTCGCTTCGCTTGAAGAAGCCAAAGAGAGCGGTCTGCCGGTTGAAGGCAAGGTCACGGCTGTCGTAAAGGGTGGAATTTCCGTTGACGTTCTGAAACGCCGGGCTTTCTGCCCGGTCAGCCAGATAGATTTGCGCCCGGTGGAAAAACCCGAGGAACTGGTTGGAAAAACCATGACCTTCAAAATCATGCGGGTGGAAAAAGGCGGGCGCAACATTGTGCTCTCACGCCGGGCCCTGCTGGAAGCCCAGCAGCAGGAGGGGCGCGCTTCATTCCTCTCCGGCGTGCAGCCCGGAGATGTGCTGGAAGCCGTGGTCACCCGCCTGGCCCCTTTCGGAATTTTTGTGGAACTGGCCCCCGGAGTGGAAGGAATGGTTCACGTTTCCGAACTTTCCTGGTCGCGCGTGCAGCAGCCCGAAGAGCTGGTCAGCGTGGGCGACGGCATCCGCGTTAAACTGCTTTCGCTTGCGGAATCTGAAAAAGGCCCGCGCATCTCCCTTTCCGTGCGTCAGGTTACGGAAAACCCATGGCAGACCATCGGCGAACGCCTGAAAGAAGGCGAGGTCGTGCAGGGCAAAGTGGTGCGCCTGGCGCAGTTCGGCGCTTTTGTCGAAGTTTTGCCCGGCGTGGAAGGCCTGGTGCATATTTCCGAACTTTCTTACGAAAAACGCATCAACAAGGTCGATGAGGTTTTAGTCGTGGGCGATGCGGTATCCGTGCGCATTAAAGAGCTTGACGTCGACAAGAAACGTCTTTCCCTCAGCCTGCGCGATGTGGCTGGAGACCCATGGAATACGGTTGACGAACAATTCGCGCCAGAGGCGGAAGTCAGCGGACGCTTTGAACGGCGCGCTCCTTTCGGCCTTTTCATCAGCCTGGCCCCCGGCATAACCGCCCTGCTTCCAAACTCCGCCCTGCCCATGGGCGCGGCAAGGGGCAAATTCGATAAAATGGCCCCCGGCGCTGAACTGATGGTGCGCATTGGCGAAATCAACAAGGCGGACAAAAGAATCTCGTTAACCCTTACGGAAGCCGAACAGGCGGAGTTTGAGGCCGCTTCGGGCGATAGCGCCCAAAGCCAGGCTCCTCGCCAGGAAAAAGGCGGCAGGGGCCAGGGCAGAGGCCAGTCCAGGTCTGAAGAAAAAGACTGGAAGAAACACATGCCCAAGGCGGCCGAATCTTTCGGGTCCCTTGGCAACGCCCTCCAGGCCGCCCTGCAGAAAAAGAAATAGCAAACATAAAACGTTCCGGATTCCAGCAAGAGAAGCGCCCGAAAGGGCGCTTCTCTTCTGCCGTAAAAAGGCAAAAAATTATCTCGCCACGGAATAACCTAACGGTTGTTCTTTAACTGCAAATGAAACAGCCGTAATTTTTCTTGACAGCATTGCCCCACACGCATAATACGATTAAAATCTCTTTTTATTACGGTATATAAATTTATTTTTTCGCGCGCTGAATTGCGCGGGGGGTTATCATGTCTTTTAAATTACGCGGCAAGATTCTGATTCCTGTCATATTCTCACTTCTGGTCATGGGCGGTTTGACCGTGTGGGTCATTCACGACACGACTTCCTCCATTCTCACTGATTCAGTAAATTCCAAACTGCAAAGCGATATGGAAACAGTGACCACAGGCCTGACCGGAGCCAGGGACGGCATTGTGCAAGACCTTGAGGGCACCGCGATCATTCGCCCGGTGCGTCTGCTGCTGACCGCCAAACAGGAAGGGGCTGAACTGACTGAAACCTTGAAAGTAATGCACTTTTCACTTGCCACCAAACCCTTTGTAAAAGACAAAACTTTCCGTTTTATCAACGTAGCGGACAAAAACGGCAACGTCATAATGAGCAGTGACCCCAAGGAAATGGGAATCGCGGAAAATTCCGGCATCAATCCCGCCGCGGGGCAGGTTCCTCCTGTTCCAGCCAAGGTGCGGAACCCCGGCTTGCTGAACAAAGTCATTCAAACCAAGGCGCTGGCGGTCGGCGAAGCCGCCGAGCTTGAGCCGAACACAGCCTTTGTGCCGTTCGCCGTTCCCGTTATGGGCCCGAATGGCGAAGTAGCGGGCATAATCGAAGCCTATGTGAATTTCTCCTTGCTGGGCGACAAATTCGTAAAAAAGATACGCATCGGCCAGAACGGAATCGCTTTTGTGGCCGGAGAACGCGGAGTCATCATTTACAACGACGCCGGTAAAAAACTGGTCATGAAGGAACCGGACAAGACCTTCCTTACGCCCAAGCTGGTGGCCGCGAAAGAAGGCCGTGAAGTTTACAGCTACGCGGACTCATGGTGGACGGCGTTTTTTTCCACAGACCCGGTGACCAACTGGACCACAATCGTAAAAGTCAAAAATGACGAAGTGTTCGCACCTATAAATACGGTCACGCGCATGCTGGTTATTGCCAACATGGCTTATATTCTGGTTATCGGCGGAGTTTTGTTCATTATAGTAAGCTTCTTCTCGAAACGCCTGAGCCGTACCCTGAACTTCGCCACCAAGGTTGCCGGGGGCGACCTTAACGAGCATGTGGCCGTGACTTCCAATGATGAAATCGGATTGCTGGGCCATGAACTTAACTCCATGGTCGACGCCCTGAAGCAAATGATAAAGACCAGCGAGCAGAAGGCCGACGAAGCCAAGGAACAGACTGAACGGGCGGAAAAAGCCGTGCTTGAGGCGGAACGCATGCAGCGCGAAGCGGAAAAAGCCAGGCAGGAAGGCGTGCGCCATGCGGCCGGACAGCTTCAGGAACTGGTTGAAGCCCTGCACAAAAACACCGCCATAATGCAAACGCGCATCACTGCCGTGGCTGATGGGGCGGAAGCGCAGCGCAGGCAGTCTGAAGCCAACAGCGCCGAACTCTTCCGGCTTAACGACAGCGTGTCGCATGTGGGCAGAAGCGCGGAAAACGCCGCTGAAGGCGCGGCCCAGGCCGACAGTTTGGCGGAAAAAGGCGCGGTCTCCGTCCACGCGGTGGCGGAATCCATTAAAAACGTCAACACGCAAGCCAGCCGGCTTAAAGAAAGCCTGCATACCCTGGGAACCAGCGCCGAAGGCATCAACGCCATCATGCTCGTTATTTCAGACATTGCCGACCAGACCAACCTGCTGGCTTTGAACGCGGCCATTGAGGCGGCCAGGGCCGGAGAATCGGGGCGGGGTTTCGCCGTTGTGGCCGACGAAGTGCGCAAACTGGCGGAAAAGACCATGACCGCCACCAAGGAAGTTGGCGTTACAGTCAAGGAAATTCAGGCTTCCAGCAAAGAGAACTATTCACTTATGGATGAAACTTCGCGCACGGTGGAACTTACCAGCTCACTGACCGAAGAAGCCGGAGCCTCGCTGCGGGAAATTGTATCCGCCGTGCGCCACAACGCCGACTATGTGCAAAAAATAAAACAGGCCAGCCACGAGCAGGACGCCATAAGCATGGGCATTACCCGTGGCGCGGAAAAAATAGATACGGTTTCGCGCGAAACAGCCGCCATGATGCTTGAAACGAAAGAACTGCTCGATTCAATGGCGAACACGACGCAAAATCTTTTCGCAATGCTTCATGAACTGAAAAATTCATAGGAAACGCCCGGTTGCGCCGGCGGCCGCGCGAAGGCCGCCCGCAAACGGCGACGCACAGGTTTTGACTTGGCGGAAAAATAAATCCCCGATAAATATCCCCGGCTAATTGATCTGCCGGGGATATTTATTTTTGCGTGATTGCGCATGTGACGCGAATTTTCCCCAATTTCGTTCGCACCGCGCTTTATGGCGAATTAACTTTAACTTTTCTCTACGCCTTTTGCGCATATGCCTGCCAGTTGCGAAAAGCATACAACATTCAAAGTTTTTTTAGATACGCAAAAGGGAAGATCATTTGCCAGAGGCATGCCTGCGGACGCAAAAACCTGTCAAGTAAGCCTGAAGGCTTTTCTCCGCCGCCCCGCGTTTCTTCAAAAACCGCCCGCACAGTGGCGGAAGCTCTTTACCCGAACATGCCCAACCAGAAAAGTTCATCCGCCCTGCACCGCCTGTTCGGGCCGGACGCGGGCGGCAAGGTTATTTTGTTCGCGGGCTGCGACCAGGTGGGCACCCCTAAGATTTTCGTGCGGGCCGGAAAAGATTCCATGGAAGGCGGGACGCTTTGCAAAAAAATATTCTATGACAGCTTCGGCAACGCGCAGCACGATTCCGAACCGCAACTTTTCATGCCCATAGGCTTTGCCGGCGGCCTGTATGACCGCGACACCGGCCTTGTAAGGTTCGGTTATAGGGATTATGATCCGAAAACGGGCCGCTTCACCGCGCCGGACCCGGCCAAAGACCTGCGCGGCGACGGCGAT
>JAVBMT010000023.1:0-187353 GCA_031552195.1 Desulfovibrionaceae bacterium
AACCCGCAAGGGAGGCAGCCGTCTACGGTAGGGCCGATGATTGGGGTGAAGTCGTAACAAGGTAGCCGTAGGGGAACCTGCGGCTGGATCACCTCCTTTACAGATAATGTCTCCCGACTCGATATTCACTTGTGCAAGAACCTTTTTTCATTGCCCTTCCCTTCGCTCCCCTTTTGACCAAAATCAAACCCCGCCTTTACTCTATTCGTCGTGAACCTCCATATTTGAATTCACGCGCACCGGCAACAGCTCGAAAGGAACGCCAAGACGGAACAACCCGCGCTGCAGGCTGAAACTCTGGTAGTTGTGCAAAAGACGGTTGACTACGTTTTCTTTCTCAAAAACAAGCTGGCCTCCAAAAAATACCGCGCGGGGAAACTCTTCATGCAAGGCCGGGGCCAGCTTCATAATTTCTTCAACCACGTCTGTGCCCACCGCCCACATGCCTCTGGCATGAAAACCGTAGCGGTTTGTCAACGCGACATATTTTTCCGTTTCATCTCTCAGGCGGATTTGCACTTTTTCCAAATCTTCAGCCTTGTGAAAGGTGCTGGCGTCTATAACCCCTACCTGTATAAAAACCAGGTTTTTGAACTCGCGCCCATGATAGCGCAAAAGCGACAAAAGAGAGCGTAAGCCGATGCCGTTATACCCGCTGACCAGCAATACGGCCGTATGGTCCAGGCGCGAGAACCGGCCGGCTTCTTTTTTTTCCATGGGCAGGCCGAATTTTTCCATATGCCCTTGCAGGTGATTCAAGCGGCAAAGCATGGCCCCGACTTTTTTATAATGACGGCGTATCAATATAGCCAACGCGGCGAGAACCGAGGTTACCGCCAGAGTGATCCAGCCTCCATCGTGGAATTTGACTATAATGACCGAGGCGAGAATTGAACCGGTTACCGCAAGTCCAAGGCCGTTTATCAGCAGCTTGCGTTTCCATAGCCGGTCTTTCTTGCGCGATTGCCACCAATGCCGCACCATTCCGCTTTGTGAAAGGGCAAAGGTTATAAAAACATTAATGGAGTATAGCACTATCAGATGGGAAACGCTTCCGCCGGACAGCAGCAGCAAAACAACGGCGGCCGCGCTGAAGCAGAGAATGCCGTTTTGCGCGACCAGGCGATCAGACAACACGGCAAAACGCGTGGGAAGCCAACGGTCAATAGCCATATTGGCCATAATGCGCGGGCCGTCCAAAAAACCGGTTTGCGCCGCCACAAAAAGCAACAAGGCTTCGGAAGCCAGAGTCAGGGTAATGAACACGCCGGCGAAACCGGACGGCCAATCCGCGCTTAGGGCGGAAAACAGGGTGGCGTTAAGGGTTTTGCCAGGCTCAAGCCGCACATTGAAAAAAGCGTAGGCGCACATCAGCCCTATTACCGTAACCGAAAGAGAAACTGCCATATAGGCCATAGTGCGCTTGCCCGTTCTGCTTCTGGGTTCGCGCAGCATGGGCAGACCGTTGCTCACGGCCTCTATGCCGGTATATGTGCCGGCGCCCATGCTATACGCCTTTAAAAGCAACATGATCATACCCGCGCCGCCTAGTTGGGCGTGGGTGCTCCGTATGTCGTCGGCCAGGCGTCCGGCCAGAACGGGCGCGTCAACCGCGTGAGTGATAAAAGTGTAAAGAATGGCAAAAGCATGGGTGGCTACAAATACCAGAAAAATAGGAACAAGCGCCTTAACCGATTCTTTAACGCCGCGTAAGTTCAGCAACGTCAGCACCATAATGCCGGAAACCGCGACCGGCATTTTTAAAAAATGCCACTGCGGCGGCAAAAGGCTGAAGATCGCGTCCGCCCCGCTGGCAATGGAGAGGGTTATGGTGAGGGCGTAGTCTATGAGCAAGGCGCAGCCGGAAAACATTCCGACATGTGGAGAAAGCAGACGTGAGGCCACCAGGTATCCGCCGCCGCCGCCAGGAAAAAGCTCTATTATTTGCGTATAACCAAGAGCTATTATGAAAATTGTCACACCGGTCATAAGTCCGACAAGAATGCCCAGGGTGCTGTGCTCGCCCAAGGTTACAAAAGCCTCGGCCGGTCCGTAGCAAGATGAGGAAAGCCCGTCCGCTCCGAGGCCCACCCATGCGAAAAAGGCGATCAGGGAAAGACGGTGAAAAATAGAGCGGTCGGCAAGGTTGATTTCAGTTCCGATAACCGCTTTTTTGAGCTTCTGGGATAACCGGGGTTCCGTATCTTTGCCCATGGTAAATTTTTCCGCCTTTCAGAACGTTCAGGGGCCTTAAACTTTAATCCTGCCCGGACACCGTGCCGTAAGGCCAGGATGTGATTCCTCCGAAATCGTATATTTTAGCGTAACCCTGACCGGATAGGATTTTAGCGGCTTGGGCGCTACGGCGTCCGCTACGGCAGTAGATGAAAACAGGCAGGTTTTTATCGGCAAGTTCCAAAGGCGCGCGCTGGGCCAGTTCTTTAAGCGGGATAAGGGTCGCCCCTTCAATATGCGCTTCTTCATATTCTTCAGGGGTGCGTACATCAAGCAAAATATATCTTTCCAACCCGGCCATCAGATTTTTGGCTATTTCAGCAGAAATTTTTTGACTTGGTCCGGAACTCGTAACGTCGCCTTGCCAGGTAAAGACAAAAACAAGCAACACTGCAGTGACCGCAAGCAAAATATAAAACAAGTTACTTTTCAGCATAAAGACTCCTTGTCTCAAAGATAACGAATTCAGATAAAAGGCGTAAAAGGCGGATGGACGGAAGGACTATGCGGCGGATTTTGAAGTGAATAAAACAGCGGGCGGAAAAAGCCAGAGCAAAGATTAAAATCAAGGAACAGGACGGTAGTCTTGCGGTAAGCGTAAACATAATCAGGCTGCCTTTGCTTGGGGCCCTGAAAAACTCACCTCTTAATATACTCCATTTTTTCTAAAAGTCCAGCCCGGTTTATAAATAAAGCGGATTTACAAGGCCAGCATGACTCCAAGCAAAGCGGAAAATTCTCCCCATATAATACCGGCGCCAATGAAGTCTCCGTTCAGCCCCCCTTCTCTCCGCGCCACGCGGCCAAGCCAGATAACGCCAGCGCTGGCGATAAGAAAGCCGAACAGCATAGCCTGGAAACCAACGCAAAGCCCGCCGGCCACAAAGGCGAAGACAACGGAAACATACAACGCGCCGCCGTCCAGCCCCGCTCCGATCAAACGGCCCAGGCTGGAGCAAGAGGCGGTTCCGGCCCGGGCGAACAGCGGCGCGACGCAACAGCGCCCGGCAAGCACTGCCCAAACCAGCGCCGCAAGCCCAGCGCCATTTGCCTCAAGGCAATAATAAACCAGGATGAACTGTCCTAAAAGGCCAAGCGCCAGGGCTACGCCGCCGAACACGCCTATGCGGCTGTCTTTAAGCACCTCGAAAAATTTTTCCCCACGCTTGCCGCTGCCCAAAGCATCAAATAAATCCGCCCAGCCGTCCCAATGCAAGGCCCGGGTTAAAAAAGCCAGCCAGACGACAAAGAACCAGGACTGCAGTAAAGGTTTACCGGCCCATAGCCCAAGAAACAAAGGCGCGACAGCCGCAAGGCCAAGCGCAAGCCCGGCTGGCGGATAAAAACGCAAGGAGCGCCCCATTTCCCTTTCAGCGTATATTCTGGCCGGAGCCAAGCGGCTTAAAAAGGATAGCGCCGCCAGGAATTCATTAATGTTCTGATGTTCAGATGTTTTTTCTTTATTTTCCACAAACGTTGCCTGCACTTGAAATTTTTATACATCCGGTTATTATGAAGCGGGCGGAGTTACCCGCCCGCTTCATAATAACTGGAGGATTAAGTTATGGATTTTGTCTTTTTTCTTTCCGGGCTGGTCTGCACTGTCGGCGCTGTTCTTTACCTTCAGAAGACTTATCACAAGGTCTGAGTTACCACTCGCCGCCGCTTTGCGGCATGCGCCAGGCATTTCCGAACGGGCGCGAGCTGATGCAGACAGACGGCGCCAACTGGCGCCGTTTGAATTCAGAGCGCTTTAAAAGGCGCATGACGTGTTTTACATTTTCCGCGTTAAAGCCGGAGCGGACAAGTTCGGCGCCGTCTTTCCATTCCTCTATAATTCCGTGTAAAATCGCGTCCAGTTCATCATAGTTCGGAAGCGAATCCGAATCTTTCTGGCCGGGCTTCAGTTCCGCCGAAGGTTCCTTGGTCAGAATGTTTTCCGGAATCCAGTTTTTGCCTTTCGCGGCGTTAAGCCAGCGGCAAAGCGCATAAACCTGCGTTTTATACAGGTCGCCGATAACAGCCAGCCCGCCGCAGGTGTCTCCGTAAAGGGTGCAATAACCTACGGCTATTTCAGATTTGTTGCCGGTTGTAAGCACCATACGGCCTTCAGTGTTGGAAATGGCCATCAGAAGCGCGCCGCGTATGCGCGGCTGGAGATTTTCAGCGGTAAGCCCGCCCATGGGGGCTTTGAACGTTTCGCTCCATATGCCGTCGTAACTGCGCATCATCGGCTCTATGGGAATGGTTACGGTCTCAATGTTAATGTTACGGGCCAGCTCCAGGGCGTCGTCAATACTGCCGCGGCTTGAATAAGGCGAAGGCATCAGCACGCCGAGAACGTTTTCCGGGCCGAGGGCGTCAGCCGCAACGGCAGCCACCAGGGCGGAATCTATTCCGCCGGAAAGGCCCAGGACCACCTTGCTGAAGCCGCTCTTGGCCACAAAATCTTTGACGCCGAGAAGCAGGGCGTTCCAGATTTCCTCTTCCTCCGGCACCGGGCGAATATTTTCCGGCCTTTTGTTTGAAGACAGGTCAACCACGCGCACATCAGGCGCGAACATGTCCGCCCTTTCCTGCAGAATGCCCTGCCCGTCAATAACCATGCTGCCTCCGTCGTAAACCAGGCCGTCAATTCCGCTGGCCTGATTTACGGCAACCACAGGAATGCGGTAACGGGTGGCCGTCCAGGCCAGCATTTTCTGGTGCAAAACGGGAGAACCTTGGGAATACGCCACCGCGGTCAGGTTAAGCAATGCATCCGCCCCGCCGCTCATGAACTCCTCAACCGGGTCATGATCAAAGGCGCGGTGGCTTTGCCAGAAGCCGCGGTCATTCCATACGTCTTCGCCGATAGTCACGGCGAAGCGCCAGCCTCCGTGCTGCAAAACGCCGCAAGCCACGCCGGGCTCGAAATAATGATGATCATCATGGGCTCCGTCGGCCGGAAGCAGCACCTTGCGCGTAATTACGCTAAGGCGTCCGTTTTGCAGCAGCACGGCGGCGTTATGCAAGGGTTTCCCATGCTGCGAAAGGTTGGGAATCGGCGCTCCTACCACAACGGGCGGCAAAGAGGCTTTGTCCAAACGCTCCGCCAGGGCGCGCAGGACATCCTGGCAGCTTTCTATAAACGCGTGGCGCGTAAGCATGTCCGTGGCCGGATACCCGCAAACGGCCAGCTCCGAGGTCAGGCAGAGATCGGCCCCTTGAGAGGCCGCTATCTGAACCGCCTCAAAAATCATTTCCGCGTTCAGGGAGGCCGCGGCGGGTTGCGGATTAAGCTGCAACAGACCTATTTTCATCCCAGAAGATCCTTCATGCTGTATAATTTTCCGGGTTGCCGCCCAGACAGCCATTTTACGGCGCGCAAGGCCCCGTTGGAAAAATTTTCGCGCGAATGAGCCTGGTGCGTCACTTCTATTCTTTCTCCCGGTCCCATGAAATATACGGTGTGCACTCCAACAACGTCTCCGCCGCGTATGGTCTGCACTCCGATCTGCTTTTGCGGGCGCTCTCCTATTATACCTTCGCGGTGATAGCAGGCGCACTCATCAAGCTTCCAGTCTTTGGATTCGGCGCAGCATTCCGCCAAAAGCAGGGCTGTTCCGCTGGGAGAATCCTTTTTCTTTTTATGGTGCAGCTCGACCATTTCAATGTCGTAATCCGCTCCGAGAATTTTGCTTAGCTGGGGCAGCACTTTGATAAGCGCGTTTATTCCCACGCTCATGTTGGGCGACCAAAAAATCCTGGCCTTTTCCGCAAGTTTGCCCAGATCGGCTTTTTGAGCCGCGTCCAGCCCGGTCGTGCCTATAACCATGCCGGCGCCGTATTCAGCGGCTGTGGCGGCAAAGGCCAGCGAAGCCGCCGGGGCGGTAAAGTCTATTATAATAGGCCCTGGCGCGCTCTGGCCTTTATCTTGCCGGAATTTTCGCAGCATCGGCTCAAGCTGGTGCCCGACCAGAACGTTTTTTCCTGATAAAGACGCTTCCAGAGCGCCCAGTTGGTCTTCCCTTTCCAGCAGGCCGTAAAGGTTCAGGCCTGAATCGGATTCGACCTGGAGGCGGTTGGTGTTGCCCATACGGCCCCTTGCCCCGGTAATGATGACGTCAATAACCATCGCGCAGCTCCTTTGCTGGAATTTTCAGGATAAAATCAGACGTGAGTTGACAAAAAAAGCCGGATCAAGACTTTCCCAAAGCCATAGATGCTCCTGCCCGGGGCGCAGAATTAAAAAAACGGGATATTCCCCCGCCCGGCCATCGTCTTCCTGGCAAAAAAAAGCGTCGAAAGGTCCGTTCAGGTCTTCAAGGCCGGAAACGGCAACAAGTTCGGCCTTGGGGTGAGCCTGAAGAATCTTCTCCGCATAAGCGCCAGGGCGTATGCCCAACCTGAGGCGGGACGGAAAAATCAGAAATGAATCGCCGGTCGCCGTGAAATCATCGAGACTGAACCCGAGCCCGATCACCCGCCCCTGTTTTTGCCGGTTGCTCCGCAGCGCCTCGGAAAAGAATTCTCTCATCCGTTCAGGCGCAAGAAAATAAACTTCGTCCAAACCAAGCAGGTCAAGGGCGGCCAGCGCAACCGGCGAAATTTCATCTTCCGTTCGCTCAACCTGCAGGCAAACGGCGATGCGGGAAACACCGGCCAAAAGCGCGGGCATCAAAACAGCTATCAGTTCAGGGGCTGAAGCGAAACCAGGCGCCAGAAAAAGCACAAGCCAGTCCGCCCCTTGGCTGGAAAGCTCATAGGCCTTACCGCCGCTTAACTTTCCTTGCAGGCGTTTGCCCACCATATGCCCTTCGCCCCAGAAAGAATGCAGAAAAGCGATATGGTCCTTGGCGAGGGCGCGATTTTCCGGCCCAGCTTTTTCATAAGCCTCGGCCCGAAACCGTTCGGAAACGGCGAAGGCTTCAAGCGCGCCAAAAAAATCAGGAAAAGGCATAGCTTTTATTCCAGCACCGGTTTGCCAAGTTTCTCTTTCACGTAATTGAGCATAAGCATGCCTACAAGCTGGCGTTTGGTCAATGTTCCCGCATAGTCGCCGGTTTTCAGAACTTCTTCCACGTCTGAGTCAAGGTCTGCGCCGTTTTTCTGCAGGGCCTGTACGTAAGGGGCCGCCAAGCCGGATAATTCTTCAATACTCTTGGCGGACAGCTGGCGGTATTTCTCGGACAATTCCTTGTGATCAGGGCGGCGGGCGGATTCAAGAACGCATTTCATGCCACCCAGGGTACGCAGCATCCCATCTTTAAGGTGCTGTTTTTCCACCATGTTTATGCCTGACCATCCGGCTTTTAGCCATCTGTAAACGGCATATCCGGTACGTTCATTATTCGGACCGTCCGGAAAATACAGCGTTACGCTGCAGGACGCGTACATGTAGGTGTCCGCCCAGCCGATTCCGGTTTTGGTCGCCCCGTTTTCCTTGGTGTAAACAAAATCCCAATTATCATAATCGCCGATAAAACCGCTCTTTTTGCCTATGTCAGATTTGCCTTTCTGCCAGGAAACGGAGATCAGAAGCGGTTTGTCGTTATGTTTCAAAAGAATAAGCAGGCGGTCAAGCTTGTAGGCGTAATAAGAGCCGCTGAAAGTGTCCGGCGTGATTTCCTCCGCCTCCGTGCCGCGCAGCACAACCCGTTCGTCAAGCGAAGCCAGGCAGGCCGAGAGGGGACGATCCAGTTTGAGAATATCGCTTCCCGGCAGCCAGTTTCCAGCGCGAATGGAGGAAGGATAAACCACTTCCGAGGGTACGCCCGGGTTAAAAAGATAGAACAATGCGTTTTCAAACGACAGCTTGATGCTGTCGCGCCAGTAAAATCCGGTGCCTTCCGGGCGGTCCGCCAGACGGTTGTTGTAATCAGCTCCGCCGCCTGTCATATAGTCCAGCAAAGGAGACAAGTCAGAATTTGACGGAACCGGCTTGGAAGGATCTTTGCAGGCCAAAAGCGCGTTCAGCGCGTTGGAAACATCTTCGGGCAGGCTGTCTTGCCGTTCCTTGGCGCGGCTGTTGTTTTTTTTGCCCAGGTCGTCAGCAAGGGCTGAAGGCTGAACCGCGGTTGACAGCATGGCCGCAACAAGCACGGCAAGAATCCAGAAACGCCCTTTTAACTTTGCTACATAAAAATTTGCCACCATTAAAACCTCTTCAATTTTCTGCAATGAATACAAGATATTAGGCTAACAACTTTCAGCATGATAAAGTAATTGCCCGGTATGGGCAATGAATTTCTCGGAAGTGAAAGCCTAATGGACATTGGCACTCTTTTTGCTCATTCACCGGCAAGATGCGGCAAGAACCTGAAAGTGGAAAAGTTTACCTAGCGGCAATGAGCAAGCGGAGGAAGAATCTATGAACGGCAATGAATATCAGGAAATATCCAAAGCATCAGCCCTGCCGCATTTTCAGCCCATGTTGCCGGAGGAAACGCCTTGCCGGGCCGAGCCGCCCAAAGCCGATTCATACGCAAGCGGACAACGGGATCTTGGCGGCATTATCGGTAAAAACGGTTTCAACGCTTTAAGGCCGCACCTGCATGAATTGAGCAGGGCGACGAATCCTGAGAACCCTTTAGGGGAAATCATCAGGGAAAACATAGACGTTCTGCAGGAAATTTTCATCGAGCGCGTGTTTGAATTGTTCCGCCGGAAAGGAATAAACACGGAGAGCAAAGTGACGCTGCGGCTTGATAAAAGGGAAAACCTCGCCGTTCTTGACGATGGCCCTGAAAAAACGCTGGTTGACAAGACGCTTGGCGGCGCCCCGGAACTCTCGGGCATTTTTCGGGAAATAGCCTTGCAGTCCGAGCTGCTGCGCGATATGAACAATATCAGCCGCTTGTTGAATGACGATCTGCGCCAAGGCGGAGAATACGCCCGTTTGCCCGGCCACTTGCTCTATCAGATAACCTTCAAGGGCGAAATGAGCCACTTTTACTTCGCCAGGGCCTGATACCCGCCAAGCCGTTCCGCCAGGCGGTTAAATTGTTCCGGTGTAAGCGTTTCAGGCCTTTGTTCCGTTTTTATTCCCATTTCTTCCAAAACCTCAAGCGGCAGCCCGTGGTTTTTAAAAATTCCGCCCAGTTGTTTGCGCCTTTGCTGGAAACAAAGGCGTAACAAGCTTCCCAGGCCTTGCGCCGGGTTTGTTTTGACCTCAAGCGGAATGAATGACAAAACGGCGGAATCAACCTTCGGCCTTGGCGTAAAAACCTGTGGCGGAACGATAAATTCCCGGCGCGGGGCAACGTGAATTTGCACCCAGACGGAAAGAGCGCCGTAATCCTTACCGCCCGGAACGGCCGTCAGCCGGTCTCCAACTTCCTTTTGGATCATGAACACAGCCTTCCGCAACCCCGGAGCCCGGCTGAAAATATCCCACATCAGCGGAGAGGCCACATTATATGGCAGGTTGCCTATAAACTTCCAAGGGTCGGTAAAAGTTTCCCAGTCCATCGTCATGGCGTCAGCCGCGATGACCTTCAGCTTGACAGGACGGTTTAGCCCGGCTTCCCGCCTTTCAGCGGCCCAGTACTCGTCTTTTTCCACCAGCACCAGTTCAGCCGGGGCGGCCTCAAGCAAAAAATCTGTCAAAGCCCCCGGACCGGGTCCGATTTCCAGCACCCGGTCTTCAGGGGTTATTTGCAAGGTTTCAACAATCTTTCGGGCAATATTGCGGTCTTTAAGAAAATTCTGCCCCAGGCTTTTTTTGGCTTTGGGCCGCATTTCAGGGTTCCTCGGTATAACAGGTGACGGTTATGTAAAACCAGGGTATATATTCCCATAATTCCCGGCAGGTTTCCAATGCTTCCGCACTGTGCATGGAAACGGCGCAGTCTGTTCCGCCGGGGTCATCCGCGGAACCGGCAAGATGAATTTCCCCCTGCTCCGCCCCGCTTTCCCAGCCGCAGCAGACGAAGGTCAACAGGGGCATGCCGGTTTCCCGGTGTAAAAAATTTTCCACCCGCTCCGCCGCGCTTCCCTCCACCCGGTATTTCGCTTCCAAGGCTTTAACCGGCGGGCGTTCCACTTCATGGCAGGCCATGAAGTCCAGACCTTGAGCCTTGTTACCGGACAACGCCAGAAAATCGCCGCAAGGCCGGGCCGCCAGGCAGTGGGCGGCAGGAAGGCCCGTTACGGCCAAAAGGCCTGACAATACGGCCGCGCGCAAACCTTTTTTCATATTATGCCGAAGTGGTCAAATTTCATGGAAGGATTGGCCCGGCCCTGAGTGGCTGAACGCAAAGCTGTGGAAAATCCGAAAAGTTCGCGCATGGGGGCCAGGGCCGTTACCAGTTTCAGGCCGCCCTGGTCGCGCAGGTCTTCCACCTTGCCCGAACGCATGTTCAGAAGGGTCATAACCGCGCCCAGGTTGGCTTCCGGCACGGAAATTTCAAGGCGCATCACAGGCTCAAGCAGGGCCGGAGACGCCGCCGCCATGGCCTCTTTAAGCGCGGTTGAAGCCGCCATGTGATATCCGGCCGGAGAAGAAGCCCCCGCCTTGTAGCCAAGGGCGGAAAGCCTGATTTCCACATCACGCACCGGAAAACATTTCAGCACGCCGCAATATAAAGAATCCGCAATGCCTTTTTCCGCTTCCTCCACCCAGGCTCTGGGCCAGGATTTCCCGGCTTCGTAGTTGGCGGCGATATTTTCAGCCAAAACGACGCGGACGCTGTTTCCGCTGCCGCGCGGCGCAGGAGACACCTCAACGGTAACCCGCCCGTAGTGGCGGATATCTCCGAGCTCGCGGTCGAATTCCGCCGTGGCCGAAGCCGTAGCCTGAACGGTTTCAAGGCAAAGCACCTGGGGTTTTCCGCTTCTGGCTTCAACTCCGTATTCCCGCTTGAGCCGCTCGCAAAGCACTTCAAGGTGCAGTTCTCCCATGCCGGAAACTATTCTTTGCCCCGAGTTTTCATCCTGTTCCACTTTAAGGGTCGGATCTTCAAGGGCGAAGCGGGTCATGGCCTCGTCCAGCTTAACGCCTTCGGAGGCGTTGCGCGGCTCAAGGGCAATGGAAATAACAGGCTGATATGCGGAAATATTTTCCAGGACGACCGGGTGAGCCGGAGAGGAAAGGGTATCGCCGGTGCGCGCTTTTTTCAGGCCCTGAACCGCCACGATTTCTCCGGCTCCGGCGCGTTCGAGCTGTTCGCGCCGGTCTGCGTGCAGGCGGTAAATGCGCCCAAGGCGTTCCTTGTCTCCCCTCGTGGCGTTCAGGCAGGCCATGCCTTCGCTGATTGCTCCGGAATAAATGCGGATAAGGGCCAGGCTATGCCCGGCTTCAAGTAAAACTTTAAAAACCAGGGCGGCCAAGGGAGCGTCCGGATTTTTAATGTCAACTGAGGCTAAAGCCGGTGGAAGCGCGGCGTCGAGCGGGCTGGGCAAATAAGCGCAAATGCCGTCCAGCAAAGGTTGAATGCCGGTGTTGCGCAGGGCTGAACCAGCGAAAACCGGCACGATGCGCCCATTCAAAACGGCTTTACGCAAGGCCGTCCGCAAAACTTGAGGCTCCGGCTCAACTCCGGCCAGATACTGCTCCATGATCGCGTCATCTTCATCCGCCGCGGCTTCAATCAGCTTTTCCCGCCAAGGCCCAGCCAGCGCATCGTCTTCCGGTCCGAAAGGAAAGCGGCTGTATTCCATGCCCTTGCTGTTCTGGTCGAACTCAAGCCTTTCCTTGTGCAAAACATCCAGCAGCACGCCGAATTCATCGCCTTCACCGGCCGGAACGACTATAGGGACCGGGTTGGCTTTAAGCCTCAGCCGCATGCCCTCCAGAACACCGGTGAAAGACGCGCCCGGCCTGT
The DNA here is from genome assembly GCA_031552195.1 of Desulfovibrionaceae bacterium. Taxonomy (GTDB): domain Bacteria; phylum Desulfobacterota; class Desulfovibrionia; order Desulfovibrionales; family Desulfovibrionaceae; genus JAVBMP01. The sequence goes on from JAVBMT010000023.1 coordinate 12,042, forward strand.
CAAGTTTGTTGATGAAGGCGAGCTTGGGGATACCGAACTTTTCCGCCTGGGCCCACACCGTTTCCGATTGGGGTTCAACCCCTGCCACGGCGCAAAAAACCCCGACAACTCCGTCAAGCACCCGTAAGGAACGCTCCACTTCTATCGTAAAATCAACGTGCCCCGGCGTGTCTATCAGGTTTATGCCGTGCCCTTCCCAGGCGCAGGTAGTACAGGCTGAGGCGATGGTTATGCCGCGTTCCTGCTCTTCCGGCATGAAGTCCATGGTGGCCGCGCCTTCATGCACTTCCCCCAGGCGATGAATTTTATGGGTGTAAAAAAGAATGCGTTCGCTCAGCGTGGTTTTTCCGGCGTCTATGTGGGCAATAATGCCTATGTTGCGCAGTCGTTCAAGTTTCAAGTCCGTTTCAGGCATAATTCACCTTCCAGCTTGCCGTCCGCCATGCGTTCGGGAAATCCGATCAGCATGTCTCAATTTTGCTTAAAACAATTTCAGTTGTTCGGTTTTAGAAATTTGCGCGTCCGCAGGGCCGTTCAGCAGTTTCAGAAATTCCGATTCATTTAAAACCGTTACCCCAAGGGCGGAGGCTTTGGCAAGTTTTGAACCGGCCTCGGCCCCGGCCACAAGGTAATCAAGATTTTTTGACACCGCGCTTAAAATTTTCGCCCCCCGTTCTTCCGCAAGTTTTTGCGCCTCATGGCGTGGTATGGACAACGTTCCGGTAAACAGCACTGTTTTGCCGGACAACACCCCGCCCTGCGGCATGTGATTAGCTTCGCCGGGCTGTTCAGGCCACAGCTTAAGGGTCTTGAATTCAGCCAGCATGGCCATATTGCCTGGCTCCGCAAAAAAATCTTTTATGGAAGCCGCAACTTCAGGGCCTATGTCTTCAATGCCTTGCAGCTCTTCGCAAGAGGCGGCGGAAACGGCGTCAAGGCTGGAATAACGCGCGGCCAGTGCCTTGGCCGTCTGCTCGCCGACATGGCGTATGCCAAGGGCGCATAACAGGCGTGCCAGGCTTGCGTTTTTACGGGTTTCTTCCAGCGAACGGAGAAATTTTTTCGCCAGGATTTCTCCCATGCGCTCAAGGTGCATCAGGCTGTGATAGTCCAGCCGGAAAAGATCCGGCGGAGTTTTTACCAGCCCTTTGTCTATGAACTGCTCAATCCATTTTCCCCCAAGGCCCTGAATATCCAACCCGGCTTTGGAGACGAAGTGAATTATGGACTGACGTACCACCGCCGGGCAAAGCTTGTTCAAACAGCGCCAGGCGGCCTCGCCTTCGGCCCTGTGAACCCTGCTGGCGCATTTCGGGCAAAATTCCGGGAAATTGAATATTTTTTCCGTGCCGTCGCGCTTTTCCGCAAGCGGGCGCACGACCTCCGGAATCACCTCTCCGGCCCGCTGCACCAGAACCCGGTCGCCCAACCGCAAATCTTTGGCGCGTATTTCATCTTCATTATGCAACGTGGCGCTGGAAACGGTCACCCCGCCGACGCTTACCGGGTCAAGGGCGGCGACCGGGGTGAGCACTCCGGTGCGCCCTACCTGAATGATTATGTCGCGCAGGGTCGTTTCCGCCTGCCTGGTCGGAAATTTCATTGCCACGGCCCAACGCGGGGCGTGGGCGGTGAAACCGAGTTCATCCTGCCACTCTAGGTTGTTCAGTTTGGCGACCACTCCGTCGATTTCAAATTCGAGTTCTTCACGCCTTTCAGGCATGGCAAGGTAATAGTTCTCAACCTCGGCGGAGCTTTCGCACAACTTCGCGCCGGGCGGGGTGTTAAAGCCCAGCCCGCGCAGTTCGGCCATAAGTTCGGCCTGGCTTTTCCATGGCGCGCCCGTTGAACCGTAATCAACCTTGCCAACGCCATATGCAATGAAACGCAACGGCCGCCTGGCGCTGACCTTCGGATCCAGCTGTTTGACGGAACCGGCGGCCGCGTTGCGCGGGTTTGCGAAAATTTTTTCTCCCTTGGCGGCCTGGGCGCGGTTAAATGCGGCGAAATCATTCCTGGTGATCAAAACCTCTCCGCGCACTTCCAACAAAAGAGGAGGAGAAGCCTGGCGCAGTTTTAACGGTATGTTTTTAACTGTGCGCATATTGGCGCTTACGTCTTCGCCCTTGAGGCCGTCACCCCTGGTCAGGGCCGCGGAAAACTCGCCGTTTTCATAGACAAGTTCCATAGCCAGGCCGTCCATTTTAGGTTCCAGCCAGAAGGCGCAGTCTTCCGCCCTTCTGCCGGGCAAAAAGCGAAGCAGCTTTTCCATGAACTCGCGCCACTCGTCAATGTCAAACACGTTGTCCAGGCTATACATGGGCAAAGAATGAAGACGCGAGGCAAACCCTTCGCTGATGCCGCCCACCCGTTGCGTTGGGGATGAAGGAGAATAAAATTCCGGATATTCCTTTTCAAGGGCCAGCAGTTCGTTAAAAAGGGCGTCGTATTCGCCGTCTGAAACTTCCGGTTCGCCCAGCGCGTGGTAGGCGTAAGACAATTCATTCAGCCTGCCGCGCAGCTCGGCGATTTTTTCTTCCGCTTCCCTGTTCGCTTCGCTCATAAAAAATTGTGACTCCGTTGAAAATATATCCGGCATGAGGCCTTTTGGACGTGGAACGCTATGCTCATTTTTCGTTTCCAGAACCTTTTATTCACCGTTTTCCGCCCCTGAAACATACAGACGCTCGCGCAACAGGCTTATGCGGTCACGCAAGGCCGCCGCATCTTCAAACTCAAGGTTTTTCGCGGCTTCGCGCATGTCGCGCTCGAGTTTTTTGATGGTTTTGGCCAATTCAGCCGGGCTTGAATAAGCGGTTTCGCGTTCCGGCGTCTCCGACGCCTTGACCTTGCGGCTTCCTTTTCGCCCGCCGGGGGCAGACGCCTCGCGCGCGAACAGGTTATCGAACGGCGTCTCCACATTTTTGCGTATGGTCGTAGGCGTTATGCCGTGAAGCTGGTTGAAATTTTCCTGCTTGGCGCGGCGCCTGGCCGTCTCATCCATGGCTTCGCGCATGGAACGGGTGATGTTGTCCGCATACAATATAACCTGCCCCGCGCTGTTGCGGGCCGCGCGGCCGAAGGTCTGGATCATGGAGCCGCGCGAACGCAAAAATCCTTCCTTGTCGGCATCCAGAATGGCCACCAGAGAAACTTCAGGGATATCCAGGCCTTCGCGCAGCAGATTTATGCCGACAAGCACGTCGAATTCCTTACGGCGCAACGAGCGTATAATCGCCATGCGTTCCAGCGTGTCTATGTCAGAGTGCAGATACCGGGCGGCAACGCCCATCTGGTTGAAGTATTCCGTGAGATCTTCAGCCATGCGTTTGGTCAGGGTGGTGACCAGAACCCGTTCGTCGCGCGTGGCGCGCAAGCGGCATTCTTCCATCAGGTTGTCCATTTGCCCATGGCTCGGCCTGACTTCAACCAGGGGATCAAGCAAACCGGTGGGCCGTATCACCTGCTCGGCCACAAGCCCTTGCGAGCGTTCCATTTCCCACGGTCCCGGAGTTGCGGAAACGTACACCACCTGCCCGATGCGCTCTAGAAATTCCTCAAAACGCAAAGGGCGGTTATCCAGGGCGGAGGGAAGGCGGAAACCGTAATCGACAAGAGTTTGCTTGCGCGAGCGGTCTCCTTTGTACATGGCCCCTACCTGCGGTATGGTGATGTGCGACTCGTCGACAAAAAACAGGAAGTCTTTCGGAAAATAATCCAGCAGGCAGGAAGGTGCTTCGCCCTCCTTGCGCCCGTCCAGGTGGCGGGAATAATTTTCTATTCCCGGGCAATAGCCCATTTCTTCCATCATTTCCAGGTCAAGCTGGGTGCGCTGTTCCAGGCGCTGGGCTTCAAGAAGCCTGGCGCTTGAGCGAAATTCGGTCAGACGCAGCAAAAGTTCCTCGCGAATGTCAGAAGCCGCGCGGGCCAGGTTGTCGCGGTCCGAAACATAGTGGCTGGCGGGGTAAATGACGGTTTTGCCGACAGATCCGAGTTTTTTTCCCGTAAGGGCGTCAACCTGGGAGATTTCTTCCAGCTCGTCGCCGAAAAATTCCAGACGCAGGGCCTGTTCGTGTTCATAGGCCGGTATGATTTCCAGCACGTCTCCCCGCAAGCGGAAAGTTCCACGGTGGAAATCGTAATCGTTGCGCGTATACTGGATATCCACCAGCTTGCCGATTAAAGAATCCACAGAGCAGCGCTGGCCGGCTTCGAGCGGTATCATCATCTTGGCGTAAAATTCCGGGGAACCCAGGCCGTAAATGCAGGAAACCGAGGCGACTATGATGACGTCGCGCCTGGTAAGCAAGGCGTGGGTCGCGGCGTGGCGCAACTTTTCAATGTTGTCGTTAATGGCGGAGTCTTTTTCAATGTAGGTGTCGGAGGAAGGAACGTAGGCTTCCGGCTGGTAGTAATCGTAATAGCTCACGAAATATTCAACCGCGTTGTGCGGAAACAACCCGCGAAATTCATTGTAAAGCTGCGCGGCCAGGGTTTTGTTGTGGGCCAGAATAAGGGCCGGGCGGTTCATGCGCGCGATGGTCTGGGCCATGGTGAAGGTTTTTCCCGACCCGGTAACGCCAAGAAGAACCTGATCGCGCACGCCCTGCCGGAGGTTTTCCACCAGTTGGCCTATAGCCTCGGGTTGGTCGCCGCGCGGCTCGTTTTCCGTGACAAGCTGAAAAATGCTTTTTTCCATTAGCGCAAACCTTCGCCCGTTTTAAAGGCTAAAACATGTTCTCATGCTTCTGGGCGGCGGCAAGGCGCGCCAAAAATTCCAGACGCGTCATGTCTCTGGCTCCAAAACGGCCCAGGTGCGCGGTATTTTGCTGGCAATCCACCATAGAGCAACCGCGTTTTTTCAAAACCTCCATAAACCAGGCGAAAGCGGCCTTGGACGCGTTCGGCAGGACGTAAAACATCGATTCTCCGAAAAAGACAGACCCGAACGTTACGCCGTAAAAACCGCCGACCAGTTCGCCATTCCGCCACGCCTCGACGGAATGGGCCAGGCCGGCCTTATGCAGCCTGAGATAGGCCTCCATCATATTCGGCCCCAGCCAGGTGTGCCCGAAATCTTCAACGTCGTCTTTTCCGCAAGAACATTCCGCCGGCAGGTATTCACAGCCCGGTTCCCCTTCCGGAGAAAAGCCTTCGGCATCGTCGTCCGGCTCAGCGAACTCCGCTTCACTTTCTTCCTGCGGCGTGAAACCATCCGTTCGCCGGCTTGCCGCACACCCATGCATTACAGCTTCAAAGGCCCGGTCAATACTGAAATTGAAAAAACCTCTTTTCAATATTTTGGCCAGACTGTGCGGAATATGCAGGTTTTCCGGCAAAAGCACAAAACGCGGGTCTGGAGACCACCATAAAATAGGCGTATCAAGTTGCTGATACCAGGGAAAGATACCGGACCGGTAAGCCGTTTCAACGCGGGTTACGGAAAGGTCGCCGCCAATGGCGAGCAGTCCCTCCGAATTGGCAAGTTCAGGGGGAGGGAACTCCGTGCCGCGTTCAGGCAGAATAAATACAGGCACCTTATTTCACTTTTTCTTTTTTGCCTTTCCGCCCGTTTGAGCGGCATTTCCGGCCACGGGGGCGCCCTTTTTTCCGGAAGGCGCTTTCCGGGTTCCGGCTTTGCCCTTTGCCGCGGCTTTGCTCCGTTCCAGAGCCGGGAAATATTTGAATTTCAATTCGCCGGTTCCGCCCGCCCGCGCCTCAACGGTTCCGCCGTTGCGCAATTCGCCGAAAAGCAATTCAGCGGCCAGCGGATCTTCCAGCTTTTCACGCATCACCCTGGCAAGGGGCCTGGCCCCCAACGCCGAATCATAGCCTTCTTTCGCCAGCAGCGCTCTGGCGCTTTCGTCAAGGCGCAGGTTCACATGGCGTTCAGCCAGCCCGGTGGAAAGCTCGGCGGCGAATTTATCCACAATGCTCCCCATAACTTCCGGCCTCAAAGAGGCGAAGGGAACAAGGGCGTCAAGGCGGTTGCGGAATTCAGGCGTAAAAGCTTTTTCAACGGCTTTCAGGCCTTTTCCGGCCATGCCGGTATCCGCCTTTCCGCCGGAACGCAAAGAAAAACCTATGTCGCGTCCGGACATTTCAAAAGCCCCGGCGTTTGAGGTCATAATAATAATGATATTGCTGAAATCGGCCTTGCGCCCGGTGTTGTCGGTCAGGGTGGCGTAATCCATAACCTGAAGCATAACGCCAAGAACGTCCGGATGGGCCTTTTCCATTTCATCCAGCAGCAGCACCGCGTGAGGATTTTTGCGCACGGCTTCCGTCAGCTGTCCGCCCTGTTCAAAACCGACATAGCCGGGGGGAGATCCGATAAGCCGCGCCACCGCATGCTTTTCCATATATTCGCTCATGTCATAGCGCAAAAAAGGCACGTCCAGTTGCTGCGACAGCTGCCTGGCAAGTTCCGTCTTGCCCACTCCGGTGGGGCCGTAAAACAGAAACGCCCCCAACGGCCTCTTTTCCCGCCGAAAACCGGCCCTGGCGCGCAAAACGGCGCGGCTGAGCAGGTTTACGGCTTTGTCTTGCCCGAAAACCGCTTTCTTCAGGTCTTCTTCCAGAGTCCTGAGTTTGTCCTGGTCGGACGAGCTCACGCGCACGGAGGGAATGCGCGCCATGCGCGCCACAATCTTTTCAATGTCAGACGCGCCTATAAGCAGCCTTGCGCCCGGTTTTCCATCTTCCGGTTCGCCTTTACGCCCACGCTGCAAGCGTGCGTAGGCTCCGGCTTCGTCCAGCACGTCTATGGCCTTATCCGGCAGCAGCCTGTCAGGCAGGTGCCGGGACGACAAAGCCACGGCCGCGTTTAAAGCCGCCGCCGTATAGCGCACGTTGTGGTGCTCCTCATAGCGTTCCTTCAAGCCTTTGAGAATGGCCAGGCACTCTTCCCGGCTGGGTTCTTCAAGGTCTATTTTCTGAAAGCGGCGCGAAAGAGCCCGGTCTTTGTCAAAGTTATTTTTGAACTCTTCATAGGTTGTGGAACCGATGCAGCGCACCCGGCCCGAGGCCAGAACGGGTTTAAGGATGTTGGAGGCGTCCATTGAGCCGCCGCTGGTGCTGCCCGCGCCGACAATCGTGTGAATTTCGTCTATAAATAAAATAGCGCCGGGAATTTGCTCCAGCTCTCTTATAACGCTTTTCAAACGCCCTTCAAAATCTCCGCGGTATTTGCTTCCGGCCAGAAGAGCGCCCAGGTCGAGGGCGAAAATCCTGGCATCGTAAAACTGCGGCGGAACGTTCTTTTGCGCTATGCGCAAGGCCAGACCTTCGACTATGGCCGTTTTGCCCACACCGGGGTCACCGACGAAAATCGGGTTGTTCTTGCGCCGCCGGGCCAAAATCTGCAATGCCCTTTCAAGTTCGCCCGCACGTCCGATTAAGGGGTCTATACGTCCGGACCTGGCAAGTTCAACAAGATCGGCGGCATATTTCTTCAAAGCCCCGCCTTTCGCCTCGCCGTCATCTTCGCCCTCCCCCTCCTGATTCCCCGGAGGATTGGAAATTTCAGGCATATTAACGGATATATATTCCAGCACGTCAAGACGGCTTACGCCCTCCTGCCCAAGGTAATAGGCGGCGTAAGAGTCCTGCTCGTCAAGCAGGGCGGCCAGGAAATCGCCCATTTCAATTACATGCCGCCCGGAAACCTCAACATGGGCGAGCGCGCGTCCCATAACGCGGCGCACGGCGAGAGTCTCAACAACGTCGAAATTATCTTTAACGGTTTCGGCGGGAATTATTTCCAGTTCGTTCTTCAAAAAATTTTCAAGCCGGTTGTGCAACGTTACGGAGTTTCCGCCGCAACCTTCGATAATTTCAACGCAACCCGGCACATCAAGCGCGGAATACAAAAGATGCTCCAACGTGAGATATTCGTGGCGGCGTTCACGCACCTGATTCACCGCGTAGGTGACGGCTTTTTCAAGGTCTTGGCTTATTTCCATAACTATTACCTTTTAAACGGCTCCACCATCTTCATGCGTCTTCAAGGCTGCAACGCAAAGGAAAACCTTCCCGTTTGGCCCGGCTGTGCACAATGCCTATTTTCGTCTCCGCAATTTCCTGCGTATAAACGCCGCACTCGCCCCGCCCTTTCTCATGAACGTCCAGCATAATGCGCGTGGCGTCCTGCAAGGTTTTACGAAACACGTCCATCAGGATCGCCACCACAAAATCCATGGTCGTGTAGTGGTCGTTGTGCAAAATAACCTTGACGCGGCGCGGTTCGCGCGTTTCAATTCGTTCAAGAAGCTCCGGCGCACCCTGCTGTTCCGTGTTGTTCGCCATGTTCGTCACGCTGGTTTATTCCGGTTTTTGCTGAATAAAACATCAGTCAACTCATTCAGGTTGCGTATTCCGCCCTTGTCGCCGTCGTGCTTCGGATGAAGCACGGGGTTGTAGCCAAGCCGCCTGGCCTGATCAAGCCTTATGGAATGGGAAGATACCGGACGTATTTGCCCGTTGAGATCAACTTCCCCCCAAAGCACGGCCCGTTCCGGCAGCGGAATATCATAAAAAGACGATAATATCGCCGCCGCAAGGGCCAGGTCAAGTCCGGGGTCCTGAGGGCGGACGCCGCCGCCCAGCTTTATGTATATGTCCAGCTGGGCGAAACTCAGGCGCAGGCGTTTCTCCAGCACCGCAAGAATAAGATGCAGGCGGTTTACGTCAAGCCCCAGCGAAGCCCGGCGCGGAATGCCGAGGTAGCTTTTTCCGGCCAGCGCCTGCACTTCGACCGCCAGCGGCCGTTGCCCGTCAACCGTCATAACCACCGCCGCTCCAGACAAAGACGCGTCTCTGGCCCCCAGAAAATATGTCGAGGGGTCTTCGACCAGCTCCAGTCCGCTTTCAGCCATCTGGAACACCAAAAGTTCCTGGTTCGGTCCGAAACGGTTTTTCAATACCCGCAACAGGCGGAAAAGATGCTGGCGGTCGCCTTCAAGCGAAATTACCGTATCCACCATGTGCTCAAGGAGTTTCGGCCCGGCCAATGTTCCGTCTTTGGTTACATGCCCGACCAGCAGCAGCGTGACGTCGCGCTGTTTGCAGCGCTCCACCAGTTCTGTGGCGACTGCGCGCACCTGGGCGGCGTTGCCGGCCAGGCCTTCCGCGTTCGGAGAATTCAAAGTCTGCACTGAGTCGGCTATTAATAAGGCCGGAGGCTCAGGTCCTTCAAGGTCGGCGAAAATATCCTCCACCCGGGTGCTGGACATGGCCAGAAGATTTTCGTGCAACACCCCCAGGCGTTCCGCCCGGCTTCTGATCTGCGACAGGGTCTCTTCGCCGGAAAGGTAAACCGCGCGCCGGCCGGAAGCGGCAACAGCCCCGGCCACCTGCAAAAGCAATGTGGATTTGCCTATTCCCGGTTCACCGCCGATTAAAATAGCCGCGCCCGGGTTGAGGCCTTTGCCCAAAACCCGGTCAAGGGCGGGAAAACCGCTGCTTATAGAGCCGACGGAAATACCGGCTGGTTCCTTTAAGGCGAGAAGGGATGAAGCCCCGGCGGAGGAAACGGCGGAAGAACGCGAGTTTGAACGATTGCGGGCCTGGGCGTTGATTACGCTTGCGGCAAGGGTATTCCAGTCGCCGCAATGCGGACACTGCCCTTTCCATTGCGAAGACTGGCCGTTGCAATTTGAACAGATGTAAATTTCACGCAATTTCGCCATAAGATGTCCGCGAAGGGGTTGCCCCCGGCCGCCTCCGGCTACATTTCAGGCAAGGGATCGCCGACATTGATGGCCGACACCGGCGCTATGGAAAATGATTCCAGCCCGGCGGGCTTAGGCACGGCTATCATGAACGGCACGCTCTTGCCCGGAGCTATGTTTGTGTTGTTAACCATTACGTCAAGATGGTTGGCCAGATTCGCCTGCAGATCTTCCGCGCTGTATGACTGAAGTTGCAGCAAAGAAAGCGTTGTTCCGCAATATTGCCGCTTGGTCATAATCGTTTTGTCTTGCGCGTCGTAAAGAACCAACTCAAGCATAATAAAAGATTTCGCCATCGGAAAATTATTCGTAACGCTGCCCGTAACTACGAAAACTTCACCAAGTTTTTCATTTTTTACGGTATATTCTTCCATTCTGACGGCAAGAGATTTATAGGTTTCGGCTACCTTTTCATCTTCAATCGCCTTGGTCTGAGCTTTTTGCGGGGCGTCTCCGGCGTTCAGCATGAGGTATATTCCGGCCCCGGCCACCAGCAGTCCGGCCAGCGCTATGCCTGCAATCGCCATATTGCGGCGGGATAATTTTTTCAGGGGTGAACGTTTTTCCGGTAATGGGTCCGCAGGGGCGGAAGCGCGTTCAGGCTGGGCCTGTTCAGCCGCTTTCGCGGAAACGGCCAGTTCTTCGGCATCGGGCAAGGGGAAAATATGCAGGCAATTTGAGCAGCGTGACTTGCGCCCAGGCCTGTAAGCTTCTTCCGGCACATTAAACTTAGTGCCGCAATTCGGGCAAGCTATTATCATCAAGAAACCTTCCGGGATTGATCCTTATTAAAAACAGAAAACAGGTAATTAAGCATGGTCTTGCCTGAGCACATAAATGGCCGGAAGTTCACGGCCTTTTTCCGCGTAATCAAGCCCATACCCGACAATAAAGCCATCCGGCACGTGAAATCCTGCATAATCAACGTCAACCTGAGCTTCGCGGCGTTCATGCTTGTCGACCATCGAGGCAATCCTGACGCTTTTCGCGCCTCTGGCCTCCATATGCTCGATAAGGAAACGCAAGGTGTGGCCGGTATCGACCACGTCTTCAACCAGCAGAACGTCTTTTCCGTCAACGGAAATTTCTATGTCTTTCACCAGGTTCACCGTCCGCAATGATTCCGTTCCGGAGCCATAGCTTGAAACCCTTACGAAATCCAGTTCCGGCCCCAGATCAAGTTTTTTCACCAGGTCGGAAAAAAACATGAAACCGCCTTTAAGCACGCACACGACAACCAGTTTTTTCCCGGCATAGTCGCGGTTAATCTCGCCGGCCAGCCTGGAAACCTGCCTGGCGATATCTTCCTGCGTAAAAAGCGTCTGCAGCCTGCCCGCCCAATGGTTCGGTTTCATAGGATAAGCCTGTCCATGGCGGTTTCATCGCAATCGGGAAATTTCGGGCAGTTGATGCAGGCCGACCATATTTTTTGCGGCAAAGTATCTTTGTTTATTATCGAAAACCGCATCTTTTCAAAAAAATCGACCTGATACGTCAAAGTAAATACGCGCCCTATTCCCAAAGCCCTGGCTTCATCCAGGCAGGCGTCCACCAAGGCGCGGCCGAAACCGCCCTTGCGTATTTCCGGGCTTACGATAAGCGAACGAATTTCCGCCACATTATCCCAAACAATGGAAAGCGCGCAACACCCCAGAACCTTGTCGTTTTCCGGCCTGGAAAGCACATAAAATTCACGCAGATGGCTATAAAGTTCGCTTAGAGGGCGGGGCAGAAGCAGCCCTTCTCCGGCCGCGGCCAGCAGCAGGGCGTGAATGCCTTTCACGTCCGCCATGGCGGCCCGGCGCATTATGATATCGTTCATATTAGGGTGCGGTCCACTCTATTTTTTCTTGAGAAAGGCGTCTATTGTTTCAACAAGTTCTTTTTTTTCCGCCAGCCCGGTATAGTTGATAACCAGCTCTCCGCTTTTGTCAAAGACCAGCAACTGGGGAATGTAGCTTACTCCGAAAGCCGGCACGAAATCGCCTGAAGCCAGAAAAACAGGGTAGTTTATGGAATGTTTGTCAATGAATTTGCGCAGGGCGTCCATTTTTTCATCCATGGAAACGCCGATCAGCAACATTTTATCCTGGGGATATTTTTTACGTATTTCAATCAGGTCTGGCACCTCTTTCTGGCATGGCGGGCACCATGAGGCGAACACGTTGACAACAACAACCTTGTCTTTGCCTTCGGCGGCAACGTAATCCAGCAGTTTCTGGGAATCCATGGGTGAAATATTATCAGCCACGGACGCCCCGAACGCAAGAATTCCCGTGGAAATGCAAAGCGAAAATACCGCAACGCCAGCTAATAGCCTCAACATATTTTTCCCGCAACGCACTGTGAACTCCGTACACGCGTTTCAGCAACGCGGTTTTAAATTAAAGATTTGGCAACCCGCACCGCGTCAACCGCGTCAACCGCATAGCCGTCAGCGCCTATGGCCCTGGCGTATTTGTTGGTAACCACGGCTCCGCCGACGATAACGCGGGTGGGCAGAGCGTGCGCCTTCACAAGTTTGACGGTTTCTTCCATGCGCACCATGGTGGTCGTCATCAGGGCGGAAAGCCCGATCAATTCGGCCTTATGTTCCCGGGCCGCTTCAACTATCGCTTCAGCGGGAACATCTTTCCCCAGGTCAACCACCTTGAAGCCATGATTGCCTAACATGAGGCTCACGATATTCTTGCCGATGTCGTGAATGTCGCCTTCCACCGTGGCCATAACAATGGTGGCCTGCTCGGAAGCCAACCCTTCCTTGTCCAGCAGGGGTTTCAGCCTGGCGAAAGCTTCCTGCACGGTTTCAGCGGAACGCAAGAGCTGGGGCAGGAAATATTCTTTTTTCTCGTATTTGGCCCCAACCTCGTTTATGGCCGGTATCAGGCGTTCATTAACCAGGGCGAAAGGCTCTTCGCCCCTGCCCAGGGCTTCTTCCACCAGTTTCAGGGCTTCTTCCCTGCGGCCGAGAATGACAGCCCGCTCAAGGGTCATAACATCGCCCTGGCGCTCCGCTTCTTTTCCAAGGGCGGCGTTCTCCTGGCTTTGCGGCTGCCCTGCGCTCCAGCCGGCGAAATTACCGATAAAATCTTCCGCGTTCGCATCCTTTCCCGTCAGCAGGTTCGCGGCGGCCACAGCCTCGCGCAACCGGGCGTTTCCTGGGTTGGCTATGCAGGCTGAAAGCCCGGCCCCGGCAGCCATAACCAGAAAAGCGGCGTTAATCAGCTCACGCGCGGGAAGTCCGAAAGAAATGTTCGACAAACCGGCGACTACCGGCAATTGAAGCTTTTCCCGGCAATAGCGTATGAACTTCAGACACTCGTTCGCCGCTTCCGGGCTTGAGGATGCGGCCAGAACCAGGCAGTCCACCACGGCCAGGCGGCGCGGAACTTTCAGGCTGTCCATCTGGGCAAGCAAATCTTCCAAAATGGCTATGCGTTCCTCGGCCTTTACCGGCAAGGTCTTGCCGCGTAAAGGCAGCAGGATGAAAGGCGCGCCGAAATCGCGGCAAAGCGGCCCCAGGCGCTCCATGCGTCCCGGCTCTCCGCTTATGGAGTTGACAAGCGGGCTGGCCGGGTAACGTTCCAGCGCCGCCGCAACCGCCTCGGGGTTTGGAGAATCTATGCTTAAAGGCAGGTCGTGCCGTTCGGCCAGACGGCTTATAAGTTCCGGCAGCAGCACGGTTTCATCGACCATAGGCGCGCCGGTGTTCACGTCCAGCAAAGCCGCGCCGCAGTCTTTCTGCTCATCGGCGAAACGCAGGGCCTGATTGAATTCACCGGTCTGAAACTCCTGGGTAAGCAATTTTTTACCGGTCGGATTGATACGTTCGCCGATAATGCGTAAAGGGTTGTTCCCGCCGATGCGCGCAAGCCCGCTGCGTGTGGTCAGGGTTACGACGCCGGTTTCCGGCCCGGCCGGAAACCGCACGGAAAATTTGCCTAGTTTGCCAACCGCTTTTTTCAGGGCCGCGATATGGTCAGGCGTTGTGCCGCAGCACCCGCCCAAAAGGCGCGCGCCAGCAAGGGCGAATTGCGCGGTAAGTTCGGCGAAAGGCTCAGGAGCCAGGCGAAACACGGTATCGCCGTCAATCAGCTCGGGCAGCCCGGCGTTCGGCTCAATGAGAACGGGAACGGGCGAAGCGGCCAGCAAACGATCCGCGGCGTCTTTTATCTGTTCCGGCCCCGCGCTGCAGTTAGTTCCTATTACGTCCACACCCATGTTGGCGAAGGTGGCCGCGCAAATTTCCGGTGAAGATCCGGTAAGGGTCAGCCCGGCCTCAAAGGTGCTGGAAACCGCTACCGGCAAAGAACATTCACGCCTGGCCGCAAACACGGCGGCCCTGGTTTCCGCGATATCAAACTGGGTTTCGATTATGACAAGGTCGACGCCGCCGGATATCAGGCCGCGAATTTGCTCACGGAAGCCGTCAACCAGCTCCGTAAAGGACAGCTCCCCCATGGGCCGGAGAAATTTCCCGCTGGGACCGACGCTTCCGGCCACAAACACCGGCCTGCCGGCTTCGCGCGCGTGAGCGTCTGCGGCGGAACGGGCCGCCTGGGCCATTTTGCGGTTGAAATTCTCAACGTTTATATCCGAAGGCAGCTTGAAACGTGTTCCGCCAAAAGTGTTGGTGGTAAGCACATCCGCCCCGGCCTTCGCGTAATCAAGATGTATTCCGCGCAGCACGTCAGGATTGCCCAGGCAGAAGACCTCGGGGCTGAGCCCGGCTGGAAGCCCCCTGGCCTGAAGCATGGTTCCCATGCCCCCGTCAAAAAAAACAATGCCGCTTCCGGCTAAAAATTTGCGAAAATCGTCTGGCACGATCTGCTCCGTATTTCAAGGCCGGTTTTTAATGATCAAGGTAAACCCAAAACGGTATCTGGTGCAGAGCCGATGAAATTTCCCGCGTTTGCTGCATTTCCCATTTCTTCAGCCCGGTTCCCGCTTTTTCCGCCATGGCGGCGGCCAGCCCTTTGGCGTTTATTACCGGGTGGCGGCTAAAAACCTGGGGCAGGCCGTAAGTGAGGTTGCACACAAGACATTTTCCCGGCCTTTGGCGCAGGTTGAAAACAAATTCCAAAAATTCGCCCCGGTCTTTTTCAAAGCTCAAGTCTATGTAGTAAGCGCCCTCTTCCGCTCCGCCGAAAAGCGCCTCAAAGAAAGCAGCGGTTTTTTCAGGCGGAAAAACCTGCGCGGCCCACGCCGCATCAAACAGTTCCGCAAAATTTTCGCTCATCACGGCTCCTTGGTGAAATGCCCGGCCGAAACCGCCCGGTCTATATGATAAAGCTTGTAATAATTAGCATGGAATGTGCCGCGATACAAGGAATATTCTTTACCAGCGCCGTTTGCGGGGCTGCAAGTTTTTTCTTGCCCGTGCGGCGCGGCTGATATATTTTACGCCGCGAAACGCTCTATTACGCCCGAAACTCATTCATACAAGCCAAGGACCTATGAAAAACCTTCTCATCAACGATTCCATCCGCAACGTAGCCATCATCGCCCACGTAGACCACGGCAAAACCACCCTTGTCGACGCGCTTTTCCGCCAAAGCGGCGTGTTCCGCGCCGACCAGCAGGTCGATGACCGCATCATGGATAAAATGGACCTGGAACGCGAACGCGGCATTACCATCGCCGCCAAAAACTGCGCGGTTTCCTGGAACGGAGTTAAAATAAACATTATTGACACGCCTGGCCACTCCGACTTCGGCGGAGAAGTGGAGCGCGCCCTTTCCATGACCACCGGCGCCATTCTTCTTGTCGACTCTTCCGAAGGCCCGCTGCCGCAAACCCGCTTTGTGCTCAAGAAAGCCCTGGACGCCGGGCTGGGCATTATCGTCGTCATAAACAAGATAGACCGCAAAGACGCCCGCGTGCAGGAAGTGCTCAATGAAATTTACGACCTTTTCATCGACCTTGACGCGAATGAAGACCAGCTTGAATTTCCGGTGCTTTACGCTATAGGGCGCGACGGGGTCGCCATGCGCGGCCTTGATGACGAACGCAAGGACCTTGCGCCGCTGTTCGAGGCTATTCTCAACCTGCCCGGCCCGAGATACGACCCGGAAGAACCGTTCCAGATGCTCGTGGCCGACCTTGACTATTCCGACTATTTAGGACGCCTGGCCGTCGGGCGCATCATGCATGGAAAAGTCCGCGCCCGCGAAGCGCTTATCTGTATAGGAGAGAATGAAAAGACAACTCCGCTTAAAGTGGGCAAACTGCAATGTTATCAGGGCTTGCAGCTGACAGAGGTTGAAGAGGCGGGACCGGGCGATATAGTGGTGCTTTCAGGCATTGAAGACGTCAACATCGGCGATACCATCTGCACCAAAGAATCGCCCCGCACCCTGCCCCGCATCAGGGTGGACGAACCTACCGTGACCATGCGCTTCGCCATAAATTCCTCCCCGCTGGCCGGAACAGAGGGCAAAATAGTGCAATCGCGCAAAATACGCGAACGCCTGATCAGAGAAACCCTGCGCAACGTCGCTATAAAAGTTGAAGACTCCGAAGACAGCGACGCGTTCATAGTCAAGGGGCGCGGCGAATTCCAAATGGCCATCCTTATTGAACAGATGCGCCGCGAAGGGTTTGAACTCAGCGTCGGGCGGCCGGAAGTCATCTTGCATGAGGAAAACGGCGTAACGCTTGAACCGATGGAACGCCTGCTTATAGACTGCGATGAAACTTTCATGGGCGTGGTTACTGAAAAACTTTCGTTCCGCAAAGGCCGCATGCTCAACCTGGTGAACAACGGCTCCGGCCGAGTGCGCCTGGAATTTTCCGTTCCCTCGCGCGGCCTTATAGGTTTTCGCGACGAATTTCTTACTGATACCAAGGGAACCGGCATCATGAACTCTTACCTGGAAGGCTACCAGCCGCACCGGGGGGAATTTCCGTCTCGTTTCACAGGATCAATCGTGGCCGACCGCCAAGGCCAGGCCGTGCCCTACGCCATCTATAACCTCGAACCGCGCGGCGAACTGTTTATCGAGCCGGGCAACCCCATCTACGAAGGCCTCATCATCGGCGAACACAACCGCGACAACGATATAGACGTCAACCCCTGCAAGGAAAAGAAGCTTACCAACATGCGCGCGGCGGGAAAAGACGAAAACATCATCCTCACGCCGACAAGGCCCATGACCTTGGAACGGGCCATCCATTTCGTGCGCGATGACGAACTTGTCGAAATAACGCCGAAATCGATACGCTTGCGCAAAACCGTGCTCGACGCCCAGAAACGCCATCAGATAGCCGGAAAAAAGAAAGTGGCGGCCGAAGAAACGGCTAAAAAATAGGCCGTGGACCGCAAACTTAATGTTTCCCTTTAACATGTCAGGAAGATGAACCATGGCGCCATACTGGATAGTAGTTGGAGACATACACTCGGAACCAGCCAATCTGGAAAAAATTCCCGGCATAAGGGAAGCGGCCGGAGTTATCGTCACCGGAGACCTTACCCAGTTCGGCGGGGCCAAAGAAGCGGAAAAAGTGCTGAACGCCCTGCGGGCGCTGAACAAACGAATTGTCGCCAACATGGGTAATCTGGACAACCCTGAAGTGCGGCCTCTGCTGGAACGTGAAGGCGTTTCCTCGCACGGCGGCCATTTCACCCTTTCCGCCCCTTCCGGAGAAAACTTCGCGCTGATCGGGCTTGGCGGCTCAAACCCCACTCCTTTCAAAACTCCCACGGAATTTTCCGAAGAAGAACTTGAAGCCTTCCTGGAAAAAGCCTGGTCAACTTGCCCGAAGGACGCCTTGCTGGTGCTTTCCAGCCACACCCCGCCCGTTGACACCGCTTGCGACAGAATCAACGCCGGAGCCCATGTCGGCAGCAAGGCGGTGCGCGCCTTCATTGAAAAGCGCCAACCGGCCCTGTGCCTTTGCGGGCATGTTCATGAAGCGGTTGGAAAAGACAAAATAGGAAACACCGTTATCGTGAATCCCGGGGCCTTGTTCCAGGGAGGATACGCGAGGCTGGAAATTGCGGACGGATTGCCGCGTGTTGCGCTGGAGAGGGTCAGCCTTTGAGCGGCAACAGTTTCGGGCGCATCTTCCGGCTGGCAACTTATGGAGAATCGCACGGCCCCGGCCTTGGCGGAATCGTTGAGGGTTGCCCCGCCGGAATCGAGCTTGACGAAGGCTGCCTGCAAAAGGCGCTTGATGAACGCCGCCCCGGTTTTCGCACTGAAACAGCGGCAAGCGGACGCCGTGAAGCGGACGCCGTAAAATTGCTTTCCGGAGTGTTCAACGGCAAAACCACCGGTGCGCCAATCGCTTTCCATATTGAAAACACGGATGCCCGCCCTCAAGATTACGAAAACCTGAAAGATGTTTTCCGCCCCGGCCATGCGGACTTTCCCTGGCATGTGAAGTACGGCGCGCGTGATTTTCGCGGCGGCGGGCGTTCCTCAGGGCGCGAAACCGCGTCACGGGTGGCTGGTGGGGCTATCGCCCGGGCATTTCTCCGCTCGTCCGGCATAAGCCTGAACGCATATACTATCGAATACGGCGGCATCCAGGCTGAACAGGAAGACCCTCAAGGCGCGGCAAACCGTCCATTTTACGCCCCCTCGGACAAAGCGGCCGAAGCCTGGAGCGGCCTTGCGCGCCAGGCCAGGGAAGAAGGCGACAGCCTGGGGGGCATAGTGCGCCTTTGCGCTTCCGGCCTGCCGACCGGCCTTGGCGAACCGGTGTTTGACAAACTCGACGCGCGGCTGGCCGGGGCTATGTTTTCAGTCGGCGCGGTGAAGGGCGTGGAATTCGGAGCGGGTTTCGCCGCCGCGCGCGGGAAAGGGTCTTCCAACAACGACGGCATTCTCCCCCCGCCCTTCAAGGGAACGGGTTGCCCGCAATTCGCCTCGAACAACGCCGGCGGAATTCTGGGCGGCCTGTCCACCGGGCAGGACATTCTGGTCAATGTCGCGGTAAAGCCCATACCCTCTATTGCCAAACTTCAGCAAACCATTAATAATAATCTGCAGCCGATAAATATACAGATCGAAGGCCGGCACGACGTTTCGGCCATTCCGCGCATAGTGCCGGTTCTGAAAGCCATGCTGGCCCTCGTTCTGGCTGATTTTATGCTTTTAACGCGCTGTTCGCGCCTTTAATAATACTAACTTTAAATGGTCCCGCAACGTGCCTGAAACATCTTTTTTACCGACCGCCCGCGCGCTTGGATGCGTTTTTTTTCTGTTGCTCGCTCTTGCTTCGCCCGCCCGCGCAAGCGCTGAAGGGAACACGCTTGACGCGCGGCAGGCTCAGGCGTCCGCTTCCGCCATGGACGGCGAACTCGCCAAAAAACAGGCTGAAGCGCTTGGAAATTTCCGCAAGGCGGTTGAAGAAAAGATTTTAAGCCTGCTTGGGCATAAAAAATTACCGGTTGAGGCGGAATCTGCCGAAAACACGGTAAATAGGGAAGCTGCGCCAGGCGAAAGCACTGGCCTTGAAAATGCTGGAAAAACGGCTGACGCGGAAAGCGCGGAGCCTTCAACCCAAAGCGCCGGTGCGGCTGAGCCATCCCCCAGGCCGGCTCGCGCTGAACTCTACGCCAGCGACAAGCGCCTGAACCTCTACGTTGCCGGAAAACCGGAAATATGGGCTCCGTTAAAAGCCGACCTTATAAGCGAAGGACTTGACCCGAAACGTCTCGATCAGATTTTTTCCGCCATTGCCAACGACTATTCGCCATCTTTCATGGCCTTGAAGGCAATCGAGCTTTATACCCTCAGCTACGGCGGCTACCCAGGCCTGAAGACCCCGCCCAAAAACGAATATTGCTTTGTCGCGCCGCAAACGAACTGCATTGCCGGAGGGCTCGGCATAGGTTCCGTGCGTAAATTTATAAAAAACAACGCCCAGCTCTTCGCGGAAATTGAAAAAAATTACGGCGTTCCGGCTTCGGTGGTAACCGGAATTTTAATGGTGGAAACCGGCATCGGCGACAACTTCGGCTCCCAATCCGCGCTGAGGGTTCTGGCGTCCATGGCGGTTACAGACAGCTTGAAGGCCGTGCTTCCGTCAATTAACGGCATGAAGCTGAGCGCGGACCAAGCCGCCAGGCTTGACGCCAGAATAAACGAAAAATCCGATTGGGCGAGAAACGAGCTTGTCGCCCTTATAAAGCACGCTGACGCCAGCAATGCGGATATACTCGCCATGCCCGGGTCGGTTTACGGAGCGATAGGGCTTTGCCAGTTCATGCCCAGCAACATCGACGCCTATGGCGTTGACGCTGACGGAGACGGCATTGTCAACCTGTTCACCCTTCCGGACGCCGCTCACAGCATCGGCCGCTATTTGTCGGCCAACGGCTGGAGAGGCGCCCAGACCCCGCCCGCCAAGGTGGCCGTCATCCGCACCTACAACCACTCGGACCAATACGCTTATATGGTGTACGCCATTTCTTCGCAGATCGATTCTCCGAAATGCGCCTCTTTCAGTTACGGCTCGTCACGGGGCCGGGTTTACGTTGATCCGTACCTCATGGCCAGAAACAGGGCCGCTAAAAGGGGCGTTGCCTCCCGCAAGTTCATGGGCGGCTCAAAAGCGGGAAGCATAGGCGCGCTGCCCGGTTATGGCGATTTGCTGAAATAACGCCTGATATGCAAAAAGAACCGGGGAGTTTCAACTTTTTCAAGATTGAAACTCCCCGGTTCTTTTTGCGTTGTCCGCCTTATTTTACTACCCGTAAAAACGGCAGGCTGATCAGGCAGAATACGGCCATCATGGCAAAACCGTATTGAAAACCCAGGTAATTTCCCCACAACCCCAATAAGGCCGGAAATATTCCAGATCCTATATAAGAAGATACGGGCACAGCCAAACCCAAGAGCATCGGTTGATGCTCAAGCGGGAAATTTTCCGCGAAAAGCGTGAATATAGCCGGAAAAACACAGGCCGTGACCAAGGGCTGCACGAACATTCCGGCCCGCGCCAGTCCTGGTTGCGGCAGCGCCATGCAAAGCAGGCTCAGGGCGTGCGTGAATAAAAACCAGGTCACAATGGTTTTAGCCCGAAAGCGGCTTATCAGCGCCCCACCGGCAAGCACCGCCAGCGGAGCGGCAAGGCGGGTCAAAGAAAGAAGCCGGCCGACCGCTTCTTCGCTCAAGCCGCGTTCTGTGGTGAGGTGCAACGGCAAAACACTGTAAGGGGCGAATTCTCCGCCTATGCCGAGGGCGAAAATCCAGGCGAAAAGCCATAAAACCGGAGATTTCAGATAAAGGCGGAAGTGGCCGAGAGACGGCGGAGACGCTTTTTTTTCTCCGCCCCGCGCGAATATAATAAAAAACATCCCGGCCAGGCAGGAAAAACCGCCAAGACCGGCCAGCACAGAGCGCCAGGTGGCGCCGTCAAAAAATATTATCAGATGCGCCAGTTGCGGGGCTAAAATAAAACTCAGGGGCGGAGCCAGTTCATGCAAGGTTACGGCCTTGCCCCAATCGCGCGGGGTTACCAGTTCACCAAGCGTTGCCATGGCCGAAGTAAAATAAAAACCGCCGGAAAGGCCCAAGGCGATGAAAAATATCCAGGCGACATCAATGGAATGCAGGCGGGAAATGAGAAAAATGACAATTCCGCAAAAAATGGTGGAAAGGCCGACAGCCAGCTTGGGTTTGATTTTGGCGGCGGCGAAACCGGACATGGCCATACTGAAAGAAAAACCGCAATAAAGATAAAACAGCAGCCTGGTGGCCTGGGCATGGTCAATGCCGAACTCGCGCTCAAAATCGACCAGAAGCGGACCGAAAATGGAACGGTTGGTGTAATTGATGAAAAACATTAAAGAGACCAGCAGCACCCAAGGCACAGCCGGTTTGAAGGTAGAATATCTGATTGACGACATGCCCTGTTCCGCCGGTTTAAAAACTTGTCAACCGGGGAATAATACAGAAACGTCCGGCAAAATCAAAGACAAACTACCGGCAAGGCCTTAAAATCAGGCATTGCCGCAAGAGTTTTCCCGCCTTTCCTTGTGGCTGTCTATCCAGTGTTGCAAGACGGCGTGGCGTTCGTCGTGAAGCTTTCCCTTTATTTCAAGCATGGAAAAGTCGGCCCTTTCAAGCAATTCTTCCACTTGAAGGCCTTCATCCGTTCCGGCTATGCCTATTGACAGGAAAATAGGGATATGATCGGAGTTCGCATTGCGCAAATCCAGCATATTTTCTATTTTTTCCCGCACCCGCACGGCTGACTTCCGAGGACATTTCGGCATAAGGACGACAAACTCGTCTCCGCCCACGCGCGCTACGACATCCGTGGAACGCACGGCCTGGCGGATAAGTTCGGCCGCGGCCCTAAGAAGGCTGTCTCCAGCCTGATGGCCGAGGGAATCGTTCACTTTTTTAAGGCCGTCAACATCGATATAAAGCACCGATACCGGCAAAGATTCGGAACAAAGCTCTGAAAACCGCTGTTCAATGTACATGCGGTTACCGACTTTTGTAAGAAAATCCTGCTGCACCAAACGCACCAGGGCATCCTTTCCCTTATCCGTTATATCGGAATGCATGCCTATGATGCGCACGGCCCTGCCTTTAGCGTCACGTTCCACCACCTTGCAGCGGGCCAGCAGCCAACGGTAGGTGTTGTCTTCATTTTTGAACCGGTAGGTAATTTCATAGCAATCGTCCAAAGTCGGAGACTTGATATACAGCCTGTGCCGTTCAAGGGTTGGGGCAAGATCATCCGGATGAATATAGGAAGCCCATGATTCCTGCGTCCAACTGAACGTTTCCCTGGGGTAGCCAAGCATGTCCATATAGTGCGAATTGTAGTAAATCTTATTTTTGCTCAAATCCCAGTTCCAAAGTCCATCGCGCGCCGCATCAAGGGCGAAGCGTATTTTTTCCCTGAACAGAGCGGCATCTTCCATGCCGTCTTTGAAAACATGCAAATTGTAACTGTTGCCCGACAGGTACTCCGGGCGGCCTTCCGGGTCTGACCCCATTCCCATGCCGACGATCAGAATGGTGTCATACTCGCCGTTCGGCCTCCTGAGTCTGAAACACAGCTCAAGCTGAGCCTCGCGGGCCGAAGATTCCAGGGCCTTCTTCAAGCCATTCAGCACGTTTTCAAGGTCGTCATTATGGATAAGCTCAAGCAAGTCGTTACGAGGGTGCAGTTTGAATGGGGTTAGTATGCTGGGCGTATTTTCATGCAGGGTCGACACGTAAATAGCGTCGTCTTTGACTGAAAAAAGCCATGAGACAAGCTGGGCCTGCGTCATATGACTTTTCAGGTGCCTGTATAATTCCAAGGTTGCCTGGTTAATTTCTTTCGAGAGATGCATATGTTTCTCCGCTTGCGCCGGGCGCAAGCAAAACTTGATTTATAGGAAAGGAAAGTCCGAACGCTGTTATACTTGTTATATTATACCGTTTTTTTTAACGGAAAACTCCGGCTGGCCGGGCTGTAAATTCATCGGATATTAAGCGCGGCACTGATAGCATGCGGTCTTTTTTTTTACAAGGAGTTTAGAAAAAAAAAGCGCTCCAGCAGTAGGACAAACATAATTTTATATATAACATAAGGTATTGTTTGTATATTTTTACACGATCAAATAAAAATGGAATCAATCTGCGGTGGCAAACAACTTTAGTCAAAAAAATCTTGCCTAAACCTTGTTTTTACAGTACAAAAACAGCCTCTCCTTATTTTTAAAAAAATAGGAGGCGGGGGGGAATAAAAAGAATATGTTGAAATTTTATAGCGTATTTTTTATTATTTCCATTGAATAAAGTATTTTTTTGCCGATATGCCTTAAACAAAAGCTGTTTTAAGAAATCTTTCAATTGCATGACGAAGCCGTGTAAAAGCTTAGGAGGTAAAGCTTTAATGTTTAACTTCAAAACGTTAGGAGCTGTCGCTGTTTGCCTGGTTCTGGCGTCCGGTTCGGCAATGGCCGCATCGGATACTATGGCGCAGGCTCCCGCGCAGCCGTCCACCAGCGTTCTCGGGCCGGTCAGTCTGGGCGATTCCGTACGCTACACAATCAACTATCACCCGACCATCAGGGCCTTCCAGGAATACCGCCAGGCCGCTGATTTCGACTTGAAACGCTCCCGCAGCGGCTGGTTGCCCCGCGTTGACCTCAGGGCCGGATACGGCATTGAGCAGTGGAACGACGCCGCGGCCCGCCAGCCCAAATCCGCCCGAGGTGAAAACACCTGGTATGATCGTTTCGACGCTTCCCTCGTGGCCCAGCAGACCATCTGGGACGGCCTTGCCACCCTTAACCGTTACCGCTTCAGCGAAGCCCGCCTGGCTTCCGCCGCTGAGCGCCTTTTTGACAACGCGGAAGGCCTCTCGCTTGACGCTGTGCTCACTCACATAGAAATTTACCGCCAACGCAAGCTGGTGGCGCTTTCTGAATTGAACGTGCAGAACCACCTGTCCATTCTGGCCTCTCAGGAAGAACGCCAGCGCGGCGGCGCAGCCAGCCTGGCCGACGTTACCCAGACTCAAGGCCGCCTTGCCCGTTCCCAGTCTTCCCTGACCGATGCCCAATTGGCTCTGGCTCAGGCTACCGCCCTTTACAGGCAGCTTACCGGCAAAGAAGTTGAAGAACTGGCCGCCCCGTTTTTTCCGGAAAATCCCTATCCAAGCCTGGAAGTCGCTCTCGCCACCTGCCAGACCAACAACTCCAAAATCAAGGCCCTGGTTAGCGACGTTGACGCCGCCATTGCCCAGAAAGGCATAGACAAGGCCGCTTTCCATCCGCAAATTTATGTCGAAGCCGGTCCGCAGTACCGCTGGTACACTGAAGGCAGTTCCACCTATACCTGGGGAACCGCCATTCAGTTGCGCGCGGTATGGAACCTTTATAACGGCCACTATGACTGGTACAACCTGAAGGCCAACAAGGCCAAAGTGCGCCAGAGCAAGCTGGAAGTCGACAGACTGAAAGACGAATTGAACACCACTGTTTCCGACACCTGGTATGAATATCTCGCCGCGCGGGAACAAACCAAGTTCTACACGAACGCGGTTGACTTCAACACCCAGACCCGCGACATGTACCTTGAACAGTTCAACATCGGCCAGCGTTCTTTGCTCGACGTGCTTGACGCCGAAAACGAACTTTACAATTCTTCAATGCTCCTGGTAACTTCCCAGCTCAACCAGATCGCCACTCAATACCGTCTTAAGACTTTGGGCGGCGAACTTCTTGACGGCTTCAACATAGACAAGAAAATTCTTGCCATTGAAACCGACATCAAAGACTTCGGCAAAGAAGACCTTGACTCCGACCCGTATCAGCCGATCAAGGAACGCAGGAGCAACAACGTATTGCGTTAGTTTCTTTAATACTTGAAATAAAAATAAAGCCCGGTCACGCCGGGCTTTATTTTTATTTCAAGCGCAATGTTTGCGCGGTCAGGCTAAATAGATGCACCCCGCTTCAATTTACCCGGCCCAACAAACGCAGCATTCCATCCAGAATTGTGTACGGGTGAGGCGGGCATCCTGGGATAAAAAGATTGGGCTGAAAGAAACCGTCCACCCCGTTTCCGTTCTGCCCGGCCGGATTATCCGGCTCAGCGAACAAACCGCCTGAAATGGCGCAAGCGCCGCAGGCTATCACCAGAGAAGGTTCCGGAATGGCATTGAAGGCTTTTTGCGCGGCAAGCCGCATATTACGCGGCAAGGTTCCGGTAATGATCATTGCGTCGGCGTGGCGCGGAGAAGCTACAATGTCAATTCCGAACCGAGCCATATCGAAGACCAGTGTTCCCAACACGTTGATATCAGCCTCACAGGCGTTGCAGCCGGCGGCTGACACCTGCCGCAAACGCAGCGAGCGCCCGAAAATACGGCGCAAGTCAGCCGGGAGAGGCTGCACAACGCTTTTTTCTCCAGCCTCCAGTCCGCCATCGACAGGCCTGACGTAAAGCCCTTCACGGCTGCTGGAAGCCAGGCGCCAGTCCGGCCCGAACTTGATAGCTTTCGCCCGGCACAAAGCGGCGCAGCGCCCGCAAAAAGTACATCGCCCGAGATCAAGGCAAAGATCTTGCCCGTTTTCCAGGGTCAGAGCCCCGGATGGGCACACGTCCAGGCAGGGCTTCGCGCAATTCGCCGGAGAGCACAGCAGGGCGTCAATCGCCGGGCGTCCACGATAACGGGGCGACAGTACCGGGTCCTTTACCGGATAGTCTCCGGTGCGATATTTTTGTTTGATGCGTTCCTTGACTATTTTCAGCATGTCATATTCCCTCTTCAGCCAACGCCATTGTCATGCCCGCGCCTTTCTGTTTCGCCACAAGCAGAGTTCCGGTTTTTCCGGAAGTCAACGATGAAGCCATCAAAGCCGCGCTTTCACAAACCCCGGCCAGCCCGAAAACCTCCAAGGCCTTGGCTGAGGGTTCACCGGAAGGAAAAACGGCCAGCTCTTCTTTGGAAAAAAAGTAGAAAGGCAACCCAAATTCTTCTCTAAGCGCCAAGAAAGCCGCTTCGTCTCTTTTACCTTCAAAGCTGGCCAAACAAGACAACGCATGCACACTGAATCCTTTTTCCGTCAACACGCGAAAAATAAAAGATTTCAGCTCCGCCGCGTCAATTCCGCGCCTGCACCCTAACCCCAGGCAAAGAGTTTTAGGACGCAAAAACAAAATATCCTCCCGGCTCAAATCCGGCAGGAATCTGCAACTTACCACAACGCCGGGCAGGGTCACTTTTTCCGGTTCATCGCAAAAAATAAAACGTTCACCCTGCTCCGCGCGCAGTTCCAGTAAATCATTCGGGTCAAACACGCCGACCCGTTCACCACGCAGCAACGCCCCGCTCACTTTTTTCAGGGCCTGAATATTTTCTATGAACAGGCCTTTAGACTGGGCTATAAGGTCAAGCGATGGCGCCCCTTCATAATCTGTGGCGCTAGTAATTACAGCTACACCGCCGGTCAGGGCGGCGACCTCTTCAGCTAAAGCGTTGCCGCCTCCCAAATGCCCGGAGAGAAGACTGACCGCAAAACGCCCGCCCTGGTCAATGGCCAGCACGGCCGGGTCATCAAGCTTACTCCGCAGATGCGGGGCGACGCAGCGCGTTGCGATGCCGCAAGCGCAGATAAAAACATGCCTCCGATAGGCTGAGAATGTTTGCCCGATAAGCGCGGGCAAGCTCTCAAAGCAACGCACCCCTCTTCCCCCTTCGTCCTGTACGGAGCAAAGCCCAGCGTGCAGAAAAAGGTCCGCGGGCAAACGCGCGGCGATCATACGGCCAAGCTCCATTCCGCGCGGCGTAAGAGCGTAAACGGCGGTTGCGCCACGGTTGCCGGAACAGGAGTTCAACGCCCGGCCAACCAGCCGCTTATCATGGCGTCATAGCCGGAAGTGGCGGTAAACGCCGCCGAGGCCAGGCGGCGGCGCAAAGCGAGCGTAGCGCGCATGGAATTGGTTTCAAGTTCGCTGATTACTTCCGGGTAAAATTCAACGCCTGGAACAACCAGTATTGAATGAAAATTTTTAGCTGAAGCGCGAAGCAGGCAGGGGCCGCCTATATCGATTTCCTCTATCGTCGCCCGTTCATCCAGTTTCTTGGCCAAAGCGCCGGAGAAATTGTAAAGATTCACGCAAACCAGGTCAAAAGACTTGATTCCGCGCTCCGCCAGGGTGGCGAGATGCTCCGGGTTGTCTTTGTCGGCCAGGATGCCACCGTGAATATGCGGGTGCAAGGTTTTGACCCTTCCGCCCAAAATTTCCGGAAAACCTGTTACCTCGCTGACCTGCGACACGGCGAACCCGGCTTCTTTCAGCGCGTTATAGGTTCCGCCGGTTGAAACAAGCTCAACGCCGTTTCGCGCCAGCAAAGACGCCATATCCGTAAGGCCGCTTTTATCCGTAACGCTGAGCAGGGCGCGTTTTATTTCAAGTTGCTCCACTTTAGAACTCCTGTTTTTTGTAGGTTCAGCATAAGCCGTGACGGTAAAAAATGGAAGCGTCTTGACTTATTTTTGATGCTGCGTTATTTCGTCATATAACGAAATGATAAACATGAAACCCGGAACAAAAGGTTGCCCACATGCTGGATTTTATAAATATTACCAAAGCCCTTACCGATGAAAACCGGGTGCGCATATTAATGGCCCTGCGCGGGCGTGAGCTTTGCGTATGCCAGATTACGGCCTTTCTCGACCTTGCGCCTTCCACCACCTCAAAGCATCTTTCCGTCTTGCGCCAGGCCCGCCTTATTGAAAGCCGCAAACACGGCAAGTGGGTTTATTACACCCTGCCGGAAAACGTTTCCCAACCTTCGTCTTCCACTGCGGCCGGCATGGCGGCGGCGGCCTTGCTCTGGGTTATGGAAAGCCTTGGCGGGCACCCGGCCATAAATGAAGACGAGGAGCGCATCAGCCATATTTTGGAACAAGGGGAAAAAGCCATTTGCAACTTTGAGCAGGATAACGCGGATGCATACCATTCGCCTGAAATCCACTCTCTGGAAGACGAACTTAACGCGAAGGGTTTTTAACCGGAACTATTGGAGAATTTTATGGACTTCGAATCAGCTTCAGACTGCGATTTGTCCCCGGCCGGGCAGGCGAACCCGGAAAAATCCGGTTGCGCATGCTGCAAAAAAGATAACACTCCCATTTTTGATCATGCCGCCACAAATAACGGTATAACTCTCGATGCGGAACAGAAGAAAGAACTGGTCTTTCTTTCAGCCAACTTTTTGCTTTTCATCGCCGCCATCGTCTGCGATGAGTTTTTTGCGGACGTTATCGGGGAATGGGGAATGCGCGTTTTCTTCGCCGTTCCTTATCTGCTCTGCGCCCTGCCTGTTTTTAAAATAGGCGTTAAGCTGCTGGGAAAAGGAGACTGGGCCAACGAATTCATTTTGATGGGGTTGGCCACCTGCGCGGCGATTGTTCTTGGCCATATGCCGGAAGCGGTAGGCGTCATGCTTTTCTACCGCATGGGTGAATTCGTGCAGGACCTGGCCACCGCGCGCTCGCGCGGCTCCATAAAGGCCTTGCTGGCAGGCAAGCCTACAACCGCCAATGTGCTGGAAGGTGATGCCGTAAAGACTGTTCCGGTTGAGGAAGTGGAACCTGGCCGCACTATTATCGTGCGGGCCGGAGAAAAGATTCCGCTTGACGGGCTGGTTTTATCCGGCCTGTCACAGGTTGACCAGTCGCCGCTAACCGGAGAATCCGTTCCGGTGGCCGCCGCCCCCGGCTTTAAGGCGCTCGCCGGCAGCATCAACATGGGCGGAGTTCTTACCATAAAAACAACCAACCGCTTTGCGGATACTCATATGGCGCGAATTATGGAACTGGTTGAGAACGCCATTGCCGGAAAATCTCCAACGGAACGCTTCATTACAACTTTCTCCCGCTATTATACGCCGCTGGTCATACTGGCCTCAACTCTGGTGGCGACGCTTCCGCCGCTGCTGGGCGGAGCCGACTGGTCTACCTGGATATACCGCGCCCTGGTGCTGCTGGTAATTTCCTGCCCCTGCGCACTGCTTATCTCTATTCCCCTCGGTTATTTCGGAGGCATAGGGCTGGCTTCGCGCCACGGCATCCTGGTAAAGGGCGGCAATGTTATGGATGGAATTTTGTCAGTAAAAACCGTTATTTTCGATAAAACCGGAACGCTGACTCACGGGGTGTTCGACGTAGGGGATGTCAGCCCGGCTCCCGGCATTACGCCAGAACGCCTGTGGAACGCCGCGGGCTCCGCTGAAATTGACAGCAACCACCCTGTTGCCAGGGCTATCATCCGCCACCTGCCTGATTTCAAACGCCCCTCGGACCTGAATTCGGAAGAAGTGCCGGGAAAAGGCATGCGCGTATCAACAGGCGGGAAACGTTACCTGGCCGGGAATATAGATTTTTTGCGCGAATGCGGCCTAAATCCGGCGGAAAGCGAACTATCCGGCACGGTAATATATCTGGCTGAAGACACAACCTTTTTGGGGCATATTACCGTATCCGACAGGATCAAGGAAGACGCGTCCACGGCTGTAGCCGGCCTGTCCGCAACCGGCTTGACAAGCTATATGCTTACAGGCGACAAGGAAAATACGGCCGTCTGGGTGGCCGGAGAGCTGAAGCTTGACGGATATAAAGCCGGGTTGCTGCCCGAAGACAAGGTTGCGGCCATGCGGGATATTGCCCGGCCGGAAGAGACAGCCTTTGTGGGCGACGGCATAAACGACACCCCAAGCCTGGCGTTGGCCCGCGTGGGGATAGCCATGGGCGGAGTCGGATCGGAAGCGGCTATTGAAACAGCTGACGCGGTCATTCTGAATGACCGGCCTTCAAGCGTTGTCAGGCTGATTTCCATAGCCCGCCAGGTGCGCGCCGTGGTCTGGCAGAATATAGTGCTGGCCCTTGGCGTTAAAACAGCCTTCATGGCCCTTGGCGTCGTCGGCCTCAGCGGCCTGTGGGAAGCGGTTTTCGCCGATGTGGGCGTTGCGCTTCTTGCCGTGCTTAACTCCGCAAGAGGAACACGCGTCAGCAAAATATAACTCGTCCGCAAAACGAACATTGCTGTCAGCGGAAAGTGCGGCCCGTCCCCTTACGCTGGCAGTTTTATTTCAGCGTTACGCCTTCATGAAGATTGCGGCGATTCCGCTTCCGGGCATCGCGCGCGGCAAAAAAACGCAAGAACGGACACGCCATGGAGAACAACATGACGGAAGAACACAGCGCCTCGAATATCAACATATTGATTATAGACGATGAAGACGGCATACGCTTTTCCCTGCGCGGCATTCTTGAAGACGAGGGCTATACCGTTTTTGAGGCCGCAAGCGGAGAGGCCGGATTGGATATTTTGACCGGAACCGCCATCGACCTGGTTTTCCTTGACGTATGGCTGCCTGGAATGGACGGCCCGGCGGTGCTTGACCGCATCCGCGCCATATACAACACCCTTCCGGTGCTTATGATTTCCGGGCACGCCACGGTTGAAACCGCCGTGGCCGCCATTAAAAAAGGCGCGCACGATTTTATTGAAAAACCGCTTTCTCTGGAAAAAGTCCTTATTTCCGTTGACCGGGCTCTGGAATTTCATACCCTGCGCATGGAAAACCAGGCCCTGCGTTCACGCCTGAAGCTGCGCCAGACCGACGCCCCCATGGGCAACTCCCTGTGCATGGTCAACCTGCGCGAACAAATGAGCATGGTGGCTCCGCTTGACACCTGGGTGCTCATCACGGGAGAAAACGGAACCGGAAAGGAAATCGCGGCCCGCTTCATCCACAGCCACAGCCGCCGCGCCGCCAAGCCGCTGGTGGCGGTGAACTGCGCCGCCATTCCGGAAGAACTTATCGAAAGCGAATTGTTCGGCCATGAAAAAGGCGCCTTCACCGGGGCCGAAGTCATGAAAACCGGCAAGTTTGAAATGGCTCATCAAGGAACGCTCTTCCTTGATGAAATAGGCGACATGAGCCTTAAAACCCAGGCCAAAATTTTACGTATCCTGCAGGAACAACGCTTTGAACGCGTGGGCGGAAACCGCACCATTCACGTTGACGTAAGGGTGATAGCCGCCACGAATAAAAATCTTGAAACCGCCATAGCCCAAGGCACGTTCCGCGAAGACCTCTACTACCGCCTGAGGGTGTTTCCACTGCAAATGCCGCCGTTGCGCGAACGCGACGAAGATATTTGGGAGCTTCTGGACTTTTTCACAGCCCAGCTGACCGCCGAGCACGGGCTTACTCCCATGGCCTTCAACCAGGAAGCCCGAGGCATACTGCTTCGTTATCCCTGGCCGGGCAACGTGCGTGAGCTGCGAAACTTCGTGGAAAGGATGCTTATACTGCACGGCGGGCAAATTGTGACGCCTGAAGCCTTGCCGCCGGAATTCCAGGCTTTCCGTTTCTCTCCGCTTCCAGCGGACATTAAGGCGGAAAACGGAAAAGAAGCCGTGGAAAAAGATTTTCTTGATGACCTGGACAGCAACGATTTCAAAGCCGCCAAAAGCGCTTTTGAAGCCAAATTCCTGAGCGCCAAGCTGCAGGAATATGGGGGCAACGTCAGCCGCCTGGCCGAAGGAATAGGCCTGGAGCGCAGTTATTTGCACCGCAAGCTTAAAAGTCTCAATATCAACGTCGCCGAGTAAAATTATTATTTCAGAGCCTGCCGCTCTTGCCTAAAACCGGCACAACGTGTATTAAATGAATTAGTTAATTTTTTACTTCTATTCATTTATACGGAGGCTGTCGCTATGAAAACGATCCGTAAAACCGCCCTGACCAACCTTGTCCGCAAGCATATCGACAAAGGCATTTGCCAGAATTTAAAAATAAATCTTTGAAAACGGCGCCTTGGCTGAAAATTGCCCGGCGCCGTTTTCCACACCACCCCTGTGCGCGTATTCCACGGCCCGGAAATAGGTGTAAAAAAGGCTTTATACGCAACGCCGGCAACCTTATCGAACTTGGCCCGACCCCCTTGCCTGACCGGCTGCCCGTGCCTGAAGACGCTGAAGGCGGGGCATATATAAAACTATGGAAGACACGCGCCCGGCCTGCTGTAAAATAATAACCTCTTGAGATTGCATTAAATGAAAACATCAACCACATAAAGGACTCCAACATGAAAAAAACCAAAAAAATCGCTTTGCTCGGCTTTGACTGCGCCCTTACCAATCTGGTGCGTCAGCACATTGATGAAGGTATTTGCCCCAACTTCAAAAAAGTTTTTGAAAACGGCACGGTAGCGGAAAATTGCCTGGTTCCTTTCCCCACCATCACCCCGCCGAACTGGACCAGCATGGTGACCGGGGCCTGGCCAGGAACCAACAACGTAACCGACTTCTGGCGCCATATCCCCGGCACGACGCCGGAAGGAGCCAACGCCCACAGCGCCTTCAACTGGGATTACGTGCAGGCGGAATCTTTCTGGGAAGCGGCTGAACGCGCCGGGAAAAAATCCGTCGTGCTCAACTTTCCCATGTCTTACAACGCCCACAAAAAGCTCAAACACGGCACTGTCGTCGGTGGCGGAGCGTTAACCGTAGGCGTATTCATGGACAACATGGTCAGTTCAGCCATGAAAGGCATTGAACGCACGCCGGAACTCGGCACCCAATACGCTTTCTGTGAAGACACCATGGTCAGCACCCAAACCCTGCCGGGAAACTGCGTCAAAATTGAATTCAGCGAAAAACCGAAATGGACGGGCGTTGACGATCTGGGCGATGACCCGCTTGAAGTAAGCTATAAAATGCCTTTCATCAAAAGCGTGTTCAACAAAGGCACCACCTATGCCGACTGG
The DNA here is from genome assembly GCA_031552195.1 of Desulfovibrionaceae bacterium. Classification (GTDB taxonomy): domain Bacteria; phylum Desulfobacterota; class Desulfovibrionia; order Desulfovibrionales; family Desulfovibrionaceae; genus JAVBMP01. Next base: position 45,024 of record JAVBMT010000023.1, read on the forward strand.
CATATCCTGGTGCGCGATATGGGCGGGAACGGTTATGACACCGTTACGCTTTCACCCAGCAAAGACTTTAAAGACGCCTTCTTTACTATTAAAAAAGGGGAATGGTCCAAACCTTTCCTGGCCGAATGCCCAATGGAAAAAGGCGGCGCAAAAACCGTCAAGTTCATGGCAAAACTTGTTGACCTTGACGAAGACGCCGAAGCCTTCCGTCTTTACTTTACGGCCGGCCTGAACGTAGACGGCGAACTCTGGTGCTTCCCGCAAGAAAAAGCCAAGCTGCTGAACAAGGGCGGAAACGTTTCCACCAACAACACCGGCGTCGGCAACCTGGCCGTGGGCTGGTACGACCTTGACACATGGCTGGAACAGATCGGCATACACTACGACTGGATGGGAGACAGCATCGAAGCGCTTCTGAAGAACCCGGAAGACTGGGACATATTCTTCTCTCACGCCCACCCCACCGACTATATCTATCACGTGCTCATGACCGAACTTGACGCGAACACCTGCTCCAGCGAAGCCATGCACAAAAAAGCCTGGGACTTGCACCGCGAACTTTACCGCCATGCCGACCGCTATCTGGGCCGCCTGCTCAAGGTTTTTGACGACGAAACCCTTATAGTGCTTATATCCGACCACGGCGCAACCCCGGACGGCCCCCCGGTAGACATGGCCAAGGTGCTTGGCGAAGCCGGACTGCTCGTGAAAAAAGAAATTGAATTACCCGCCTGGATGGCCAATATTCCGGAAAACGTGCGTAACGACTTCTCAAAAATGGTAGAACGCATGGACGCTTCCAAAAGCAAAGCCATACCGCAGCGTATCTGCTACGTTTACGTCAACCTGAAGGGGCGCGACCCGGAAGGCATTGTGGAACCGGAAGACTATGAAAAAACGCAAAGGGAAATTATTGAAGCCCTTATGGCTTACCGCCACCCCAAAACCGGCAAATGCCCCTTCATCATGGCCCTGCCCAAGCGTGAAGCCGCCCTGCTCGGCCTTTGGGGCGACCAGGTGGGCGACGTGGTCTACGCCGTGTGGCCGGAATATTCCATGCAACACGGCCCCATTCTGCCCACCTCCGGCTACGGCATAGGCGACCTGCGCACCCTGTGCGTGTTCTACGGCCCGGAAATCGGCATCAAAAAAGGTTTTAATATGCAACGCCGCTGCAACCTTGTAGACTTGGCCCCGACCTTCTCTTACCTGACAGGGTGGCCCGTACCCGAAGACGCTGAAGGTTCGGTCGTCTATCAGATAATGGAAGACCCGCGCCCGGCTTGCTGCAAAAAATAAACATAACACCTGAAAGACGTCGGCGTCCGTAGTACGGGCGCCGGCGCGCAAGCCCTGACCTCAGGCAGAAAGGAAAAAACATGAATGAAACCATAAACTCCCTTTTGACCAGGCGCAGCATACGCAAATACAAGCCGGAACAATTTCCGGACGAAGCCATGGAACTTATTCTCAAGGCCGCCCTGCACGCCCCGAGCGCCAGAAACACCCAGCCCTGGCATATTACGGCGCTGCGCGGCCAAGGCGTTATTGACCAGCTTACCCGAGAGGTGAAGGCGGCCACGGCGCGCATGCCTGACAACCCCTACGCCAAAAGCGTGGGCAGCGAAGGATACACCGTGAATTTTCACGCCCCCACCTTTGTTATCGTATCGGCCGATCCTTCCGCTTCTCCCATGGTTCAGGCCGATTGCGCCCTGCTGCTCGGCAATATGTTCAACGCGGCCCGTTCATTGAATATAGGCTCATGCTGGGTAAATCAGCTTGGGGTGCTCAGCGACGAGCCCGGCTTCCGGAAAATCCTTTCAAAAATCGGAATTCCGGAAAAAAACCGTATTTACGGCTGCGCCGCCCTCGGCTACCCGGATGGCCCATATCCTCACGCGGCCAAACGGTCTGAAAACACCGTGAATTACGTTACTGAGGCCTTTTAAGCGCTGAATGTCCTGCCATGGTTCCCCTCAAGACTCTATTCTTTGGGGGGACTTAGGCGCGGCATAAAAAAAGAACTTGCTTTTTCCCAAAAAAACTTCCTTTGCCTCAAGCATGCTCCAAGATAAATATCACGGCTTCAACAGCCGCGATAAGTATATGATCGGGCGTTCCAGCCAGGCCGAAATTCCATTGCCCGCCGTTATTTGCTTCCTGCCCGTTTTCTGGTAAAATCGGCAAATCAAATACTATGCTGGGAGAACGCATGGAGAAAAAGCCTTATCAGCTTCCCACAATCACGGTGAGCTTTGAACCTCAGGGTAAAATGGAAGTTATGCCCAGGGCCAAAACAGTCCTGCAACTCATGCATCGCCTGAACATACGCCCCTGCACCTGCCTGTTCATACGGCAAGGCGAAGACGGGAACAAAGAGCTGCTTACCCCGGACCGCAACATTATGACCAACGATCATATTATAATAAGAACGGTGGTTTCCAGTGGATGACGCAGCTTCGCTTTCGCTTTACCCCGCACGGCTGTGGCGGCCTTTTGAAAGCGGATCAGCCTTGGCGCGTTGCTTCCTCTGCGCCCATTCCTGCCTGATCGCCCCCGGTAAAGCCGGATTATGCGGGGTTCGCCTGAATAAAGGGGGAAAACTGTTTTCACTGGTGGGAAGGGCGCTGGCCGCCGTAAATCTTGATCCGGTCGAAAAAAAGCCGCTTTTTCATTTCCTGCCGGGAACCAGGACATTCTCCATAGGTTCGCTCGGTTGCAATTTCCGTTGCGCGTTCTGTCAGAACAGCGATATTTCCCAAGTTGGCGAAAACGGGCAGGAAGTGTTCGCGCGCCTTAAGGCCGTCACCCCGGAAGAAATTGTGCAAGCCGCTCTGAATAGCGGCGCTGAAAGCATTTCATATACCTATAACGAGCCCACCGTTTTTTTCGAACTGATGCAAGACTGCGCCGCGCTCGCCAAAGAAGCGGGTTTGAAAAACATCATGGTTAGCAACGCTTATATGTCGGAAGCATGCTTCAACGAGCTGCGCCCCTTGATGCATGCCGCCAACTTCGACCTGAAGGCCTTTTCCGGCTCCTTTTACCGCAAACATTGCGGAGCAAGGCTCGAGCCGGTACTGGAAACCATCCGCCGTGCCGCCGAAGCCGGGTGGTGGATTGAACTGACCACCCTGCTCATTCCCGGAGAGAACGATTCCCCCGAAGAACTTGAATCTTTGGCCGCATTCATTTTCAAAGAACTCGGACCGGACGTTCCATGGCATATTTCACGATTTCACCCGGCCTACCAGATGCTGAATACCGCGCCTACCCCAACTTCGCTTTTGGAAAAAGTTCTCGGCATCGGCAACAAAGCGGGGCTTCGCTTCGTTTACGCCGGAAACATCCCAGGCCACGCTTCGGAAAACACCTTATGCCCCGCCTGCGGAGCATTGTGCGTTCCGCGTTACGGCTACCGGCTGGCGGAGGGCTGGGCCGCGAAATGCCCGGATTGCGGCTTTGAGCTGCCCGGAGTTTGGAAATAAACAGGAACTAGATATGATTATAGTATACACCGGTGAAGGCAAGGGAAAAACCAGCGCATCAACAGGGCAGGCCATACGCGCTTTCGGGCAGGGCATGACGGTATGCTTCGCCCAATTCATGAAAAGGAACGGCCAGGCCGGAGAACAACGGGTTTTGCAGGAACTGCTCAAAGAAAACTTTTATGCGGGGGGGGAAGGTTTCTTCCGCAAGCCGGAGGATTATCCTTCGCACCGCGAGGCGGTTCTGAACGTTTTGCATTGGGCGCAAGAACGCCTGAACGTCGGCAAGCCGGACATGCTGGTGCTGGACGAAGCCCTTTACGCTCTTGGCTCCGGGTTGCTTGAAGAAGAGGAATTACAGGGTTTCGTTGAGGAATGCGGAAAAAAAAACGTTCACCTGGTGCTTTCCGGACGTGGATTGCCGTCCTGGCTGGAGGAGCGGGCCGACCTTATTACGGAAATGCGCCTGATCAAGCATCCATATCAAAAGGGAATAAAGGCCGCTAAAGGAATTGAATTTTGACAACGCTTCCAATTTGAAGGAAAGGCGGATCAGCCTTCCGCCGGACGTCAGGGCGGCGAACTATTGCGACACCGCTTCGCGGATAAACTAAAAGCCCCGAAAGGGGCTTTAGTTTATCTTATGAATTAGACGGATCAAACACTGTGTATTGCGTTTCCTGATCCGGCGTGAACATGGCAAGACGGTTCTTTCCCGCGCGCTTCGCGAAGTAGAGAGCCTTGTCAGCGGAATCCACCAGGTTTTCCACATAGGCTCCGCTCCAGCCTTTCCAGAGCTTCGAGGCGCCCAGGCTTACAGTAATATGTATGCTGCTTTCCAGCACGCTGCCGTCCGGGTCGCGAATAATGAAACTGAAACGGGAAATAATGCCGCGCAGGTCTTCGGCTATAGCCGCCACGTCATTCGCCCTGCGGCCCACCACTACCAGGGAAAATTCTTCCCCGCCGTAACGCGCCGGAACCAGCTTGCTGTGGGCGTCTGAATATTTGTCGGCAACGCGCCTGGTATGCTGCGCAACCACCTTGAGGGCCTGGTCGCCGATACGGTGGCCGTGCCTGTCGTTAAACTGCTTGAAATTGTCAACGTCAATCATGATAAGCGCTACGGGCGTATTATCATTTTCCCACTGCTTGACGGCATCCTGCATAAAAAGATCGAAACCGCGGCGGTTGGAAACGCCGGTCAACCCGTCGCGCAAAATCATGGCTTCAAGCGAATTGGTGTCTTCTTCCATTTTCTGGATGACTTCTTTAAAAACGTTGCGCACCTTGGCTATAATTTTGGCCGGGTCTCCGCCGAGGCTTATAAGATTTTCAGTTTTATCAGTGGCCACGCTAACGTCGATAGCGTGTCTTCCTATAATGCCTTTGACGTCTTCAATCAAAACCATGCTTTCATGCATCGTTGCCTGCAATTTTTTCTCGCAGGCAGCGGTAAGCACAGTCAGCAGTTCGCTGAACGCGTCAATATGGCTGGACTCGGAAAAATCTTTTTCGCTAAGCAGCCTGAGCATCAGCTCTTTCAACTGCTCTTTCTGAACCATGGTAAGTTGCGGGTATTTCTTCATGCAGTATAAATGCGACATGAAAGAACGCCAGAAGAAATCCTCCGGAACTCCGCCTTTGTCCATGGTGTTGCAAAACCTGCTGCCCAAGGTCCGTTTTGCTTTTTCAGAACTTTGCATATTTTCAACGTTAGTATATTCAGCCATAACAACCCCGGCAAAACACTGCTGACTACAGGTTCAACACACAGCTCATTATTAAATTATATTATGTTGTTACATCGGAAATAACCGGTCAAGGGGAACTAGCGTAAGCTTACAGGCAGAAATCCTCCCCCAAATACACACGCTTGGCATGCGGGTTGTCCACAATTTCCGCCGGCGTGCCTTCAACTATAACCAGCCCTTCGTGCATAAGGTAAGCCCGGTCGCAAATATGAAGCGTTTCTCTGACATTGTGGTCGGAAATCAAAATGCCTATTCCGCGTTTTTTTAAAACCTCTATCAAACCTTGAATATCATCAACAGCTAAAGGATCAATGCCGGCGAAAGGTTCGTCCAGCAAGACAAATTTGGGTTCGCGAATAAGGGCTCTGGCTATTTCCAGACGGCGGCGCTCTCCGCCGGACAGGTAGGAAGCCTTCGATTCCGCCAGGTGCCCGATGCGAAAATCTTCAAGCAGTTCATGCGCTTTTTTCTTTTGTTCGGCTTTGCTCAGGGCGGTATATTCCAGAATGATGCGTAAATTTTCCATTACCGTAAGGTTACGAAAAATCGAACTTTCTTGCGGCAAATAAGATAATCCCACCCTGGCGCGTTTATACAAAGGCCAGTCCGCTATATTTTGCCCGTCAAGGTCGACATGCCCGCCGTTCGGCTTGCGTATGCCGGTAATCATATAGAACGTGGTGGTTTTTCCGGCGCCGTTAGGCCCCAGCAGGCCGACTATCTCGCCGGTGTTGATGGTGAGTGAAACATCGCGCACAACCTTGCGGTTGCCGTATGTTTTGCTTAAAGACCACGCACTTAATTGCGCCATGCTGACCCGCTATTTTCCGGCCGGAGAGGCCTTTTCTTTGGTCACGAAATCAACAGCCACCGCGCCGTCGATTTCCATCCGGTTTTCTCTGCTGAAAAAAGTTATTTTTTTGCCTTTTACAACATTGGGCCCTTCAGTCAATACCGGATTCCCTTCCATGACGATTTTTTCGTCACTCATGGTATAAGTGGCTGTTTCGCAAGTTCCCACCCGTCCGCCTTCCATGGTGATGCGCACGTTTTTTTCAGCCACTATTTTTTCAACCTTGCCGCCATCAAGCCCGAGCCCGCCGGAAGGAGTTGAAGAAGCGTCATGGTCCGGTTTACCGATATAAACAGTAAGAAAAAGCGAAGTCAAAGTAAAATCAGGCCGCACGGCTTTTACATTGCCGGAAAAGACAACGTTGCGCGTTTCCGCATTATAGCGCATTTTATCGGATGTAACGCGCGTAGGCGCACCCTTTGTTTTTATAGCCGGTTCAGCTGCAAAAGCCAATATGGAAAGACTGCAAAAACAAAAAACAACGCATAAAAAATAATATATTTTCTTCATGAAAGACTTCACTGTTCCTTATTTTTATCCGCTTCCGCCGCCTGTGCTCCAGAGGCTTGCGGCCCTGCAAGAAACAAACCGCCGCCCGAGTTGATCATCAGATCAACAACAACACCACCGCTTGCGTCGAGAACATGTTCATCAAGCAACCAAACCAGGTGGGCGGCGCTGCCTTTCATGCCCTCGCCCTTAAAAGCCGCCCCTTCCTTGAAAAACATGGCTCGTTGGGAGCTTTCATAAAACATTTCATCAGTTTCAAGCACGGCATCATTGCGCGTGGCTACGACGTGCCCCCGCATAAGCACGGTTTTCTTGGCCTGATTGACCTCACCACTATCTGAGGTAACAACGATTTCACCATTGTCATCCGACATAAAATAAGTTACGCGCGGGTTTTTCAGAAAAATCGTGTCGCTGTCCTTGCGCATGCTGGCCCAACTGGCCTTGAGACGCCATTCTTCAAAACCGTCAGACCCTTGAGACAGGTCTATTTCTTTCAATGCCAAGGCAAACGGGTCATCGGACGGGGCTGCCGCACCGGATGCCGAAGAGTCAGGCGGCGAAGCCCCCTCCGCCCGGCTCGCTTCCTGTGAAACGACGGCCTCAGTGCCTGGCAATTTGCCCCAATATTTGAAAACGGCAAACGCGAACACCGCAAGCAACAGGATTCCGCCTGTTAAAAATTTGGCCCGCCTTCGCATTATTGATTTCCTTTCGGAACGTTCAGGCACTCTTCAAATTTGCCGCTGGCGGTGAGGATCTTGCGGATGGCTTCGCGCACCGCGCCGCGCCCGCCGGAGGCGCGCGTAACGTAATCAGCCCTGGCGCGCACTTCCGGCTGTCCGTTTGGAACGGAAATGGCAAGGCCGACCATGCGCATGACTTCCAGGTCGACCCAGTCATCACCCATGTAAGCTATCTGTTCCCATTCAAGTCCGTATGTCACGCGCAATGCGTCAAGGCAGGCTATTTTATCTTTTATTCCAAGATGGCACTCCGAAATATTCATGTGCCTGGACCTGAATTCAACCGCGATAGACTGCATGCCGCTGATAATGGCGACGGAAATCCCGGCTTTGTGCGCCAAAGACACGCCAAGGCCGTCATGAACGTCAAAACGCTTCATCAGCCCGCCGGTAGCGTCGTAATAGAGCCCGCCGTCGGTCAGTATTCCGTCGACGTCAAGAACCAGCATGGCTATGCGCCTTGCCGCGGCGTAGGGAAAGGGTTTGCGGCGCCTATTTCTTGTCATGGCATATATTCCATATGGCCGCCAGGCTTTGCAGCAACTCAGGAAGATCTGCGAGCTTAATGCTGTTCGGCCCGTCGCACAAGGCCCTGTCCGGATCGGGGTGGCATTCCAGGAAAACTCCGTCCGCTCCGGCGGCGGCAGCGGCCCGGGCCAAAGCCGGAACGTAGCGCCGGTCTCCTCCGGAACAGGCGCCGAGTCCACCCGGCAACTGCACGGCGTGGGTGGCGTCCATAACCAACGGAACGCCTATCTCGCGCATCGCGCCGAAAGAACGCATGTCTACCACCAGGTTATTATAGCCGAATGTGGTTCCGCGCTCTGTGAGCATGACCTTGCTGTTTCCGGTGGAGCGTATCTTTTCCGCAACTCCGCCCATATCCCACGGGGCCATAAACTGCCCTTTCTTCACGTTTACGATTGCGCCGCTTTCACCCGCCGCGAGCAGCAAGCTGGTCTGCCGGCAAAGAAAGGCCGGAATTTGCAGGATGTCCACAACCTTGGCCGCGTCCGCCACCTCTTCCGGCTCGTGGATATCCGTAACCAGAGGAAGGCCGGTGGCTTCGCGTATTTCAGCCAGCCATTCCAGCCCTTTTGCAAGGCCGGGTCCGCGAAAACCTTTTACGGAACTGCGGTTGGCTTTATCGTAGGAACTTTTGAACACGACGAAAAGCCCGGCTTTTTCCGCGGCCTCGCGCACGGCGAAGGCCGTTTCCATGGCAAGTTCCCGGCTTTCCAGAACGCACGGCCCGGCCAGAATAAAACGCCCGAGCCTCAACCGCTCATATAACTGGTCAGCTTCAAGCATCAATTAACCCAAACGCCTCTTTTTAGCCGCTTCGATAAAACCCTTGAAAAGCGGATGAGGGTTCATGGGGGTGGACTTGAATTCCGGGTGAAACTGGCAGGCCAGGAACCATGGATGATCCGCAAGCTCTATAATTTCCGCCAGGGCTCCGTCAGGCGAAATACCGCTGAATATCAGTCCGGCCTTTTCAAGCGGTTCGCGATAGGCCATGTTAAATTCAAAACGATGGCGGTGCCTCTCGCTGATCTGGTCGGTTTGGTATATGGAGTGCGCCAGGCTGTTTTCAGACAGCACGCAAGGGTAAGCGCCAAGGCGCATGGTTCCGCCCTTGTCGCTGCAAACATCGCGTTGTTCCGTGCTTTGCTTGCGGTGGTCGTACCATTCCTTCATCAGGTAAATAACCTTGTCTTCGGCGAAAGAGTCGAATTCTTCCGAGTTGGCCTTGGAAAGACCGGCCACGCCGCGCGCGAATTCGATAACAGCACACTGCATGCCGAGGCATATGCCGAAGAAGGGAATCTTGTTTTCCCTGGCGTAGCGTATGCTGCGCACCTTGCCCTCTATTCCGCGCAGGCCGAAACCGCCAGGCACGAGAATGCCGTCAAGCCCGGCCAGCATGGCGTTCACGTTATCGGCGTTGATTTCTTCAGAATTCACATATCGCAGGTCAACCGTAACGCCGTTGGCTATGCCGCCGTGCTTCAGGGCTTCGTGCAGACTTTTGTAAGATTCTTTAAGATCGACGTATTTTCCTATTATGCCCACATGCACGGTGCCGTTGGTTTCCGAAGCGTCGTGCAGGAGTTTTTTCCAGGGGTCAAGGTTGGGGTTCTTGGCCGGAAGCTGCAGAGCGTTGGCAACGCGGTAATCGAGGCCTTCTTCGTGCAGCCGCAACGGAACCTCGTAAATATTGTCAACGTCAATGACGGAAAACACCGCATCCGGCTCAACGTCGCAGAACAGAGCGATTTTACGCTTGAGGTCCGCGCTGACGGCCACTTCGCAGCGGCAGAGTATTATGTCCGGCTGTATGCCGATGCTTCTCAGCTCTTTCACGCTATGCTGGGTGGGTTTTGTTTTGTGCTCTCCCGCCACGCGCAGGTAAGGAACGAGGGTCAGGTGGATATAAAGGCAGCGTTCACGCCCGAGGTCGCGTTTAAGCTGGCGTATGGCCTCAAGAAAAGGCTGGCTTTCGATGTCGCCCACGGTGCCGCCTATTTCAATCAGGGCCACGTCCGGGTCATCTTCCATCAGGCTGAGAATGCTGTTTTTAATTTCATCGGTTATATGCGGAATAACCTGCACGGTTCCGCCAAGGTAGTCTCCGCGCCTTTCCTTGCGGATGACGTTGTAATAAATGCTGCCCGAGGTGTAGTTGTTGCGCTGTGACATCGATTCTTCAATAAAGCGCTCGTAATGGCCCAGGTCAAGGTCGGTTTCCGCACCATCGTTGGTGACGTAAACCTCGCCGTGCTGGGTGGGGTTCATGGTGCCGGGGTCAACGTTGATGTAGGGGTCGAGCTTCTGTATCGTAACCTTCAGCCCCCTGGCTTTAAGCAGGGCGCCGAGAGACGCCGCCGCAAGCCCCTTGCCCAAAGAAGAAAGCACTCCGCCAGTGATGAAAATAAATTTGGTGTTCTTCATGCAACCATTCTGCCTGATTTTTTTATAGATGCTTAAGTTTAAAAGGTTCAACCGAGACGCAGGCCGTTGATTATGCCTGCGCATATTTGCAGGAGTTTAATGAAGCAGCGCACTCAAGTAAAGCGAAATATTATGAATTTGGCGTTTTCCGGATAGAACGTTTCAAATTTGACGCCGCCGGGCGAGTTGGCGCTTTAATCTTGACATCAACAGCATTTCGCGCCACAAAGGAAAAGTGACGAAACCGCAGGAGAAAGCGCATGAAATACCTTATTTTACAAGACTTTGCCGGGCGTCCGGCGCCTTTCATCTTTCCGGCCCGCGTGAACCATGCGGACATGCGCGAGCAGCTTCCTTACGTCAAGGTAATTTCCGCCGGCAGCATAAAATTGCAAGACGGAATTTTTGTCTGCTCCCCCGCCGATACCGGGCTGGAGGTTCCTTTTCATGAAGAGGACGTTGAAATCATAAACAAAGCGTTCAGCGCAAACGAGGGCAATCCGGAAAATGCCTATTGCGGTGAAGGAAACTGACTTTGCCTGAAAACTCCAACGCTACGGATAAAAACCCTGCAAGCGTTTCCTCCGGAAATTCCGGCCAAAACCCTTCATTTATGCGCGGTTCATCACCGCTCGGCCTGCTGGTTGGCGCCCCGGCCAGCGGCAGCGGCAAAACCCTCCTCTGCCTGGCTCTTTCCGCCGCCTTGTCCAGGCGCGGCCTTAAAACTCAACCATTTAAGATCGGGCCGGACACCATAGACGCCGGGCTGCACCAGGCCCTTTCCGGCCACCCCTGCCTCAACCTTGACGGCTGGTTGTACAGCCCGGAAACAAACCGGGAAATTTTCCGCAACGCCGCACTTACCCCTACCCCGGCTGATTTTCTGCTGGTTGAGGGCGTTATGGGCCTTTTTGACGGCGCCTCAACCGGGCGGCGGCCCTATATCGACACTTCTTCAAGCGCCTGGGCGGCCAAGCTGCTCGGCCTTCCCGTTCTGCTTGTGGTCAACGCCAAAGCGCAGGGCCGAACCCTGGCGGCCTGGCTGAAAGGCCTTCTGGCCTTTGACCCTGAACTTTCCTTCGCCGGCGTAATCTTCAACGGCGTGAGCAGTTTGCAGCATAAAAGCCTGCTTGGCGACATTATGGCGGAACATTGCCCCGGCCTGCCCATATGGGGTTTTCTGCCGCACAAGCCAGACCTGCATATTCCGGAACGCCATCTGGGGCTCGTAACGGCCGAGGAAGGCGCTTTAAGCTTGAAATTCAAGGCCGAACTGGCCGACTTTATCGAAAGCAACGTTGATATCGCTTCCCTGCTGGCCTCTTTGCCGGCAACAGCCCTGCCCGCCTCGCCCGGCGCGCGCGTGGGGCGAAAAGCAGGAATACGCCTGGGCGTCGCGCGCGATGCGGCTTTTTCTTTCATTTGCCAGGAAAACTTAAGGCTTCTGCATACGGCCGGAGCTGAAATCGTATATTTCTCGCCGCTGGCGGCAAGCGAACTTCCGGGCGATATCGACGCCCTGTATCTTCCGGGCGGTTACCCGGAACTATATGCCGCGCGCCTGGCGGAAAATTCCGCCTTGCGCGGTTCCATCAGGAAATTTCACGCCGAAGGCCGTAAAATATGGGCTGAAGGCGGAGGGTTCCTTTACCTTGGCGAAACCCTGACGGACATGAACGGGCAAAGCTTTCCCATGTGCGGCCTTATCGAGGTAAGCGCATATATGGCTAAACGCATGCAATCCATGGGTTACCGCCAGATCGTCATGCATGCGCCAAGCCTTTTCGGGGCGGAAGGCTGCACATTGCGCGGCCACGAATTTCATTATTCCGCCTTGAACGCCCCAACTCCTCCCTGCCCGCCATTCACGCTCACCAACAGCCGGGAACAGACCCTGGACGCGTTCATCCGGGCGGATGAGAACATCTTCGCCTCTTACCTTCAACTGCACCTCGGCTCGTGCCCGGGCGCGGCTGACCACTTTGTTAAAGCATCACTTTAAACCACAAACAAAGACTCATATGCCGGTAAAATTGCAGCAAACTGTTCTTCCGCAAGAAATCGAGCGCCTCTCGTTTGAGATAATCGAACGGGAACTCGGCCCGAATCTGCCGTTTCAAGGCGAAGCCTGGGAAATCGCCCGCCGCCTGGTGCACACCAGCGCTGACTACTCCCTGCTGCCTGACCTCGTCTTGCCGCCGGAGGCCATAGAATCTGGAGTCCGGGCCATTCTGGCCGGAACCGTCGTGCTTACCGATACGGAAATGGCGAGATCCGGAATGCCGCCGCGGCGGCTCGCGCCATTCGGGGTTCGGGTGCAGTGCATGCACTCTTTGCCAGGCGTGGCCGAGCAAGCCAGGCAACGCGGCATCACCAGGGCCAAGGCCGGAATTGAAGCCGCGCGCGGCATGCTGCCGGGGGCCATAGTCGCCCTGGGGAACGCGCCCACCGCACTGTTGGCTGTTCTGGACTATTTGCGCGAAGGCAATACTCCACCGGCCCTTATTATCGCCATGCCGGTGGGCTTTGTGAACGCGGCGGAGTCAAAGGAACTTCTGCTTGCCGGGGATCACGGCGCTCCGGCCCTGGTTTTACGCGGGCGGCGCGGCGGCTCGCCTCTGGTTGCGGCGGCTGTGAACGCCCTGGCGGAAATCGCCCTGCGCCGCGCGGAAAAAAGCAGCCTGGGCCAAGGGTAACGCATGCCGGACAAGCAAGTTTCTATAATTATTCCGCTGTATAACCGCTACGAACTGACCCGCGCCTGCCTCCTCGGCCTGAAAGAATGCGCTCCGGGCGACCTTGATCGCTTTGACTACGAAATAATAGCGGTGGATAACGCCTCAAGCGACGCGACGCCGGAAGAACTTCCCCTGCTCGGCGCAAACCTTTTCGGCGCGCGCTTCACCATGCTGCGCCACCCGGAAAACAAGAATTTTTCCGGAGCCTGCAATGCCGGGGCGGCAAAGGCGCGTGGGGAAAAAATCTTTCTTCTGAACAACGACACCTTAGCCTCGCCCAGGTGGTTCGTTCCGCTCTGGGAAGCCATGGCGCGCGATGAAACCCTCGGTGCGGCCGGCCCCCTGCTTATTTATCCGGACAAGCGCGTGCAGCACCTCGGAATAGGCTTTCAGGTTGGCGGCATCAAGCACCTTTATCAATACCTGCCGTCATCACACCGGGTTGCGGCCCGCAGGCGCGAAAATCTTCAGGGCATAACCGCCGCGGCCATGCTGGTCGACAAAAAACTGTTCTTCGACTGCGGCGGTTTTTATGAAGGGTATCGCAACGGCTTTGAAGACGTGGAGCTTTGCCTGCGCATACGCGAACGGAACAGACGGATGCTTTGCGTTCCGGAAAGCGTTATAACGCACCTTGAAAGCCAGACGCCGGGGCGAAACGAGCACGAAGCCCATAATGCCGCGCTGTGCGTTGAAAGGACCAACCACCTGTTCAAGCCCGACACGCACATTTTTGCCCTTGAAGACGGCTACGCGGTGCGGCTTTCAGACAGCCTGGCCACCTTCATAGAACTTATGGAGAAAGATAAAACCGAGCTTGCCCCCCTGCTGGAACGCCCCTCGGAAGAAACCTGGCGCGCCTTGCTGCGCGAACCGCTCTGGCCTGAAGCCTATGACCCGGTTTGCGCCTGGCTGGAGCGCATGGGCGACCTTGACGAAGCCATGCGCCTGCGCTTTCTTGAAGGGCGTTTTTATCCGAACGTGCACGGGCTGCAAGCATGGGCCAGGCTTGCCACCCTGAAGAAAGACAAGGAAACCGCGCAGCATGCCGCCGGGTCGGCGCGCTTTGTGGCCGATAAAGAATCCAACCGCCCCCTTATGCTGAAAACCGCGAAAAAACGCCTTTATCAGGCCATGGAAAATAAAGACGAACTACTGGAAAATATATTGCGGGAATGGTTTGCCCGGCGCGGCCTCCAAATTTGAAAGTCCCGCCGTCCTTTGCGGCGCTCCGCTTGATAAATTTCCCTGAAAGATTTTCGGAATATTTTTCAAAAAAGCTTGACCGCAACGGCCATTTAAGTTAGTCACTCTTTCTCGACGCGATTGTTTTTACAAGCAACGCCGAAGGGTCGTTAACTCAGCAGGTAGAGTATCTCCCTTTTAAGGAGAGAGTCGAAGGTTCGAATCCTTCACGACCCACCAAATTTACAGGCCGCACGTCTGTTATGTGCCAATTGATGTGCTAAATGGTTTTAGTCCTCTCCAAAGGTTGTACTTTGGAGAGGACTTCTTTTTTGGCGAAAGCCAAGTCTCGGGTGTAAGTTTGGACTCCGAGCACTTAATATACAGAGTTGTTGTAAGCGGGTTTTTGTGGCGCGGAATGATCTGGATAGTCGCTATATCCAGGCCTGCCCGCGCCAGGATTGAAGTCGAAGGTGACATATAGCGTGAAGACCGAAGGCGTCATCTAGGCCTTTACCGGCTGCTGCGACGAACACGATTTATTCTACGAACAGGGCGGAACCTGGCGCGACAGGGCCTTCGCGGATAAAATTTTGCGGGAATGCATTGCCGAAAACCTGAAAAAGCGCGGGCGCTCAAGGTGGGTGAGGCTGCATGTGCCGTGGTGCTTTTGGGCGGGGGTAAGGCTGGGGGGATGGGTGTTTTGGGTTAATCAGGTTTGGCAAAATCCCTTTCAACAATAACCCAAAGCATCATATCCGGCTTGGGAAGTTGAGAGGACATCGCCGTTTCAAATTCACCATGCTTGAAAAATCTGACTTCTTTAAACATAGCTGTGATATACGGTCTGAGTGCTCCGGCAAATGAGTCTCCGAATACCCATGCGGTCTTTCTACTGACAGCATGGGTATTAGTTATCAGGCCGTCTTGTTCATGCAAGGATGGGGCAACGCTCCATTGCAATATGAAATTGTCTCCAGCAGACAGGGGAAAGCTTTTATATCCCCCGATATCGGCTAGGTCGCCTAGATAGGCCGGAGCTTCGTCAAAGGTCAGAGGCGGCAGCGCGGGAAGCCCGGCCAGCTCTCTAAAGCCCTCAAAAGCTTCATGGGATCCGCGGGCATTCCAATGAGTATCTGTTCTGTGATAAAGAATATAGCCGGCTTTTGCCTTGATAAGTCGGTTCGTCGGATCATAAACGTTGACGCCCGATCCGCTCAAAGAATCAAGCAAAGGAGAAATAAAACGCCGTTGGGCCGGAGCCACCACCGGCGGCAGATATTCAGGGTAGATGCTGGATTTATTCGGTCCGATGAATATGAAAAACTCCGTTCCGCATTCTTCCGCCGCATCACGAACCTTTCTGTATTTTTCAGTTTGCCGCTTCAGAGCTTTTCCAGATAGGACAATCCTGCCTTGGAGTTTATCCACGCAACGTCCATAGCTGTTTCCGAGAAATAGCCAGTTGTTTTTTCCTCGGTAGCATTTGTCCATATTCAGGCTGTCGCCTCCTACTTCATGCAGCGCCATGGATAACCCCATCATAGGGGAACGCAAAGGGAAATGATCAATAAAAAAGGCGTCAACACCTTGAAAAAAACTTTTGATATAACGTGAGCGAAGTTTGGACGGCATCTCCGGAAAGGCGGCAATTTGCCTGCGTTCGCTATGTAAATTACCCATATCCGGAGCGACAAAGGCAGCAATGGGAACAACAAACAAAAGCGCGGCTAATATGCAGGATATAGAAAATTTCT
Source organism: Desulfovibrionaceae bacterium (assembly GCA_031552195.1). Taxonomy (GTDB): domain Bacteria; phylum Desulfobacterota; class Desulfovibrionia; order Desulfovibrionales; family Desulfovibrionaceae; genus JAVBMP01. The sequence goes on from JAVBMT010000023.1 coordinate 61,013, forward strand.
TCATACTGCTGCCTAGAAGTCAAAATATATAAAAGGATTACGCGCACCTGTAAGAAGAAGCGCTATAGAGAGAACAGCAAAAAGCGCTTGCAGACAATATGCGCTTGCCGGAAAAGCCTCCGCTTTCCGACTGGTAGGAGCGGGAAAGAACCTATCCGGCAACAGACACAGAATAACCCCCACGGCCAAGGCAAAACATGCCGTCAAGTGGTATGTGAGGGAGACCGATGACATCGAAAATGTAAACATGTCTTTCAAGTATGCCCCAGCAACGCCTATATTCTCCGCGCGAAAGAAAACCCATCCGATTAAAACGACAAACATGGCATAGCTGCGGGAAAAAAAGCCAGGCATATTTTCAAGCAATCGCCCGGCTGGTAGCCGTTCAATAACCAGAAATAGGCCATGCCACAGCCCCCAAAGAATAAAGGTGACATCCGCTCCATGCCAGAGGCCGCAGAGGAAAAAGACAATCAGCAAATTTCTGTACGTTGCTAGGTTTCCCCGCCTGCTACCGCCCAAGGGAATATAGAGATAGTCACGCAACCAGTTGGAAAGCGAAATGTGCCAGCGCCGCCAGAATTCCCGAATGCTGGCACTGGAATATGGGCGCCGGAAGTTTTCTTCAAAATGGAATCCGCTCATTGCCGCCAAGCCTATTGCCATGTCTGAATATCCGGAAAAGTCGAAATAAATCTGTACAGCATAGGCTATGATGCCAAGCCAGGCATCAAAGAAATGCAAATTTCCAAGCCCGGACATGGAAAAAGCGGAGTCAGCCATAACCGCAACCGAATTGGCGATAATGACTTTTTTGTTGAGGCCCACAAGAAAGCGATATATCCCGAACGAGAATAGTTCCTTGCTAGGCCCGCGCACGGGAAGGTCATCTTTAACTTGGGCATAACGCACAATCGGCCCGGCGACCAAATGGGGAAACATGCAAAAATAAGTAAGGAAATCAAGCGTCGTTTTTGCCGGGGCGATCTGCCGCCGGTATACGTCAATCAGGTAACTGATCGCGTGAAAAGTAAAGAAACTGATCCCAAGAGGCATTGACGCTTTTTTGTTTTCCAGTGTTGGCAAAATGAACGAAACCAGCCAATAAGCGTACTTGAATCCTATAAGAACGGCCAAATTGACGGCTACGAATATAGCAACCCATACGCGCGGGCTTTTGCTCTTGGGCAAGTAATTTCCGGCTGCATAGTTGATGATGCCAAGGGCAAGAAGTAAAAAGACATTGGCCGCTTCTCCCCATGTATAAAAAAGCAGGCTTACAAAAAGCAAGCCGGCATTGCGCAAGGCTTCCGACTTAGCAAATCTGGCTGAAAGGTCAACGGCTAAAAATAACGGCAGAAGTAAAAAAATAAATGATAAAGAAGCGAAAACCATATAAATCCACCGTACCTTTACTTCGAGCAAGCGCGTTTGCCCACCGGGGAAAGACTATATTAAAACTTTTTTCCCCTCAACTCTAAATGATAGTTGTCATTGTTTGACGCAGGGAATTTCGCCGTGTAAACGGGAACATAATTTTAACCCACCCGCCCCTTTGCATATTTGGGGCATGCTCTTGACCGTTCGGGGGGGGGGACGCGTGTATCAAATTGTGTGCCAAAAGACCCTGAAAAAGGTATAAAAATGTCAGTCACGACCCACCAAACAAATTTAGTAACAAATAGACCCCGCAAGGCTTAGCGCCTTGCGGGGTCTATTTGTTACTGGCCAATCTAAATCGGAGCGCGGCGTTGAAATGTAAATAGAAAACAGAGCAAGAAAAAACTTAGAACATGTTGTTTTCAATAAAGATTATCCGCCTTCCTGCCGACAAGTAAAGTAAAGGATAAGGAATTTAGTCCTGACGCGTAACGTGGAGGTGCTCAATGAACCTTGGCGGCATGAACAACAGCTTGATAGGCAGCCTGAACGTTTTCAATCCTAAAGCGTTACTGCGCGGAAAACATGATAAAAATCCCGCTGAAGATGTTTCTCTTGAAACTGGCTCCACCACTTCCGCGCCTGTTGCTCAAGATCTTTCTATTGCGGATGGCATAAAAAATACCGCTATCACGCCTCCAGACCAACCGGATATGATGGCGCGCAATTTTGTCGGGGCTGACGATAAAGAATCCAGATACCTCTCCGCCACGCTGGCATCGTTTTCCGCCATGAAAAAAATGAGACAATCCGAACAAAATACCATGACCTCAATCCTGGAAACATTCGGGGGAATTTCCGGGCCTTCTTTATACGATCCGCATGGAAACACGAAAAGTGTCGGAGCCACTGAAGCCGAGATAAAAAAAATACTGAAAATGCAAGCCGCTAAAAAAATAATGGAAGATGCGGAAGAGGACATGAGAGATACGAAGAAGCGGCTTGAAGAAAAAGCGCAGGAAGCCGCCGCCCCGAAAGACGCGAACGGCAACCCCATCCCTGACGTTACGAATGCCGGTTCCGGCCCCGCTCTTGCGGAGGTTCAGGCCGTTCCGCCAGCGCCGGCCCATGAAACGGAACCCGCGGCTGTTGATGCCTACGGAGGTGATGCGGTTCCGGATATTTCCGCACCTGAAACGGCTTTAGCGCCAAGACCGGCAGACCACCAAATTTCAATAAATATTACCGTTTAACGGCAAATTATAAACGCGGCAAGGCTTCCGGCTGTAATCCGGAAGCCTTGCCGCGTTTGCGCGATAATGTGGCCTGATTCCGGCCCGTTTGCCCTGGTTGTTCGAAACGCGCCGAAACGCCTTGCCGCGTTGACAAAATACGGCAAAAAGCGGACGATGCGCCCGGAATAAAATCATTTGGCACAACAGAAAAAAACGCGAAGGAGCCGGAAATGCGAAAAGAGAACGTTGCCGTGATAGGAGGCGGGCTGGCCGGGTGCGAATGCGCCTTCCGGCTGGCGGAAGCCGGGTTCCCCGTAACCCTGTTTGAAATGCGCCCCGAAGTTGCAACCCCGGCCCATGAAAGCGCCGACCTGGCGGAACTTGTCTGCTCAAACTCTTTTCGCTCCAACGACCCGCAAAGCGCTGTAGGTTTGCTTAAGGAAGAAATGCGCGCCCTCGGCAGCCTGACCATGCGCGTGGCCGCCAAAACCTCCGTGCCGGCCGGAAAGGCCCTGGCGGTGGACAGGGAGCTATTTTCCCGCGAAATTACCGAAACTCTCTCCGAACATCCCAATATCACCCTTACCCGGCGGGAAATTACCGGCCTGACCACTGAAAACCATCAATATTTAGATGGTTTCAGCAAAATCGCCGTCTGCGCTGGGCCATTGGCCAGCCCGGCCCTGAGCGAGGCGCTGGCCAGGCTTACCGGCAGCGATCAGCTCTATTTCTATGACGCCATCGCCCCCATCGTTTACGGTTCATCCATCAACATGGATATCGCCTTTCGCGGTTCGCGCTATGACAAAGACGCGCTCCGCCCGGAGGAAAACGCTCCTGAAAACGCCTCCGGTCAGGAAGGCGTGGCCGGTGAAGAAGAGAGTGGAGATTATATTAACTGCCCGATGAGCCGCGAAGAATATTTCACCTTCCGTGAAGCCTTGCTGAACGGGGAAAAAGCCAAAAGCAAAGACTTTGAAAAAGAAGTGCACTTTGAAGGCTGCATGCCGGTTGAAGCCTTGGCCGAACGCGGGGAAATGACCCTGGCCTTCGGCCCGCTCAAGCCGGTGGGCTTCACCGACCCGCGCAGCGGGCGCAGGCCGTTCGCCCTGCTGCAGCTCAGGGCGGAAAATCTGAACCGCAGCATGTTCAACCTGGTCGGCTGCCAAACCAAGCTCACCTACCCCGAACAGGAAAGGATATTCCGCCTGATTCCCGGGCTGGAAAAGGCCGAATTCGCCCGGCTGGGCAGCATGCACCGCAACACCTTCGTCAACGCCCCCAAAGTTTTGGACGGCAACCTGGCCTTGCGCGCGGCCCCGCATATACACCTCGCCGGGCAAATCACCGGAGTGGAAGGCTACGTTGAATCCGCCGCCTGCGGGTTATGGCTGGGAATAATTCTTGCGGCGGAACTTGGCGGGAAAAAAGACGATTTGCCGGACCTTCCGGCCGAGAGTTCCCTGGGGGCTTTGCTCCGGCATTTGCGCCAGCCGGTAAAAAATTTCCAGCCTTCAAACGTGCAGTTCGGCCTTATGCCGGAACTTGAGCAAAAAGCCAAAAAAATCGCCCGCAAGGCTTTATATTCCGAACGCGCGAAGGCCGCCTTCGCCGCATGGCTGGCCGCCGCAGAAAATTCTTTGAACGCTCCTGAATAATTCAATTATGCTTGGAAGAAACATGTATGAAAAAAATGTCGACGTTTTTATAAACGTGTTCGGGAAGCCTTATCAGACTGCCCTGGCCCTACTTTCCCTGCTGCGTTGGTCAGGCGGGCGCATAGACAAGATTTTTTTTCATGAGGAACCCGGCACCTCGGAATTTGAGCGAAGAAACCATGCCCCCATTCTGGAATTCCTTAAAGACAGGATCGTACATTTTCCCGTTCCCCGATGGCTAGGCACAAACACGACGGACGAGAAGCGCCTGCCGGAAGACGAGGTCTATCGCCTGTCCATGCGCTATCAGTACGGCTGGGAAAACACCTCTAAAAAATATGCCCTTATTATCCATAACGATATCGAAGTAACCGCCGATGTCGTGTCGGAACTGCTGAAAACGATATCTTCCTCGCACACCGCCGCCGGAGAAATAGGGCAATGCTGGTGGTGCCCGGCCATGCAGCACGGCCTGTGCTCTCCTGAACGCTATGAAAGTTACAAACCCAAGTATCATCAGCTCATGTACATATATAATACGGGCATGGATTATAAAAACCGCCGGGCCTACAACCTTGGCCTGCGCCCCGAGTTCTGGGAAAAGCCCTGGCCTCTGCCGGAATGCAGGGTGAATGAATGGTGCATGCTGGTTGATATGGAAAAGGCCCGCCCGGCGACGCAGCCCTTCGGCCCGGCGGCTCCGCTCGGGGCCTGTTTCGCTTCCGGGGCGAAAATAGGGGAAAATTGGGATGAAGACGTCAACCTTGATACAGGTGTGCAGTGGTTCCGCGATCTCAGCCACATGGGACATAAATTCGCGCATTACCCGATAGAGCGCTGCATAAGGCACGACAGGCAAGGCAACCTTGCCCTGAATCACGCTGAATTGTATGTGAAAAACGAAATGCTGGCCAAACAGACCCTGCAACGGGAGTATCCCGATTTTTACCGCGTACTGAAATAAAAAACTTGAAAAATCCGAGGCGGAAAGAGGCCTGCCCCTCTCCACCTCGGCAACCGCCTTGCGGCCGGGGTTACGCTTTCGCGAACCCTTCCTTTATCACGGCCTTCAGGTAGTCCGTAAAGCCGTCCGGATCTTCAACATCAAAGCAGATCGCGTCTTTGTCCCCTTCCAGGCCGCCGGGGATAAGGTCGCCTTTTTCTTCAGGGTCGCTCACCACTTCAGCGTAAAAACAAGCTGAAAGCCAGCGTGATTCAGGGTCGTCGTCAATAATATCCAGAAGCCCGAAAAACGGGCGGCTCGCTTGCGCGGGGTTGATCAGGCGAACGGAGTGGCTCACGCCCGGGCGGCCTTTATATTCGAGCCGTATCCCAGGCAGCGTTCCGGCGTAGTCAAGAAGCCCGGTGAATAGGGGCTTGATATTATAGTTGTCTTTGGTCCAGTCCTGCAAAAAAGCCTCAAGCTGCTTATCCATTTCAACCTCGCGGATTATGTTGTTATAGGGGGTTGTTCCCCGCAAACCGCCCTGAGGCGGCCTGATGCAGCAGATCTGTATGCCGCGCCAGGCACGCGTCCAGGTCATACCTCTCCAAAATTGTACGCCGCGCCGCGTTACGCACCGCCGTAAAGGCCTCCGGGCGCGCCAGGGCCTGATCGATCAGCCCGGACAGCGCCTGGTGGTCAAAAAAATCAAACAGCAGGCCGTTCCAGCCGTCTTCTATCACCTCAGTAACCGGCGCTGTGGCGGAAGCGGCCAGCAGGCACCCGCAAGACATCGCTTCCAGCATGGACCAGGAAAGCACGAAGGGATAAGTGAGGTAAACGTGAACGGAGGAAACCTGGAAAATTGTCCGTAAATCCGGATAAGGCACCCGCCCCAGAAAATGGATGCGCGAAAAGTCAAGGCGCCCCCGCAATTCTTCCAGCAGCATGTCCTTATAGGTGCGCCCGTTCGCCAAAGCCGGGCTGTAGCTTACTTCCGTTCCGCCAACGATAATGACGTGCGCATCCGGGTGAGCGGCCTGAACGGCTGGCAGACTGCGCAAAAAAGTATGGATGCCGCGGTAAGGCTCAAGGTTGCGCACGCAATAGGTGACCACCTTGTCGCCCGAGCCGAGAACAAACGAGTTTTCCTCCCCGCCCGGTTCCCGCCCGCCAACGATACGGCTTGCGCCCTGCCCGTCAATCCGGCGCAGGGCCAGAACGGCTTGCCGGTTCGGACTCATGAAACCCGTATCGATGCCCTCGTGCATAATATGCATGCGTTCCTTCATAAATAAAGGATACCGCGAGGCTTGCCAACGAGTCGGGCAAACGCAGGCGTCAGCTCCGGCAAAAGAAACAAGTTGGGCGGAATTTATGAGGCGGATGGAAAAATCCTTGCCCGGCCCGTTCGGAAACTCGGGGTCAAAAGCCATATCCGCCTCATTCGCACGGAAATAGTACTCACAAAACATCACCACAGGAACGGAAGGAAAAACATCTTGAATAAACAACCCTTCGCCCCAACCCGGATGAACCGCTACGACATCCGGCCGGAAACCTTTGTTTTTCAAATTTTCAAGGCTGCGCGCGGCTATCCGCCCCTGCCTGACATTGGCTTCAAAACGCTTCAGATCCGGAACCGCGCTGTGGGGAGAAACTGGCGGAAGCTGATAACCGATGGTTGTCACACCGGGAACCTGGCCGCGGTTCCTGATTTTTTCAGCGTTGCCCAGGCCTATGACCCGGTTGTTTTTGTCGGAGGCAAGGCGGCGGGCCAGATGCAGATATTGACCGGGAAAATTTTGATGCATCAAAAGAATGTTCACCCCGAATACCCTCTTTTGATTCGCAACGTCCGAAGATCGGCGCAGGAAGAGACAGAGTGACTTTCAGCCTTAGAACCATGCCCTTCAGCCAGGCGCGCAGGCAAAATCCGCCGGAATCTCATTCGCCCGCCAAGGCCTTGCGCTCTTCAGCCGCGGGAAGGCTTTTCAGTCCCCAGGCCTCAAGGCGGCTTTTTATGAATTCGCAAACATGGGCATGCTCCGCCTTGCCGTTGCCCTCAACTATAATAGGCTCCCCAAAAACAAAGTTTACCGGAAGATTGGGATTAACCGGCCCGGCGTCTTTGATTATTTTGCCCATGCCCCATGCGTCAGTGCGCAAGGCCACCGGCACGACCGGAACCCCGGCCTTGCGCGCCAATTTCACGCCCGCGCTGTTGAACTGCTGCGGGTCAAACCCTATGCTGCGCGTGCTTTGCGGAAAAACGATCACGGAAATACCCTTGGAAAGTCGCTCCGCTCCTTCCTCAAGAATGGCGCCAAGGTCGGCCTTGGGGCTGGTACGCCCGACAACGATAGGGTTGCGCGACGCCAGAACATGCTTGAAATAGGGATATTTCATCAGGGAATCTTTAACTACGAAAGTAACGTCCCGATGTGGCTGAATAAGGCAGGGAAGAACGAAAGTCTCCAGCGTGCTCATATGGTTTCCGATGAAAACGCAAGGTCCTTCCGGCTTAAGAATATTTTCCGCCCCGCGCACATGCACGTTTACGCCAACCGCTTCCAGGGCGCGCACGGTGCCGATGCTTCCTTCAACCCAGGCGGCGCTGTCATACCGGCCTTTTTTGGCCATTATTCCGGATTTTACAACTATTTTCAATATATTAGCGTAAAAAAACAGGCTCGGGAAAATGTTCTGCAAGGCATTCACTTGCCCTTCCTGCGTATCATATGAATCGGAAACAAGAAGTTGCTTCATGTTTTCCCTCTAGGTTTAAAGTCAACTTAAAACTATTCAACTATGCGGTATTTATCCAACCATTGCAAGCGTTGAGCAAACCGGCGGAAATAAAGAACCGCACCGGCCGAAGCAGCCATTGGCAACAGGGAATATTTTGCCGTCCGGCAAATTCTGCCGGGAAAATATGGCCTCCTTTATCCATCGGATCGGGATGTCATTCCGGAAAAAGGCGGGCGGACAGTTTTTTTGCAACAAATTAAAGTTCTTAGCCCTGCTGCCGATCAGATAGGCAACACGCGGCGAATCTGGCTGCCTTGGCATTCTTCTTGCTAAATTTGTGCAAAGGGTGGTTTGCCCAAGCCAAATTAATGTTGCAACAAAAAATTTAGCTAAAGAATTATCGAGAGGAGTCGATAAGCCACTCAACGTATCAGGACAGAGTGTCGCAGGGAAGCGGCCGGCATTGTGCCACTGTCCGGAAAGCCAACATATTCATGGAGGAATATCATGGCAATGGTTATAAATCACAACTTGATGGCAATGAACGCTAACCGTAACCTGGCTTCATCTTACGGTAACCTCGCAACCTCCGTGCAGCGCCTGTCTTCTGGCCTGCGCGTCAACTCAGCGGCGGACGACGCGGCCGGCCTGGCCATCCGCGAACTTATGCGCGCTGACATTGCCTCTCTGAACCAGGGTGTTCGTAACGCGAACGACGCTATTTCGCTTATCCAGACCGCTGACGGCGCTCTGGGCGTTATCGACGAAAAGCTCATTCGTATGAAAGAACTGGCTGAACAGGCCGCTACCGGCACTTACGGTTCAGACCAGCGTTTGATGATCGAATCCGAGTATCAGGCCATGGCTTCGGAAATAACCCGAATCGCCAACGCCACAGACTTCAACGGGGTGCATCTGCTTAACGGCGGCTTGTCAAGCGACGTTCACAACGGCGAAAGCCTGACTTCCACCGGCAAGCTGAAGATCCACTTCGGCAGCGGCAACGATAGCGCGGAAGACTACTATTACGTCAAGATCGGGAACTCCACGGCTTCCGCTCTGGGCGTGGGCAACTCCGCCGCAACCACAAGCGCGGCTTACACCGTGTCTACCCAGGCTGCGGCCCAGAGGGCCCTGGACGGCATCAACCAGGCTATCACCTCCAAAGACAAGATCAGAGCTGACCTTGGCGCTATGCAGAACCGTCTGGAGAACACAATCTCCAACTTGCAGATTCAGGCGGAAAACCTGCAGGCCGCGGAATCTCAGATCTCCGACGTGGACGTCGCCACTGAAATGACCGAGTTTGTGCGCAACCAGATTCTGACCCAGGCTGGCGTGGCTATGCTTTCGCAGGCCAACTCCATGCCGAGAATGGCTCTCCAGTTGATCGGCGGTTAAGCCGGACAACGATGGGTTAGGGGTAAAAACATGGCTATAGGCCTGACAGTGAAAGCTGTCAGGCCTATATGGTTATGAAGAGGCTGTAAACATTGGAAATATTGCCGCAACTGGCGAATATCGAACTTCCCCAAGCGGAGAGCGGGTATTAAACTGTTACAGATAAAGCGCAAGATTGGCGCGAAAATAGTCTAGGGTTTCGGCAAGCCCCTGTTCCAGCGTGACTTCAGGCTGCCAGCCCAGTTCGGAACGGATCAGGGAATCGTCTGAATAATAGTCGCCGATGTCGATTTTTTTACGCTCTTCCGGGAAGGAATGAATTCTGTATTCCCCGCCCTTGTTAGCCCGCACCAGCAAATCAGCCAGTTCTTTAAGGGAAACCACCCTGTCTCCGCCCAGGTTATAAACCCTGCCCTCGGCGTTTTCCGACAACATAGCCATAACGAGCGCGTCAACGCAGTCTTCCACATAGGTGAAGTCACGCAACTGTTCGCCCCCCCAGACTTCGAAAGGCTTTCCTTCCAGCAGCGAACGCACCCATATTCCCACAAAAGTCTGCCTGGCGTCTTTTATGCGCATGCGCGGTCCATAGGTGTTGGTAAGGCGCAATACGGTGGATTTTATGCCGTAAACCTGCCCGTAAAGCAAATGGTACCACTCGCCGGCCAGTTTATGAATGCCGTTTATATCAACCGGGCGTATGGGGTGATTTTCAGGAACCGGAAGGTAATCCGGGCGTCCGTAAATCTGGCGGGTTCCGGCGAAGACGATGCGGATACCCTGGTTATGATGGCGGCAGCATTCCAGAATGGAAAGCTGGGCCCTGGCGTTTATTTCCAGGTCTGTAAAGGGGTCGGACATTGAGTCCATGTGGCTGGTCTGGCCCGCAAGGTTGAAAAGGAAATTCTGTCCTTTGATCAGGCGGCGCATGGCGTAAGGGTCGCGCACGTCGGTGACGTTCAGGCGCGCCCGGCCTTCAAGCCCGGCCAGGTTGGCGTCGTTGCCGCCATATTCCGGGATGAAGCTGTCAACCAGGGTAAGCTCGGCCCCATAACCGGCCAGGCGCCGCGCCAGATTCGAGCCGATGAACCCGGCCCCTCCGGTAATTAGCACCCTGGCCCCGGAAAAGGTTTCAGCGGCTCTGTCCATATTATAGGCTGAAACCTGGCGCGAAGCTGTCATCCTGCACCTCATTTTTTACAAAAATCGCGAATAGCCGCACAGACTCGCCCGGCAGCCGCTTCCTTCAATTGGGGGAACATCGGCAGACTCAAAATTTCCGGCATGACAGCCTCGGTTTCCGGCAAGGAGCCGCCTTTTCCGGAAGCCGTGAGCACCCGCCCCTTATAGGCCGGCTGCAAATGCACAGGCTGAGGGTAATGCAAGGCCGTGCCCACGCCCTTGTCGTGCAGAAATTTCATCAGGCCTTCCCGCTTCGCGCAACGAACCACATAAAGGTGGTAGGCATGGTCAGCCCAGGGCGCGGCTTGCGGCAAAGCCAGGCCGGGCAGGCCCGCGAGTTCGCGCCCGTAAAATTCCGCAAGGTTGCGGCGGTTCCGGTTATCTTCAGGCAGATGTCTGAGCTGAATTTGCAAGATAGCCGCCTGAACCGGATCCATGCGGCTGTTTACGCCAGCCTCGGCGCTGATGTAACGCTCCGCCCAGCCATATTGCCGCAGGGCTTCTATTTTTCGGGCCAAACCGGCGTCATTGGTGGCCACGCCGCCGGCGTCGCCAAGCGCCCCCAGATTTTTCGTCGGGTAAAAGCTGAAGGCCGCTATGCGCCCGATAGTTCCGGCCATGCGCCCCTTATAGCACGCGCCGTGGGCCTGGGCGCAGTCTTCCAGCACAGGAAGGCCATAACGTTCCGCAAGGGCGAGAATAGCGTCCATGTCGCAGGGGTGCCCGTAAATGTGAACAGGAATGATCGCCCCCGGCCTTAGTTCAGGGTGCTCGCGCTTTACGCGTTCTATGGCTTGCTCCAGGCTATCGGGCGACATGGTGTACGTTTGCGGGTCGATATCGGCCAGCACCGGCGTCGCTCCGGCCCGTTCAATGGCGGAAACAGTGGCTACCGCCGTATGCGAAACGGTGAAGACCGCCTGCCCGGCTCCGACGCCCAGGCCGCGCAAGGCCAGTTCAAGGGCGTCCGTGCCGTTGGCGACAGCCAGTGAATGCTTCAGGCCCAGAAAAGACGCGAACCCGGCCTCGAAGGCGCTGACTTCTTCGCCGAGAATATAGCGCCCGCTGTCAAAAACACGCTCCACAGCCCGCAAAATTTCGCTTTTGCGTTCAAGATAGGCGGCGTGCGGGTCGGCGAAAGGAATAAAGTCCGCGTTCATGCTGGTTCCTTGTTTCATTTGCTCAGCTGTAGAGAATATCCCCTGAAAACGCCAGGGCAAACAGGTCAGGCCGCGCCCATGCCCACGCTGAAGTAGGTTATGCCGTAAGAACTCAGGGCGGACGCCGAATAAAGGTTGCGCCCGTCAAAAACAACCGGGGTTTTCAGCATCTTTTTTATCCGGCTGAAATCCGGCGTTCTGAACTGGTTCCACTCTGTGGCCACCAGTAGCGCGTCAGCGCCCTCAAGGGCCTGGTATTGCCCGGTCATGAAACGCACGGAAGGGTTGCCCTTCAGCGCTTCCGCGGCGTTGTCCGAGGCCGCCGGGTCGTAAGCCCGCACTTGCGCGCCGCGCCCGGTCAAATAATTTATCATGTCAATGGAAGCCGATTCGCGTATGTCGTCGGTGTTGGCCTTGAAAGCCAGCCCCCACATGGCGATGGTCTTCCCGGACAGGCCGCCCATTTCCGGGCGGTTGAAATATTCTTCCAGGCGCTTGGCCATGCGCACCTTCTGCCCGGCGTTCACCTCTTCAACCGATTCCAGCAGGCGCGGAACGAAATCGTTATCGCGCGCGGTGCGTATCAGGGCTTTGACGTCTTTTGGAAAACAGGAGCCGCCGTAGCCAAGCCCCGGATATATGAAATGATAGCCTATGCGGTGGTCGGAGCCTATGCCGGTGCGCACGTCGCGCACATTGGCCCCGACCTTTTCGCACAAGTTGGCTATTTCGTTGATGAAGGATATTTTGGTGGCAAGCATGCAGTTCGCGGCGTATTTGGTCATTTCCGCGCTGCGTACGCCCATAAGGATAATTTTATCGCGGTTGCGGGCGAAAGGCGAATAAAGCAGCTGCAAGGCTTCCGCCGCCCTGTGGTCGTTAGTGCCCACGATCACCCTGTCAGGCTTCATAAAATCGCTTACAGCATCGCCTTCTTTAAGAAATTCGGGGTTTGAAACAACTATGGCCGGGCGCGCCAGCCCGCGCTTTTCCCTTTCTACGTCAATAATGGCCTGGACAATATCCGCCGTGCCGACCGGAACCGTGGATTTATCCACAACGATAAGGGGAGAGTCATGTCGTTCCGGCATAAGGCGGCCTATATCGCGGGCCACCGTCTCAACATAGGATAAATCGCAAGAACCGTCAGGTTTCGGCGGCGTGCCCACGCAAATAAAGGCCAGCTCGGCGTCGCGCAGGCCTTCTTCAAGGCTGCTGGTAAAAGCGAGCCTGCCCTCCGCATGATTCCGTCTGACTAAATCTTCAAGGCCCGGCTCATAAATATGCACTTTGCCGGAGGACAGCGAAGACACAATGGCCGGGTTGCTGTCAACGCAAAGCACGTCGTTGCCCATTTCCGCGAAACAGGCCGCGCTTACAAGCCCTACATAGCCGGTGCCGATAAGGCATAGTCTCATTTTGTTCCCCCAGGCAAAGACATTATCGCTTCATCCGGCAATATAACCGCAAGGCCATGCAGCGTCAATTTAACATTTCAATGGACAGGCTGCGGCTTTTTTCTTATTCCTGCCGGAAGAAGTCAGAACGCCAGGTGTTGTCTATAAAAAAAGCTTTGCGCCAATGATTGTAGTAGCGACAAACTGAAACGAAGGAGCATTATGCGCGGAGACACCGATTTTTTGCACGGAACGGGAGAGTTGGGCAAAAGCCGTTCGCAAAAAAAACGCGAGAGCACGGCTTTGCAAAAAGCGGGGGAAGAACTCTGCGCGCTTGATCCGGGCGCCCTGCGCTCAATGGGCCTGCCCCAGGACCTGCTTGAGGCGGTTTTAACATGGCAGGAAACGCGGAGCAAAGAAGCCCGCCGCCGCCAGGGCCAGTATATCGGCCGCCTGATGCGCGAGCTGGAACCGGAAGGGCTTGAACAAAAACTTGCAGAATTCAGACGCGGGCACGCCGGAGAGACGGAAGAACTACACCGCCTTGAAGAGCTGAGAGAAGCCCTGCTTGACGAAAACCCGGAAAAACGCCAGCAAGCCATGCTTTCCGCCCTGCGCGATTATCCGCATGCGGAAGAAAGCAAGCTGCGTCACCTGGTCACCTTGGCCATGCAAGAAAGGGACCCCGCGAACAGAAGCGGCAAACCCAAACCTCCAAAGGCTTTTCGTGAACTTCTGCGCTATTTGCGCGGGGCGGAAAAGCCCTGAGCAAGCTGCGTCAGGCCAGATCACCCGCAATAAGTTCGGCCGCGCGCAAAGCGGCCCCCGGTCCGCCAACCTTCCGCCGCAATTTTTCCAAATCTTCCTGAACGCGTTCAAGCGCCTTGCTCTGCGGGTTAAGCCAGGACAAGGCGCAAGAGGCCAGACGGTCTCCACGGCAGTCATCCTGCAAAAATTCCGGGAATACTTCCCGTTCCAGGATAAGGTTCGGCAGGCTGACGTAAGGCACTTTTATCAGCGTGCGCCCGACCAGCCCGCTCAAGGCGGAAACTTTGTAAGCCACAATGGTCGGAACGCCAAGTAAGGCGCATTCCAGCGTCGCCGTTCCGGAAGCCGCGATAATTACGGAGCATTGCTTCATGAACGCGTAACGGTCGTCAGGGTCGAGAACGTTCAAGGGCGCCGGGCTGTTCCACAAGGAACGCAGCAGATTTTCATCCACGCCGGGCGCGCGCATGCAGTAAAATTCCAGTTCCGGGCGCTTGGAATGCATAATGGCGGCGGCGGCGGCGAATTCAGGCAAAAGCGGCTTGATCTCGCTAACCCGGCTGCCCGGCAAAAGCCCCACCCGCCCCGGCACCGCCGCTATCTTTTCCATGCGCGGCAAATCAAGCATGTCCACTAGCGGGTTTCCTACATAATCAACCGTCATGCCGAAGCGTTTGTAAAAATCTTCCTCAAAGGGCAAAATTGAAATCATGCGCCGCACATGCGCCTTGATGAACTTGGCCCGCCTTTGCCGCCAGGCCCATATCTTCGGGCTGATGTAATAGTAGACCGGAATATTCAGCCGGGCGGCCGCTTCAATCACTTTGAAATGAAAATCCGGCGCGTCTATAACCACAATGGCTTCCGGCCGGTGCAGCTTGAGGCTTATTTCAATGCCGTTCAACAAACGGAAAATGCGCGGCAGGTGGGAAATAACCTCGGTAACGCCCATCACGGAAAGAGATTCCATCCTGAACAGGCATTCCAGCCCGGCCCGCTCCATGGCCGGCCCGCCCATTCCAATGAAACGCCGCCCCGGCATAAGGCCGTTCAGGTGTTTCAGCAATTCCGCCCCGTGGATGTCGCCCGAGGTTTCTCCGGCGGAAATCCATATCGGCCCTTTAAGATTTTGCAGTGACATAATAATATACCGTTTCAATATGTTTGATTGTATCGCGGAAACAGGCGCGCCTCTATGCCGGCGCGCGGTCCCGCATGACCAGCGGATAAAGGCGTGAAAGCACGGCTATAACCAGCAGGGAAAAAAACAGCCTGCCCCAGAAAACGCCTGTCATGCTGGAGCCAAGGGCCAAAACCAGAAGGGTGTCTTCAACCATGGCGTGCGAAAGGCTCATCAGGGAAAAACTGGTAAAAACGTCGCGGTGGCTCACCGTGCCGCTTTGCGCTTCCTGTATGATCAGCCCGCTCCCATAAAGCAGGCCCAGCAGCATTCCGAAAACGGTCATGGCGGCGGCGTTGTCGCTGATGCTTAAAACTTTCAGCAAAGGCCGCAAAAGAAAATTGAGAAGCTCTATGGCTTTAAGCGCCCGCAATATCCGCATGCAGAGAAGCAGGAAAAAGATGACGCAACTGAGCATGACCAACTGCTGCAATTGGCCCAAGGCCCAATAGCCGAGGCCTTCAGGCTCCGGCCCGCTCTCCCACAGCAGCTTGGCGGGTTCGGTCAGGATATTGAACCGCGTAAAGGCCAGATGCAGCACAAAGCCGAAAGCTATGGCCGACACAATGCGCAAAACTATCTGAAAAACCGGGTTAAGCCCGCACTGCCGCGAAACCTGCCCTTCAAGCGGCAAGCCGTGCGCCACCAGAATCATCGTTGCCATAACCGTAACCTGGGCCACAGTCAAAGGTTCCGCGAAACTCATGGCGAAACTGGCGTAAAGAGCCAGGCTGCTGTAAACGCCCACAAGCATCCCGGTGGCCCAGACCAGCCCTATCTCGGCCGGAAGCCCGACAAGGCGCATAACCGGCTCCAGAGGCAAGGCCAGGTATTGGATAAGGCCGAGCTCGGCGCAAATTTTAACGCCGATAAGCACCGGAATCATAACCTTGAACAGAGTGGCGGAGGTTTTGAGCGCGTCATGGAAGCACTCGCGCACGTTGCGCAGCGCCAGAGTGAATATTGTCCGCATTATTAATAAATTTATGGTTAAGAGTTGTAAAAAATAAAAAGCCGGCTCTGCGGACTATAAAGGCCCGGAAAAGTCATATTGCAGCAAATATTCACGCAAGGCCTGCGGCCAGGGCCGGGGGGCAATGCCGGTAACCATGGTGAAGCGCGAGGCGTCAAGCACGGAATAAGCCGGGCGCAGGGCTTTTTGCGGATACTCGGCGGACGTTATCGGCGTCACCGAGCATTCCATCTGGGCGCAGGCCACGGCCTCCGCCGCCAGTTCGCACCAACTTGCCTGCCCTCCGTTCACAATATGGAAAATTCCGTTAGCGCCGGATTCCAGAAGCTTGAGGGTATACCTGGCCAGGTCAACGGTATAGGTTGGCGAACCGGTTTGATCGTACACCACCCGCGCCCCGCCCTGCTTTTTGCATACGCCAAGGATGGTGGTTACGAAGTTCTTCTTTCCCGGCCCGAAAAGCCAGGCTGTGCGTATGATGTTGAAACGCTCAAGGCCAAGCTCCTGCAACGCTTGCTCACCGGCCAGCTTGCTCCGCCCGTAAACAGACGCGGGTCCGGTCTGGTCATCAATGTTATATGGCGTCGTGGAAGCGCCGGAAAAAACAAAATCCGTGCTGTAGTGCACCAGATGTATGGGCCGGCTATTTACAATACGTCCCAGCATGGCGGGAAAAGCCGCGTTAAGCCGCATGGCCTCTTCTTCGCGCTCTTCCGCCAGGTCAACCTGCGTATAGGCTATCGTATTGAAAATATAGTCCGGTTTTATTTTATCAATATAAGCTTCAAGGCTGGCTTTGTTTGTCAAAATTTCCGCATCAGCGCGCCCGGCGCTGTTTTCGACGGCAAAACCGGATTGCTTCAGAGCAGACGCGAGGGCCTGCCCCAGCATGCCGCCGTTACCGCCCAGCACAAGGGCGGTTTTGCATTTTCCCATCAATTACCTCCTGAAGCGCCTCTGGCGGCACACGTTCGGATTCTAATGACAAACGCCCTGAAAGGCAATGCCGCAAAGGCAAAATATCCCTTATGAAAAGTCACAATTATCAGTTCGAAGCCTGCCAATGGCGGAAACCAAAGGCTCGCGGCAATATGCCCTTTACTTTTAAACGCTTATTCTTTACTACTTGGCTTTGTTTCAGAGGCCTTAAAACCTTACGAAAATAAAGCGCGAAAAACCGGACTGATCCAGCCGAGGCCGCTTCGCCGTTACATCTCAAGGAGTTCTTATGTCAAGCAAGGTTTCCGCCCTGATTATAACCGGCTACGGCACCAACTGCGAGGTTGAATGCGCCCACGCCGCCCGCCGGGCGGGCGCCGACGAAGCCGTCATCATACATTTTTCCGCCCTGACCACCGGAAAAGAACGCCTTGACCGTTATAATTTCCTTATTTTCCCCGGCGGATTCCTGGACGGAGACGACCTTGGCGCGGCCCAGGCCGCGGCCCAGCGCTGGCAATATTCCGCCACGGCTGAAGGGAAGCCCCTGGTTGACCAGCTTCTGGCCTTCATTAAAAATGGCGGCCTGATTCTTGGCATTTGCAACGGTTTTCAGCTTCTGGCCAAGCTCGGGCTTGTGCCGGCCTTTGACGGCAAGTACCTTGAGCGCCGCATTTCTCTGGCCCAGAACAAATCGGCCCGTTATGAAAACCGCTGGTGCCACCTGAAAGTCAACCCCTCAAGCCCCTGCGTTTTCACGCGCGGGCTTGACTCCCTGTATCTTCCCGTGCGCCACGGCGAAGGGCAGCTCGTGGCTCAGGATGACGCCGTGCTGGAACGCCTGCTGAAAGACAACCTGGTTCCCGTGCAGTACGCCGACCCGCAAACTATGGATGTAACCATGGAGTATCCATACAATCCGAACGGTTCGCCCTTCGGCATTGCCGGAGCGTGCGACGCTAGCGGCCGTATTTTCGGCCTTATGCCGCACCCGGAAGCATTCAACCACGAAACCAACCACCCCGGATGGACGCGCGGAGAAAAAGCCACGCCCGGAACCGCCCTGCTGGCGAACGGCGTGCGTTACCTGCGAGAGAACGGCTAAAAGGCATGGTTCCCTGCCATATTTGCGGACAAGATACGCCGGGTGGATGGATAATAGGCTTTCCGCCAGCCCCGGACAGCCAGAAGATGGGGCTTTGCCGCGCGCATAACAACCTGGAAAACAGGCATGTTGTCGCGGAACTTTGGAAAAAAACGCTGCAAGACGCCATTGCCGCTGAAACGAAACTCATGGCCATCAAAGCCGGGGCGCACGACCAGCTCCTGACGGTGCATTTCACAGGGGGCGGCTCTTTGAGCGTTCCTTGCGGAGGTTTTTCGCTTTCTGAAAATTCCCTGCAAGCGCACACCGCTGAAGGTGCGGTCTTTTTTCCTCTCAATCAGGTACGCCATTACGCACTTGCACCGAATGCCGGCCGCACGGCGGAAGATGAACAGACGGCGGAAACCGCCTGATCGCACGGGCTATGCCTAAAAAAATTCGCGCCCGGGCGATCTTTTCACATTAAGCTTGCAATAAAAAAATAAGTCATGCTATTTTCAAGGAAAACTCCCCCGCCTGGAATTTTCGCAAATCGGACGGGAAAGAAGGAATATCTTGAAAAAACAGAATAGAAACACAGAAAAGCCGGAACACGGCAATGAAGAAAACTCCGGCTTCCCCGAAGAGCGGTCTCTTGAAGTGGAATTGCTTGACCCTGAAGACGGCGAAAGTGAAGACGAGGAAAGCGGGCTTGATGAGCTTGACGCTCTGGATGAGTTGCACATTGAGGCGAATGAGGGTTCCGCCTTCAGCCTGAAGGCCTTGCCCGACCCTGACGGCCTGCCGGTGCACCTGCCGGCGCAGGCGGACCGGGCCAAAGACGGGCTTCAGTCTTACCTTCAGACCATAAGCCGTTTCGGCATGCTCAGCCCGGAAGAGGAATTGAGCCTGGCCCGACAGGTGCGCGACACAGGCGACTCAAATGCCGCTTTCCGCCTGGTTTCTTCGCACCTCAAGCTTGTCGTGCATATCGCTATGGACTTTCAGCGCCGCTGGATGCAGAATGTGTTGGACCTTATCCAGGAAGGCAATGTCGGCCTGATGCGGGCCGTAAGCAAATTTGACCCGGAAAAAGGAATAAAATTCAGCTATTACGCGGCGTTCTGGATAAAGGCCTATATCCTGAAATTTATTATGGATAACTGGCGGCTGGTTAAAATAGGCACCACACAGTCGCAGCGCAAACTTTTTTATAACCTGAATAAGGAACGCCAGAAACTGATATCGCAGGGGTTCGACCCTGACGTGAAAACCCTGGCTGAAAACCTTAACGTGACCGAATCCCAGGTTGTTGAAATGGAACAGCGCATGGACGCGACGGATATGTCGCTGGACGCGCCGGTAAATCTTGAAGATGCGGGAAGTTCCACCCGCATGGATTATTTGCCGGCCTTGGGCCCTGGGGTGGAAGAAGTGCTTTCCACCAGCGAAATCGCGGAACTGGTGCAAAACAAGCTCAAAACCCTGCTGCCCAAGCTTTCGGAGAAAGAGCTTTACATTCTGAAAAACCGCCTGATGACGGATGACCCGGTCACCTTGCGCGAAATAGGCGAACAATATTCAATAACCCGCGAAAGGGTGCGCCAGATAGAAGCGCGGTTGACGCAAAAGATACGTGAGCACCTGGAAAACAAAATCGACGACTTCTCGCATGACTGGGTGAATTAGCAATATAACCGGTGGATCTTCATGCCTTTTTTAAATTTCCTATCTAAAGACAGGTTTGCCGTTTTGAGCGCGGCCATAGACAAAACCTTGCAGCTCGGCCTCGTTACCGTAATTTACCTGCTGCTTATAGGGTGCGCCCCGCGAAACGCGGCTGTGGCCGTGGCCAGCAGCCCGGCCGAGCCGGTGACCGTAACGGCCGCAAGAATGAAACCGGCCAGCCTGGCCCTGTATTACTCACTGAAAATGACGGACTCCCTGCTCGCTGGAGACCATGACGCCGCCTACATTTTCGGCATGGAGTTACTCAAGGTGGACAAATCCGTGGAAGCCGCCACTCGCGTTGTTTCCATCGCCATGGAAAGCAACGGTTATGAAAAGGCGCTGAAAGCCATTGAACTGGTTCTTCCGGAACACCCTTACGACAATGTGTTGAGCATGATGTATGTTGACCTGCTGGTCAGAATGAACAAAGTCGAGCAAGCTACCGGCGCGATGGAAAAATATTACCGGCACCGCCTGGCTGAAAGCGGCGGAAAAAAAACTCCGCCCAAGACGGGGAATGCGGAAAACAGCGATGCGAGCGACGATTTTGAGCCTGAATTGGCCGAAGTGCAAATCTGGCTGACCAGGCTTTATCAGAATTCACCCGGCGGCGCGCCTGAAATTCCGCCCACCCAGGCTCAGAAAGAAGCTCTCAAGTTCATTCAAGGCATACCTAATAAAAATATGGCACTGAGCCTTGAAGAGATCAACCTATTGCGTAATATGGGGCAAAAGCGCGAAGCCGGCGCCAAACTCAGCAGGCTTTTGAAAAAATATGGTGGTTCCGCCGAAATCTGGCTTGTCGCCGCCGGTTTCGCCGAGCAGGATAAAGACTATGTTCTGGCCGCCAACCGCTATTTCACCGCCAGCAAGCTCGGAGCCGGCCAGGAAATATGGCTGCGCGGGGTCAGCATGCTTATAGCTGCGCCAAAGCCGCTGGAAGCCTTAAAAGTGGTTATGGCGCAAAAATCCGACCCTGATTTGCAAATGAGAGCCGCAACCATCTTCATGGACGCGAAAGACTGGGAAAAAGCGCGGCAAATTCTGGACAGCGTGGCCAAGCACCCCGACGCCCCCGATGAAGTGAACTTTTTCAGGGCCATCCTGGTTTACGAGGAAAAAAACAATATTCAGGAAGGCCTGAATTATCTGGAAAAAATTCCGCCTGGAAACCCTTATTATGACCGCCGCCTGCGTATGGAAATCCTGATGCAGGCCGAAAGCGGCAATATAGAACAGGCCATTGCGGCGGCCAGACGTTTCCGCGACGCCTACCCTGAAGAAAAAGAAGCCTGGCTGATGCTTGCCGGAATGCTTTCGCAAACCGGGAAATTCCAGGAGGAAACAGTTCTCCTGGAGCAAGCCCTGAAGACCTGGCCCGATGACACGGCCATACTTTACAGCCTTGGAATTTCTTACGACCTGGCTGGAGAAAAAAAGAAAGCCATGGAAATTATGTATAAAATTATTTCCATGGAACCGGACAACCCTCTGGCCCTGAATCATATAGGCTACACCCTGGCGGACGAAAACCGCGAACTGCAGAAGGCGCTGGGCATGATAACCAGGGCTCTGGAGCAGGAACCCGATTCCGCGGCCATTATAGATTCGCTGGCCTGGGTGAACTTCAGGCTGGGAAATCTGGAAAAGGCCTGGGAAATCATTAACATGTGCGTGCAGCTTGAAAGCCGTGAAGCGGAAATATGGCAGCATTACGCGGAAATAGCCCTGGCTCTTGGCAAAAAGCTCGAAGCCGCTGAGGGATACCGCAAAGCCATTGAACTTTCACCGGGAAACAAAAGCCAGCTGGAAAAAAAGCTTCAGGAAATAAAATAAAAATGCATTATACTCAGACCGCGCCGATAAATTTCAAAGTTCTGCCGCCGCGTACGCTACCTGAAAAAGCGCTGCTGCCTATGATTGTTCTGGCGTTGTGCCTGAGCATGATTTCCGCCTGCACCCCCAAAACTGCTCCGCCGCTGAGCGACGCCCAAAGCGCGGCCAAAGCAACGGCCGCATGGCGCGCCTTTGCCGACCGGTCTGAAAAAGCCGCGGCGGGAAAAGGGCCTTACCGAATGATAGCCTCTTTACGTTACGACAACAACAATGAAGGGCACAGGGTTACAGGCTACCTATGGGGCAATGGAGACGCGCGCGACAAATACGGCGCCACCTCGCTATTTCCGATACGCCTTGACCTCATATCCAGCGTGGGCACTTCCGTAGCCAAAATACGCGAAGATGAAAAAAACTTTATCGCCTATGACCCGAACGACAACAAAGCTTATACCTATGATGAGGAAAACCGGGCCCTGACAAGTTTCGGCGTTCCTGTTCCTTTTGATCTTTCCGCATTGGTGCTTCTTCTGAACGGGCGTTACGCCGAATTCTTCATGCCGGACCATGAGGAAGGAAACTGGCCGCAGCCGGAATTCATCCGCTTCGCGCCGGAGGACGGCGTAGTGTTTAATATGGGGCACGGCGAACTGGAAATCGGGCCTGACGGCATGCCGCGCCGCTGGGAACAGCACAGGGCCAGCCAGGGAAAAACAGGCTGGATTATGGAAATAACCCCCTCCCCCAAGGCGTCTTCCGGCCCGCTACGCGTCAGCCTGACTCATCCGGAAGGCTATGAGGCGGTTATTACGGTCAAGGAAAGAACCCGCCCGGACAGGATGTTCAAAACGGAACAGCTTAACCTGGACTTGCCGAAAGACGTGAAGCTTGAAGCTATTTCAAGCTAGAGCAAAGTAACATTCAAGTTTACTTTTTTTGCGCCCGGTTTAGACTTTACCCTTTTCCGCACGCGCACTTGCGCTGGAAGCATGCGGCTCTGACCAGCTTGCAGACCTATTACGCAATTATCGCTTTGAACGAACCGGCATTTGGCAAACTGGGCATGGTTCGCCAACAAACGAAGCACATAGCGCCCTTTCAAACCCATCTGTAATGAACGCTTCCCAAAATAGCGGACGGCCTTCCGTTTCGATACGGAAGGCCGTCATTATATCAAGCGTTAAAGCCAGCCCTGCGGCGCTCCGCAGCGCCTTTTATTTCCTTACCAGCTGTTCAACCAATTGGGCCAGTTCCTTGGCCTCAGGCTCAAGCTCGGCGGTTATGCGGTTGCCTTCTTCCATGGCGTGCCCGACTTCAAGGCTCATGCGGCCAAGCTGTTCAACGGTTTTTGCGCCTTGCCCGGTCACCGCTCCCTGTTCGCGGCAAAAAGAGGCTATGCCGTGCAACTGGTCGTTCATATTGGCGATAAGGTCGACAATATCCTCCAGGGAAGCCCTGGCTGCATTGCCTAAAGATACGGTTTTATCGACAGTGAAGGCGGTACGGCTTACCCCGTCGGCGCTGATTTTCATGCTGCCGCGTATGCCGTTCACCGCCGCGGTGACCTGGCCGGTGGCCTGCATGGTTTTTTCCGCGAGTTTACGAACCTCATCGGCCACAACGGCGAACCCGCGCCCGGCTTCGCCAGCCCTGGCCGCCTCAATGGCCGCATTAAGAGCCAACAGGTTGGTTTGGTCGGCGATGTCGTTGATCAGGCCCAGAATATTTCCTATGCCTTCGGTTTTTTCTCCAAGTTCCGTAATTTGCACGCCAAGCGCCACGGTTTCACGGCGTATGTCCTCGAAGGCGGCAAGGGTTTGCCCAACGGTATCCGCCCCGGCGGAAGCCTTCTCACTCGTACTGTCCGCAAACCTGACCGCATCGGCCACAGTGTCTGAAACCTGTGAAGTTGAAGAGATCATATCATTAAAAGCCCTGATGGTTTCCTCAACAAGGGAATGCTGACTTTCCGTTTCGCGCCAGGCCTTGTTGATGGTGTCAGTCAACGCGCCGGAAGTGTGCTGGAGCTTTTGCGCAACCGCCTCCACTCTTTCCGCCACCCGCAGGGTCTCCTGATATTTTTCCTCTCCGGCAAGTTGTATGGACTGGGCTACATTTACCGCTTCTTTCGCGCGCTGGGCCTCCCTGTCAGCTTCTTCCTGGTGGGATTTGGCGTCGTTCATGGCGGAGTGGAGAGAACCGAGCATGTTGCCTAGAGAATCATACAAATCCACAAGCTCGGCGGCGAACCCTTTGGTGTCCAGCGCAGCTTTAGCGTTGCCTTGGGCTATTTCTCCGGCGTAGTCAGCGATGCGGCCGACAGAAGAGGCAACTCCGCTGGAGGTGTAGAACACCAGGCCAACCAGCACCAGCATGACGAGAATTCCCACCGCTATCTGTATAATCAGGCTTTGCCTGGCGTCTTCCATGATTTTATCTTCCGGAAGGGCTATCATGAAATACCAGGGGGAAGCGAAGCCTTCCAACTTCAGGGGGAGGTAAAAGCAGCGCATTTCCGCCCCGTCAAGCGGGGAAACAACGTCATTGCGAATAAAGACCTTACCGGTTTTAACGCTTGCGACAAGATCGGGTTCGACGCTTTCGAGGCTGCCGTCGTCTTTGGCCTGTTCCTGCTGGCTGGCGACGATTTTGCCCTGATCGGAAATCAGCATGGCGTAGCCGTTTCCAAACGGCTTAATCGCTTTGACTATCTGGGAAAGAGTTTGCAGGGAAATATCCACACCGGCCACGCCAAAAATATTCCGCCCGTCTTTTATCGGCATGGTTACCGAAGTCATTACGGTGGTGGCGTCAATTTCCGGGTCTATATACGGAGAAACGATGACCAGTTCCCCTGTTTTTTTAGGCAGGGTGTAGTATTCCATGTCATCATAATCTTCAGAAACCTCGAATTCGGCAACGCCATTATTCTGCAGCCAGAAAGCATTAGCCCGTCCGTTCTTGTTTCCGTTTTCATGCCCGGCGAAATCGGCGTCGCGCCCGTCATAGGCGTTGGGTTCCCAGAGCGCCCACACCCCGAGAAATTCATCGGACAGCAGGAAAGGTTTTGCCGCCTCGCGCAGCAAGGATCTATCCGCCCCATTTTTTTTCATTTCAAAGGAAACGCCGGCTAAAGCCTTGGCCGAAATTTCCGCCCTTAAAAAAACCGCCCTTACCGCGGTTGAATGTTCAAAAGCCAATGCGTTGGCCATATTGAAAGCGGAATTTTCAGCCTGTTCTTTTGACGCTTGGTAATTGAAAACAGTCAGAACGCAAAGAGCGATAAAAATCGCGGGCACAAGCAATAATAAAAGGCGTGTTTTTATTTTCATAGAAAAACCTCTTAAGCATTATTTCATAACGATTAAATTAACCTTCAGCTGCGAATAACTAGCACCAAGGGCATCTTCACGCAAGCTATATTTAAACAATTTGCAGATAACCTAGGAAGTTATCTGCAAGGTTATTATGCCTGCATTCTATATATTTTAAGACATAATCAAAAAAATCCATATCTCGCCCGAAAATATTATAACGCGTTTTATTTGTTATAAATTTTAGATTACAGTGCTCGGCCACCCAAGGGTGCACCGGCAATTCGAAATCGGCGTAATCCGGCTTGAAAAGGCGTTGAGTTTTCTCGTCAAGCGGGGGAAAGCCAAGAAAATGCAACACCGCATCGGCCGTTCTGGCGAGAAGTTCGGGGCCTGGGTGGTTCACGGTATAGAAAAGAGGACGGTCTTTCCAGCGTTCCAGGATAAAATCGATATAAGGAAGGTCTGATTTCGCTTCCTTGCCCCTTTCATGCGCCAGGCTTTCCGCAAACTCCGCCTCAATGTCTATAAACCGCGAAATATCTTTTTTAAGGTAAATAGCAAGCAATTCCGTTGCCCCCAAACCGGATTCGAAGAGCCTGTCAAGCAAGGCGTCTCCGAAATTCATCGGGCTTTCGCTCGTCCATAACGGCCAATATCCTTTAAAGAACATGTTTGGCAGAGAGAAAGCCAAGGCGCGCGGTTTCAGGCGTTTGAGAAGCCTCTCCGAGGCCATCTCCCCCCAATGTCCTTCAAGGTGCTGATAAAGAAACAAATCGCAGTTTTCTAGTTCCGTTTCCGGAATTCTATCATGCGTATAGTTGGTGTAACGCCTTATAACCCACCCTGAAGAGAAGGCCTCGGAAAAGCCCAGAAGCGTTTCCAGCGGTTCCCCCTGGCAGTTGGCCTGCATAAGGCAAAGTTTTTTCGGCATAAGCGGCCTTCGGAACACTCCGTATAAGCTTTACAGATCGCCTTCCGTGTGGCAAACGCATAGCCAGGCGGCATCGGCACCACAACAGCGGGAAAATTTTTCACTCCCGCAAAGTATTGCAAAAAGCGCTCCGCCGGTAAATAAATAAAAACAGCCCAGAAACACTGGAACCTGAAAAATGATTCTGCTATAGTACCCTGAAGAACAAAGCGTACCAACCCATATATAAATCGTTACTTTAACTTTATGCCGAGCGCCTCTCATATGAACATAGTGAACTGGCCGCACAAAGACCTTCTTGACGTAACCCAGCTTTCACTGGCTGAAATTGAATTCCTGCTGGACAAAGCGGAAAAATTCTACCTTCTTAACAACAGCCCCAGCAAAAAAAAGCCCATTCTGTCAGGAAAAGGCGTGGTTCTTTTTTTCGCTGAATCCAGCACCCGCACTAAAACATCTTTCGACGTGGCCGGAAAACGCCTTGGGGCGGATACCTTTTCCCTGGGGGTGGAGGGCAGCAGCATAAAAAAAGGCGAAAGCCTGAAAGATACCGCCCTGACCCTCGAAGCGATGAAACAAGACGTTATCGTGGTGCGCCATTCAGCCAGCGGGGCGGCGGCTTACCTTGCAAACCTGCTCAGCTGCCCGGTGGTGAACGCCGGAGACGGATGGCACGCCCACCCCACCCAGGCCCTGCTGGATGCCTTTACCCTCCGCGCGCAGTGGGAAGGGCGCTTCGAAGGAAAAATCATCACCATCATCGGCGACGTCGCCCACAGCCGGGTGGCCCGTTCAAACGTCCAACTTTTAACACGCCTTGGCGTGAAGGTGCGGATTTTCGCCCCCAAAACCCTGCTTCCTCCCGGCATAGAGCATTGGCCGGTGTCTGTCTGCCGCGATATGCAGGAAGCCGTATCAGACGTTGACGCGGTGATGTGCCTGCGTCTTCAGCTTGAGCGGCAGGCCGCCGGCCTGTTGCCCCACATGGCTGAATACGCCTCCAAATTCTGCCTTACCTCTCAGCATATGGCCCTGGCCAAACCGGAGGCGCTTATTTTGCACCCCGGCCCGGTAAACCAGGGGCTGGAAATTTCCTCCAACCTCGTCTACTCCATGCAAAGCCGCATTCTTGACCAGGTTAACGCCGGGGTGGCCGTGCGCATGGCGGTGCTTCACACCTTGATGACCCGCGAACCGGCTGAAGACAAACCGCTTTCCCGGCCTGTTTTCCGGAAGGAAAATTGATATGAGTGAATACAAATCTCCTTTACTGGTAATAACCAACGCCAGAAGGCCGGATTCTCCCCTCGGCGCGCATCACGACCTTTTTGCGCAAGACGGAAAAATCGCTGAGCTGGCCCCGGCCGGAGCGCTGGAAATTCCCAGAGACGCCGCCCATTACGACGCCAAGGGCAGGCTTTTGCTGCCCAGCCTGATAGACGCCCACACTCACCTGCGCGAACCGGGTTTCGAATATAAGGAAGATATTTTTTCCGGCCTGACCGCCGCGGCTCACGGGGGCTTCGGCGACATTATGTGCATGGCCAACACTGATCCGGTGAACGACAACCCGGCGATAACGCGGTTCATGCTGGAAAAAGCCGCCGCCGCCTTTCCGCACGGTCCCCGGTTGTGGCCGGTCGGCGCGCTTACAACCGGGCTCAGGGGCGAAGGTCTGGCTCCGTTGGGCGAGCTGGCCTCCGCCGGCTGCATCGCCTTTTCCAACGACGGCAGACCAGTGCAAAACGCGGAAATATTCCGGCGGGGCGTGGAATATGCGGCTATGTGGGGAAAACTGGTCATCGATCACTGCGAAGACCTTAACCTCTCCAAAGACGGCTACATGAACGAAGGGGAAACCAGCGGCTACCTCGGCCTCAAAGGCCAGTCCGTCCTGGCGGAATCAGTGCAGGTGGCGCGTGACGTGCTGACGGCGGAATACCTCGGCCTTCCGGTGCATCTGGCCCATATAAGCTGCCGCCAGTCCATAGACCTTATACGCTGGGCCAAAGGCCGCAACGTGCCGGTTACGGCTGAAACCTGCCCGCATTACCTGCTGCTGGACGACAGCGACGTAGGAAATTACGACACCCTGACCAAGGTCGCGCCGCCCCTGCGTTCGCGGAAAGACGTGGAAGCCGTGCGCGAAGCGCTTCAAGACGGCACCATAGACATTCTGGCCACAGACCACGCTCCGCATGCTTCGCATGAAAAAGACGCGCCTTTCGCGGACGCGCCTAACGGCATGACTGGGCTGGAAACAGCTCTTTCTTTGACTTATTCGCTGGTTAAGAACGGGCTGATAAATGAAAAACGGCTTGAAGAAGCCTGGTGCCTGGCCCCGGCCCGCATTTTCGGCCTTGCCGCGAACCGTTTTAACCCTGGAGACAGGGCTGATTTCCTCCTCTTTGATCCTGAGCAGGAATGGCTGGTGGAAAAAAATTCCCTTCATTCCAAAAGCCTGAACACTCCATGGATCAGGCGAAAACTTACGGGCAAGGTAACGGCCCTCTGGCTGGGCGGCGCGCGCATAGTCTGATTTTACGGCGGCTGCCCGATTGCCCATTCAAGAATAAAAAGCGAGAACCATAATGCGTGAAACACTCCTCAAAGAAGCCGTTAATATTTGCAAGACGGTTATGCGTAACGGTTTTGACGCCTACGTCATAAACGAACAGCTACAGTCGGAAATCATTTCGGCCGTCGGACCTCTTGAAGTTGACCTGGCTTGCGCCGCGCCGCTGGACGAGCTGCTGCGCATTTTCCCCAACGTGGTTATGGGTGACGGCCGTAACGTGATCGCCTCCCTTGAGGAAAATGGAGTTTTATACAATTTTTACATAACGGATACCGCTGAAGCCTCCCACCCGGAAACGGTTCAACGCCGCATCACCCCGGGCATCCTGAAAAAACTGGAAACGATAGGCAAAAAACATCAAAATTTTGACCTCAGCCATATTTACAGCGACGCCAATGAAGAAGAGCCATACGCCCACTTCTCCGACTTCAAATGCGGCCAGATCAAGCTTGAAGGCCTGCCGGACGTTGTTCTGCACCATAATTACCTGCTCGGCATAAAAGCCCTGCGCTATGCCGCCGTGTTTGACCTGCCCATAGAGCCGAACACCTGGATGTCGATAGTGCGTTCCGGAAAACGCATTATCGATTACGTGCCGGTGCAGAGCATCATGGATGAATGGCGCAAGGTTGAAGCGGAAAACATGAGCAAATTCGTAAAACTGCTTTACGACAGCCATATCCTGCATTCGCTCATTCCTGAAGTCGCGTCCCTGGCCTTGATCAAACAACCGATAGAAGGCGGCGAAATCACCATGCTCGAGCACACGCTGCGCTGCATGGCCTATTACCCGGAAGAGGAATTCCACCATGACTGGGTCGGCACTTTCGCAACCATGTTCCACGACGTGGGCAAAGTGTACACCGCCAACTACTGCAACGGCTGGACATATTACCAGTACCACCGCGTAAGCGCGAAAGTGGCTCGCAAAATAATGCACCGCCTGAACATGCTGCCCAAAACCATTGATTTCGTATGCCATCTGGTCCAGCACCACATGTATTTCCATTTCATGCTTACGGACAAAGGCATACGCCGCTTCAGCGCCCTCAACGAATACCCTCGCCTGATCGCCATGGCAAAAGCCGACATCAAGGCCAGCAACGGAAGCTACACGGCCTTCAACCATAACATGAAATATCTTGAGCGGGCGGAAACGCCGGAAGAAATGCTGGAACCGCTGCTTAACGGCAACGAAATCATGGAGTTCACCGGCCTTACCCCCGGCCCGGTGGTCGGCATGACGCGGGAAGCGCTCCTCAAAGCCCAGCGAGCCGGAGAGGTGAAAGATGCGGCCGCAGCCATAGATTTTGTTCTGGCGTACGTACGTAAGAATAAATAAGCGCTCGCGCACCTTTTTTAAATGCGGAAAGGCGGATTTCCGGAGAAACGGCGTGGCTTGCCTTAGGGGCTGTTTCTAAATAAAGATTTTGCGGCAAAGACAAAAAAAACGACCTTTTTTGCGAAGAGAGTGTACTCTTACAGTACTCGACCGGAGAAAAAAAGGGCGATTGATGCGGTATTTGGACAAAAGATTTATTTAGAAACAGCCCCTAACCGGGTTTATTCAAAATTTCATCGACCCAGGCCGGAACGACTTTGCTGGCCGGGCCGTAGCGGCCGCCATGGAAGGACGCGCCGGAAGGCTCCAGGTTAAGTTCCACCGTGAACGCGCCTTGCCGCGCGGCATGGCGGGCGAACCCGGCGGCGGGCATCACCTGCCCCGAAGTGCCGATAGACGCGAACAGCCTGCACTGGCTCAAATAATCTTCAATTTCATCCATATACAAAGGCATTTCCTCAAACCACACCACATGCGGGCGCAAACTTCCCACACGCCCGCAAGCCGGGCAAACGTCGGCTCCGCCCAAATCGGAGGTCCAGGAGGAAACCGCCCGGCAGGCTCCGCACCTGGCCTTCAAAAGTTCTCCGTGCATATGCAGCAAGGCCCGGCTGCCCGCTTTTTCGTGCAAATCGTCAATATTCTGCGTAACGACGACAACAGGCTCGGCCGCTTCCGCCTCAAGGCGGGCCAAGGCGTAATGGGCGGCGTTCGGTTGAGCGTTGCCTTCCGTAAGCGCGCGCCGCAGGGTATTGTGAAATTCGAAAACCAGATCCGGGTTGCGCCTGAAGGCGCGCGGCGTGGCCACCTCGTCCATGCCGTACCTGGACCACAGGCCGCCTGCGTCGCGAAATGTGTCCAGCCCGCTCTCCTTGCTTATGCCGGCTCCGGTCAGGATAAAAATCATTCCGTCTCTCCCTCGTCACGCAATCGGTTCAATAATTCGCAAAATTCATCTTCCGCGGTCATATAGTAGTCCGCCGCGTCCAGAACCTCCGCAACCGGCTCATGGGTAAGGCCGCTGGCAATGGCCACATCGGCCCGGCGCATGGCTTCTATATCGTTATAGGCTTCACCGATAAAAACCACCTTGTGTCCCTGGCCTTGCAGATTCATGACAACGCCCTCCTTGTCCAGCACCTTAGCGAGGCCGGTCACGCGCCCTCTTTCCACAACGCCTTCCGAGCAGCGGCATGGGCAGGCGATGCGCGCGGCCAGGCTTTCCGTCCAGCAGCCTAGGTTGCCGGTGGCCACCAGACAGCGTTCCCTGTTTTCCTGAATAAAACGCAGCAATCCGCCATGCAGTTCAACAGTTCCGAGAACGGCGCGAACTTCCTCCACCGGATATTTTCCGAGAATTTTCACCCGCTCGGCCAGGCTTTCCGCAAACGGCAGAACTCCGCGCAAGGTAAGGCCGGTCAAAAGTTCCACAGGGGCACGCTCATTAAAATGGGCGGCGATGAGCGGAAGGGTTTCCCGCTTGGTAAGGGTTCCGTCAAGGTCAAAAACAAAATATGCCATCTGTATTGCTTATCGCTTGCCTGAAATTTTAAAAAGGTTATTGTGACAACATTGTAGAAAAGCCGGGCCACTGTCAATAATAACAAAACCCGTCCGGGATCTATAAAAAATATTTTATGGCTTTACAAAAAAGATATTTGCTCTTAATTAGTAATTAATACTGATAAGCTAGAAAGCTAAAGAACAGTATCATTTGTACTCAGCAACTTTATAAAAGGAGACTGTCATGAGCAAGACCCAGAAAAACCTTATGGACGCTTTCGCCGGAGAATCACAGGCCAACCGCAAATATCTGGCTTTCGCAAAGGCCGCCGACAAGGAAGGATTCCCGCAGGCCGCCAAACTTTTCCGCGCCGCCGCCGAGGCTGAAACCATTCACGCCCTTACTCACCTGCGCAACGCCGGCAAGATAGGCTCCACCATGGACAACCTGAAAGAAGCTGTTTCCGGCGAAACGTATGAATTCACGAAAATGTACCCGCAAATGCTGGCTGAGGCCAAAGAAGAAGGCAACAAGGCCGTTTCCACCTACTTCGACTTCGTGAACAAGGTTGAGGAAGTGCACGCCAAACTGTACCAGAAGGCCATTGACAACGGCGGCAAAGCCCCGGATGTGGACTATTATATTTGCGGCGTTTGCGGCTACACCCACGAAGGGCCGCATTCCGAAAAATGTCCCGTTTGCGGCGCTATGCCCTCGGCATTTTACAAAATCGATTAGTTAGCGTAAGAGAGAGCCTCCGGACGGGCGAAAATCCGGCGGAGGCTCCTATTCTTACACGCAACGAGGCGCTTTATGCTGAAAATTGAAGATTTGCACGTAAAAATCGCGGGCAATGAAGTGCTCAGGGGTATCAACCTGCATATTGAAGAGGGCGAAACGTTCATCCTGTTCGGGCCTAACGGATCGGGGAAAACCAGCCTTCTCATGTCGCTTATGGGCTTTGCGGCCTACCAGATCACGCAGGGAAGAATAATATTCAAGGGTAAGGATATTACCCGCATGCCTATGTATGACCGCGCCCGCCTTGGACTTGGCATGTCTTTCCAGCGGCCGCCGACCATTCACGGCCTTCCCACGCGCCACCTCGTTGAAATGTGCGCGCGACATGGCGCGGTTGACGTTGACGCGCTGGCCCGCAGGGTGAATTTTGACCGCTTTCTCGAACGCGACGTCAACGCCGGATTTTCCGGCGGTGAAATAAAACGCTCCGAGCTGTTGCAACTTATGGCGCAAGCCCCGGACTTACTTCTTTTCGATGAGCCGGAATCCGGAGTTGACCTGGAAAACATGGCCCTTATAGGAAACACGGCCCGCCAGCTCCTTGAAGGGCCGGACGCCAACTCCGAATGCGACAAATATTGCGACAAAAACTGCGCCAAGCACAACAAGCCCGCCGCCATAACCGGAAAGCCGCCCTGCGCCAAATCGGGCCTTATTATCACCCACACGGGCTACATACTCGATTATGTGAAAGCCGACCGCGGGCAGGTAATGTATGAGGGGGTTCTGTGCTGCGAGGCCAAGCCGCTGGATATTCTGGATAACGTGCGCAAATACGGCTATCAGGAATGTATGCGCTGCTATGCGAACGGCGACAGCCTGCATAAAATGGCCGTAACGGCCAAAGGCGGCCTTGAACGCCTGTATAGCGCCAAGGAGAAGGGAAAATGAGCGTTGACCTGAGCAAAT
The DNA here is from genome assembly GCA_031552195.1 of Desulfovibrionaceae bacterium. Classification (GTDB taxonomy): domain Bacteria; phylum Desulfobacterota; class Desulfovibrionia; order Desulfovibrionales; family Desulfovibrionaceae; genus JAVBMP01. Next base: position 94,013 of record JAVBMT010000023.1, read on the forward strand.
ACAAATTCAGCGGAGAAACGGCCTCGCCCATAGGCGACCTCAGCAATATGGACCAGGCTGACAAAGCGCGTTTGCTGCTGGCCGGAATTGACGCCAACGCCGCCGGGCGCAGCGGTTCTTTCATGCATATGAACTACAACCCGGTGCATTGCACCAGTTGCCAGGAAGGCCTGGAACTGATGGATATCAAAGAAGCCCTGCGACGTTACGACGGCCTGCCCCAGTATTTCTGGAAGGCCCTGCAGCCGAACAAGGACGAATTTACCCGCTCTACCGAAGAAAACCTGCACGGCGGTTATTTCATCCGCGCCAGGGCCGGTTCCAGGGTAATCGACCCGGTGCAGTCCTGCCTTTTTATAAAAGGCGACGAAATAGGGCAAAACATCCATAATATAGTAATTGTGGAAGAAGGCGCGGAAATGCACATCATCTCCGGCTGCGTCACCGCGCACGACACCAAAAACGCCGCCCATATCGGCGTTTCCGAATTTTACGTCGCCAAGGGCGGCAAACTTACCTTTACGATGGTGCATAACTGGGGTGAAGAGATAGACGTGCGCCCGCGCTCCGCCGGTATAATCGAGGAAGATTCATCTTTCCTGAGCAACTACGTGCTGCTGGAAAAAGTGCGCGACCTTCAGATGTACCCGGCCATTTCCCTGAACGGACGTGGGGCCGTGGCCCGTTTCAACTCAGTGGTTGTGGCTCCTGAAGGCTCCTATATAGACGCGGGGAACAAGCTGCTGCTCAACGCGCCGGACACCAAAGGCGAAATTATAGCCAAAACTTTGACGACAGGCGGAACCATAATCAACCGTGGTTTCATCGGCGGTTACGCCGCGCCGGCCAAGGCTCACCTTGAGTGTAAGGGCCTGATTCTCGGCGGCGGCCGCATCCACGCCATTCCGGAACTGGACGGAAACGTGGACGGGGTTGAGCTGTCGCACGAAGCGGCCGTCGGCAAAATAGCCCAGGAAGAAATTGAATACCTTATGGCGCGCGGCCTGGACGAAAACGAAGCCACCTCCACCATCGTGCGCGGCTTCCTTAATGTTGACATCATGGGCCTGCCCAAAGAACTCAACGCGGCCATGGACGCCCAGATCCGCCTTCTCGAATCCGGCAAGGCCATGTAGCTAGCAATTAACGTAACATACATAATCAAGGGGCTGGAAACCGCTAATGGTTTCCGGCCCCTTTGCATTTTATTCTTCAGCCGCTTTAGATAGCCGCGGGGTTTCCGGCGCCACCTGAACGGAAGAGTCTTATCACCCCCTACGCCAGACCCGGCAGGACATTTTCAGCGGCAATTCGCCAAAACCGCTTCGCCCTGATCGGAACAATATTCCATTCGCCCGTTTTAGGCCTGTCAAATTACCGCCTTTACTGCGGGAAAAAAATTCCTTCTTTATCCTTGACAGAAATAGCCTTTCCGCTTAGCCAAAATAACATATTGAAATAACTAATTTTTTATATATTGGCATATCTATTGCTAGAAACAGGCAAACAAACCCACAGGAGGGTGCAACCATGTCTCTGGTAATAAACCACAACCTTATGGCTATGAACGCCAACCGTAACCTTGGCAACGCCTACAACAGCCTTGCGACTTCGGTACGCCGACTGTCTTCGGGCCTGCGCGTGGGAACCGCCGCCGACGACGCCGCCGGCCTCGCCATTCGCGAACTTATGCGCGCCGACATCGCCTCCCTCAACCAGGGCGTGCGCAACGCGAACGACGCTATTTCGCTCATCCAGACCGCTGACGGCGCCCTGGGCGTTATCGACGAAAAGCTCATTCGCATGAAAGAGCTGGCCGAACAGGCCGCCACCGGCACTTACGGTTCCGACCAGCGTTTGATGATCGAATCCGAATATCAGGCCATGGCTTCGGAAATAACCCGAATCGCCAACGCCACGGACTTTAACGGCGTTTACCTGCTTAACGGCAGTCTGTCGAGCAGCGTTCACAACGGTGAAGGCCTCAAGTCCACCGGCAAAATGAAAATCCACTTCGGCAGCGGAAACGACAGCGCTGAAGACTATTACTACATCAGCATAGGCAACTCCACGGCCTCCTCTCTCGGGGTGGGCAACGAAGCCGCCACAACCGCCGCCGCCTATACCGTATCCACCCAGGCAGCGGCCCAGAGAGCCCTGGACGGCATCAACCAGGCCATTACCTCCAAGGACAAAATCCGCGCGGCCTTGGGCGCCATGCAAAACCGCCTGGAGAACACCATCTCCAACCTGCAAATCCAGGCTGAAAACCTTCAGGCCGCCGAATCGCGCATCTCTGACGTGGACGTGGCCACTGAAATGACGGAATTCGTACGCAACCAAATTATGACTCAGGCGGCAGTTGCCATGTTGTCACAGGCCAACTCGCTGCCCAAGATGGCTATGCAGCTCATACAGGGCTAGCATTGAGCGGCTGAACGCCGCATAATCGGCTAAGGCAGACCAAGACAGGTTGTACCGGGGGAGGACCTCCTTCCTCCCCCGGCCTCCGGAAAAAACCGCGAGCCTGTCAATCCTCGGGAGGATGCAAGAGCCGGGAAGGATAACATGAATACGTCATGTCGCGGATGAGCGGGGTTGTGATGCTCTCACAATCCCGCCCACGGCGCGAGTTCAACTTCATGTTGTCGCGGTGAAATGCAAAGGCGCGGACGCGCCGCCTGCCGAATAATTTGGTCAACCCTTCGGGGCGGACTCTGGTTCATTTTCAGCCAGGGCTTCAAGGGCCAGGCTGGCCGCTTTCTGTTCCGCCCGCTTTACGCTGCCCGCTTCCGCCGTAAATATCCGGCCGTCCGGCAGGGTCAGGCTTACTTCAAAAATCTTGGCGTGTTCAGGCCCCTTGCTGGCGCACAAAACATATACCGGCCTTGACTGAAAATTTTTCTGGGTGAATTCCTGCAAAAGGCTTTTATAGTCCTTCCCGCCTCCGGATTGCTCATATGCCGGCCAGCTTCCTTCAAACATCACGTCAACCACGCCGCTGGCCGCCTCAAACCCTCCGTCTTCAAAAACAGCCCCGAGCACCGCTTCAAAGGCGTCGCTAAGCAAAGCGTCCCGGCTGCGCCCGCCCTGATTTTCCTCGCCTTTTCCCAGTTTCAGGTATTGCTCAAAAGAAAATTTCCTTGCCAAAGCGGCCAGGGAAGGCTGGCTGACCAGCTTTGAGCGCATTTTGGTAAGCTCGCCTTCGCGCGTCTCGGGAAAAGAGGCGAACAGCTTGTGCGATATGCAGAGTTCCAGCACGGCATCGCCCAGAAACTCAAGACGTTCGTTATGTTTCTGGGCCTCGGAACTCTCATTGACGTACGAACTATGGGTAAAAGCCTCCAGCAGCAGTGATTTATTCTTGAAGGAATGCCGGATATGTTTTTCAAAGTTTTTGAACATCGTATTACCCTTAATTGTTTTATATTTCGCGCAGTCAGGTTTTAAAGAAAAGCGGCAGCCTTGACAAGGGAAGTTTAACGCCGGCGCAAACTGCCTGCTTAACCTTATTATCATTGCAAAAACAAAGCGTTTAGGCTAGTCTGGCGAACTGAACCAAAGGCGGAAAAACCGCTTTTTACCTCTGGAGATCCGATGCTTAAAGATATGAAAAAAATATCCAGGAATAACGCTGCCGTCATTCTCTTCCTGCTTTGCGCGGGGCTAACGCTTTTTCCCGTTTGCGGCCAGGCGGCCGCCGCCGCTGACAGCAAAGCCCAGGCCGACGCGTTGCGCGCCCTTATCAAGGAAAACCCGGATATAGTGCTGGACGTTCTTCGCGACAACAGCGAACTGGTTCTTGACCTGGTGCAGCAAGGCAGCAACCAGCGGCGCGTAAAAATGTTGCGCGCCCAGTGGGAAAAAGACATCACAAGCAACAAGGCCTTCCAGCTGTCCGGGCGCCCGGCTCGCGGCAACCCTGACGCGCCTGTGGTCATTGTCGCCTACTCAGACCTGACCTGTTCGCATTGCCGCCAGGCCGAAGCTGTTGTTTCGCGCCTTTTAAACGCTTATGGCGACAAAGTTTTCTTCGTATTCAAACCATATATTTTCAAAGAACGCGCCCTGGCCCGCGAAGCGGCCATCACCGTGCTGGCCGCTTTCGAACAGAGCCAGGACAAGGGCTGGGAGCTTTACGACAAATTTTTTCTTGAACAGCAGCGCCTTCTGGATGAGGGAGAAAAATACGTCAACCTGGCGGCGCTTGATGTCGGCCTTGACATGAAACGCCTGCAGCTGGACAAAAAAAGCTCACGCCTGAACAAGATGCTTGATGAAGATTATGACGAAGGAAAAAAGAACGGAGTTGAAGGCACACCTACCTTCTTCGTAAACGGCCGCTATATTCCCGGCGCCTTTCCGGAAGACGTTTTCGCCTCCGCTATAAACCAGGCGCTGGAGAATCCGCAAGGCCGCCCCGCGGTCAGCGCGAAAGACTTTCCAGCCCTTAAAAAATAAAGACCAAACTCCGGGCGGCCCTTAGGGCCGCCTTTTATTCCTCCAACCTGACAATTTTAAAACACACAATGTCGACCCATAAAAAATACAGTTTCGCCCGCTTCGCGTGCCTCTCCGTTTTGTTTGTCGCGCTTTCCGCCTGCGGCGGCAAAGAACAGCCTCAACCGGCCCCTCCGGCTATTCCGCCCTCAAGCCCCGCCACGGCGAATGAACCCGCGCCCAAGGCGTTGCCTGAAGAAACCCCTCCTGCGCCAATGCCGCCGCAACCCGCTCCGCCTTTGACACAAAAACAGCTTTTGCAAAAGGTTCCGGCTGGATGGCGTTCTTTGGCCGAAAAACTTTTTGCGGACGGTTACGGCAGCCCCAGCCTCGTTTCATGGTTCATAGCCATTGGAGACAGCTATTCCGATAATCCCATGGGGGTCAAGCTCAAGGAACTGTTCAAGATAAAATACATGCCCTCGCCCCCCAGGCCGGCAGGCAGCCCGCCGCCTCCGCGCATTTACAGCAGCTTCGCGAATAAAGAGACTGTGGAAAAATGCCGCGCTTTCCTGGCCGTGAACGAGCGGTCCTTTGACCTTGAAGAAGAACGTTTCGGCGTTCCAAGGGAAATTATTGCCGCCCTGCTGATGGTGGAAACAAAACTGGGCGGATACCTCGGAAAAAACAACCCTTTCTGGAGCCTTTCCTGCATGGCCGCCGCCGATAGCCCGAACATGGTTCCGGCCCCCTTGGCCGCTTTGCCGGTTCAGCCCGAGCACATGCCGTGGGTGGAAGAAACCCTTAAGGCCCGCTCAAGCTGGGCCTATAAAGAACTTGGTTCACTTATCAGATATTGCGCGGATAACTCCGTAAACCCGGTGGACATGAAAGGATCGGTTTACGGAGCTATCGGGCTTTGCCAATTCATGCCGTCGAATATCACCCGCTTCGGCGTTGACGGCAATAATGACGGCAAAATCGACCTTTTCAGCGTGGAAGACGCCATTCACAGCGTCGGAAGCTACTTCAGACAAAACGGATGGAAGCCGGGTTTAAGCCACGAAGAACGCGTTACGGTCATCAAAAGATATAACAAAAGCAATCCCTACGCGAACACCATTTTATACCTGGCCAGCGAAATAACCTTGGCCAACGCCATGGGCGAACAAAGCGGAAAATAGATGCGCAATCTCCTTAATCAGCCCGGGCCGTTTCTTATCCGCGACCTTGAACGAATCATTGACGCGGTAAAAGCGGCCTTTCCCCTAGGCCGACACCGCCGCGAACTGCCTGACGCGGTGCGCGAGCTTTCGCGCATTCTCACGGTCGAGCGCGATGCCAAACAGGCCTACTGGGCCGCGCCGCGCTTTCTCTCCGCCTATCTCTATTATTTTCTTCCCTGGAACCTGTTGCGCCTGGCCTGGGTTTTGCCGGGGCTTGACCTGGCCCTCAAGCCGGAAAGCCATATTTTTGACCTGGGCAGCGGTCCGCTTACCTTGCCTCTCGGACTCTGGCTGACCAAACCTGAATTACGCGAAATCCCCCTGCATTTCACCTGCACCGATCTTTCCCCTCGCCCCATGGACGTCGGGCGCGATATTTTCGCCAAACTGGCCGGTCCGGAAACGCCCTGGAGCTTCAGCCTGCGCAGAGATACCCTTGAAGGGGCCTTGCTGATGGCCCACGGACGGCAGGACGGCAAAAAAACGCCGTCTCCGTTCGAACGCGAAAAATATGACCTGATTACAGCCGGAAACGTTTTGAATGAAATTCCCCAGCCACGCAAAGGCACCCTGGCCGGAAAACTGCGCGCCTTGGCCAAAGGCGCGGAAAAACGCCTTACGCCTGACGGGCGCGTATTTTTGCTGGAACCGGGAACGAGGCTGGGCGGAAAGCTTATAGCCCTGTTCAGGGCCGGAGCCCTGCAAAGCGGTCTGCTTCCCCTGGCCCCCTGCCCGCACTGGAATTTCTGCCCGGCCCTGAACTTGAGCGCGCCCTTTGAGGAACACAACAAATCCGGCAACAGGACAGGCCGGGCTGAAGCGTTTTTCTCCGGGTGGTGTCATTTCTCCCATCAGGCTGACGATGCGCCCAAAGAGTTGCTGGCCCTGACCCGCGAGGCGGACCTGGAAAAATATTCCCTGCACCTTGCCTGCCTTTTGCTCCGTAAGGCGGAGAAAGAAGAAACAGCCCTGCTGGAAAGGCTCGGAACCCTGCAAGTTTATGATGATGAAGAAAACGACGATTACGGCCTTGATTTTGACTGGGACGACGAAGACGCGCGGGAAAAAACGCAGCCGGAAGCTCCAAGACCCGAACGCAGCGTCCTGCGCATAATTTCCGACCCGATCAACCTTCCGGCCAAAGGCCTTGCCGCCCGCTACGCCTGTTCCGAACGCGGCCTGGCCCTGCTTCTGAACGGAGCCTTCCTCCCTTCCGGCGCCGCGGTTGAGGCGGCCTGGCCCGAAAAAGACAGCCGCGACCTCAAAACCGGCGCGCTGGAAGTGGAATTCAAGGGAAAAACCCTTCCGCGCAAAGAAGCGCAAGAGGTCACGGCGAATAGAGAAAAAAGACGGCCGCGAAAACCGGAACAAACGAATGAGGCTGAAACGGCTAAGGCCTCAAAAGGCGAGCCTGCGCAAGCCCGCCCGAGGAAGAGAAAGGAAAATGGCCTCAGCCCTGCGCGGCCAGATTCCCAAACCCGGAATCCAGCCTTGAAAACGAAGAAAAAGCAGCGCCGTCCGGAGAAATAATATGAAAACCTGGGGCATAATATTAGCCGCCGGAAAAGGCTCCCGCCTGCAAGAGACCTTGCGCCCCGGACAGTTGAAACAGTTTTTGCCGCTGAAGGGCAAGCCGCTGTTCTGGCACGGCGCCAAGGCTCTGGCCGGGCTGCCTGAACTGCTCGGGTTGGTCTTCGTTTTTCCGGAAAACGAACTGAAAGACGCCGCCGACCTGCTGCGCGAACTTGACGCCGCGGATCGCCTAGGCTTGCCCTGGCTTGCCGTAAAAGGCGGGGCGGAAAGGCAGGATTCGGTCATGTGCGCCATACGATCCCTACCGCCTGACTGCGATGTGGTGCTCATCCACGACGGCGCCCGCCCTTTCGCCGATACGGCCCTGGCCCGCCGCGTGCTGGATGGCGTAAACGATTACCCCGGCGTTGTTCCCGGCATTGCGCTGGCTGATACCGTCAAACGCGTCGACGGCAGCGGAGAGGTCGCGCAAACCATGCCCCGGCAGGAGCTGCGAGCCGTGCAAACCCCTCAGGCGTTCAGGCTCGAAGCGTTATTCCAGGCCCATTCCGAAGCCGCGCGAAAAGGCCTGCTGGCGACTGACGACGCCGCCCTGCTTGAAGCCTGCGGTTTACCTGTGCTGGTAGTGGAAGGCGACCCGGCCAACAAAAAAATCACAACCCCGGAAGACCTTGCTTTACTGGAAGAAGCCGGTACGAGCACGATTTTTTCTTCCGGCATGAAAATGCGTCCTTGTATTGGCTTCGGCTATGACGTGCACCGTTATGGGGGAAAAAGGCCGTTTATTCTGGGAGGCGTGACCCTGCGCACCGGCCTTACCGTAGACGCCCATTCAGACGGAGACACGCTGCTCCACGCCCTTATGGACGCCCTGCTCGGTTGCATCGGCGCGGGCGACATAGGCATGTATTTTCCAGATAGCGACGAACGCTTTGATAACATGAGCAGCAGCCTGCTCCTGGCGGAAGTTCTGGAAAAAACCCGCGCGGCCGGGCTGGAAATAATGAATGTGGACCTTACCGTTGTGGCGCAGGAACCGCGCATTTCACCGGTGCGCGCGGAAATTGTGAAAAAAATCGCCAAGCTGCTGCAAATTCCCGAACAATTTGTGAACCTTAAAGGCACAACCGAAGAACGCCTGGGGTTCACCGGAGAAAAAAAAGGCATAAAAGCCATAGCAGCCGTCATGGGGTTGCGTCCGTTCACTTTGTAGTTTATTGAATCCGATAAATATTTTTATTATGCGCAAGGGCAATTGCAAAAAAGCCTGATCGCCTCATTTCATTAACGTTCAAACTCACAGAGCAGAGAAGCATGACCAGCACAACCACCACCTACGATCATACTTCTGAATCTTTCGGCCGCCCTTTTCCCTGGCTGCGCAATTACGACCCCAGCGTGCCCGCTTCCATAAATTACGAAACCGTTCCGCTCTATCACTGGCTTGACCAGGCCGCGAAAAAAAAGCCGGGAGGCTTGGCCTGCCAATTTGAGAATAATAAAATAACCTACGGCCAAATGCTCGTCATGGCGGAAAAATTGGCGGCCAATCTTGCGGAACACGGCGTCAAGCCCGGTGACCGCGTGGCCCTCATGCTGCCCAACCTCCCTCAGACCATGGTCGCGTTCTGGGGCATTCTGAAAGCCGGGGCCGTTGTGGTCATGACCAATCCTCTTTACATGGAAAAAGAGCTGTTGCACCATGTGAAAGACGCCGGCATAAACCATATGATCACAGCCGACCTTTGCTGGAACAAAATCGCGGCCCTGCAAAATCAGCTCGGCCTGAAGAAAATATTCGTCACAAACATACCGGACGCCTTGTCTTTTCCGCTTAATACCCTGTTCAAGCTGAAAAGCATGAAGGAAAAAAGCCTGATCAAGGTTCCTTACGACGGCAATGTGGTTTTTCCTTACAAAGATCTGCTTAAAGGCAACAAACGCCTTTCCGTGCCGATTGAAGACCCCGAAAACACCCTGGCCGCCCTGCAATATTCCGGCGGCACCACCGGGTTGCCCAAAGGCGTGATGCTCTCGCACCACAATCTTTCCGTAAACGTTCAGCAGGCGGCTGTCGTTCTGTCCGACATTTTTACGCAACCCACCAAATTTCTGGCAGCCATTCCTTTCTTCCACGTTTACGGGTTGACGACATGCCTGATTCTTCCGGCAGTTACCTGCTGCCCGGTGTTTCCGCTGCCCCGCTTCACCCCGGTCGACCTTCTCAAAATTGTTGAAAAACATAAAATCAACCTGGTGCCGGGCGCCCCGTCGCTGTATATTTCTCTTTTGCAGCAAAAAACTTTCGACAATTACAACCTTTCCTGCATGCAATACTGCATTTCCGGTTCCGCCCCCATGCCGGTGGAATATATCGAATTGTTCCATAAAAAAACCGGCGGCCACGTTATTGAAGGCTACGGTCTTTCCGAAGCCTCGCCTATTACGCACCTCAACCCCCTGCTTGGCGTGCGCAAAACCGGAAGCATAGGTTTGCCGTTCCCGGATACGGAAGCCCGCATAGTGGATATGGAAGTGGGCACCCTTCCGCTCGGGCCGGGCAAAATCGGCGAACTTATCATACGAGGCCCCCAGGTGATGATGGGTTACTGGAACAAGCCGGATGAAACGGCCAACACCCTGCGCAACGGCTGGCTCTATACCGGAGACATCGCCACAATGGACGACGAAGGTTACTTCACTATTGTCGACCGCAAGAAAGATATGATTATCGTGGGCGGATATAACGTATACCCCCGCGACATAGATGAAGTGCTTTACGCCCACCCCAAAGTGCAGGACGCGGTGGCCGTGGGCGTTCCGCATCCGACCAGGGGCGAAATAATCAAGGTTTACGTCGTGGTCAAGCCCGGAGAAAACCTTACCCGCGCCGAAGTCATGAGTTATTGCCGCAGCAAGTTGGCCAACTATAAAATTCCGCGCCAGGTGGAGTTTCGCGAATCTTTGCCCAAAACGCTTGTGGGCAAAGTATTGCGCCGCGCCCTGGTCAACGAGGAACTGGAAAAATTCAAAGCCCAGGCTGAAAACGGCATAGCTCCTGACGATATTGAAGATACTGAACCGGCTTACAACCCAGCGGAGGGAACTGATTAGCCCAACCCAGCGCATATGGGCCAGCCTGCACCCTTTTTATGAAGGAGGAGCGGTTCTCGGCCGCAAGGAAGCCAACCGGGGTTTCATAGAAGCCCTGCTTGAAGCTGATCCTTATGACGCGTACCATTTCTATCTTTCCTCAAAAGGCGAATATGAATATCTTAAAGGCCAGCTTGAATGCGACTTCCCGGTCCTTTGGAAAAACGGGCGCCTTGTTCTGAGGGCGCAGCGAGAATTGCCCCGAGCCTTGCAAACAGAACGCTTTCACTGCTTCCATCTCTCAGACTGCATTTCGGACTTCAATAACCTGGCCAGGGCGCGCAACGCCCTCAGCCAGGTTATTTTTCCCATTACCGGCCCCACTCATTCACTCAGCTATCTGCGCTTCCATAACTCCTTCATGGAACTCTTGGGGCCGCAGATAAGCGGGCGCGATTCCATCGTCACCACTTCACGCGCCGGAACAGCCGTTGTGGCAAATATGTTCCGCCTGTTAAGAGAAAACTACCGCCTGCCGGAAAGCGGCTTCCCCTCCCCCCGCCTGGATATGATCCCGCTGGGCGTTGATGCGCGCAGGGTGCTGGCGGAGCCGGACAGCCCGGAATGGAACACTCTGCGCGCGGACATGCGATACAAACTCGGAGCGGATGCCGATTCCGTCATTTTCCTGGCTTTTTCCCGCCTTTCAAGCCATTCCAAAATGGATTTCATTCCGCTTTTGCAGGCCTTCCGCCGGGCGGAAAAACTAAAAAACCACCCTTACCTTCTGGTTCTGGCCGGCTGGGTCGAAGATGGCGACCCGTTGCCTGGCATGCTGGAAACCCTGGCTAAAAATACCGGAGTGCGCCTGAAGCTTCTGCTGCATCCAACCCACGATGAGCGAAAGGCGCTATACGCCGCGGCCGACGTCTTCCTTTCACCTTCGGATAATTTGCAGGAAACATTCGGGCTGACCATGCTGGAAGCCGCGGCCGCCAGGCTGCCTGTCATCGCTTCGGATTTTGACGGCTACCGCGATTTGGTGCAGCATGAGCGCAGCGGCTTTCTCATACCCAGCTACGGTCCGTTTTACGCGCCCGCAACCGACGCCCTGGCCGGCCTTATTTACGATAGCGATTACCACCTGGCGCTGGCCCAGCAATGCGTTGTCGATGTGCCGGCCCTGGCGCGCGGAATAGAGTTTATGGCCGGACAGCCTGTGGTGCGGCGGGAAATGGGCGAAACCGGGCGGGCGAATGTGCTGGCAAATTATACATGGGAAATCGCCATCCGCCGGCATGTTGCCCTGTGGGACAATCTGAACGCCGTCACGTTGAGCGAAGCGGAAGAAGACGCGTTACGCCGGAGCCGCAGCCCCATTCACCCTCCCTTTATGGAAATTTTCGCCTCGCACTTTACCCGCCGCCTTGATTGCGCACGGGAAGAAGGCTTTAAACTGCGTTGGAGCAAAAACGGTGAAGCGCTGTACAGGGGAAAGGAATTTCCTGTTATTTACGGCGAGCTTGAAAATAAAATAGATATGGACTTTCTTAAACAGCTTGTTTTTTTCGCCCGCAATGGCGTTACCCCGCAAAAGCTCCACGCGGAAATGCGAACTTTTGCCGCGCAAAACGCTTCTTTTTATGGGAAAGACAAATCCATTGACCCCGATTTCCTTATGCTCTGGGCCGTCAAGCAAGATTTCCTGGAAATAATTTAAACTATTTTCAGAACGCTTAACGCTTGAAACGCCCTGCGGCGATTGCGCGGAAAGCGCGGCGCCGCAATCAGGCTTTCCGGCATCCGCCGGAAAGCTAAAAGCGTGATCCGTACAAAGCCTGCGCCAGGTTTATGCCGCTTATTCTGGAGAGGTCTTTAAGGTAGGTATTTATGCTGTCGAGGTAAAAAGACAGGGGCCGGGCGAAGTTGCGCCCGACGATGCCATCCACGAAGAGCTGGCTGACCTCATGCTCACGCGACAAAATAAGCTGGGAACGGCAAAGAATTGAACGCTCTTCCGCCGTCATTTCACGAAGCATATGCGTAAGCATTTGTTTTCCCCTGGGTTGATAGAACCAAAAATACATCAAATCCAGAGAATTAATAATAATAATACGTTCCAGCTTGTGTATTTCCGCTCCAAGATGCCCCCAGTAATCTTTGGGACGCGCCAAAATTTCCAGCACGTCCTCCTCTTCCGGCAAAAGCAATTCGAGACGGGCGAAGCAGTCAAAAAATTGCTGCAATTTAGCCTGGCAGTCCCAGTGCCGCATGCGCATATTGCTTGAACGGTCCGCGATGCCTTCAATAATGCCGGCCACCGTATCTGAAGAAATCTTTGAAATAATGGCCCCGGTCTGAAGCATCAAGACGCCCGCGTTTTCCGGGTAGAACTGCTGGAATATATATAGAAAAATTTCATTGTAGGCCAAAGAGACCGGAATAGCCAGCACGCTGCGGAAAAGGTTTCCGATGATGGCTTCTTTCTGCAACCCCCGGTACAAATTATGCCCGGCGATATAAAACCCGTTTACTGTTGAAACGACTGTAAAGAAGACTAGCGGGGCATTGCTCTGGTTTATGCCGAACATGCTGTTCAAGAGCCAGTAACGCACAACCAGTTCCAGCAGGGGCACGGAAAGACCGGTAAACATCAGCGAGTCGCAAAGGCGGCTCCAGCTCACGAAGTTATTCCAGCGCAGCAAAGGTGAACGGCTCAGGCCGCCGCCGCCAAGCACCGCCTGCACTATATTGCGCAAACCGGTAATGGCGAACCAGAGCAAGGGGCCGAACCAGGCCAGCACCCACCAGGTTTGCGTGTAATGAAAAGTAAGCAGGGCCGGGATAAAACCAACCAGCACTTTCAGGGTGTTTTTCAGCACCGTGTTAAGGTAACTGGTGTTAAGCGGCATGTCGTCATTAGTTCCCTCAAGGCTGCCCTTATTTGTGCTCATGCGGCAGCCAGGCATGGGGTGGTCGCGCTGAAAGCCGCCCAGGGTGCCCAGGTTTCCGTTCTGGTCATAAACAATGTCATGCGAGCTTAACACCCAGTCATGCTTGCGCGCGCACATGAAATTGCGGCAGCCCGGCAGAAGCCGTATGAGGCCTGTCAAACGCCTGTAACGCCCAAGGGAGTAACGAGGCACATAGGTGATGCGCGAACTGATTTTCTGGCATAGCGGCAAAATCTGACGCAGATTTTCCGGAGATTTATGGTAAAGCTGCATCTGCGAGCGGCGCGGCAAGGTATCCGAACAGACAAAGCCCATTCCGTGCAAGCGGGTTGAACGGCTGGCGGAATCGCTGCCGATGGTTATGCCAAGCTTATTGCTTTGGTAAAAACTTTTAAAGCGTGGAATATTGCGTAAAATTTCCGTCAGGTGGCGGCAGCGTTCAAGTTTTTCCGCGTCTTTTTCAAGATTTTCCATATTTTGCGGCGAATAGATTTCCCTCTCTTCTTCCCCTGCGGTCTCCTGGGGCTCCGCCGCGCTATCCTGGGCGGGCATCTCGTCGCTTGTGGAATAAATAGGATCAAGTTCGCACCCATAGGTGCGAATTATGCTATGAATAAGACGCTTCAGCACCACAGGGCTGCCGGAATTTATGGCTTGCTGCAACGCGCTGATTTCTTCAAGGTCAAGCAGTTTACCCTCGGCTTGCTCTTTAAGGTTGAAAAGTTCGATATGGGTTACCATCCCGCCGCAATCGTAGAGAATTTCCAGCACATCTTCCACGGTAAGTCCGGAAAGGTTGAGCGTGATGCGGCAGTTTGAACGTACATCCGTCAACCTGTTCAGCAACGCGTGCGAAGTAAGGCCCAACAGCTCAGGCACGTCATGACCCGGCACTGGCTGGGTGAATCGAGCCAAGTCAGAATTGTTGGCCGTGCTCAGCCAGGAGTTCATCAATTCGTCCGGATCAAGCGAACAAATTTGATCTTGAATCAGCATAAGCTCTTTGCGCTTTTCCGCCGCAACCTCCGGCAGCATTTCCTGAATTTCCGCATAGCGCCTGCGCAAGCCCGGCAGGGCGTTCTGATGGATAAGGCTTGCCAGGTGCAAGCGCGAAGGCTGGCCGGAACTGACAAAGGACTTGAAAGACTGTTCGCTGATTTCCGCGAAGGGAATGCCGAACACGCGCTCAAGGTCAAACCTGTGCACATGGTTATATTTTTCCAGCATGGCGAAAACATAGCGTTCCTGATAACGCGAAGCCTCGCGTCCGGCTTCAAGCAGGTGCTGCATGGGTGGGCTGGATAAAAAAACATGCATGTCGCTGTAATCAATAAAACCTGTTGGCTCCCAGATAAAGTTGACGTAACGCCCCCGGAAGCTGACTTTGTATTCAACGCCGACATACACCAGTATGTCCATAATTTGCGCGGCTTGCATCAATTCCTGCATTGCGGCGGGAGGAACGTAATTGTAGTAAATTACCGTAAGAGAACGGATGCCTTTGATCCAGGCGTCCATTATCAGGTGGGTGGGAGACTTGCGGCCTTTGGTGTTGGCGTCGTGAACGTGATGATCAAAGGTAATCTGATTCCATTCTTCAGGCATTTCAAGCAAATAGTAACGCCTGAGCAATGTGCGAACCACCCTGCGGCGGCCGGAGGTGGCGGCACGGAAATCATGCGCCAATTTAAGCTGGCGCTCCGTATCTCCCTTTGAGCGAACCAGCTCTTTCATAATCTGGATAAGAACCCGCCCGGTATTATAACGAAAATTACTCCCGGCGCCGAGAATAACCTCGTCATGCAGGGCCTGCAAGGCCATAACCCTGTCTTTGGCCTGCCCTATTTCCAGAGAATACAAAAGGTTTACTACGGCATAGGCGATACGCTTGTCATTTGAAACAGCCAACTCTTTAATGCCGTGAGGGTGCAGCGCATGGTCGAAAATTTTCTTGGCGTATTGCTCGCCTGATTGAGCGCCGCTATCCAGAAGCAAATTCACCAGGTGCAGGAGTTCATGGTCCTGTTTATCAAAAAAAAGCGCGTCTTTCAGCATAAGGGGACCTTAAGGATAAACCGCGGTGCTCATACAATCCGGCCTGCGGTTGTTTTTCATGCCTGCTCTCCTGCCCGGCAGGCGAACTTTCAGAAAAAAAATCAAATAGTTCGCGCTAGTGCGCACCAAAACTCCACAAACAAGCGGCATTTTAATTCAAGGTTTTTAGCTATGTAAATACATGCCAAGATGTATTTAAGTTATGCAGTATCTACATCTCGCATAACCTGAATGCTTTAGAACGTACTATTTCGGATTGTCAAAATCAACATAGTTATAGGCCATTTTAACTTTGAAAAAATTTAAATGCCATGGCGGTCGCGTTAGCATACGCCCGCAAGCGAGCAGCGCGGAGTGTCTTTAGAGCTTTTTCGCTTTGAGATGATTGCTTGACGGCTGACAAAGCCCGCCTACAACCATCTCGCGGCAAGGATTTGAAGATAAATCCTTGCAAAGTGGTCCAACTCTTTCAAAGTTTGACTACGTTAGCACAAGCCGTTTTGGGTTTGTACGTTTCGGATAAAATATCGCCTTCTGTATGCAAAATCGATTCTTGCGGAGATATTTCAAAGTTAACACGCCCTAGCCGTAAAGAAATATGACTTGACATAAAAGGGCCTCCGAAAATACGGAGGCCCTTTTATGTCAAGCGTTAAACGGATCAGACTCAGCCGCCGACGTTGGTCAAAATCTGCTGCAAGAGCAGTGTTTGCTCAACATAGCTGTTGTTGAAGCTGTCCATATCAATATTAAAGTTAAGCTGGCTGCCTGAAGACAAGGTAACGTCAACGGTTTGCGTACCGCTTGCCGCATCTATGATCAGGCTGAAGTGGGTACTGTCGATGGCATGCATGGACATCTGGCCTGAATTCAGCAGATGTTCGATGCTGCCCGCACTGGGCTGGTCGGCGCCGAACAGGTCGGAGAAACTCAATTTGTCTTCGGCCAGATCAAAATCCATGATTTTATCAAGACCGCCAAGGTCGCCATTCCAAGCGAACACATCATGCCCCGAACCGCCCCACATGACGTCATTTCCAATTCCGCCATGGATGGTGTCGTTGCCTGAGCCGCCGAATATTATGTCATTGCCGGCGCCGCCGTAGATCAGGTCGTTTCCTGACCCGCCGAAAATCACGTCATTGCCGACACCGCCAACAAGGGTGTCGGAAGCTCCGGTTCCGGAGATCAAATAACTGTTCCCGTCAGCGACATGAACGTTATTGCCCTGGATGATGCCGTGAACATAGTGATAATCAGAGTTGCCGGCTGAGCCGTTGATGAAGGAAAGAGCTGAGGAAGAATAATCCTGCTCTGTTCCGATTCTGACGATAAAGTCTCCCTCTGCCGCGTTGAAACCGTCGATGACGTCATTTCCTCCGTCTGGGCGGAAAATGAAAGCATCAGCTCCGGAACCGCCGTTCAGGTAATCAATTCCCAGCCCGCCGTCGAGCACGTCGTTGCCGTCGCCGCCGAACAGGAAGTCATTGCCGCCCTGCCCGAACAGGACATCGTCGCCTGCCCCGCCGTAAAGATAATCAGCATTGCCGCGCGGGTTGCCGCTGGCGTCAAGCACGGTGTCGCTAAGCCCGAAAAGGAAGCTGTTCGCCAGAATGAAATTGTGGAATTCTTCCGCGCTAATCTGGGGATTGGCTTCACCGGGATGCCTGGTCTGGGCCAGATATTCCGCGATTATTTTGATGGAATCTCCGGCATTCAAAGCGGAAGAAGGCGTCCAGTCGTTCTGGAGCAGCAGCCAGTCAGCGTTCAGGGCATCGCCGAAAAGAGCGTCAGAGCCGTCGCCTCCGTTCAGGGTGTCCGCTCCAGCCGGCCTAGACGCGAAGTCAAAGATCTGCCCCTTAAGAAGGTTCTGAAGAAGGTCGTCAAGGTCGGCAGGGGTCATGGCGCTGGCGGCCGTTCCGGAAGTATCGTAGTTTCCGAGATAATCCACATCCATACTGCCTATGCCGATAGCCTTCACAGTAAGGCCGTTAACGGAATTCAGCAAGGAATTGAAGGCGTCTTGCGACTCGAAGTCTTCCGTCTCGTACATATGCCAGTAGTCGCCATTCCTAACGTTCTTATGGTCCGGAAAAGATGTTTCATTGCCTTTATCATCGGCAACAAGGGCGGTAACAGACATTTTATGGTTGTTGAAATTTTTATCGCAGAAAGTGCCGGAGCTGGCTACGCAGTATTCCGTCCCAGCCGGCCTGCCGATGAGGGCGTCCATTGGCGTCGCGAAATATTCTTTTTCGTATTGCGCTATAACATTGCCCTGCGCATCGAAAAACACCCAGTTTCCATAGGCGTAATCAGAAGGCAAAGTGCAGGTTACAGATTCGGTGGAGCCATTTTTAACCGCGACGAAGGCATCCACATAGTATGAGGTCGGCTCGCCGTCGCTCACGAACAGCATAAGATTTTTTCCGTCGGGGTTGGCGGTCGAAAACCACTGTTTGGCGGACATAAAAGCGGCTTCGTAGTTGGTGTCGCCAAGCGCGTTGAAGTTGGCGTCGATCCAATCGGACAGCTCTTGAGAAATATTTCCATTGCCGTCGCTAAGGGGAATGTTGGAGGGAATTCGCACAGCGCTGGTAGAAAAACCCACAATGGTGAATTCAATATTCATGCCGTGCATATCTTCGAAGTCTACAAGAGACTGACAGGCGTTTTTCACGGCTTCTCTCGCATTGAAAATACCGTCTTCGCCCATACTGCCTGATTTATCCACCACGATAGCTATATTCAGGTCGGAATAGTCCTCTTTGACCGTGGCGTCAACGCCGCCGGGATCGCCCACCAGCACGTCGGCGCCCTTGCCGCCGTCAACAGCGTCGTCAGTGGACTCGCCCAAACGATACCTGTTGGGAACAATATCTATAACCAGTTCCGCTTCTGAAACGGCCCCGTTAACGTCCTGAATCTGATATCTGAACGTGACCTGCCCGTCTTTCAGGTCATCACCGGCAAACAGGTTGTTGGAGCGTTCGCCGTTGGCGGTGAAAGTATAGCTTCCGTCGGCATTGAGAACCAGAGTTCCCCACCCGTCCGGATCGGTTATTGTGATGGATCCGCCGGAAAGGTTCTGTCCGTTCACTCCAACCACAAAAAAGTCGTCGCCTTCCGGATCATAGTCGTTCACGAGCACATTGCCGCCGGCGACCGGAACCTGGCGTGAACCGTCAGCTTCAGAGTAATATTCTTGAATGACGTTATAATCGTTAGTGGCCACAACAGACGAAACGAACAAAGGCGGAGTATCCGTTCCCGCCGTGAAAGCTTCTCCGCCGAATTGAGCTTCCGGAGTTTCAGTGGCGCGATCCCACAGGATTGTGCCAAGGGTTCCAAGGCGGTTTACGCCGTCGGTCATGGCCCCTGAACCGTCGTCGTATTCGCCGCCGCCGCTGCCAGGAGGAGTAGCGGCCTGTCCGCCGTCAGGTCCGGCGGCCGGCAAAAGATCTTCGCCCCCCATGGCCGTTAAAAAAGCCTGGGTGTCAAGTTCCGTTCCGTCTTCGCCCACAAAAACGGGCTGGGCCGGAGATTCCGAACCCGCCGCGACATAGTAGCCGCGAAGAGTGATCGTAGCGTCGCCGTCCAGGTTGAAGACAAGGTCGTCGCCAACCTTCGCCATACTTCCCGTGACGGGCAGAAAGGCGAGTTCAATGCGGGCGCCGGGAACAACGTCAAAAACGGCATTCTGCCCAGCGCCAGGCTGAACCAGGCGCAATATCGCAGGATTAACGGCCTGCCCCTGAGCTTGACTGGATTGTTGATTGGCTATCGGCATAACACACCCCCTATAAAACTTTTCCGTTCAAAAAGATAAGACAAAATTCCCCCGCGACAGCGCAAAACGCCACCGGCGCCGCACTATCAGCAAATAACTTTACCAACTATCACCCATTAGTAATATGCCAACTATCAAAATATGGCAAGTTTTTTTTCTGAAAATCCCAGCAATAACGCACGAAAACAGCCTTTTTATCGCCCGTGACGAAAAAAACAAGGCAGGCGAATATAACATGACAAATAAAAACGGCAGTAAAAGGCCTTATATATTTCCGCCCTATCAACGCCGTGTTTTCCGGCAAACAGGGCAAGCCGGATTACGAGAATTGCCGTTGCCACTGATATATGACGGGCGATATGTGGCGAAGGGCGCGCCTTCCTGACAGCGCGGAACATATTCATTTGAATGTACGCGTAAAAAAATCGCTGTCGCGTGCGCATGTCCCGGAACGCTCAAGGCGTCCGATTCCACCATGAAACCGGACGCCTTGACTTGACGTTTTTCATCAGAAAACTGAAAATTGCCAGACGTTGCAGCGCGCTAACGGCGAAAATGCCCGGCTGGAACTCTTCCATCCCGTTTGAAAAAATTCTCCTGAAGACAACTCGCTACATCTGCAACGCGTCAAAATCCGCCAGGCGGCGCAGGCGCGTAACCAGAGCCTGCAACAGGTTCAAACGGTTAAAGCTCAATTCTTTGTCGTCACACATGACCATGACGTTTTCAAAGAAAGCGTCAACCGAAGGGCGCAGCTCGCGCAGCAAAGCGAAAAGTTCTCCATAACGATCCAGCTCCCATAGTTCCTCAAAACGCGGCAACACGGCCTCAAGCTTCGCGCCCATGGCTTTTTCCGCCTCTTCGCGCAACAAGTCACGCCGGTAATTGCCGTCAAGCCTGACTCCATCCCCGGCTTGTTTGCGGATGATATTGGCGGCGCGCTTGAAGGTCAGCACAGCCTTTGAGAAATCATCCTCCCGGCTGAAAACGCGCAAGGCGGCAAGGCGGGAAGACGCCGACCAGACGTCTTCGGCGTCCGCCGAAAGGATGGCCTCGACCAGCAGGGTTTCAGCCCCGTCATTGCCGGTAAATAAATTTTTCAGGCGCAAGTTGAAAAATTCATGCAATTTGTTCAACGCTTCCTGCTTGCCAAGCTTCCAGTTTTTTTCGCCATAAAAATCCAAAGCCTGAGCGAACAGGTCGGAAACCGGCAAGCGGAAGGCCTTTTCCTGCATGATGCGGGCAATGCCCAAAGCGGCGCGGCGTAAAGCATAGGGGTCGGCCGCGCCGGTCGGGATCATGCCCAGGCCGAAGCACCCGGCCAGGGTGTCGGCTTTGTCGGCCAAAGAAAGTATCGCTCCACCCAGGCTTGATGGAACCGGGCTGTCCGGCCCGGCGGGAAGGTATTGCTGGGCGAGGGCTTCGGCCACTATATGGCTTTCGCCTTTGCGCCCGGCGTAAATACCGCCCATAACGCCCTGCAGGGTATCAAATTCGCCTACCATGCCGGAAACGAGGTCAGCCTTGGAAAGCCGCCCCGCCCTGCCCGCATCGGCTAAAGACACTTTTTCCGTAATTTGCAGACGCTCCGCAAGCCAGGCGCAAAGCCGCCCCAAGCGGCGGGTTTTATCACCCATGCTGCCCAGTGGGGCAAGAAATATGACGTTGTCCAAAGCCGCCAGCCATCCGTCGAAGTCCGCCGCCAAGTCTGTTTTCCAGAAAAAACGGGCGTCTTCAAGCCTTGCCAGCAGCACCCTTTCCCAGCCTTTGCGCACCAGTTCCTCATTCTTGGGAACGAGGTTCAGCACGGTAAGAAAATTCGGCAAAAGCTCTCCAGAGGCGCTTTCAAGGCCGAAACTCTTCTGATGCGTTTCCATGCTTGTCAAAAGCACTTCACGCGGAACTTCAAGAAAATTCGGGCTGAAAGAGCCGAGAAGCGGTTCAGGCCATTCGCAAAGCCCCTGAACTTCGTCCAGCAGGCTTTCTTTCCAGAGAATCCGCCCGCCCAGGCTGGCGGCAATGGCGTTGCCCTTTTCAATGACGGTTTTCCGCCGTTCTGCGGCCTGCGGCTCAACGCGAGCCTTTTCCCGCATCAGGCTGAAGTAGTTGGCCGCGTCGTCAAGAACAAAAGGCCCGGGGCCGTGCACGCGGTGCCCGTGGGTCAGGTTTCCCGCTTCAACACCGCCCACGCTGAAATGTAGCGCATGGCCGCCGAACATGGCCAACAGCCAGCGCAACGGGCGGCCGAAGGTAAATTCCCCGCTTCCCCACTTCATGCGTTTCGGGAAAGACAGGGCGCTGATGACAGCAGGGCAGATTTCGCGCAGCAAATCCGGAGCGTTTCCGCCACCGACATTTTTCCGCACCGCCAGATATTCGCCTTTTTCCGTCTTCAGGGTGAAGACATCGGCAAGAGACACGCCATGCGTGCGCACGAAACCTTCCGCGGCCTTGGTCGGGGAACCGTCAGGCCCGTAAGCGGCTTTAAGAGGAGGCCCGGTAAAGACTTCTTCGGTCACTGCCGCGCTTTCAGCCAATTTCCGTATAAATACGGCCGCGCGCCTGGGAGTTGAACAAACCTCAAGCCCGTTGAATTCCAGCCTGGCTTCAGCCAAGGCCTGGCTGAAACGCTCTTCAAGCTCCCTTTCCAGGCCGGGCAAAAAGCGGGCCGGAAGTTCTTCCGCGCCTATTTCCAATATGAATGACGACATGATATTCGCGCTCCCTTATTGCTTATCAAGCATTGGATAACCCATTTCCTCACGCTGCTTGGCGTAAAGGCGGGCGACTGTGGCGGCCAGATTGCGCACCCGCCCGATATAGCCGGTGCGCTCGGTTATGGAAATGGCTCCCCTGGCGTCAAGCAGGTTGAAAGTGTGGGAACACTTCATGACATAATCATAAGCGGGCCAAAGCAGGCCAAGCTCGGCAAGGCGCAGGGCTTCCCCCTCGAATTCTTTGAAATGGTCCAGAAGAAGAGACGCGTTGCTTTTTTCGAAATTGAAACAAGACTGCTCAACTTCGTTCTGGTGATAAATATGCCCGTAAGTGACCTTGTCGTTCCACCGCAGTTCGTATACGGATTCCTTACCCTGAAGGTACATGCAAAGGCGTTCCAGGCCATAGGTTATTTCAACGCTGGTCGGAAAGAGGTCTATTCCGCCGACCTGCTGAAAATAGGTGAACTGGGTGACTTCCATGCCGTTCAGCCAGACTTCCCAGCCAAGGCCCCAAGCCCCCAGGGTGGGAGATTCCCAGTCGTCTTCAACAAAGCGGATGTCATGCTCGGACGGGTCAATGCCCAGAGCGCGCAGGCTATCCAGGTACAATTCCAGAATGTTGTCAGGGGAAGGCTTCAGAATGACCTGAAACTGGAAATAGTGCTGGAGGCGATTGGGGTTTTCGCCGTAGCGCCCGTCTTTGGGGCGGCGCGAAGGCTCAACGTAGGCCACGTTCCATGGTTCCGGTCCGATAACCCGCAAAAAAGTAGCCGGGTTGAACGTTCCAGCTCCGCACTCCACATCGAAAGGCTGTTGAATGACGCAGCCGCGTTCGGACCAGAAATTTTGCAGGGTCAGGATAACATTTTGGAAGTTCATAGCATCGCGCCTTTGGTAGTTTAGGCAGTTTTACGAACGGTCTTTCCGGGACATTGCGGACGCCTTCGTTTTCCGCCTGACAGGATGAAAATGGCCGGCGCGGATGCGCAAGCCGTGCAATTTTGTTCTTTAATAGGATTTTCCCTATTTTTCAAGCGCCTGTTCCGGCCGTTTTCCGCGTTCGCCGCTTTCCCGCACGCTATCCCTTGCGGAAGCGTCCGCCTTCCCAAAACAGACCGGTGTGGTGCTGGATAAAGGAATCCAGGGCCCTGGCGCACTGCCTGGCGGCATCCGAAGCCAGCAGCGGAGAAATCCACTCATCCGGCGGCGTCCGCAAAACTCCGCGCAACGCGTCAAGCCCGGCACGCGACAATATTATATACGGGCCGGGCGGCGTTTTGCGGACGCAGTCAGGGCAAAGAAAGAAACCTTCGCGCACCGGCAGCATGGCCGTATCGCGCATGGCCAAATCCGCGCCGCACCGGGCGCAGCTTTCCGGATTAAGGGCGTAACCTTGCTCAAACGCCAGCCTGGCCCGGAAAAAAACCGGCAAAACAGGGCTGATCTTTTCTGAATTTTCCAGCAAGCGCAAAAAACGGATGAAAAGGTCGTGCGTAACAGGCGCGCCATCCGGAGCGGCCCCGAAAGCCTCGACGAAACGCGCGCAGTTGACGGCTATGCCAAGGCGTTGCCAGTCTTCGCGCAAACGCCTTGGGGAATTGAGCAGAACGCCTTCCTGCAGCGTAACGTATTCGCCCTGCCTGGTTTCTTTGAATTTGAAAAGCACCTCATTGAACATGTCCAGGCATCCGCTGAAACGCCGACGGCTTTTGCTTCCGCCGAAGGCGAACGCGGAAAAAACGCCACGGTCGGGAGAAAGCAGACGCACCCATAAATCCGCCTCCCTGAATTTGCCCACCCGCAAAATAATTACACGCCCGCTGAATTCCACTCTGCCGACTTAATTTTTTAGAGGTAAAATTTTATGACAGCCGGCGCCCAAAGTTAAATTGCCATAACCTTGGACCGCTTCAGCCGCGCATCACAAAAAACGGGAGATTTTCAACTGCCGGAGAAAAGAAGGAAAACTGCCGGCGCCGGACTACTGTCCTTGCCTGGGGAAATTCAGACTGACTTTGGATGTGCCGGAAGGAACGGAAAATTTGTAGTCGGAGCCGTCATAGCGCAAGGTTACGCCCGGAGCGTTCCCCAAAACGATCTGCAAGCTTTTTTCAAAGGAAAAGGTATGGGTTTCGCCTTTTTTAATTGTGAAATCGCGCCCGTGGACCCCGTCCGCCGTGAAATCCACCCAGCAGTTTTCCTTGGCGGAAACCGCCAGTGCGTGTTTGGCGGTTTGAACGGATGCCGCAACGGAACTTTCGCTGACGGCAGGCGGCTGCAAAGCCGGAGATGCGGCAACGTGTTGCCCGGAAGGATCGGCCTGAGCTTCGCTATCCTCATCTGCCGGTGCGGGAATATTTTGCGCCAGGCCAGAAGGCGCTGGGCTTTGCAAGGCGTTTTCCCGGTTCTGGCTTTGCGGCGCTCCGGTCTGCCCGGATGGAGCCTCTTCAGCCGGGGCGTTTTCATCCGGAACGTCGCTCACCGCTGAAAAAGGTTTTTTAATGAAATTCAATAGGTCGGAGCCGTAATTATCAACGATAAACCACCCGCCAACGCCTATTCCGGCAAGCAGGGCGACAATAAGCAGAACCGCGGCCAGGGCCATCAGGTTGTTGCGCGGGTTCATGGCCTGCTCGCGGGCCGCCGAGGAAAGCTCCGGATTCACGTTTGCCAGAATATCATCAGTAAACACAGCATCCAGCAGCGGAGCGAGAACCTCCGGGGCGATGCCTACGGCCAGAGCATAGGAACGCACAAAACCGCGCGTGTACACGGCATGAGGCAGGCCGTCGGTAGACCCGGATTCTATCGCGCCCAAGATCCTCTGGGAGACCTTGATGCTTTCAGCCAGTTCGCCTTGCGACAGTCCGCTTTTTTCCCTGGCCTCGCGGATAAGGGTTCCAAGTTCCAGCAGGTGGGTTTGGTTCATAGGTTCACCTGTAAATTTCGTTATAGAGTAATTAGCCTTTGAAACGGTATCTTTTATTGCTCTTTAAAGACAAAAAGCACATATTTTATCGCCTGCGTCAAACCTGAAGATTTGCGCCCGCAACCACGCGTGCCCGGCCGCGGACGTTTGCCGCGCAACCGCCAAGATGTTGCAGGCATGAAATGCCTATAAAAAATAGCTATCTTTAAAATCGTAAATTATAAAAAACAAATACAGTTCAGGTTCAGCTATATTAACGCATGGCATAACCCGGCGGAACCCCGCCCGGCGTCAGAAACGTATATCAACCACGGCCTTGCCGCGCAGCTGATGGGAATATTCCGTAAAGCGCGCTTCAAGCTGGGGCGCGCGTAAAATGTCTTCAATCTGCGGCGTGGCTTCCTCTAGGGTAAGCTGCTTTCCTTCAACCCTGTTGTTCAGGCGCACTACGGCCTTGAACCGGTCAACCGGGAAAATCGGGCTGATTTCGCCAGGCTTCATCCCGGCAAGCAAGGTTTTCCATTGCGGGTTCATATTGGCCCAGCCGACAACGCCCACCGCTCCGCCTTTCGGGCCGTTCGGCTCGATAGACACTTTTTTCGCCGCTTCCTCAAAGGACATTTTTCCGCTTTTTATCCTGGCAAGAACTTCTTCCGGATTTACCTGAGGATGAAAGACGATAATGGACATATCCACCGACTCGACAGGCTTGAATTCCGCTTTGTGCTCGTTATAGTACGCGCTGACCTCTTCTTTGGTCACGAGTATCTTGCGTGCGATCATCATGCCTACAAGGCGCTTGCGCAGTATGTTATCCTTGGTTTTTTCCTTGTAGCTCTGCAGGGTCATTCCCTGTAAAGAAAGCTGGTGTTCGAATTCCTCCGGAGAAAGCTTGTTGTGCTCCCTGACCATTTGCACTTCGCTTTCAACTTCCTGGTCGCTCACAGTTATTTTCAGCCTGTTGGCCTCTTCTTTCACCAGGATATCCATGATCATGGCGTCAAGCGTCTTGCGCATGACCGCGTTGCGTCCGTCGACATCCTTCTGGCTGCTGCCTGTAAAGCCAAGCGCGGCTATTTCCTGGGCGGAACGCTGCTGCAGCTCAAGCATGGTGATCATTTCTCCGTTAACCACCGCCGCTATTTTGCTGACGGTGGACCCTGAAGAAGACGTGGTTGAAGATGAAGGGCGCGGCGCGGTGGAAACGCTTGCCCCTTCCGGCTTGGCGGGCGATTCATCCGCGGTTTTGCCGGCTTGCGCGGCGGGGGCCGATTCTATAGGAAGGGTTGGCTCATCGGACGAGGCGCAGGCCGAAAGGCAGAAAGCCGCGCACAGACAAAACAGGAAAAATTTATTGACGTTGTAGCGCAAAGGAATACTCCTGGAACAAATTGCGTGATTAGGCATATAATGCGCCGAAGCCGGCGCGCCCAAAACGGACAAAGGCGGTAAGCCGCCAATTTCCCTGTATTTGAAGGGCGGCCGCGCCAAAAACTTTCTGAAAATTAAACCTTTTTCATACAATATGCAAGGAGCAAAAAAACGCCCGGCGGAATACCAGCCGGGCGTTTGAACCTGTTATGGATTTACGTCAGCAACTCAAGGTTGAACTATTACCTGATAGGCCCTGGACGGATCAAAATATTTTTCCGCCAGGCGGCGCAGATCTTCAGGGCCGAGTTCCTTCGCCTTCGCAACCATGAGGCGCTCCGCATCCAGCGGGCGGTTCAAAATAGCCAGCGACGCCGCTTCGCCTTTACGCGAGGCCAAGGTCTGGCGGCCACGGTAATACTCCCCTTCAAGCTGCCGGTTGCCGCGCTCCAGTTCCGCAGCCGGCAGGCGTTCTGAACGCAATCCGCCGAGAATTCGCGCAAAGCCGTTCTTGGCTTCTTCAAGCCTGCCGGGTTCCGTTCCTATGTAGAAAATCATGGCCCCGGCCTTATCGGCCTGCCAGCCGAAGGCGCTTACCGTGTAGCCAAGGCTGTGCCGGTCGCGCAGGTCGCGGAAAAGCAGGCCGCTCTGCCCGTCAAGAACGCTTTGCAAAAGCATCAGCCCGGGAGAATCTTCATGCATGCGCGGAACTGTAGGGAAAACAAGAAAAAAATGCGCCTGATTACGCCCGGGCAATTTCAGGTCAAGCTCGCGCTTTTCGCCCCAAGCCGGGCTTGGCGGCTCTGTACGCGTCATTTTGGCTTCGTCCGGCTTCAGGGCGGCGCTTACTTTTTCCGCCTGGGCCATAATTTCATCCCGATTGAAGTCGCCGCAAAAAGTGAGAACCCAGTTTTCGGCCTTCTGCCTTTCCCAAAACGCCTTCGCGTCACTTACCCTGAAGTCCGGCAGTTTATCGGCCCGGCCAAGCTGCATATGCCCGTAGGGGTGGTCTCCGAACAAAAACGGGAACATCTGGCGCATGGCCAGGGAAAACGGCTGGTCTTCACTTGATTTAATGGACGCGAGCTGGCTCTGGCCCGCGCGCGCGAATTCTTCCTGGGCGAAAGCCGGGCGCCGCAGCAATGCCGTGACCAGGCCGCACATGTCAGAGTTGAATCTGGCTGGAGACTCCCAGTTCAGCGTAAAGGTCTGGATGCCGGCCCCGGCGGAAAGGCGGGCCGCACGGTCGGACAAAAAGTTTTCCATTTCAGTGGCGTTCATGCCGCGCTCTTTGCCTGAGGCGTTAAGGCCTCTGGTCAAAGAAGAAGCCGCAAGAGCCGCCAGGCCCTGTTCGTCCGTTGAAAGAAGGGAATTTCCCCCGGTGAAGGTGAGGCTGCCGGAGATATAAGGCAAGGAGCCGTCAGGCAAAAGAACAACCTTGCGCCCTGGTCCCAGCTCCACAACTTCCACGGAACCGGGGGCGGAACTTGACGCAGAGGCCGTTTTTACAGTCTCGGCCCTGGCCGGCCAGGCTTTATCCAATTCAGCCAGCAATTTTTCCTGTGAAATATTTTTCTCGGCGCCCTTGGGAAGCAAAACCGCCACAGACAGTTTTTCCGGCCGCAAGTATTTTTTAGCCAAAGAGGATAAGGCGCTTCCGTCAGTCGAGCGCAGGGCCTGCACATAATCCGCTTCGTCCCGTTCCCCGTCGCCGAAAAAGTAAAAATAGCCGAGTTTGGAAGCCAGCCCCGCCACTGTTTCCTTTGAACGGTAAAGGTCGTCTTCCATGTTTACCCTGGCCCGTTCGAATTCCTCTTGCGTGAAGGTCAAGTCAGGAATTCCGCGCAGGTCGGCAACGAATTTCTCCCAGAATACCGGCAGCTTGTCAGCTTCAAGTTCAACGTAGACATAAAACATCCCCGTACGCTCAAAGCCGTAATTCATCACGGCTATGCTGTCCACAAGGCGTTCGGCGTATTTATATTTGCGATAGAAATAAGAAGTTTTATCGCCCCCCAGCAGCTGGGCCAGAAGATCCACCTGGTTGCTTTCCAGGCTGCCGCCCTCCGGCAAGGGAAAGGCCAGACCGAGATAAACCTTGTTCCAGTCGCCGCTTTCAACACGCACCCTTTGCGCCGGCGTCGCCAGGTCAGCCCCCACAGGCGGCAGGGCGTCAGTTTTGGCATTATTCGCCAGGCCTCCGAACTGCCTTTCTATTTCCGCCAGCACTTCGGCCTGGTCGGCATTGCCGCAAACAAGCATAAGCATGTTCTGCGGCTGATAATGCCGCCCTATATAATCAAGCATATCTTCGCGCGTGATGGACTTTATGACTTCAGGGTAGCCGATTATAGGGTGCCCGTAAGGCGTGCCGGCAAACAGCGATTCATTGAGGCGTTTGAAAATAAGGCCCGCCGGGCTGTCTTCCCCTCTTTTCAATTCAGCCAGCACCACATCTTTTTCCGCTTCCAGCTCGTCTTTATCCAAGGTCGGGTCAAAGGCCGCGTCTTTCAGCACGTCAAGCCCTGTTTTCCATTCATCCGCCGGCATATCAGCCAGATAGAGGGTGTAGTCGAAGCTGGTGGCGGCGTTAACGTAGCCGCCAGCGGCCTCTATGTCGGCCGCCACGGCGCCCTTGGGCCGTTTGCTCGTACCCTTGAAAACCATGTGCTCCAGCAGATGCGAAAGGCCGAACTCTTTGGCTGATTCGTAGCTCGACCCGGCATGTACGTAAAGACGCAGTGAAACCAGAGGAAAACGGTCATCTTTATAAAAAAGAACCGACAAGCCGTTCGGCAGGCGAGTCAGGTAAGGAGCGGAACCCTCCGCTCTGGCTGTGCCGCTCATTAACACTCCCGTGAGAAGAAAAAAGCAGAGAAATTTTCGAAGCATATAAACTCCCGGATTAATCATAAACAGCGCGTTCCGAATAAAACGCCCCGCCAATGCCGGCCTCACTGAATCATTCCGTTTTGGTCAACCTGAATTCATACGGAGCGAACTCGTCAGCGTTGCCGTTAAGGGCCAAACCCAGAGCCAGGCGGACGAGCAGAAGCGGCGAAAGATAATTATTACACCAATTCGCCGTGAAAATACAACTTATGTTTTCCGGAGAGAGAGAAAATGAGCTGAAAAAAGAACGCAGGTCAAGCTGTTTGTCGCTTTGCGGACCCTTTTTGCCCGGCTTGACCCAAGGCAAAGAAACCGCCCGTTCCAAGGCTTCCCAAGCCTGAACGAACAGCCCGCCGCGCTCTGGCGAACCAGCCCAGTCCATGCGGAAGCGTTCTTCCGCCTGTTCTTCAGGGCGGCGGTTCACAGGCAGCTCTTCAACCCGGAATACGTTCAACCCCGCTGGTAAAACCCCACGCATGGCCTCGAACACTTTTCCAGCGCTCCATTCCTCGCGCAAATGCACGCACATCCACTCGCAGCGGCTGGCCACGCCGACCGGCAAGGCCCGGGCGAAAGAAATCTGCGGCAAAGGATGAAAACCCTGGCTGAAGGCCAGCGGCAAACCGGCCCGGCGCATGGCCCGCTCAAAAATGGACTGCAGCTCCAGCTGGCTAAGAAAGGTCGCTCCTTCCTCCTTGCGGTACCACAAGCGAAAATGGGCGGCCTTGCGCGTAAGCGCCGGGTTTATCTTTGGAGGAAGGGCTTTTTTGCCTTGGCCGGAGGCCTTGCCGTTTGCGCCTTCAGTCCGCGCCGGCCCTTCACCGGGCTGCGCGTATTCCGGCTTCACTATCACCCTGCCGTAGCCGTCAAGGCGGGCGCTGTGCGCCTCTTGATCGCGCTGGGGAAGGTTAAGGCGGTTGGCGTAGCTTTCACCGTCAGAGCGAGCGCCAAGCAGCGACGGGGCGGCCCTGGTGTCGCAAACGCCGCACTGGCGGCAGGCGTTATAGCGGCAATCCTGAGTAACCTTGCCTTGTTTGCTCCTTTCCAGCTCGCGCGATAAAAATTCCTTGGAAACCCCGCTCTCCAGATGCTCCCATGGCAACGGCGCGCCATGCTCCAGCGCCCCGGTGAATTCCAAGGGATCAAGACCGTTCTCGCGCAGCGCCTCCAGCCACGGCTCCAGGCTGAAATTGTCTATCCAATCAGTAAAAACCGCACCTTTGCGGTAGGCGCTTTCCACAACTCCGGCCAGGCGGCGGTCTCCACGCGAGAACACCCCTTCAAGAAAACTCATTTCAGGTTCGTGCCAGCGCAGCTTGATGCGTTTTTCCTGACGCACGGCGCTAAGCAGAACGCCGACGCGCCGGCGTATTTCCTCGCGGCTTATCTGCTCTTCCCACTGGAAAGGCGTGTGCGCCTTGGGCACGAAAGGCGAAACCGCAACCGTTACCTGCAACCGTTTTATACCAGGCCCGGCGGCGTCACGCGCCTTACGGGCCAGGTCGATTATAGCCAGCAGGTCTTCGTCCGTTTCAGTCGGCAGGCCGATCATAAAGTAAAGCTTCACCTGCTGCCAGCCGTGCTCGAAAAGCTTCTGCACGTGGGTGACAAGCTCCGCTTCGGTAATGCCTTTGTTGATAACGTCGCGCAAGCGCTGGCTTCCGGCCTCCGGGGCCAAAGTGGCGCCGCTGCGTTTGATGCCGGCCACGCCCTGCATGATGGAATCGTCAATCGAACCCACACGCAGGGAAGGCAGGGAAACGGCTATCTGTTCGGCGGCACACCGGTCAAGGCAGGAATGAAACAGGGTTTTCAACGCGGAAAAATCTCCGGTGCTGAGCGAAAGGAAGGAAACGTCGTCATAACCGGTTCCTTTCAGGCTGGCGTCAAGCAGTTCACGCAAATTTTCCACCGAACGCTCGCGCGCCGGGCGGTAAATGATTCCGGCCTGGCAAAAACGGCACCCTCTGGTGCAGCCGCGCCCTATTTCAAGGGCCAGGCGGTTATGCACGGCCCCGAACGGAACGGGCTGAACCGAGGGATAAAAGGCCTTGTCCATATCCGGAATGGCCCTGCGCTTGACGGAGGCATGCCACGGCTTAAGGGGAACAGGCGGCAGGCGGCTGCCGGAATCGGAAAAAAACTCCGGCACATACACGCCTTCAAGGCGCGACGCTTCTTCAAGCAGTGCTTCGCGGCTCCAGCCTTCCGCCTTGGCTTTTTCTAAAATGCGGAGGAATTCCGGCAGAATTTCCTCGCCTTCGCCGAGGAACATCAAATCCACAAAAGGGGCCAAGGGCTCGGCCGCAAGGGTACACCCCCCTCCAGCCGTGATTACGGGCCAGTTTCCGCCGGAAGCGGATCGTTCGGCGCTGCGCAGGGGAATTCCGGCGAGGTCCATCATATAAAGAACATTGGTGTAGCAAAGCTCATGCGTGATGCTGAACCCGACCATATCCAGCTCAGCCAGAGGAATGTCGGATTCCAGCGTGCAAAGCGGGGCTTCATGTTCGCGCAATATGGCGGCGGCCTCCGTGCAGGGCGCGAAAACGCGCTCCGCCTGCCAGGACCGCTCTGAATTCACCAGGCCGTAAAGAATTTTCTGCCCCAGGTAGGACATGCCCACCTCATATAGGTCTGGAAAGGCCAGCCCTATGCGCAGGGACGGTTTTTCCCATGAGGGGTCACGGTGCACGGCGCCCTCTTCCGTGCCGGTGTAACGGCTCGGCTTGGGCAGGATGGAAAGTAGATGGCGCATCTATTTACCGCGGATCAGTCCGGAAATGTCGGCTCCCTTGCCGGGGTTTTTCAGGTCAAGCCCGCCCAGGCCGCCGGCGCTCAAGGTCAGGTTGGAGCAGGCCTCGAGGTAGCGCGTTTTCATTTCTTCAGGGCAGTTGGCGTAGGTGTACAAAACATGCGAAAGGGATATTTCCCCGTTGAATTCCTGATCAAAGGGATAGCCGTAAGGCATGATCATAAGCTGCACCCCTTGCTGGGTCGGAATGGTCTGAATGGCGGCCACGTCCGTCAGGACGCCTTTTCCTTCCTCGAATTTGCCAATGACCATTTCCCCGGTGACCAGCTTGACCATTTTCATTTCATAAGCCATTATACCGCTCCTTTATATATTTACCGTATTTATTGAACTTTTTAAGGTTGCGCCGCATCTTATTCCGGCCGTGGCGCAAAAGTAGGTGCTGATAAGGATTGTGTCAAGGCGCATAATACGATAAACAGCATATATATAAACAGCGTGAATATTGAATAACTCGCCACCCAAACATTGCTACAAGGGTCGTACATGGATAAACCGATCTTTATTTGCTTCCCCGCCATGCACAAGGAACTGGCCCCGCAAAACATGCCGGAAGAGCTGCGCTTCATGGAACCAGGCCTTGCCATGGACGCGTCCGCCGCTAAAAATTCTTTCACTTTGCCGGGGCTGCCCTTTTCACCGAAAGAAGCCGGGCGCGTAATGAGCGAACTTCTGGAAATGGGCTTGAACATAGGCCGAGGCGGAGACCTCAAACTCTTTGCGGCCGCATCCAGCATGGAAAACAACGGGCGCGAAGCGGAAGAGAAACGGGCCCTGCTGCGTTTCGCCTCTGGCGAAGAGCCGGAAGAACCGGCTGAAACCGGTGGCTTCACCCCGGACGAAGCGCTTAAAAACGCTCAGAAGACTTTGCTTCTGGCCTGGGACCTGGAAGAAAAGATCCTGGAAATTTCCCGGCTGGAAAAACGTTTCGCCGACGTAAGCATAAGCCTGCATGAAGCCCTGGGCGAAATGCCAGACGAAAATTCCATTTTGGAAAACGACGAGGCCCAGGAAGCGGCGGCGAACCTTCTGGCCGCCCTGTTCGAAACGGATACCGGGCAGTTGCGGGTGAAAAACGACGAACTTCCGCCGGGTTACGGCGTTTCATCTCCTGACTGGCGCACGGTCTTAAACGCGGCCGCGCCCTTCCTTCCCATGGAAAGCGTTCTGGTCAGCGCGGACACAGAACTGGCGGCCTGCCTGAAAGATCTGGCCGCCTTGCGCGAGCCAGAAGGCGAACTGGCCGGAATTTGCGGGAACTGGCAGGCTCCTGAAACCCTGGATGAAGGCAGGACGGCCCGCCCGCTTTACGCCTCCCTGCCCTTGTGGAAACTCCTGGGGCACAGGAAGGAAACGCCGGGCATTCCATGGTCGGGTCAGGAAATTAAGTTTCTGATCTGGTAGGATTTTTATGCCGACGCCCTACTGGCGCATAGCGTGAAAAACTGTTATGTTTCGCCGCATGGCGGGCGGAATATCTTAAACGGCTTTTGCGCCCTATCAGCGGAAGGCAAAGGAACAATAGCTTTCATGCTTTGTTCGACGGCGTTATAAAACAAATTTTTCAGTCTAATCACGGGCGATAGCGCGGAACAAACCCCACGCGGGCGGCGCCACGCTAACCTGTTTTTAAATGGTACGGCATTGAACAACAAGCTTCCAAACGATTTAAAAGGGCTGATCTTCGACTGCGACGGCGTCATCATAGACTCGCGCACAGCCAACACAGCCTATTATAACCAGATACGCTCCAGAATGGGCATGCCTGACATCACTCCGGACGAGGAAGCCTTCGTGCACATGGCTACCGTTGACCAGGCGATCTTTCACATTATTCCCGAACGCCTGCGCGGCTCGGCCGAAATGGCCATGGCCATGGCCTTTGTGCGCAACAATAAGGAATTATGGAATAAAGTCACGTTAGAGCGCCATATTCTGGAATTTTTACGCTGGATCAAACCCTGCGGCCTGCGCCTCGGGATATGCACCAACCGCATAGACCCTTTGCACGAACTGCTTGAACCTTTTAATATTCTGCCTTATTTTGACACTGTCAAAACAGCGGCTGACCACCCGCCCAAACCCAGCCCCGAAGGCCTGCTGGCCATTTTGAACGAATGGAAGCTGGCCCCGGAAGAAGTCGCGTACATAGGCGACTCAAAGGTGGACGAGGCCGCCGCACGCTCCGCCGGAATTCCGTTCCTGGCGTATAAGAACGAAAGCCTTTCAAGCAGCTTTCATATACGCGACTACCACGAATTGATCCGCGAGCTGAACAAACCGCCCCAGGGCGCAAGGTAACACACTAGGAGAAACTATGCTGGCGGCGAATATTCTTGGCGCACTGGCCACCATATTGCATGGAATAATTTTTCTTTATATCTGGGTGGTCATAATCGCGGCCCTTATAAGCTGGGTCCAGCCGAACCCTTACAATCCGCTTGTCCGCGCCCTGCGCGGCCTTACCGAACCCGTTTTCTGGAGGCTGCGCAAGCATATGCCGTTTCTTTACATAAACGGGCTGGATCTTTCCCCCATGGCGCTTATTCTGGGCCTGTATTTCATTGACATGGCCCTTGTTTCAACCCTGGCCGACTGGGCCATGAGCATGAAGATAAACCGTTAGTTACGGAGCCGGCATGGCCTCAACCCGCATAGATTTGCTGAGTCACAATTTTTCGCGCTCTTTGCGGGGCTATTCCCCGCGCGAGGTCGATTCCTTCATTCAGGACATGGCGGACGCAATGGCTTCGCTGGGCGAGGAAAAGGTAGCCATGTCCAACAAAATAGCCAGCCTGGAAGTCAGGCTGGCCGAACATGAGGAAAGAGAGCACAGCCTGAGGGAAACCCTTGTGGCCACCCAGCGCATGATGGAAGACCTGAAAAATTCAGCCCAGCGCGAGGCCCAGCTTATTCTTGAGGCCGCGCGCGGCAAGGCGGAGAATCTGACCAACCAGGGAAATTTGCGCTTGGCCCGCATAATGGACGAAATCGCCGAGGCTCAAAGAATAAAAGCCCAATTTGAATATCATCTGCGCTCCATTATTGAAGGGCACCTGAAACTTTTGCAGTTCGGCCAGAAGGAAGAAAACCAGCTTTTGAGCCGGGCCGCCGCCATAGGCGGGAATATGCCGCAGACTGAGGGCGAAAAAAACGGCTTGAAGAATGACTGAACATGCCGGAGACGTCCTTCCGGCGTTTGTAAAGCCGGTTTCCGGCGGCGGTTGGCGCATTTTTATAAAAGCGCAGCCCGGAGCCAAAAAATCGGAAATAATGGAAGTAAGCGAAGGCAGGCTGCGTGTGCGCGTGGCCGCCCCGGCGGTTGAAAATAAAGCCAATAAAGTGCTGCTGGACTTTATTGCAAAAAAGCTCAATATACGGCTTAGCAAGCTCAGCCTGGAAAACGGAGAAAGCAGCCGGGAAAAAAGGCTGTTCGTGGCGTCTGACGCCGAACCGGACTGGGCCGCCCTTGCTTCTGAAAAATAAGTCAATAACCTGGCCGCGCCAACAGCGGTCTTAATATGGAGGTTGCCATGGAACAGAGAGAACTTGACATCTTGACGAAATATTCCGCAATGGACCCGGAGCTGAAAAACCTTTGGGACGATCATAAACTGTATGAAAACCAGCTGGAAAAGCTGGAATCGAAACCCTACCGCACCCCCGGCGACGAGCAGCAGATCCGCCAGATAAAGAAACAGAAACTGGACGGAAAAACCAGAATGATTGAAATCGTGCAGCGTTACCTTAAGGCGGAGGCCTGAAAACCATGGAGCTCACCGGGGCCCAAATCCTCCTGGAAAGTCTGAAACGTGAGGGAGTAGACCTCATCTTCGGTTATCCGGGCGGGGCGGTGCTTGATATTTACGACGAACTTTCGCGAAGCAGCCTGAAGCATATTCTGGTGCGCCACGAACAGGCCGCCGTTCATGCGGCGGACGGCTACGCCCGAGCCTCAGGCAAGGTCGGGGTCTGCCTGGTCACCTCCGGGCCCGGCGCGACGAACGCCGTTACCGGCATCGCCACGGCGTACAGCGACTCTATTCCCATGGTTGTGCTGACCGGCCAGGTGGGAACGCCGCTCATAGGCAACGACGCATTCCAGGAAGTGGACATCGTCGGAATAACGCGCCCCTGCACCAAGCACAATTACCTGGTGAAAGACGTGAAAAAACTGCCGGAAATTATCCGCCAGGCCTTCTATCTGGCCCGCTCCGGCCGCCCGGGGCCGGTGCTTATCGACTTGCCCAAAGACGTGGTAAAAGACAAAACCGAGTTTATCTGGCCGCCAGACGTGCAGTTGCGCAGCTATAACCCCACCTACAAGCCGAATCTCGTGCAACTGCGCAAGGCGGCTGACCTTTTGCTGGCCGCGAAGCAGCCGGTGATCCTGGCCGGGGGCGGGGTGATCATGTCCAACGCGGGAGAGGCGCTTTGCGCCCTGGCCAAAGAGCGCCACATTCCGGTGGCCTCGACTCTCATGGGGTTGGGCAGCTATCCAGGAGACGACCAGCTCTGGCTGGGCATGGCCGGAATGCACGGCACGGTTGTAAGCAACCGGGCTCTGCAGAACGCCGATTTGCTGATCGCCGTGGGAACGCGCTTTTCCGACCGGGTTACCGGAAGAGTTGAAGCCTTTACTCCAAACGCAAAAATCGTCCATATCGACATTGACCCCACTTCCATCCACAAAAGCGTGCATGTGGACATTCCGGTAGTGGCCGACTGCCGCCTGGCCCTTGAAGCCCTGAACGACATTCTCAGGGCGGGCAGGCCAAAAGACTGGGAAAACGAGCACAAACCCTGGCTGCATTCGCTTGCGGCCATTCGCGAGAAACACTCCCTGCACTACAGCAGGGGGGCCGGAATAAAACCGCAGCAGGTTATCGAAACGGTTTACGCCATCAGCAAGGGCAACGCCATCATAACCACCGAAGTCGGGCAGCATCAGATGTGGGCCGCGCAGTTCTACACCTTCACCAAGCCGCGCACTTTCGTGTCTTCAGGCGGGCTCGGCACAATGGGCTACGGCTTCCCGGCCGCCATCGGCGCTCAGTTCGCCCACATGGATAAACTGGTCATAGACATAGCCGGCGACGGCTCCATCCAGATGAACATCCAGGAACTGGCCACGGCGGTGCACAACAAGCTGCCGGTCAAAATCATCATTCTGAACAACTGTTACCTCGGCATGGTCCGCCAGTGGCAGGAACTGTTCTATGACAAGAACTACGCCTACACCTGCATAGAAACCCAGCCGGATTTCGTGAAGCTGGCCGAGGCCTACGGCGCGGAAGGCTACAGGGTGAGCAACCCTGACGACCTTGAAGCCACGCTGGCCAAGGCCCTTTCGTCTCCGAACACCGCTATTATCGACATTAAAGTTGAAAGGGAAGAAAACGTCTATCCGATGATTCCCACCGGCGGGTCAGTTGACGACATGCTGCTGGTATAACGTTAGCAACGCGAAGGCTGCCGGAGCGTTCGCCTGGAAACGGGCAACATCCGGTGGCCTGGGCGTTTCGGGCCTTTCGGGGCCGCGAGTTTCCTGAAACTTTTTCCGGAGTTATCTTATGCGTCATGTGCTTTCTGTGCTGGTGGAAAATGAACCCGGCGTGCTTTCAAGGGTTTCCGGATTATTCAGCGGGCGAGGCTTTAACGTTGAATCGTTGAACGTGGCGCCCACTCTTGAACCTGGCGTTTCACACATGACTATAAGCACCTCCGGCGACGACGCCATCATAGAGCAGATAGTCAAACAGTTGCGCAAACTGGTCACGGTCATCAAGGTTGTTGATTTCTGCTCTCTTTCCGCCGTTGAACGCGAGATGATGCTCATAAAGGTGCAGGCCGACGACCGCAGCCGGGGAGAAATACTCCGCATTTCCGATATCTTCCGCTGTAAGGTCATTGACGTCAGCCAGCACGACCTTACCCTTGAAATTACCGGAACGCACGACAAGCTGCAGGCCGCCCTGAATATGCTTACGAAGTTCGGCATCAAGGAAACCGCCCGCACCGGGGTTGTCGCCATGCGCCGCTCCATGCAAAGTTCCGAACCGGAGCATTTCGCAAAATAAATATTCCCGTTGAAGCTTGAACTCAAACCGGCTGCCGTGACCGGCTCAAACCGGTTATATCGAAACAGAACTGGAGAAACCATGAAAGCCTATTATGAAAAAGATGCCGACCTTAACGCCTTGAAAGGAAAAACCATAGCCATAATCGGCTACGGCAGCCAGGGGCACGCCCACGCCCAAAACCTGCGCGATTCCGGCCTTGACGTAATTATCGGCCAGCGCCCGGGCGGCCCGAACCACGAACTGGCCAAAGAGCACGGCTTCAACCCGCTAAGCGCGGCCGAAACCGCCCAAAAGGCCGACTGCATCATGATGCTTCTGCCCGACCAGCATCAGGCTTCGGTTTATGAAAAAGACGTCAAGCCGAACCTCAGCGCCGGAAAATCCCTGATTTTCGCCCATGGTTTCAATATCCACTTCAACCAGATCACCCCGCCGAAAGACGTTGACGTCTTCATGGTGGCCCCGAAAGGCCCCGGTCATCTTGTACGCCGCACCTACACAGAAGGCGGCGGAACCCCCTGCCTCGTCGCAGTTTACCAGGACGCCACCGGAAAAGCCATGCAGAAGGCCCTGGCCTATGCCAAAGGCATCGGCGGAACCCGCTCCGGCGTAATCGAGACCACCTTCCGCGAAGAAACGGAAACCGACCTCTTCGGCGAACAGGTGGTGCTTTGCGGCGGCCTTTCCGCCCTTATCCAGGCCGGGTTTGAAACTCTGGTCGCGGCCGGCTACCAGCCTGAAGTCGCCTATTTCGAATGCCTGCATGAAGTGAAGCTGATTGTTGACCTGCTGCACGAAGGCGGCTTCGCCAAAATGCGCAACTCTATAAGCGACACGGCAGAATACGGCGATTATGCCACGGGCCCGCGCATCATTACCGACGAAACCCGCAAGGAAATGAAAAACGTGCTGAGCGAAATACAGGAAGGGGTTTTCGCCCGCAACTTCATTCTTGAAAACCAGGCCAATATGGCCAGCTTTAAAGCCAAACGCCGCATCCAGGCCGAACATCCCATCGAGGAAGTGGGCGGTCGCCTGCGCGATATGATGCCCTGGCTGAAGAAAAAATAAACATGCGGCCTTGGCCCGTTCACGGGCCAAACCGGCAAAAAATCTATGTCGTCATCTTGCGCCAAAATACCGGACAAGCGGGGCCGCATGCTTATCGCGGCCCTGCTTGTCTGCGTTTTTATCATGCTGCCCTCTCTCCGCGCCTGGGCTGTTTCTCCCAAAAATTTCCTTTACAGCCAGCCGGAAATCTTCGTCAGGAACGGTATAGTCTCCGCCGCGCTTTCCCTTGAGCCGGATAATACGGAGGGGCTGCGCGACCTGCTTAAAGCCGGCTCAAGCGTCGAGCTTAAAATCCGTATTATCGTCGAACGGCAGAGGTTCCTCATTCCCAACGCCGAAATAAGCCACAGCGATTTCAGCTTCATATTGCGCCACGACCCCTTGACGCGCGAATTCACCATGGCCCTACCCGGTGAAATGTACCCGGCTTTTAAAGACAAAAACCTTATCCGCCTTCTCGATCACACCTGGAAAAAGCTTGAACTGCCCTTCGGGCTTGACGACAGGCTGCAGGCCGAGGGAGAAGGAGAACCGCTCAAGGTAATCATAAACTTCGCGCTTGAGTATATAGAACTGCCTGCCTGGCTGGATAAAAACATGGTTATGTGGTCGAAAGACGTGCTGGCCCCGGAAAGCCTCAGCCTGGAATATACGCCGGGAGGGCCGAAAGCGCGGTGAAAAATTTTTCTCCAATTCTGAACAGCGCTGAACTTTGGAAAACTCGTCCATGAAATGGACGCGCGAAAAACAAGCTACCGCTTCAACGGAACCGGAAAGCGCATCAAATTCCGGGATGAAAGCTGAGCCTGCCCGTGAACCGAGGCGCCGCCGTAAAGAAATGATAATGGCGGCAATAGCCGGTTTTTTCGCGCTGGCCTTCCTGCTGGTTCAGATGTTCCAGATCGGCAGCGGGCAGGTATTTCTGGCCCTGTTCAATCTTAACGTCGTAATTTTGCTCGGCATAATTTTCGTTGTGCTGCGCAACGGGCTGAAACTCCTGCTGGAGCGGCGGCGCGGCGTTCTCGGCTCGCACCTGCGCACCCGTCTGGTTCTTTCCTTCACCACCATGACCCTGGTTCCCTGCCTGCTCATGTTTCTGGTTACCGCCCAGTTTGTGAAGCAGTCTTTTGATTTCTGGTTCAAAAACCAGATTGAAACCTCCATGGACACGGCCCTTGAAATCGGGCGGAACGCTTATGACAAAGCAGGGAAACGCCTGCGCCTGCAATCCGAGCACACCCTGAAAGAAATACGCGAGCGCCGCTTTGTCTGGGGAGGACAGGGCATGAAAGGCCTTCTTGAAAACAAGAACGCGGAGTATGACCTGGCCCTGATCGGAGTGCTCACCCCAGACCTTGAGGAACGCAGCTGGCTGTCCGAGCCGAATGTCGGAAATTCATGGCGTGCCGTAAAAAACAGCATTTCCTGGGCCACGGTTCATGAACAGGGCTATGTGTACATGATGGGGCACGGCCCGAGCGATGATTTCATGTACGGCATTCTGGCGGTTGATAACGGCAAAACCGGCTATCTGGTGTTATGCGAGAACATGGGCGCCGGCTTCAAGGAAAAACTTGACCGCATTGTGGCCGGAACCGGAGAATACAAAAACCTGCGGAACATCAAACGCCCGCTTAAATCCATGCTTTACGTCACCCTTGGCGTTCTGACCAGCCTTATAACCATGGGCACCATCTGGTTCGCCTTCCGGGTGGCCAAGGAGCTGTCCGCCCCGATAATGGCCCTGGTGGAAGCCACGGAAAAAATAGCAACGGGCGACCTCAACGTAAAACTGGACGAAAGAGCCACGGATGAACTCGGGCTGCTGGTCAAGTCCTTCAACAGCATGGCCGAAGAACTCAGGGAAAACCGCCGGGAACTTACGGGCGCGAACGCCCTTCTTGAAAACCAGAACACCAACCTCATCCAGCACAGGCAATATATAGAAACAGTGCTGAATAACATCACAGCCGGAGTCGCCACCTTTGACCCGGCCTGGAAACTGAGCACGGTGAACAACGCGGCCTGCCGCATGTTCAACATGACCCCTGAAGAGGTGCAGCAACGCGAAGTTACCGACTTCCTGCCGCCCCACTACGCCCCCATGGTCACGGAAATAGGGCGCAAGCTGCGCCGCCGCCCGGACGCCCATATCCAGCACCAGTTCACCTTGCACGCCAAAGGAAACGACCTGCGCCTTCTGCTGACCATAGTCTCTTTGCCCTATGTGAACGGAGAACCCCAAGGCTGCGTCGCGGTGTTCGAAGACATCACCGAACTGGAAAAAATGCAGCGCATGTCGGCCTGGCGAGAGGTAGCCAAACGCATCGCCCATGAAATAAAAAATCCGCTGACGCCGATCAAGCTTTCCGCTCAGAGGCTGGAACGGAAATTTTCCGCCAAGGTTGGCGACCCGGTTTTCACGCAAAGCACCCAGCTTATCGTGCGCGAGGTTGAACACCTTCAATCCATGGTGCAGGAGTTTTCCACTTTCGCGAAAATACCGGAAGTGAAACCCGTCACCTCAGATTTGCGCCCCTTCCTGCAGGAACTGGTGCAAACTTTCAACAACAGCCATTCCGGCATAAACTGGCAATTGCTGGTAAATGAACCGGAAGAAGGGCTGCCGCCGGTGCTCATGGATAAAAACGCCATGCACCGCGCCATGCTGAATATTATGACCAACGCGGCCGAGGCGCTGGAAGGGCGCGAAAACCCGGAAGTCAAAATCAGCGCATGGTATCTGCCGGAAACGGATATGGCGCGCGTGGAAGTGAGCGACAACGGCCCCGGCTTAAGCGAAGAAGAGAGAAAGCAGATTTTCGAACCGTATTTCACGCGCAAGAAGTCCGGTACGGGGCTTGGCCTTACCATCGTGAAATCAATCATAGCCGACCACAACGGCTACATACAGGCGGGAAAAAATGCGGAAGGCGGCCTGTACATGGCCATAGACATTCCCGTTGCCGGGTGAATATGACCGCCGACATAGTAGACTTTTACGCCGTAAAAATACGGGAAGTGCGGAAGTTGCTGAGGGAATGCGGCAAAATTATCTCTTACGCCACGCTTCTTTGCGGCGAAGAAGCCCGCGAGGAAGACGCGGACGTGATTTATGAATGGATAAAGGCCAATTATCCTGGCGAACTGGCTTCGCTTGCACAAACTTTCATGCAGGGCGTCGAAGACGCCCGACGCAAAATATTCAAAACAGACGCCGGGCATAACCTGCAAGATGACCCACAGACGATGTTGTGGCTTAAAATGATGAAAATGCAATGCCCGCGCATTAAAGCCATGAAATATTCTCTGCTGGCCGATTTTAAAACTTTTTCCGCCTGAAGCTGAAAAATTAGGAAACCTACATGACAAACGACATAGCCGGCGCGGCCGCTGAAGCCCGCACCCTCCCGAAACCGGGCGATATCTTCGAGCTTACCGTTTCAGACCTCACGGTCGAGGGCGGGGCCATGGCCCGCCATAACGGGCTGGTATTTTTTCTTGACCGGGGCCTGCCTGAGGAAAAGCTCAAGGCCCGCGTTGAAAGCGTGACGCCGCGCTTCGCCAGGGCGAGCGTCCTGGAAACCGTAACCCCTTCGCCCCATTCCGCCGAACCGTTTTGCGAACACTTCGGAAATTGCGGCGGCTGCGCCTGGCAGAACCTTGCCTATCAGGCCCAGCTGGACTGGAAAACCCGGCAGATAAAGGAAAACCTGAAACGCCTGGGCCGGGTTGATTATGAAACCGGGCTGGAGGTTCTGGAAAAACTTGAGGTGCTGCCTTCGCCGGAACTTGCCGGATTTCGCAACAAGATGGAATATGTTTTCGCCCGGGCGGAAAACCGGCAAACCGTTCTCGGCTTGCGCCACCGGGGCCTGCGCAGCGTTGAGCCGATAAAAGAATGCAAGATGCAATCGCCGCTTGTTGCGGAGGTTCTGCGTGAAGTGAAAAACTGGGCCGACGAACATTCGCTTCAGGCCTGGAACGAAAAAGAAGGCGAACTGCGTTTTCTCGTAATACGCGAACAGCGTTTTACGCCCGTGGAAGACGGAGTTGCCCGCAAGCAGCTGGCCGTGGAACTGATCAGCGGTCCCAAA
This sequence comes from Desulfovibrionaceae bacterium, assembly GCA_031552195.1. Taxonomy (GTDB): domain Bacteria; phylum Desulfobacterota; class Desulfovibrionia; order Desulfovibrionales; family Desulfovibrionaceae; genus JAVBMP01. Next base: position 137,082 of record JAVBMT010000023.1, read on the forward strand.
CCGCCGGAAGCGGCCCTGGCGCGCGAACTGGGCAAAAGGCTTGAAGCTTTGGGCGCAAGCAGCTTCACGCACTCCGCGCGGCGTGATAAAAATCCGCTGGCTTTCGGGGAAAAAATTCTCTTCAGCCAAGGTCAGGAGTATATATACGAACAATTCGGCCAAGACGTGCTGGCCGCGCCGGTCAGCGGATTCATGCAGACAAACGGCGCGGCGGCGGCCTTGCTGCGCGGCGCCGTGCAGGAGCTGTTCAGCAGTTCGGGCTTCGGCCGGGTGGAAACTCTTTGGGACGTTTATTGCGGTTCCGGATTTTTCGGTCTGGCGCTGGCGAAAAACACCGGCAAGCTGGTCGGTTTCGAGCAGGATAAAAAAGCCGTGCGCGCGGCCCGGAAAAACGCCCTGGACCTCGGCCTGGAAAACTGCCGCTTTTGGGACGGAGATGCGGAACAGCGTCTGCGGGAAGAAAAAAGCGAACCGCAGTGTATTGTCGTTGACCCGCCCAGAGCCGGCCTTAGCGAAAAAGTTTGTGAAATTCTGCGGCATAAAAGGCCGCGAGCCATCATTTACGTTTCCTGCGCTCCGGCCACGCTGGCCCGCGACCTGGCCCGCCTGTCGCCCCAATATCGCCTGTCCGGCCTTAAGGCCGTGGATATGTTCCCGCACACCCCTCATGTTGAGTGCGTCGCCCTGCTTGAAAAACGCCCCTGAACCGTCCTTAGGCCAAAGGCGCGCCTGAAACAGGCTATTCTTCAACCTTGATAGTGTTCGGCGCGCTGCGGCCGAACACCTCAGGGGCGTACATCTGCTCCGCCCGCGCTCCCGGAGCGCAAAAAATTCCGGGAGCGGCCGCGCGTAACTTGTATTTATAAACATATACGCCAGGTTGCAGATTTTCAGCATAGAGCAGCAAGCCCTTATCGCGCATTTCCCGCCTTTGCCAGGGGTAAGCGCTCTGCTTCGCGTCTATTTCCGCCATATCCGCGCGAGTGGCGTGCAAAGGTTCCAACCCGGCCGGAAACGGATCATGCAAAAGCACATGCCCGCTGCCGGCCGGAACGTTCAAAGTTAAAGAAACTTCCACCACTTCGCCCATGCGATAGCTTCCGGAACCGGAAAACGCGCGCGACAGGCTGAGCCCGGCGTTTTCCGCCCGCGCTTCCAAAGAAGGCGAAGCGTACACAAGCCGCGCCGTCCAATATGGCTTGCCCTGAACGGCTTCCAGTTCAAGAATTTTAGCTCCTGCCGCTTTTTGCCCGCCCCTCCGCAATTCCTCAGACGGCAAGGTCCAGATTTGCGGAGGGTCTACAAGACGATTGAAATTTTTATTCATGCCCGGGCCGCCGTTCCAGGCCGCCCGCATTTCCACCGGCCGGTCGCCGCCCAAAGTTTCAAGCCAGGCGGCCAGGCCGAATACTCCGTAAACAGCTTCCTGCGTGGAAAGGATATCTTTTTCGCCAAGCCCCTGGCTCAGCCAGAAAGCCAGCCCCTCCAACTTCGGATAATCAGGTTTGCACACGTTTAGCGCCTGCAGCACGAATCCGTTATCGCGCAGATTAGACCCCATGGAAGCGGAAAAGCCGGCCCCGGCCCGCGCCGCGAAATGCAGCTGGGTTGGCGTTACAACCGCGCTTTTGCCGAGAATTTCCAGCAACCCGTCTTCAGTGAAAATGCCGGAGCCGGTTTTTATTCCCTTCCGTTCCAGTTCCCGCCCGGCCAGCATCAGGGCGGCGACGGCGAACGGCCCGGCCTTTTTCTTTTCTCCGGTAATTTCGGCGCACAAGGCTGCGATTCCCGCGCGGGCGAATTCCGCATGATCCGGCCTGGAGGCCAGAAGATACAAGCCAAAGGCCCGCGAATCTCCGTCAAGCCCGGCCGGAATTTTATCCAGATTATCGCGCAAATAGGCGTAGGCCCGTTTGGCGGAATCTTCAGGAAGTCCGGGCAAATCCAGCCCAAAGTCCCTTATACGCTCTCCGGCCCAAAGCACGTAAGAGGTCAGATAGAAATCAGAACGGTCAAGTTCCTGCCACAAGGCGAACCCGCCGTCTTCCTTCTGAAACAGTGCAACAGAGGCCAAAGTTTCAGCCACGCGCGCCCGGTCTTCCGGGTCCGGCGCAAGGCCGAGCAACGCCCCGTGCTTCAGGCGCAAAGATCTTACCATGGCGCGGGAAACGCGCTGCTCAAGGCAGTGCCAGGGGTAATCAATTACCGATTGGGCGGCCAGAGGAAGCCCGGCCGCCGGGGAAGGCGCGAACACAACGTCAAGGCGGCTGCGGCCGTCCAACGGCAACGGCGGGTTTACCGGAAGCTCATATTTCCCGCCAAGGTCCAACATCCCGGCGGCCGCCACCGTGGTCAGCGGCAATGCGCCCTGCACGGATAACGGGAATAGCGCCCGGTCTTTTTCACCGTGCGGCCTTTTCACGCTGTTGAAGCGCAGGATGCCGGATACCTGAACAGACCACTCGCCCGGACGCTCCGCAACAAGAGGAAAACGCGCCAGCCCGCTCTCGCCGGCCTTAAGCTTTATAACACGCGCGGTTTCTCCTTCCAGCCGCAAGCCGCTTTTTTCCGGCAACGACAATTCAACTGTAACCTCGCCCGCTTCTTCATCAAGGTTCTGCACAAGAATGCCCGCTTCAAGCCTGTCGCCTTCCGTCAAAAAACGAGGAAAGGCCGGAAGCAACTGCAGCGGTTTGGAAGCGACGATCTCTTTTTCGGCCAGAGCGAAGCCGGCCGCCTTGTCAGCCGCGATGCCCACCACACGATAAGCGGTCAAGGAATCCGGCAAAGTGAAAGAAGTATTGAGCCTGCCCTTGTCATCCGTCTCCGCCTGGGCCAGCCAGAATACGTCCGGGGAGAAATTTTCCCGCAAAACGGCTTCCGCTCCGCTCTTGCGCTCCGCATTCATTTCAACCGACGCCGAAGTGGCCATGGGGTAACTCTTGAAGGTCGCGCCTGTTCCATTCCTCCGCAAGCGGCGCACGTCGTCCCGGCGAAGCAGATTCTGGCGCGTGTCGCTTGAAACGACGTCATGCAGCCATAAAGGCCGGAAGGAAACCGAGGGGTCATAACCGGCACGTTCTCCGGCGGCGCGCAAGATGCGCGCGTCAACAGCCAGAAGCGTTATTTCAGCCTTTTCGCCCTTGCCCTGCCCGTCATGGACCCGCACATCGGCCTTTACGGCCTCGCCCGGCAGATACCGGTCTTTATCAGTGGCAAGTTCCACCACCTTTCCGGCGTTTTCACCCTTCTGCCTGATCAAGGTTGAAGCCATAAAGACTTCGGGGTTTACGCCATTTTCCGGTTCAGGGGTGTTCGGGCCCGGTTTTTCCATGGCGGAGCGCGTTTCCTGCTTTATCAAAATAACGGAAAAATAGCCGTAAGGGGCCATTTTTTCAGTAACGGGCAGGCTCAGCAGGGCGGCGGGGCCGCGCAACTCGGTCAGGCCGCTCTCATAGACGCCGTTCCGCTCAAAAGACGTCAGGGCCAGAAAAACGTCGTGCTCTCCGGCATTCGGGTTTTTTACCACAATATTGGCTGTTTCGCCTGGGACATATTCATCTTTATCCGCGATCAGCTCTACAAATTTTTCGCCGCGAACGCCGCCCCACTCCAGGTCCGGACCAGGAATAAAGATGACAGCGCGTGTGAGATTGCTCCTACCGGCGGAGTCGGCCACTTCGGCGCTTATACGGTAAACTCCGCTTTTCTCCAGGGTAAAAGGCACTGTGTCGCCGGAAGGGTTTTGCAAAACATGGCCCTGTTCCCAAACCGGATTTTCTTCATAATCGTTCAGTTTTGCGTTAAAACGCTCCGCCTTGAGAGACACCGCCACCCCGGTCAGCGGCTTGTCATCGTAACTCGCCCCTTTCAGCTCAAGCGCGATCTGTTTTCCAGGAGCCTGACCGTATGGCAGGCGCAAGCCGATATAGTTTTCCGAAGGGTGCAGCAGGAAAGACCCAGCGGCCTGGCTGGCCAGTCCGGAAGTATCTGTCACCGAGGCCTCCAGGGAAATAGCCAGGGGCCGCCCCGGCTTCACTTCCACCTTGGGCAAATGAAACAGCGCTCCGCTCCTGTCATCCAGCTTATTCCTCAGTTCCCCGAGATGTTCAGGCGCGGGCGGGCGGTGAAAAACCGCCGGAAAACGCCCTTCAGCGACATCGCCGGTATGGTACCCGGCCAGAGATTCAGGCGTGAAAGCGGAAGGCGAAGACCACAGCGTTAGAACGGCCTCCGCCCCGGACAGGGAAGCGCCGGAAAAGTACGCGCCGGAAAGTTCCGCCGCCAGCCCGCCGGGCCGCGTCTCACCGGCCGTAACCGGACCGGAAGGCGGAAGCGTAAGTTCAACCTTGAAATCGGGCGGACGGAAAGACGCCACCGTAAAAGCATGGCCGTGCATTGACCAGGAATCGCCGTTCAGTGGGCGCAGGCTGAAATTGTATCCGCCAAGCTCAGCTTCAGGCGGCAGGGCGAAAGAAGACGCGCAAGAGCCATATTCGCTTACCGTAACGTCTTCGCTATGCTCAAGCTTGCCGCGCCTGTTTCTTATTTCCAGGCGCAATTTTTCCCCAAGAGGCAGGGCGCGCCAACCGTGGCGGTCAGGCTCTCCCTCCGCCGTTTTCATTTCCGCGAATTCACGCGCGTAAATCACGCTGCGCACAGTTTCACCCGGTTGGTACAAGGGCAACTGGCTGAGCATATGCGCGGCTCTGGGAATATTTTCCAGCTCGCGGCGGCGGCCTGAATCCGCAAGGGCGAAAACTTGGTCGTCATCCTTGCGCGCCAGCAGATAAAGCGAACCCGTTTCCGGCAGGGAACCCAGCCCCGGCAAAACGGAAAGCCCTTTGCCGTCCGTAACGCCGCGCCACAGTTCGCCGGATTTTTCCCCAAACAGGGCCAGTTCAGCTCCGGCCACGGGTTTGCCGTCTTGCAAGCCTGTCACCATGGCCAACCCGGATTTTGAACCGGTTTTGACGGAAAGCGCCAGGTCGCTGACGTTAAGGCTCCGCAACTGGATTTCCCGCTCTCCTTTCCCCCGCCCGGCGAAAGGTGACGGATAGCTCAACTCAAGCAGCACAACCCCGCCGCGCGTGTCGCCGAACAAATTTTCCATAGACTGCCTGTGCGTTATATGCTCATTGCGGCGGGTTGCAAAATCAAGGCGCAGTTTTTTTTCTTCCGCTCCGGGCGGAAGAGGGGCGGCAAAACTGAACAACGCCTCGCGGTTCCCTCCAAGCAAGGCCGGAAGCTGTCCGCGCGGGAAAAAACGCGCCCTGATATCCATAAATCCTATATTACACAAGCTGATCGGGTAAATAGCGCCTTGCCGCGCCTCCATTACCGTTCCGGAAGGGGCATGCAGAAAAGGCGCGTAATCTCCGGTGCGGAAAGAATGGGAAAAGTCCTTATTCGTCACCCCGCCGTAAGCATCTTTAAGGCCTGGCCGGAGCGCGAGTTCATATTTCACGCCTGGTTTCCATTCGTAGAAGAGAGAATGAAATCTGCTTTCAGGTTCTCCGTTTTCATCAGGTTTTTCCCGCAAAAGTTCGGCTTCCGGACGTATTGAAAGATATTTCAAAACCTCGGATAAAGATACCGGAGTGCTGAACTCAATCAAAAGCGGGCTTTCGGGTTTCACAACGCCCTTGCCGCTTTTCCGGGCGTCAAATGGTTCAAGGCTCCAATTTTTTACGGATGGGAACGGGTAACTTTTCAATATGAATGAAAAAGGCCCGGACGGAGTGACCCCCTGTTTCGGACGTATGCCCCCACCAACCGAAAGCGCGAGTTCGCGTTCCGGCGGAAGTTTCGCTTTCACCCGCAAGGCATACGCGCCGTTTTCGTAATCGTTGAACTCCAGGGGTAAAGCCGCGCCGTCAAGGATCAGCCTGGTCTTGGCTTTCAAATCGTCAAAATTCAGTTCATGATTGGAATAAAGGAAAATTTCACCGCCTTCAGGCGGAAGATAGGCTTCTCCGGAAATGGATGAGGCTATTTTTATCGGCGGGGTATTTATCCTCCAGGCGTATGCCTCTTGCAAGACGTTTCCGTTCAACGCTCTGGCCCCGGAGGCGACAAGAGCCTCAATCTCCACCGGACCGCGAACGGGTTCGTCAAAATAATAGGCCAGCGTGGAAGGATCAACCCAGCGGAATTGCCCGGCGGGAAGGCTTCCGCCCTTAACTCTCAGCTTAAGCGGTGCATTTTCCGCGCTTTCCTCCATAACGCCCAGCGGGCGCATATCTTCGGTGAAACGCACGGTAATGCCCGCAACATGGTCCACTTCGCCGGAAGGACTGGAAAAAGCGATGCCAAGGTCGGAAGATCCGGCGGCCGCCTGGACGGAAGGCACGACGCACAGAAAAACCAAAGACAGTAAAAAGACATAGAAATCGCGCATGATACCTCACCGCCTGGACACAGGTTCTACGAAAACGAACAGAAAAGTAACCGTGTTCTTTCAATAGCCTCTTATAAAAAATATGCCAAGAAGCCCAGGGCGCCGCCGAAACGCGCACGGCGCGCAAGCCTTGTTCACTTGCGCCCAAGGCGTTGCACGGGTCCAGCGCCGGTGGTTTAAATTTTTTATTTCAGCATGCCGCGCTTGACTGGACGAACCATTAAGCTATAGTAATGTAAAGGATAGATAAGAATATTTTCCTGTTTTTACAAACCATTAGCTTTTACTATGAGTTGGCCGAAACCTATATTTATCGTCTATTTTAAACTTTTTTGATCATGCGCATATTATCTTCGGCTACACGTAAAGATTTGCTGTTTACGTAAAGCGGATAATATTATATCTAAACGCGAATTTTACGTTTGACCATACAGGAGCAGGAAATGCCCAAACTTCAAGTTGCTGAAAAACTTCACGCCATTTCTCACATAAACGGAATGCTTTCCCGCTTTGGCAAGGCGCTATGCTGCGCTCTGCTGTTCGCGCTTGCGGCCTGTTCCGGCGACTCAAGCACGGAATTTCAAAATGAGGGCCGCGCCCTCATGCAGCAGGGCAACGCGGGCGGGGCCGTTATCTTCTTTAAAAACGCCCTGGAAAAAAACCCGACGGACTTTGAAACCCGTCTTGACTTGGCCAAGGCTTACCTGCAACTCGGAAAAATCCAGCAGGCGGAGGATGAATTCCAGAAATGCCTTCGCCAGAAGCCGGACGACAAAGAGCTGAATATGGAATTGGCCAGGTTGGCCGCCCTCAAAAACGACTCCAAAAGCATCCTGGGCTATTTGCAAAAGGCCGAAGATGGCGTCAAGCCCACCGCTGAAGCAAGGGAACTGGCCGGCATGGCCTACGCCGTAGACAAAAACCTTGACGCCGCGGAGCAGGCCCTGAAAGAAGCCATAGCCATTGACCCCGCGCGGGAAAGCTCGCAAATCGCCCTCGCCAGAATATATCTGGCGAAACGTGACCCGGGCAACGCCCTCGCCATTCTTGACAAGCTTCTGGCCGCCAACCCCGGCAGCAAAAACGGAAACTATATGCGAGCCGATATGGCCGCCCGCATGAACGACAACGAAAAAGCGCTGGGCATCTACAGGCAGATGGTGCAGAACGACCCGCAGGATCAGCTTGCCCACTTCATGCTGGCCTTTACCTTGCTGAGCGAGAACAAGATTGAGGAAGGCGCAGCCGCCCGCGACGCCATGCGCGCGGCCACGGGAGAAAGCGCCAGGCTCTCCATGCTCAACGGCCTGATCTCTTATATCAAGCAAGACTATAAAGCCGCCGCAGACGCATTCCAGCAAAGCGTCAACAGCGAACCCTCCATTGAAGGCTATTATCGCCTGGGGCTTGCGCTTTACCGCGCAGACAACCTTGAATCGGCGCTGAGCGCGCTGCAAAAAATTCTTGACATCGTCCCCAACTATGTGCCCGCCCTTAAACTCAATTGCACGATATTGATGGACCAGGGCCGCCTGGACGACGCCCAGCAAAGAGCTGAGGCCCTTATAGCGATTGCCCCGGAATATGCCACAGGGCATTTTCTGCTCGGCTCCATCCTTAATGCCAAAGGCGAAAAAGAGGCCGCGCTGAAATCTTTTGAAACGGCCCTCAAGCTCGACCCCGACATGTCGGACGCCGAACTGCGCCGCACTTCAATCCTTATGGCGGAAGGACGGCATGATGAAGCCAAGGAAAGCCTGGTCAAGATGGTTGAGGACGACGTTGACAACATCAACGCCCAGGTTGCCCTGTTCAACTTCTATATGGGCCGCCGCAACTACCAGGAAGCGGAACGCACCGTTAACGCCGGCCTGAGCAAACGCCCGGACAGCGTGGTGTTCCTTACCATGCGGGCGACTTTGCAGGCCATAAACAAAAACCAGACACAGGCTATTGAAACGCTGGAAAAAGTGCGCCAGCTTGACCCTGATTACAAACAGGCCATGATCCTTCAATTACGCCTGTACACCATGTCCGGGCAAAACGACAAAGCCTTGGCCCTGTGCCGCGACTACCTCAAACGTCACCCGGATTCACCGGAAATACTCGTCACCTCGTCCGCCCTGCTGGATATGGCCAACTCCAAAGACGAGGCCACGGCCGCATTGAAAAAAGCCTATGAACTCGGTTACACACCGGCTGTTGTCATGTTGGCGCAGCGCGAAATGGCCGCCAAAAATCCGGATGGGGCTGAAACCCTGTTAAAAACGGCCCTGGCTGAAAAACCCATGCCGATGCTGCGCGACGCGCTGGTTGAATTTTATCTGCACAGCAATAAACCGGATGCCGCGATAGACCTTTTCACCCAACTTGAAAAAAGCTCTCCGGAAGAGGCTACCATAGGCAAATTCCGCATTTTCAACTCCATCGGCCGCTACGAAGACTCTCTTGAACAGGCCAAACTTCTGATGCAGCATGAGTCGACCGCTGTGCTCGGAGCGGTTTGCATGGCCGATGCCCTTGAAAAGATGAAACGCCCCCAGGATGCGCTGAATACGCTTGACCAGGCCTACCAGAAGACAAAAGCCGCCCCGCTGCTTTTGGCCATGGGGCAGATCTGCTTGAGAATGTCCGATCCGGACAAGGCTGAAACCTACTTCCGCACGGCTTTGCAGTTGAATAAAGATAACCCGGACGCCCTGTCCAGCATGGGTTACCTGGCTATGCGCAAGAAAAAATACAACGAGGCGGTGGACTACTATGAACGTTCGCTGCGCTTGCAGCCCGAAAACCTGACCACGCTTAACAACCTGGCCATGGCCTATGCGGAAAGCGGCAACAGCCAGGAACGCGCGCTTGACCTTGCGAGCAAGGCTTTCGCCCTGCAGCCGCGCAATCCGCAAATATCCGATACCTTGGCCTATTGCCTGATAATCAACAACCGCCATGAAGACGCAATCAACTTCTTGCGCGAGACGATAAAGATGCATCCTTCCGAAGGCGTTTTGCACTACCGCCTGGGCACAGCCCTGTTGAAAAACGGCAAAAAGGACGAAGCACGCCAGGAACTGGGAGCAGCCATAAAAATCGGCAACTTCCAGGAAGCCTCTGACGCGGCCAAACTGCTTGAGGACAACAAATAACCCGGATAGTTCCCTCGGGCCGCATGCGAATGCCGCCTGAGGGAACTATCCGCCGGGATCGCAAGAAATATGCCTCACCTGTAACTTGGGGAAGCTTTTCAGGGGTTTTGAGGTCAATCGATCAGTAATTAAGAGGGGGGCTGCTTATGAGCAATGCCGCACAAAGCGAAAAAATTCCGCCGTTAAAAGAACGAACGAGCCTGTTGAAGTCCATCGCCAATGGGAAAAATATAAAATCCATTATAAAAAGCGCATTACGCAATGCGCTCTGGTTGGGCATGGCCTTGCTCATGGCTATGGCGCCCGGATATTTTTCCGGCAACAATACGGACTTTTTCTCTTTCGAGCTTGGCATTATGCTGCTAATGCTGTTATCCAGCATAGTTTTCCTGGAACAGATAGAAGCCAGGGAAGGCGAATTACCGTCCCCTTTCCGGCAAAGCCTGGCCGCCGCCCTTATCACAACCGCCGTATTGTTCGTGCTTTCGTTGCTGCGGCAGAATTTCGCCATGAACGCCAACGTCATCCTGCCGGTCATGTCTCTGTTTATCTTCTTCCGCGCCGTACACGCCACGGATTTCTCAAACTTGCGCTATCCGCGCATTTTTAGCTCGGGGGTGCTCCTGCTTGGCAACGACGCGCCGCTGAAAACCGCCCAGAATCTGATCAAGATCAGCAACGGACGTTATTATTTGCGCGGCGTGGTCACTTATCCGGAAAATGTAGACACGCGGAAATCGAACAACCAGGAACAATTGCTTGAACAGGCCACGGAATCAGGCGTAAGCAAGATTATCGTCGCTTTCAGCGACAGGCGCGGATATATGCCGGTTAGAGCTATCATGCAATGCCGCATACGCGGCATCACGGTTCTTGACGTTCCGAGCTTTTATGAGCAGATCACCAGAAAACTGTATATAGAAAACATAACGCCGGGCTGGTTCATTTCAGCGCCGGGCTTCCGTATTTCCAGAAGAAGGCGCGCGGTCAAGCGCTTTTTCGACCTGATGCTCTCCATGGCCGGTCTAGCCCTGTTCGCCGTTATCCTGCCGCCCTTGGCCGTAGCCATCAAAATAAGCTCGCCGGGACCGGTTTTTTTCAAGCAACTTCGCGTAGGCCTTGGCGGAGAAAATTTTTATGTTTACAAGCTGCGCACAATGCGCGCAGATGCGGAAAAGAACACCGGAGCGGTCTGGGCGCAAAAAAACGACTCACGCGTTACCAGCGTCGGCCGCTTTTTGCGCAACACCCGCCTGGATGAACTGCCGCAGCTTTTTAATGTGCTGATAGGCGAAATGAGCATGGTCGGTCCACGCCCGGAACGCCCGGAATTCACGCAGGAACTTGAAAAAATCATTCCGTTTTACAGCGAGCGGCATTACATGAAGCCGGGCGTTACAGGCTGGGCTCAGGTCCGTTATCCCTATGGCTCAAGTGTGCAGGACTCTCTGGAAAAATTGCGCTACGACCTTTATTATATTAAGAACCAATCACTATGGCTGGATATGGAAATCGTGTTTAGAACAATCAGCGTTGTCATCTTTGGAAGAGGAGCCCAATAACATGAAAAAGATTCTTTTGACTCTGGCGTTGCTTATCCTTGCCCTTGCAGCCGGCACGGCTTATGCCGACGATTATGTTATAGGCAAAGGCGATGTGCTTTCAATACTGGTGTGGGGCGAAGATTCGCTCAGCGCTGACGTGCTGGTGCGCCCTGACGGCAAAATCAGCGTGCCCGGAGTGGGCGACGTGCAGGCGGATGGAACAACCCCCCAGCAGTTGCGCAAAATGATTGCTTCAAGATTGACCGCCCTGGTGAACGACCCCATGGTCACCGTGCTGGTGCGTTCCCCTCTCAACAACAGCATCACCGTGCACGGCGGCGGCATCAAATCGGGCCAGATTCCCCTGAGCAGCAAGACAACCCTGCTTCAGCTCCTTACCACGCTCGCGCCTGACCAATCCGCCGACCTGGACAACGCCTACCTCGCCCGCGATGATAAAGTGCTGGTTACAGGCCTGCGCGAGCTTTTTGAAAAAGGCGACATGACCAAGAACATCGAGCTGGCCCCGGGAGACCGCCTGTTCATTCCTTTGCGCGAAAACTGCTTCATATACGTTGACGGAGCCGTAAACCGCCCCGCCACCCTGCCCTATCGCGCGGGCATAACCTTGCTTGAGGCTGTTCACCTCGCCGGCGGCTTCAGCAAGTTTGCCGACCGCAACGACACGACGGTCGTCCGCAACGCCGCAACCGGCAAGGAAACTATCAACGTAAAAGCCGGTGACCTTATTGACGACGGCGACATATCGCAAAATATCGCTTTACAGCCCGGCGACATTATTCTTGTGAAAAAGGGATGGTTCTAGATGACGGAAAGAGAGCATAGGCAGCGCCAGCAGGAAGGAAAACTGGACACAAGGCGCTACCTGAGTCTTCTTCAGGATAATACCAACTTCCTGTGCGCTGTCGTTATTCTGGTGACCCTCACGACGCTTGTGATCGCCTATGCAATGCCCAAAAGATACGAGGCTTCTTCAACCGTTTTCATTGAACACAACGTCATCAGCGATCTGGTCAAAGGCATAGCCATAACTCCGTCCATCGACTCCAAGCTCCGTATTTTGAAAGTGTCTCTGCTGAGCCGCCCCATGCTTATGAAGGTGGCGGCCGAGCTGGATATGGATCTGAATGTCTCGAACATAACGGAGCAGGAGAAACTGATCGAATCCATGCGAGCCCGCACCCAGATCAGCCACGACGAGAAAAAAGGGCTTTTCTTCATAAGTTACACTGATTCCAGCCCATACCTGGCCAGAGATTTCGTCAACACCATAACCAGGCTGTATATAGAAGAAAACACGGCGGCCAAGCGTAAAGAGTCATACGACGCCACTTCGTTTCTGAGCGACCAGATCCAGGTATTCCAGAAACGCATCGAGTCAGCCCAGCAGGCCATTGACTCTTTCAAGGCGGAAAAAGGCATGTACCTTGGCTTGAATGAGCAAATCCTGCGCCAACAGATCAAAGACAACGAGAAAAAGCTGGAAGACTTGCGCATCCAGAAAACGGAATTGAAAGCCAAGCTTGACATGCTCACTCCCGGCTCGGTGCACCAAGAGGAATTGCGGAGCAAAGAGCTGGAGCTGCAACGCCTCCTCTCAATTTATACCGATCGCCACCCGGCCGCCATGCGGGCCAAGGAAGACATAAAAAACCTGAAGGAACTTATCGCCGAGGAAGAAAAAAACCCCGGCACGAACAGCCCGTCGCTGGAACACCAGAAAGCGACCCTGGAACTCGCTTCCGTTGAAGAATTCGAAAAAAATCTCAGGGAAGAACTGACCCAGAACATTAAAGACCTGCAGGAACTGCCGTCCATACGCACGGAATTGGCGGCCCTTGAACAGCGTAAAAACAACGAAACCATGATCTATGAGCAACTGGTCGCACGCCTCGGGCAGTCTGAAGTTTCCAAGCAGATGGAACTGCAAGACAAATCCGTCAGCTTCCGCATAATAGACGCGGCCGTACTGCCCACGCAGTATATCTGGCCGAAACGCCCCCTCATGATGCTGCTGGGCATATTCGGAGGCCTTGCCCTGGGCGTCGGCATACTCGTCCTGTACGACCTTTTGCGGGCCAAGATCCGCTCGCCCAAAGACGTGGAAAAATACCACGCCGAGGTCATTGTAAGGCTGCCAAGAATGATGCCGCAAGAGCGGCTGGACAAGATAAAACGCCAGCATATCTTCATGGGAATTACCGCAGGATTCCTTGTTGTTGTAAGTGTGCTGGCCGCTCTGGAAGCCAGCCAGATTTCCGTCATCGAGTCGGCAATTTATCGTATTTCAAGGCTTCTGAGCGCCTGAACGGAGCGTTGACCCGGCAAGAGCCGGAACAGGTTTTATATTGCATTCGGGTGATTTGAATGGAGGATTCGCTGTGAGCACAATTGAACAAGCCCTGGAAAAAGCGCGCAAGGAAGCGGAAAACAACGCTCCCGCTTCAGTCAGGCCTGCTGAACGGCCTGAGGCCGCCAATCTAGAGCGGGAAGCGGGCGCGCCCCGCATACCCATCAGGCCTTCACCCACGCTGATCGCGGCAAATGCCGGAAACGCCCTCACCAGTGAAGATTTCCGCCTGTTGCGCGGGCGCATCCTTTCCATAAAACGCAACAATCCGGCCATGAGCGTCTTCATGATCACAAGCGCGATGCGTAACGAAGGCAAAACCATGGTCTCGTGCAATCTGGCCATGAGCATGGCCCACGATATCGACCACACGGTGCTGCTGGTTGACGCCGACTTGCGTTCCCCCAGCTGCCACCGTACCCTGGGGCTGCCTCTGGGGCAGGGCCTGTCAGACTGCCTTTCCAAAGGCACGGACATAAGCGAGGTTCTGCTGCACCTGGACGCGGGCCGCCTCACCTTTCTTCCGGCCGGAAGGCCCATTCCCAACCTGACGGAAATGCTTTCCTCCAACATGATGCGTGACCTGCTAATGGAGATAAAACACCGCTATCCGGATCGCATCGTGCTGATAGACACCACTCCGGTGCTGCCTTTCGCGGAAACGCGCGCCTTGGGGCGCCTTGTTGACGGCGTTCTTCTGGTCGCCCGGGAAAACGTGACCCTTAAAGCCCACCTGGAATCCGCCTTGCGCTCTCTGGAAGGGTGCAACCTTCTGGGCATAGTTTACAACGACGCCGGAAATTACGGCCTTGAAAAAGATATTTTCACCCTTTCCTATACTTACTGATTTATGCAAACCGAAAGGGGCAAATTTTAAAAGCGATGTATCTAAACTACTTTTCTCTACACAGCAAACCCTTTGAGCTGCTGCCGGATCCGGGGTTTCTCTTTCCCAGCTCGGTGCATAAAAGGGCCCTGTCATACCTGGAATACGGCATACAGGAGCACTCCGGGTTCATACTCATAACCGGCGAAGTCGGGGCCGGAAAAACCACCCTGATACGCAGCCTGTTGAGCAAACTCGCTGCTAACGTCACCGTGGCGAAAGTCTTCAACACACAGGTGGATTCCGCTCAGCTCATCCGGATGATCAACGACGACTTCGGCGTGGAAACGCAGGGCCGCGACAAGACGGACATGCTGCGTGACCTGAACACTTTTCTTATTGAGCAATACGCTTCGAGGCACCGCTCCGTCCTTATAATAGATGAAGCGCAAAATCTCAGCATAGACCTTCTTGAAGAAGTGCGCCTGCTGTCAAACCTGGAAACCGACCACGCCAAGCTGTTGCAAATCGTGCTGGTCGGGCAGCCGGAACTGCGAGACCGCCTGAGTTCCCCGGCGCTCATCCAGCTGCGGCAGCGCATTCTGGTGCATTGCCACATCTCGCCCCTGACCGAGGAAGAGACCGCGGATTACATACTTTACAGGCTGGAACAGGCCGGCAACCGGGAAGCCCTGCAATGGAACGAAGGAAGCCTGGAACTTGTATATCAGGCCAGCCACGGCATACCCCGGCTTATCAACATTTTATGCGACTATATTCTGCTGGACGCCTACGGGGCGGGAATAAATTCAGTTTCCAGGGAGAGCGTGCAAAACCTCTTGATCCAACTGGATTTTGAAGCGCAGTTCTGGCCGGAAAAGAAAATGCAGCGCGCGGCTCCCGAACAGTCCGCCGCGCCGAGAAGCGTCATGGAAAGCGAAGTGGACGCGGCGAGGCTGGACGTGCTCACGCTGGCGCTTTCCGACCTTATGCGGCGCCTTGAAGCCTGTGAAAGATCAGAACGCGGCGGCGGGCCGGAGTATTATAGCGGGATTAAAAGCCAACTGACGGAACTTAACCATTCCGTTCAGGCGGTGTCGGGCACGCAGCAAAAATTAACGTCAGACATTGCCGCCCTGGAAAAAATGCTGAAAGACCTGCTTCAACAAAAAACGGAACAATTAAGCAAGCGTAACGCCAGGTAAAACGCGCCATGCTGAATGCTCCATACGCTGGCGGAGAGCGGGCGGCCTCCGGATATTCGCTGAACGAACGATTTTATGTTTATTGCCGATAAACAATAAGGATAAAAGCATGAAAATTTGCCGAACACACCATCAAAGCGGAAAGCCGCCGTGTCTTGTTCGCCTGCACGGCTCAAAAAAGCGTTTATTCGCTCACGCGGCCGCGTTCATGCTTGCCAGCCTCGCCTGTTTTCCGTCTTTGACGGCCCGGGCGGGCGAGGCGGAACTTAAAGCCGGTTTGGGCTTCAGCGCCGAATATAATGACAACGTCCAATCAAAACCGGACAATCAGCAGACAGACATCATAACCCACATCAAACCGTTCCTGTCGTGTTTTTATGAAGCCGGGCGAGTGGAAGCGAAAATTGATTACCGGGGCGACTACAGTTTTTATGTAAAAGGCAAAGATACGGATGAATACGCCCACTACCTGAACGCTTACGCTCAGGCCGCCGTGGTTGAAAACCTGTTCTTCATACGGGTGGAGGAAGACCTGCAGCCGGTTTACCGTGACGCGACGCGCGGCGAGGAACTGATAGACGACGACGCCAGCGACGATACCGTAAACCGCAACCGTTTCACAATCTCGCCATTTTTCACGCTCTACCCGTCTGACCGCACCTTCCTTAAATTCGGGTACAGCTTTGAAGACATGCGCTACAGCAACAGCATCAATGAAGGAGACTTCATACCGGATTTCGGCAACGACTTCGCCTTCGATGCCGAAACAAGCACCCAGCATACGCTTTTCGCTTCAATAAACCATTCCGTTACGGACAGGGTGGACTTATATTTCGGCGGCAGCGCCACTAAAAGAGACAGCGAAGACGAGCAGGGCTTCGACAACAGCTTTAACCGTTACCAGGCGTACGCCGGCGGCAAATATGCGCTGGACGAACAAAGCTACATAGACGTGCAGGCCGGCCCTACCTATACGGATTACGTGAATGGCGATTCAAGCCTGACGCCTTACGTCAAAGCCGCTTTTGTCTGGGGCGTCGGCCGTAGCGTTTTTGACTTCTCATATACGTTTGACTACACCGACAACCCGCAATCAGGCAATAACGTCAAACATGCCGCATACATCGGCAAGTGGAACAAAGAATTCGACAGGGCCATGCTGAGCATGGGGATAGGTTACCACGAATACCGGGAGGATTCCGCCGAAAACCAACCCCCCAGCGCCACGTCCGACTCTGACAACCGGAACAGCCTGAGGCCTTTCGTCAATTTCAGATACAGCCTTACAGAACGCCTCAGCTTTGCCGCCGGCGGCAGTATGGATATGGAAGTTGGCGGAGAGAATAAAAACGGCGACCGTTACTATGCCAACACCGAACTGAAATATGACCTGTCCGAAAAAACCTGGGTAAGCGCCAATTATCGTTATCGCAAGGTAAACGGCAGTGACCAGGGTTCATATTCCGTGAACAGGATCGGCCTGGATTTTTCCATGAGGTTCTAGGCCGCATGAGCTGATTTGCTCTGGCTGGCGGACTAGCGCGCCTGCGGCGAAGGCGGCTTCCGCCTTCATATATTAAAAAAGAAAATGATTTTTTATTCACTTGGCAAAGAAAGATTGCGTGAAAAGAGCCGCCTTTTGCCGAGGCTGCATAACCACAACACCGCCCGCCCGACAGGATGACGATGCGTAACGCCTTAACCGTAGACGTGGAAGATTATTTTCAGGTAAGCGCCTTTGAAAACAGCATAGCCCGCTCTGACTGGGACTCTATGCCGCAGCGCGCCGAAGCCAACACAGAAAAAGTTTTACGGCTGTTTGAAAATTGCAAGGTGCGCGCCACTTTTTTTGTTCTCGGCTGGCTGGCGGAGCGCCACCCTGACCTTGTGCGCGCCATAGCCGGAGCCGGGCACGAAGTAGCCTGCCATGGCTATTCCCACCGCCGCATAACCACCATGAGCAGAGAGGAATTCGCGCTGGATATACGAAAGGCGCGGGAACTTCTGCAAGATATCTCCGGGCAGCCCGTCAACGGATACCGCGCCCCTAGCTACACGGTCACCGCCAAAACCCTCTGGGCCCTTGATGAACTGATTGCCGCCGGTTTTACTTACGATTCCAGTATTTTTCCGATCTATCACGATACCTACGGCATACCGGACGCGCAACGTTTTCCTCACATAATAACCAGGGAGCAGGGTACGATTCGTGAATTTCCGCCTACCACGCTGGAATTGAACCTTCCAGGCAAAAAGATCAATCTGCCGGTGGCCGGTGGCGGTTACCTGCGCCTTTTGCCCGGCAAATGGATATCCGCCGCATTTAAAAAAATAAACCGCGAAAACCGCCCCTGCGTGCTTTATTTCCACCCTTGGGAAATAGACCCTGATCAACCGCGCATAAAAAAGGCTCCGCTCAAGTCGCGTTTCAGGCACTACCTGAATCTGGGCACAACGGAAAATAAGCTGCGCCTGCTGCTTTCTTCACACTCCTTTACCACCATGGAAGAGACGCTCGCGGAGGTTCTGCCCGATGCCAGGCCTTAAAACTGCCGTTCTTGACCTTGCCGACAGCGCCGCCATGGCCGCCTGGAAGGCTTACACGGCCGAAAAGCCGGAAGCCTTCGGCTATCACGACCCGGTTTGGCTGGAGATAATCCGCGAAGCTTTCGGGCACCCGGTCTATCCACTGGCGGTCTACAAAGACAACGCCATAAGCGGGGTGCTGCCCCTTGTTCTGGTGGCCAGCCGCCTTTTCGGACGCTTTCTGGTCTCAATGCCTTTCGTCAATTACGGAGGGACGCTGGCGGACGATGACGAAAGCGCCGAAGCCCTGCTGGAAGAAGCTTCCCGGCTTATGCGCGAACTTAAAGCCGAAAGCGTCGAATTGCGCTATACCACGTCATATCCTTCCAGTTTACCGGCGCGCGGCCATAAAGTCAGCCTGTACCTTGACCTTGAGGCGAGCCCGGACGCGATGTGGCGCGGCTTCAAGGACAAAGTGCGCAATCAGGTGCGCAAAGCGCAGAAAAACGGCTTGAGCGTGATTCACGGCGGGGCTGAATTGCTTGATGACTTCTATAAGGTTTTCCAGGTAAACATGCGCGCCCTCGGAACTCCGGTTTATGGGAAGAAGCTGTTTGAAACCGTGCTGGAAAAACTGCCGGAGCAATGCTCCATACTGAGCGTGAGACAAAACGGCGCATGCCTGGCCGCAGGAATAACATACGGGCACGGCAAGGTCATGGAACTGCCCTGGGCCTCTTCGCTGCCGGCCTTCCGAAACCTTTGCCCGAACAATCTGCTTTACTGGGAAGCCATCAGCAAAGCCTGCTCGGAAGGATATTCCCTCTTTGACTTCGGCCGTTCATCTCCCGATAGCGGACCCTGGCGTTTCAAAATACAGTGGGGGGCCAAAGAGCTGCCTTTGCATTGGGCCTACCTGCTAGCCCCAGGCAACGAGATGCCCGACCTTTCCGTAAACAACTCCAGCTTCAGCCTGGCCATAAAGGTGTGGCAGCGCATGCCCCTTACCCTGACCAATCTGCTCGGCCCGAGGATAGTGAAATGGATTCCCTGAAAAAACTACGCATGCTCCCGCCTGGCGGAGCGCCAGTCACGCTTGGCGGCGTAAAAAACGGCCTTGCGGCGGCCCGCCGCCGCGACCAGGCCCTTGAAGACCTCCGTCAAGCTTTTAAAACCCGTTACGGGGCGCGGCATATTTTCGCGACGAGCTCAGGCCGCAGCGCCCTGAGCATTCTGTTCACCCTGCTGCGCCTTTCCGCCTTGGAGGCGAAAAACGGGCGCGACCAGATTCTTCTTCCGGCCTACGTGTCTTTTTCCCTGCCCGCGGCAGTGGTCAAAGCCAAATGCCGGGTAGCCCTGTACGATGTTGATCCGCTGACCCTGGCTCCAAAGCTGGAAAGCGTCAAAGCCGCCATTTCGGAACGTTCGCTTGCCGTGGTGGCCTGCCACCAGTTCGGCTACCCGTTCGACCTCGCCCCGATGACCGAGCTTTGCCGCGAATATGGCGTCATGCTTGTTGACGACGCGGCGCAAGGGCTTGGCGCCTCATGCTCAGGCAAAGCGGCCGGACGCATGGGCGACGCCGGAATTTTCAGTTTCGGCCGCAGCAAACCGCTAACAGCCTTTTCCGGCGGCCTGCTGCTGACGGATGACGACAACCTGGCCGAACGGTTTGAAATTCTGGCCGAGCAAATTACCGGCGGCAGAAAAGCCGGAATCTTGCTGCCCTTAAAAATTCTCGGGCTGTGGCTGACCAGGCGCCCGGAAATTTATCTCTTTCCAGCGTCCGTTCCCTGGCTGAAACTCGGAGCCTCCATTTTCGACCCGAATTTCACGCATGAACCGTTCAGCCCAATGCAGGCCGGGCTGCTGGAATATTCGCTGGACAGGCTTGACAGCATCAATGAAAGCCGCGCCGCCAAAGCTGAAATATACCGCCAGGCCCTTTTCGGAGACGGCCGGAATCCGCCTTGCCCGGAACTGCGCGGAGTAAGCGTGGAAAGCGGCGCAACGCCCATACACCTGCGCTTCCCCCTGCTGCCCGCTTCCGGCGATGGAAAAGAAGCCTTTGACACGCTGGAGCTTGTCGACCAAAAACTCGGCATCAGCCGTGGTTTTCCGCTGGCGCTGGATGAAATTCCCGAACTGCTTCCACACCTTGACGCGCCCGCACAAAACGGGCCTGACGGCAATTTCCCCGGCGCGCGCCTGCTTGCCCGCAAACTTGTCACCCTGCCCACGCACGACCAGGTCACAGACGGCGATTGCCGCCGGATATTGGCCCGCATTAGCGCGAAACTCGGCAGAAATTTCACAGGCGCGGGAGAATGAAATGGACGGCGTGATTATTCTTAGCTTCGGGCTGCTGGGCTACGCTTTTTTCCTTTACCCGCTCATCTTGCGCCGCATGGCGCGCCCAGACGCCGTTGATTCCGTACAACACCCCGAAGACCAGCCTTCGGTCAGCGTTCTGCTTTCCGTGTACAATGAAGCGGAAGTTATCGAACGGAAAATAGAGAACTTCCTGGCCCTGGAATATCCGCCTGACCGCCTTGAACTGATCATCGTTTCCGACGGTAGCGGCGACGGCACGGACGACCTGGCGCGCCGGGCCGCATCCGGCCATGAAGGCATGGTCAGGCTGCTGCGCCAGGAAGGGCGGCTCGGCAAGACCAGCGCCCTGAACATGGCGGCCTCCGAAGCCAGAGGGGATATACTGTTTTTTACCGACGCCGACAGCATGCTGAAAAAAGACTGCCTGACCATGCTCATGCGCCCGTTTGCCGACCCGGCGGTCGGCCTGGCCGGCGGACGCAGCCTGTATGTGGATGATTACGGACGGGAAACCGCCGGAAGCATATACCGCCGCTATGAAGAAATGCTGAAACAGCGCGAGGGCGACGCCTTCGGCATAGTCGGCGCTGACGGGGCGGTGTATGCCATGCGCAAGGAACTGTATTCCGCCCTGCCGCCGGAATACATCAATGATCTGCTTCACCCCGTGCAGGTTGTGCTGGCCGGAAAAAAAGCCGTGGGCGTGCCGGAGGCGCTAATAACCGAACGCAGCGAGGAGTCTGACAACCGCACGGAACTGGCGCGGCAAACCCGCATGATGGCCCAGGCCTGGCTGATTTTCGGCAAACATGCCCGCCCGTTGCTTGCCGCCGGGCGATACGGATTTTTCTGGCAGTTTATTTCACATAAGGTCATACGCTGGCTGGCTGTTCCGCTAATGCTCGCCGGCGCGCTGGCCGCCGTTTTCTCGCACGGATTTCTGGCTCAAACCGCCCTTTGGAGCCTGGGGGCCATAGCTCTTATGTCAGCGCTCGGCTCAAAAGGCGCCGGCGGCCGCCTGTCCCGCGCGGCCTGGCTCTTTATGCTGCAAAGCGCTGCCGCCATGCTGGGGCTTTACCGCCTGATCAAGGGCGATAAATTTGTGACCTGGACTCCTAGAGCGAATTGACCCTGAAAATATTGAAAGAGCCCTGGCAATATATGATGAATTCCAGTAAAGACGAAGTATTGCGTGCATGTGATTCAATCCGTCAAGGCTTGAACGTCTGAGATAAAATCACTGCCCTCTGATTTTTAAAAAGGCAGTAAAAATTTATCGTTTTAAAGTATAAAACACTCCAGAGGCAGTAAACCGATGCAAAATGTGCTTGTAACCGCGGCTGGAACACGAGTGGCCTACTCCATCTGCAAAAGCCTGGCCCGGCACGGCGTGAAAGTATACGCGGGCGACAGCGCCCCCACTCCCATGACGGCCTTTTCGCGCCACTGCGCCGGTTCTTTGCGCTATGCCTCGCCCTTTATGGCCGAAGAGCAATTTCTGGCCGACTTAAATACTTTCATCACCCGGCACGATATAAAGATTCTTGTTCCGGTGCTTGAAGAAAGTTTTTGCATAGCTAAAAACCTGCACCGTCTTCCGGAGGGGTTGCGCGTGGCCTTGCCTGACTACGCGACCATCCTGAAACTGCATGACAAAGGCAGCATGGCACGCATCGCGAGCGCCATAGGCGTTGCCGTTCCTCAAACTTACGAAGCGGCCGACGTGCTTGCCGACCCCGGGCTTCTTTCCAACCTGCGCTTTCCATCCCTTATCAAGCCCAAACAGGGCGGCGGGGGCTGGGCCGTAATGCACTTCGACTCGCCGGAACCCATGCTGGAAACCATAAGGCAACCGGATTTCCAGGCCGACCGCTTCCTGGTGCAACAGAAAATAGACGGCGAGGCCATCTGCGTTTGCGCCGTGTACCAAAACGGGCAATATATAACCGGTGACGCGTACCGGGCGGTCAAGGCCTATCCGGTGCCTTACGGCCAGCCCACCATCAGGGAAACGGTTTCCGGCGGGCAATCTTTGGAAAACCTGAAAAAATTGCTCGACCATGTCGGCTGGCACGGCGTTTGCGAAGCTGATTTCCTGGTGGACAGGCAAACCGGAGAAAGCTGGCTGCTGGACGTGAACCCCCGCTTCTGGGGTTCAGTCGGCCACAATGTCGCCGCCGGGGTTGATTACCCGTATTACTACTATCGCCTGGCCCTCGGCGAAACCAATCTTTATCCGGAAAGCAGCATCGCCGGAACCCGCACCAAATGGCTGGGCGGAGACATCCTGCGCTTTGCCGTAGAGTTTTCCCAGGCACAAGGCAAGTTCGCCTTCCTCAAAGAAAGCTGGAACAGTCATAAGCGAATCAAAGCCTATGACGACTGGGGGCTGACAGATCCCCTGCCTTTTCTGGTTTGGGTATATAACCGTTGCGCGGACAGAATTTTCAAACGCCAGCGCGATGTGCTGCCCGGCGTATGGCAATAGGACGAATTCGCATTGAGAATGCCGATATGCCTTGGCGCACGAACGCGTGGATAAATAAAGCAACATGCCTTTGACTCAAGCGGTTAAAGCACGGACATATGCGGAAAACAACAATGCTTCCGCGGTTAAAAAAGCCGTAAACGAGCAGTAATTCCGGTGCGGAACTTCCGCCTAAAGAGAGCGTATAATGGGTTCAGAACAAGCCGCCGTGCGGTCAAGACGCATCCAATCCATCGACATGATGCGCGGAATATGCATCATTATCATGGTTATCGGGCACACCCGCGCCAGTTTGGGCAAATATGCCGAAATGGCCTTCGGGGCGGCTACCATGCTGCCGGAACCAACAGACCTTGCCGTTGCCCGGCCGATAATGTTTCTGATGCGCCTGATTTCTCACCCGGCAGCTGTAGCCTTCATCTTTTTGGCAGGGGTCAGCGTTTACCTGTGGCAAAAAAAATACGGAGAATCCAGATCGCTTACCCGATATCTGTTCCTGCGCGGTCTGGCGTTAATAGGAATTAACTTCATACTGAATACCACCGGCCTGTTCTCCGGCCATTTTTCAACCAGCCTGCACGTTCTTTGGGCCATAGGCTTCGGCATGTTGCTGATGATCATTTTCGCCCGCCTGCCAAAGCCGGTTTTATGGCTTTTGTCCATAGCCATATTGTGCGGCCATAACGCTCTTACAGGCCTTTCCTTCAGTTCTCCGCTTCTTGAAGCCGTCTGGAAAATTCTTTTTCTTTACGATTCCGTAGCCCTGCCTGGCGGCGGCGCTATTTATCTCCCTTTTCCCACTATGCCCTGGGTTGTTATGATGATGTTGGGCTACCTCTGCGGCGGCTTGTTCACGCTGGACAAAAACCGCATCCGCATTTTCATGATGACAGGTCTGGCCTGCATGGCGGCATTTCTAGTTCTGCGCTATTTCCGCTGCTATGGCGACCCTGATCCATGGCTGACCTACCAGGAAACATGGAAAACTATCGCTTCGTTTTTTAATATTGAAAAATATCCTCCCTCTCTCCAATTTTCGCTGTTTTCCTTTGCCTGCGTGTTCTGGGGCCTGGCTTTTCTTGAACGCTACAAAATTGCAATTCCCTCCGTCATATTATTGGGCAATGAATCTCTGCTCATGTACTTCGGGCACCTTGTCATATTGAAAGCCGTGCCGAGAATATTGTCCCTGATAAACAATGACTGGACCGCGGCCGCCTTTCCTTATGTTTTCACTTTGAAGGGAACCTTCGTCTACTCGGCGCTGATTATAGCAGCTCTTTATCCCTGCTGCGTATTGCTGCAAAGCCGCAAAGCCGCAAAGCGCAAAGCCATCCGCTCGGCTTAGGCAAATGGAACGGACTGTTCCGAAAAACGGCGTACACGCATGATAAACCGCATACTTATATATCTGGTGATGCTCATTACCGTCGGAAGGGCGCTAGAATTTTTTCCGTTTCTGGCTCCCCTTCAACTGGGCAAAGTAGTGATCGGCGGGGCCACTGTTTACGTGGCTATGACTTTTAACGGCATTAAACGCAACGCCATCATAAACAACCCGCTAAGCAAGCATATCGGGTTGATAATCATTCTTGGAGGCCTGAGCATTCCTTTCAGCGTCTGGCCTGGGGGAGCTTTCAATTCTTTTCTCGGCTATATGAGGATTATGCTTATCTTCGCGGTTCTGTGCGCCCTGGCCGGGGCAACCTACTCTCAAAGCGTCATAAACGCCGCCATGTTGACAGTGGCCGTCCTGGCCTTGCTGATGTTCTTCGCCAGAGGGGCAGGAGGACGGATATCGGTAAGTTCAACCTACGACCCGAACGACATCGCCCTGCTTTTCACCATATTCCTGCCGCATCTCATAATAAGCGGCATAACCTCAAAAAATATCATGCGCTATCTCTGGTTCGCCGTTGCCGGACTGGCCCTGACCGGCATTGCCTTAACGCAATCGCGCGGCGCTATCGTCGCCCTGGCCGCGATTACCCTATACTGCCTTACCCAGCTGAAAAAAGGGCGCATTGCCATATTCCTGCTGGCCTGCATAGGGTTCGGAATTGTGGCGTACACGGCGGACGACGCCTTCTGGGATCGTTTTACAACCCTGCAAACACAGGAAGACTATAACTTTGAAGCCAAGGAAGGCCGGGTTGAGATATGGAAAAACGGCCTCGTCATTATGGCGAAAAATCCACTTTTGGGCATTGGAATAGGGCAATTTTCGTCCGCTATGGGAATGATAGGCAATGGAGTATACCTTACGGCGCATAACGCCTATATCCAAATCGGGGCGGAACTGGGCATTTTCGGTTTAGCGGCCTATTTGCTCATGCTCTGGAAAATCGCCGTTATCGCCAGGCGCGGCATGGTCTCTTCGGCCATTTCCCATGCTGACCGATTACGTTATATGGCCTTGCTCATAGGACTTATCGGGTTTATGGCCGGCTCTTGCTTCTTGTCACAGGCCTACGGTCCCATTTTATGCTCGTATCAGGCCGTAAGCGCGGCCCTTGCCATGCATCTGGTTCGCCTGGAAAATGAAGCCGCCATTGAGAAGGCGGACTTGCCGGACGCACAGGCCGTAACGCCAATACCGCCACCCGCCAGAGAAGAATACGCCCAGCACAGTCTTGCGGCCAAAGCGGCCGCCAAACGGGCAAAACGCGAACAGATGCTGAAACGCGGAGACGAAGCTTATAAAAAGCGAAGATCTATAACTGGGCCGGAAAAATCAAGACAAGAGCGTACACATGATTAATGGTAAGGATTTTATAGTCTTTTCAGACGATTGGGGCAGGCACCCCTTCAGCTGCCAGCATATTATGCGGCATTTTCTGCCGCACAACAGGCTGTTGTGGGTGAACACCATCGGCTTGCGGACTCCTAGCCTTACCGCCTATGACATCCGCCGCTCAGCGGAAAAACTTGTTTCATGGCTTAAACCCGGCCCTAAACAAGAGCATGTTTCTCTGCCTGAGAATCTGCACGTTATTTCCCCGGTGATGATTCCTTTCAACAATATTCCGCGCGTGCGCTCCTTTAACCGCTCAAGCGTCGTCAAATCAGTCCGCGCGGCCATGCGCGCACTGAACATGGACCAGCCTGTTGTTCTTGCCACCCTGCCGAACGCTTCGGAATATGCCGGTCAATTTGACGAGGCGCTCACGGTCTACTACTGCGTCGACGATTTTACCGTATGGCCGGGCATGAACCAGCCGGAACTGGTAAAGGAAATGGAAGACAACCTGTTGCGCCGGGCCGACCTGGTTATTGCCGTTTCCGATTCACTGCGCGGCAGCCGTTCAAACGGACGCGAACCGACTAAACTGCTCACGCACGGCGTTGAAGTTGATCATTTTTCGCTTGAGGGTAAAATTTTGCCCACCCCGAAAATATTACAGGGTATAAGTCACCCGGTCATAGGGTTTTACGGCCTTATAGACAAACACTTCAACGTCGGGCTGGTACGCGCCGTGCTCGAAGCGAAACCGGATTGGCAAGTGGTTTGCATCGGAACAAAACGTATCAGCCTGGAAGAACTTGAACGCAAACCTAATTTTCACTGGTTTCCAGCCCTGCCGTATCAGGAGCTTCCCGCTGCCGCGGCATGCTTTGACGCGGCTGTTATTCCGTATTTCGTGAACGAGCACACCCGTACGGCCAATCCGCTCAAACTGCGCGAATACATGGCTACAGGAAAGCCCGTCGTCACAACGCCAATGCCTGAAGTCTTGCGTTTTTCCGGCACGATAAAAATAGCCGATGGAGCGGAAAACTTCATAAGGGCAATCGAAGAAGCCCTGGAAGAACCGGTTGACCTTGAAACCCGCCAAGAGGCGCTGCGCGGTGAAAGCTGGGCGGACAAAGCCGGGCTTGTGTCGGATTGGATTGAAGAAGCCATGGCTTTAAAGAAAAGGAACGCCTGCCCGTCGTGAAACCCAGAATTTTCATCGCGCTTGCCACAGGCATACTGGGAGGACCGGGAAAAGGCCTGGTGCAGTTTCTCAAGTCCGGCGGCCTGGAAGGATGCTATCCTATCCTGATTGATTACGAAACCCGCCCTGATGCTGAAAATTTGCCGGATACGGAGTATGCCGCGGCAATAAAAAGCACCGGCGCGCGGCTGGTCACCATACGCCAGAAAAAAGCTTTCGATCCAGCCATTGTTGAGCAATGCCTTAGGGTTATACGCGAAAACAACCTGCAGATATTGCAGTCGCACGGCTATAAAAGCCATGTGCTGTGCTGGCTGCTGCGCCGCAAAACCGGATTGCCCTGGGTAGCCTTCGTGCACGGCTGGACGGCCGAAAATCTTAAAATACGCTTCTATGCGGCTGTGGAACTGATAATGACTATGTTGGCCGATGAGGTTGTTGCGGTTTCGGAGTCGGTGCGCTCGCGCTTGCTGCCGCCTGCACGCTCTCGGTGCGTGGTTATTCCGAACGCTGTCGAGCAAACCGAAACCGCGAACGGCCAGAGCGATGGCCGGGACGTACGCCGGGGGCTTGGCCTGCAAGAAAACGACATACTGGCCGGAGTAATCGGCCGTTTGAGCCCTGAGAAAGGACAGAGCGTTTTTCTCAGAGCGCTGGCCGCAGCCAGGAAAAAAGATCCGCGCCTTAAAGGGCTTCTGGTCGGAGGCGGCCAGGAAAAAGAGCGCCTGCAAGCTGAGGCGGAGGCCCTTGGTTTAAAAGAGCACTGCTTTTTCACAGGCCATGTGCAAGGAATGGCTCCATATTACCGGGCCATGGATATCCAGGTTATGCCGTCCTTCAGCGAGGGCATGCCGAATGCCGCGCTGGAAGGCATGCTTTTCGGTCTGCCGCTGCTCGCGACGAATGTCGGCGGCATACCAGAAGTTGTTCTTGATGGGGCGACAGGCCTGCTTGTAAACGCCGGCGATGAAAATGCCCTGGCGTCAGGCATGCTGAAGCTGGCTGAAGATTCCCGGTTGCGGGCCAGCCTGGGAAACTCCGGACGAGAACGGGTTATGGCGTATTTTGATCCAAAGGTGCGGGCAAAACGCATTCTTACCTTGTACCATAACCTCCTGCAAATAAAATCCTAGGAGAACACCACCTATGGAAGCCTGGAAACGTTTTAAACTGGCGGTAAAGCGCAAAGAGACTCCCTTCTACGCCGCACTGCATGATATCGCGAGAGCCGTGATGGGGATATCCATGCCTGTTATTCCTGTCTTTCATAGTGCTCTGTATAGTGAATGGGCCGCCCGCACCTCGCTCTGGCATGACTTTTGGCGTATTTTTTACTACGAACCCATGTTCAAGTCGCAGTGCCGCGCGGTCGGGAAAGATTTCAAGATGTGGTATGGAGGAAACGGCGTCACCCGCATATTGGGCAATCTCGAAATATATTTAGGCGATAACGTACGCACGTTTGACAACATCAGCCTGTGCGGCGTGCGGATATTCGACAAGCCCGAACTGAAAGTCGGCAACAATGTTTACCTCGGCCCAAGTTCAAGGTTTATGATCGCCAAAGAGGTAAGCATAGGCGACAACACGATCATCGGTTCGCGCAACATGATAGTTGACAACCCCGGACACCCGTCAGACGCGTGGGAAAGACTGGCCCGGTCAGGCGGCTTGCCCTCGCCCGAAAGCGTTAAACCTGTTTCTATCGGGGCGTTCTGCTTTTTCGGGGCGGACTGCTATATCTATCCTGGCGCTCAAGTCGGTGATGGCGTTGTAAGCCAGGTTGGAACGCACATCAAAGGCAACATTCCGCCGTTCGTCACTATCGCCGGAAACCCCTGCCGAGTGATAAAAGCGCTGGATATCCCGGAGCGCCTGGAGGAACTGGCGGGTAAAGACCGTTTCGCCGCCTGGCACGAAGAACGCAGACTTTATTTTGAAGAACACGGGGAACCGAAACGATGAAAAAAGCCCTGCAGTCGCTTTTTCTTGCGCCCGCCGGCCTGTTTTACGCGCTGATGCTCTTGTGCGCGTTTATTGCCGGCAAGAAACGCGCATTCATGAGCATGTCGCAATTTCTAGCCCTTTGGCCTGGCCTGGCCGGAATTTGGCTGCGCGCAGCCTTTTACCGCCTGGCTCTTACCCATTCCTCGCAGCATACCGTAATCGAGTTCCTTACCACTTTTTCAAGCCGTGAAGCCCGCCTGGCCCCTCATGTGTCCATAGGGTCCGGTTGCAACATAGGCCGTGTGGAAATAGGCGAAGATTGCATCATAGGCTCGCAGGCAACTTTGCTTAGCGGCAGGCGGCAACACTCTTTTGCTGATCCGCACACCCCAATACGCCTGCAAGAAGGAATTTTTGAAAAGATCACCCTGGGCCGCGACTGCTGGATAGGAAACGGGTCTGTTGTTATGGCCGATATCGGCGAAGGGTCTGTCGTGGCGGCCGGCAGCGTTGTGGTCCGCCCGGTTCCGCCCTTCAGCATCGTGGCCGGAAACCCGGCCAAAGTTATAGGTTCGCGTCTTGAAGGGGCGGCACAAGAACGCACTCTCTGCAAAGAGCCGATCAAACCCTGCGTGATGCAGCTTTTGGTCACCCTGAATATCGGAGGAGCTGAAAGTTTGGCTTTAAATCTGCTTGCATTGGGCAAGAACAGTTTTGACGGGTTCGTTCTCGGCCTGTTCCAGGAAACCGGAACCCTGGAAAAACAACTTCAGGATTTCGGACTGCCCAGCCTGGCCATGCGGGCTGAAAAAACCGGCAGGCTGAAAGGCATATTGAATTTGCGCAAAGCCATACTGGACAACAACGTTGCCATAATGCACACCCATGCAGCCTGGCTTCTGCCCTATGCCATTCCAGCCGCAAAACTGGCCGGAATTCCGCTGATTTATACGGAACACTCCATCAATGCCCTTCAGACTATGCCCAAGCTGCGCCGCGCGCTAAAACTGGCGGCCCCGTTCATATCCGGCATTGTTTGCATAAGCGAGCACATCGCGGAATATTTAATTAAAGAAGTGGGCATAAACCCCAAAAAAATAAATATCATCCACAATGGGGTGGATACCGTACGCTTTTCTCCGGAAGGCGGTAAAATATCCCTTCCCTGGAACGAAAAGGCCTTCGTCTTCGGCACCGTGGCCAGATTGCATGACGCCAAGGATTTTCCCAACCTCTTGAAAGCCTTCGCCATCGTGCATGAACGCCGCCCGGAAGCCCGCCTGTTCATAGCCGGCGACGGCGATCAACACAGCACGATTACGGCCCTGATAACCGAACTTGGCCTTGAAGAAAGCGTCTGCCTTGCTGGGGCGCGTTCCGACGTTCCCGACATTCTGCGCTCACTTGATGTTTTCGTGCTTTCATCAAAGCATGAAGGTTTTCCTATGGCGGTGCTGGAAGCCATGGCAAGCGGCGCCCCCGTTATTGCCACCAGAGTGGGCGGACTTGCCGCTCTTAACGCGGACGGGGACCATATTTTCCTCGTTAATCCGGAAAACAGCGCCGCATTGGCCGAAGCCATGAACGAGCTTCTGGAAAATGCGGATAAACGCGCCGAACTTGCGGCTGCCGGCCTGAAAAAAGTCCGTTCTGACTACGCGGTAGGCACTATGGCGGAACAATATTTCCGCCTTTACCTGCAAAAAGGGTTAAGAAAAAAATAAAACCGATAAGCTCGGACAGTGCGCATGCCGAACCTCTTTCCCCTTGCCTATAATCGGACTTTTACATTAATATAGCGTAAATATAGCAATAATTTTACTGAATTTGCGAGAAAACGCCGGGTTACCATGTGCGGTTCAGGTAACAACAATCAGTGGATAAGGAGATAAAATGACGTTTGAAGCATTCTGCAGGAAATACTATCTCTGGTGCCTGTTGCCCGTAATTATGCTGGCGGCGGCATATTCCACCATTTTTCCACGCATGGTAAACGACTGGCTGAATGACCCCAATTATTCGCACGGGCTTCTGGTGCCGGTCATTTCAGGCTGGTTCGTCTACATTTCGTGGCCTGAGCTGAAAAAGGCCCCCGTCGCTCCTTCATGGCTGGGTTTGTTTTTTATAGCGTTCGGCCTGCTGCTGCTTTGGGGCGGTCTCTCCGTCGCGGAGCTGTATACAAGCCGTTCCTCCTTTATTTTCATCCTGACCGGAGCGATCATGCTGCTTTGCGGCACGGCCGTCGTCCGTCTGCTGGCCTTGCCTCTTATATTTCTTTTCTTTATGATTCCACTGCCTTATACTGTATACGACACATTGGCCCTGCCCCTGAAAGCCCTGGTCAGCCAAATGGCCACCGGAGGCCTGAAACTGTTCGGTTTTGCCGTGATACGCGAAGGCAACATCATAATGCTGCCCAATATAAGCCTTGAAGTTGTAGACGCGTGCAGCGGCTTGCGTTCCCTGGTCAGCCTCATCGCTTTGGGAACGGCCTACGCTTTTATTTTCCTGAAAGGCAAGCTGCGCCGTTTTCTGCTGATAGCCGCCACGATTCCGATAGCGGTTCTGGCTAACGCCCTGCGCGTGTTCATAACCGGAGTTCTGGCGCGTTTTATCGGAGCCGCGGCCGCTGAAGGATTTTTTCATGAATTCGCTGGGCTGGCGGTTTTTGTAACCGCTTTGACCCTGACTATCCTGCTTGGCGCGCTGCTTGCGAAAATGCCCATAGGCCCGATGCCGAAGCGAACGAAGAACGCGGATCAAACAACGTCTGACCAAAATGGAGACCGCGATGCGTCGTAGCGCCTATATCGTTCTTATCACCCTGCTCGGGCTGGCGATTTTCATCGCCTGCCAGCCGCGCGAACTTATCGCGCCCGAAGCCAGAAAGCTTGAAAATTTTCCGTCAAACCTCGGTTCGTGGCGCATGAGCGGGAACTCCATCTTTGACGCTCCAACCCTTAAAGTGCTGCGCCCGTCCGATTATCTGATGCGCTCTTACGTCAATGCCGAAGGGGTGAATCTTGGCCTGTACATAGGCTACCACAGCGGCGGCCCGGAATCCGGCCCAATTCATTCACCGCGAAACTGCCTGCCCGGTTCCGGCTGGGGGCTGATTTCAACCAAGGAAATGCAGTTGCCGGTGGAGCAGGAAATCATAAACCTTAATCGCACGGTCTATGCCAAAGACGGGCAGGAACTTATTTTCTATTACTGGTATCAGATGCGCGACAAAAGCATCAGCAGCGACCTGAGCATGAAACTGGCCGAGTTGACCGGTGTTCTGCTGGATCACCGCAAAGACGTAAGTTTTATACGGATCAGCCTCCCCAATGCCCTGAATGAACGGGCAGACGGCGTGCTGCTCGATTTTTTAAGGTACGCCATGCCTGTGATACATGAATTTTTACCCCGTTGACGACAAGGCGGCCTGGGCGGAAGTGACGCCAGCTGGCCGTCTTATCGGGGGCGATTGCCGGCTTTGAAGCCAGCCGCGGGTCAGCCTTCTTTAAAAAAGGCGAAAAGCGGATTTCATCGTATGCGTTAAATCCGCTAAGCTTGAACTGAAAACAAGCCGCGCCGCTCGCTTGCGAATGTTTGATACGCGACAGCCAGGGTGTTTCAGGCGATGAAACGCCATAAACATTAAACCACAGAGGATAACATGCTGCAGACTGTTATCGCAGCCTTCTGCATCTTTCTGTTTTTCGGGTACATGCTTTCACTGTGGCGGCTGCATGAACGTGAAAACGTTCCACCGTTGTTGCCGGCCATAGCCGCCACCATGCTGATGCTCGTCGTGGAAATATTTATCGCGCACCAGCGTTTTCCGCTGGTTTACGCCGGAAAGCTGCTGCTTTTAAGCCAGGCCTTGATCTGTCCGGCCTGGTTTTTGTTCAGCATTTCTTACGGCCGCGCCGTTAAAAATCAGTTTAAAGGAAAACTGGTCAAAATCCTTTTCATTGTTTCCTGCCTTCCTTTGGCCGCCGCCTTTATCCTTCCGCCTTCCACTTTCTATTATCAGACGGACTTCTACCTTGAACCCGTACTGTTTCTGGAACCGCATGCCTTTTTCTTTTACCTCACCCTCGTGCTGGGGTTGATGATTTCCATAGGCAACCTTGAAAGCACGCTGCGCGAATGCAAACACAGCGACCGCTGGCGCATCAAGATGGCCATTCTCGGCAGCGGAACCATCATTACGTCTCTAATCCTGTTTTACGGCCAGGCCCTGCTCTTCAAATCAATGAACATGCTGTATGTTCCGTTGCGCAACATGGGCGTTGTTTTCGGCCTCATGCTGCTCATGTTCGCCGAAAGGCACAGAGGCAGCGGCCGGGTGACGATTTCGCGCAAGGTGGCCTTCAGTTCCGTCGCCGTATTGCTTGCCGGGCTGTATATGATCGGCATGGGCCTGTTCCGCGAGGGCGTGCGCATTTTCGGCGACGCTTTTGAATATTATATCTGGACGTCTGTCCTTTTTATGACCGTTCTGGGCGGGCTGCTTCTGCTGCTTTCAGATTCTTTGCGCCGGAAAGTTTCCATCTGGATCCAGCGCAACCTGTATAACGAAAAATATGATTATAAGAACCAATGGCTGAAATTCAGCGGGCGCCTTTCCAAGGCCTCGGATACCGAAAGCCTTATTTTAGCTGTGCTTAAAGGTTTTTGCGAAACGTTCGGCCTGGTGAACGCGGCTTTTGTGCCTATTTCCGGCGACGTTGAAGGAAGCCACGCCAAAGGCATTTTTTATGAAATGCCGGATCCCTCGGAGAGCAATATTGACATCCGTGATTTCGCAGCCTTGCAGAACCGTTCCGGAACCCCGGAAAACTTGCAGCAGCTCCTTCCGGACATTCCTTTCAAAGTCAGCACCTATCTTATCGGCGTGAACGTCAGCCTCATCATGGCGGTACGCGCCGCTGACGAGCCGGAGGGCGTCATCCTCATGGGCAAGCCCATGGACGAATCGGAAAAATATACCGTTGAAGATTATGAGCTTATGGAGGCGATGGGGAGCCAGCTCGGGCTGTGCATACGCAGTTTCCGCCTGGGCGACGAACTTTCACAGGCCAAAGAGATGGAAGCCTTCAACAAGCTCAGCGCATTCGTCATGCACGACCTGAAAAACCAGGTTTACGCCCTCTCATTGCTTACGGAAAACGCC
Organism: Desulfovibrionaceae bacterium; assembly: GCA_031552195.1. Lineage (GTDB taxonomy): Bacteria > Desulfobacterota > Desulfovibrionia > Desulfovibrionales > Desulfovibrionaceae > JAVBMP01. Next base: position 170,971 of record JAVBMT010000023.1, read on the forward strand.
CAGCGCTTTATCGCCGACCCGGAATTCCAGCAGGACATGCTTGAAACACTGGGCAACACTGTGGCGAATATGCGTATTTTAGTCACCCAGCTTACGCAGCTTCCCCAGCCGGCCAGCCTTCGCCTTAACCCGGCTGATCTCCATGAACTGGCCGCAAAGGCCCGCGCCATGGTGCCTGGAGCCAACGTCGAGATACAAGGCCCGCACATGGCGGTTAACGTTGACACCGAACAAATCCTGAAAGTTTTCACCAACCTGTACCTGAACGCGGTGGAAGCCGGCGGGGAAAGGCTGATCGAGGTTGAAATACGCGACGACGGCGGCCCCTCTTTCATTTGCCGTGACCACGCCGGAGGCATAGCGGAGCAAGCCCTGAAAAAAGGCCTGTTCAAGCCGTTCAATACGACAAAACAGCACGGCATGGGCATAGGGCTTTATCACTGCCAGCGCATAGTTGAAGCCCACGGCGGAAAAATGAACGTTGAAAACAACCCGCCCGAAGGTTGCACCTTTATCGTCTCGCTGCCTGCGGCGTCCTCCCATGAAGCGAACGCCCCAATTGCGACGGATGGAGAAAACGCGGATTGCTCCGCCGACAACCCTGGATGATCCGCATGGAAAACAGCATGGAAAAGCGCCTTTTGCTTGTTGAAGATAACGATGAAGTACGCCGCCAGTTGCGCTGGGGGTTCTCTGACGAAGGTTATACGGTGCTGCAGGCGGGCAGCGTTGATGAAGCCCTGGCCTTGCAGCGCAAAGAGAAACCGCAGGTCATCACCCTTGACCTCGGCTTGCCGCCAGACGCGGAAGGCTGCTCGGAAGGCTTCCGGGGCTTGCAGGAGCTGCTGGCCGCTGACCCGCAAGCCCGTGTGGTGGTGGTGACAGGCCACCATGACATCGACAACGCCCTGCGCTGCATAAATAACGGCGCTTATGATTTCTGCCGCAAGCCGGCCAATCTTGAAGAACTTAAAATCATCGTCCGCCGGGCCTTCTTTCATTACGGGCTCCTCGGAGAAGCCAAAAGCGCGCCCAAACCGGCCGTCCAAAAGAAAAAACACGGCATTATCTGTCAATGCAAGCCCATGACTGATTTGCTGGAACGGGTGAGCAAGGTGGCGTCTTCAGACGCGCCGGTGCTGATAAGCGGAGAATCAGGAACCGGCAAGGAACTGGTGGCCCAGGCCATACACAACCTGAGCGGACGCGCGGACGGCCCCATCGTTACGATCAATTGCGGGGCCATTCCGGAGCATCTTCTGGAATCGGAATTTTTCGGGCACGAGAAAGGCGCTTTTACCGGAGCCACCCAAAGAGTCTTGGGCAAAGTCGAATATGCCGACAAAGGCTCGCTGTTTCTAGATGAAATCGGCGAACTTCCTTTGCCGATGCAGGTAAAGCTGCTGCGTTTCCTGCAGGAAATGGTCATCCAGAGGGTAGGCGGGCGGCAGGACATTTCGGTTAACGTGCGCATTATCGCGGCCACCAATCGCAACCTTCCGGCCTGCATAAAAGAAGGCTCCTTCCGCGAAGACCTCTATTACCGCATAGGTGTGGTCAACCTTGCACTGCCCCCTCTACGCGCGCGTGAAGAAGACATTATGCTCCTGGCGCGCCACTTCATCCAGAGACATGAGCAGGCGGACGGCCTGGCCGGAAAAATAACGGGGTTCACTCCGGAAGCCGAAGTGGCGATGCGGACCTATAACTGGCCCGGCAACGTGCGCGAGCTGGAAAACAAGGTGCGCCGCGCGATGATATTCGCCGGGAGCGGACAGATCAGCCTGGAAGATATGGAACTTGAAGAGTGTGAGGAAAGCGCCGCGCACTCGGGCGCACGGAGGGGAGAAAACCTTGAGGGCATGACCCTGCGCGACGCGCGAAACAATGTGGAGCGCGAAATGATCGTCTCCGCCATGGAACGCTATGCCGGAAACATAGCTCAAGCGGCGCAAGCCCTCGGCATCAGCCGCCCCACCTTTTATGATCTGCTTAAAAAGCACCAGATTGACATCTAGGTGCGCCTAACTAGCTTAAATAACTAAAAATACGAGCCTGCTGGACGCACCCCGCGCGGCCAGCAGGCTCGTCTCATGTCTGAAGCGATTTACCATCCTGATGGACATTCCGCGTAAAAACCCGGCATTTCAACGGCTTCATTGTGCAGGTACATACGCTCAAAAACTCCGGCCTCAGCCTTATTTCCGTATAAAAAATCCCCTGCTATGGGAAAACCGGCAAAGGCCAGGTGCGCCCGGATCTGATGCCTGGCCCCGCGCCAGATTACGGCTTTGGCCAATGTGCATTCCCCGTTCCAGACACCGGCGGGGAAAATATGCGCCCGCACAGGCGAAATTTCCGTAAAACGCAATGGATCAGACGCGGCTTCCGGCCTCGCCAACGTCTTGCCCCGGTTCGCCATTTCAAGAATTTCCTTGGCTGTGAAGGCCTGGTCAAGCCTCCCGAGAACCACGGCGGAATAGGTTTTTTTGACTTTTCCGGCCTGCTCCAGCCGGCGGAATTCAACTTGCCCGCCCTGCCCGAAGGCGTAGACGACAAGCCCGGAAGTCGCGGCATCCAGGCGGTTGCAAGATACCGGAGGGGGCGGCAGCGGCCCGTTCGGGCGGAAAGTTCGCCACAAATCCGGCCAGGCGGAAACTACAAAAGCATCCAGGCTTTCTCGCGGGCTTCCGCTGATGGCCGCGCTGGCCAGCCCCTGCGGTTTATAAACGGCAAGGTGGCGTTCGGAAGCCGCCACGATGCGGCAGGATGAAAAATCAGGAAGGAAAACCGCCCCTTCCCCACCTCTCGCGCCTTCCGCGCCGGAGTGGGCCACGTTGATCAGGTCGCCGGCCGACAGAATAAAACCGGACGGACGGGTTCGTCCATTGACTTTTATTACGCACCAGTCCCAAAGCCGACGCCTGGCCCTCAGCCCAAGTTCGGGAAAAATAAAGGCCAAACAGGCGTCAAGGCGCATGCCGCGCTGCTCCGCGCTGACCAGATGTTCCTTTATGATATCGGACATGGCCGCAATATATGTTTCCGCGGCGCATGGGGCAATGAAAAAATTAGCGTACGCCCGCAAGCGAGCAGCGCGGCGTGCCTTTAGTACAAGCCGCTTCTGGCTTGTACATGGCCGGATAAAATATAACCTTCTGCATCCAAAACCGATTCTTGCAGAGATATTTTAACGTTAAAACGCTCTAAGGAAAAAAACTCTTGCGCCAATTGACATTTTTGTATTTTGCTATAAAACTTTTTCCCTTGAGGGTTGGCCTTGACGCCTGACGCAAATGTTTTCAGGCGGAAATATTTTGTTTTAATATAGCTCGCCCGGAACAAAAACAAAAGCATTCCAACAAGATACCTTGTTTTATTTTTAAGGAGAATCAACATGAGCGCGAAAGAAATAAGAACTTTTGAAGGCGCTACCGCCACAGCCGAAGGCATGCTTTATAAAGGCATAACTTGCTTGCCCATAGTGGAAAAATGCGACGGCTGCGAACGCCACGGCTCCTTTGAAGGCAAAGATTACTGTTTCAGCTACCAGAATCCGGCCAGCAAGTGGACTTTGGGCCGCTGTAATCTTGCTACCCACGTGAAAACAGCGGTGCAGGCCCAAGCCAAGGTTAACCCCCTCAAGGCCTCCAAGCGCGCTTCCAAGGGCGGCAAAAAATAATTTACCCCACTTTTCTTTTTTAAGGGCGACAGGCTTGCGCGGTCTGTTGCCCTTTGTTATTTTTCGCCTATCGTATCGATTTTCGGAATGATTCAATAATCTAACCGGTGGACTGAGCGCATGACTGAAAAAATTTCCACGTTTCTTGAAGCCAACAAAGGCTATATTGTCGAGTTGCAGCGTGAAATGACCAGCCGCCCGGCAATAGGCCCGGATAACGGCGGGCAGGGCGAAGGCGAAAAAACGACCTACCTGGAAACAGAACTGAAAAAACTGGGCTGTACGAACATTCAGCATATAGACGCCCCCGACCCGCGCGTGCCTTCCGGACAAAGGCCGAACGTCGCGGCGCGCTTTCCGGGAAAGAGTGAAAAAACGCTGTGGGTGATCGGCCACACGGACGTGGTTCCCCCGGGCGACCCGGCCCTTTGGGACGGCGATCCTTACACCCTGCGCGAAGAAGGAGACGTTATCATCGGGCGCGGGGTGGAAGACAACCAGCAGGCCATCGCCAGCGCCATGCTGGCCGCCAAGGCCGTCAAAGAACTTGGCCTGCCCATTAATTACAGTCTTGGCGTAATGCTGGCGGCGGACGAGGAAACGCACAGCTTCTACGGGCTGGAACATATCGTTTCGGTCCGGCCCGACCTTTTGCGCCCGGAAGACCTTATTCTCATTCCGGACAGCGGCGACGCCAAGGGCGAAACCATTGAAATCGCGGAAAAGGGCAACCTGGCCCTGAAATTTACGGTTTACGGCCGCCAATGCCACGCTTCCACCCCCGGCAACGGCATCAACAGCCTGGTTGCCGCTTCAGCCTGCGTGCTGGCCCTGGATAAGCTCTATCAGATGTTTCCGCAGAAAAACGCCACGTTCGCGCCGGATCATTGCACCTTCGTACCTTCGAAAAAAGAGGCCAACGTCGAAAACATCAACACGGTTCCCGGGCGTGACGTTTTTTATATGGACAGCCGCATACTGCCGGGAGTTTCACTTGACGAGGTCATCGCCGCAGCGACCGCCCTGGCTCAAGAGGCGGCCGCCGCGTATGGAGCCGCCGTTGAAGTTGAAGTCGTGCATAGAGAAAACCCGGCTCCGGCCACTTCCGCCGAAGCCCCGGTTGTGCTGGCCCTGAAGAAATCGCTCAAAAAACTGCGTAATCTTGAAGCTGTAACGGTCGGCATCGGCGGCCTTACGGTGGCCGCCATTTTACGAAGACGAAACATTCCCGCCGTGGTTTGGGGCACCCTGTTCAAAAACCCGCACACGCCTAATGAAAGGGCCAGTGTAAATAACGCCGTGGCTGACGCGGCTGTTATTCTCGATATGCTCATTTCCTGAAAAAACGCATTATTGACGCCAGGCCGCAATAGACAGCCCTGGCGTCAATAATGCGTTTCGCGTTGACATCATCCGTCAATCTTATTAAATACATAATTAGTTAACAGCGGCCTTGCGCTATGGATAATGACCAGGGGATGCCACTGGAAAAAGTTTTGCGCCAAAGACAAGGAAAACGGCCTTTTTGCGAAGAGAGTGTACTCTCACGGTACTTGACCGGAGAAAAAAAGAGACGATTGACGCGGTATTCGGACAAAATATTTAGTTAGGGGCAACCCCAAGAGGATGTCCATCCTTATTAACCTTGGATTTTATTGCACATATAATATATGGAGTTATGTTATGAAAACGACGGATTCCCTTGAGTGTTTGCCCAAGATTGAAGAGGAAGGCTACCGCTACGGCAAAGCCTGGGCCTATTACGTTCTCGTATTGTTCTTTCTTCTCTGCGCTTCGAACTTCCTGGTGCGGCGGGTCATTATTCCCCTTTTTCCGGCCATAAAGGCGGCGCTGAAACTTAGCGACACCCAGCTCGGCTTTCTGGGCGGGGCGGTAAACCTGACCATTCCGATCTTCGTCTTCCCTGTCGCCTACCTTATTGATAAATACGGACGCAAAAACATTATCGGCGTGATGTCAGCCGTATGGACCGCCTGCAGCATGCTCGGCTCCATAGTCACCGGTTTCTGGCCGCTTTTCTTCACCAGGCTGGGCCTGGGCATAGGCGAAGCCGGCTTCGCCCCGGGGTCAAATGCCGTTATTGCCGACTATTTTCCCAAAAGCAAGCGCTCCACGGCAATGGGCATAATGAACGCCGGTTCTTCCTTCGGGGTTGTGCTCGGCCTGCTGCTGGGCGGAATGATCAGCGCCAAGTGGGGTTGGGAAAAAGCGTTGCTGCTTGTGGCCATCCCAGGCATCGCCCTCACTATTCTCACGTTCTTCATCAAGGAAAAGCCGTTGGCGCTTCCCGCCAACGCAACAGCCAATCAATTGCCTATGGGCAAATTTCTAAAAAAAATGTTCACCACTCCAACATTGCTGCTTATTTACGCCGGCACCGCATTGTTCGTCTTGTTCGTCGCCAGCGTAAACACTTGGAACACCACGCTTTTCGTCAGAGTGCATCAAATACCCATTCAGAAGGCCGCGCTTTACGCCGCCGGCATTTTGGTAATTTCCGGCATAAGCGGCTTGTACGGCGGAGCCTTGGTTGACTTCGTCCGCAAACGCATCAAAACCGCTCCGATGATCATCACGGCCATTACCATGCTCTGGAGCGGCATTTTCTATACTGTGGGCTTTTTTGTCGCCCCGCAATCGCAGCAAATTACTTTCATTATTATCGCTACCATCACCATAAGCTGCTTTAGCGGACCTATCTACGCCGCCCTGCTTGAGCTTTCTCCGGCCCAGGCCAAGGCCAAAGCCACCAGCCTGATAATTATCATCCAGAACATTTTAGGCCTTGCCCTTGGCCCTATCCTTACCGGTTTTCTCTCCGACAAGTTCGGGCTGGAGCACGCCATAGGAATAATGGGAATAATAGGCATCATAGCCGCCCTGCTTATTCTGGCCGGAACTTTCACTTTCCTGAAAGACCTGGAAAGGTCGGAATGCCTGTAAAACTCCGGAAAATGCACGACTGACGGATTCAAAGGCCAAATGTTTGCGGCCGCCCGGCATCTACGGGGCGGCCGCAAGTTTTTCAGCAATAATCCTTGACAGAATTCACCATCCGGAATATGTAAATCTGCTTCAGCAAGCAGATTTGCAAGGTTGCTGAAAGTTTTCGCAAATTCACCCCGCCTGGGCGGGGAATTACTTAAAACAAAAATGCGGAGGGAGCGTAATGCCCACCATCAACCAGTTGATTCGTAAAGAACGCAAAAAAGTGTCCAAACGTAAGAAAACTCCGGCTTTGCAGGCTTGCCCGCAGCGCCGCGGCGTTTGCACCCGCGTTTACACCACCTCCCCGAAAAAGCCGAACTCCGCCTTGCGTAAGGTCGCACGTGTGCGCCTCACCAACGGCCTTGAAGTCAGCGCTTACATCCCGGGCGAAGGGCACAACCTGCAAGACCACTCCGCCGTGATCATTCGCGGCGGCCGTGTAAAAGACTTGCCCGGTGTGCGTTACCACATCGTGCGCGGTACGCTTGACACCTCCGGTGTGGCCGACCGCCGCAAGAGCCGTTCCAAATATGGCGCCAAACGCCCGAAATCATAACAGGAGTTCAGCATGCCCCGCAAAGGTCCCATTCCCAAAAGGGAAATTCTGCCTGATCCGGTTTATAACAGCCGTATGGCGGCCCGTTTCATAAACCGCCTTATGTATGACGGCAAAAAAGGCGTGGCGGAAAAAATTTTCTATTCCGCTCTGAGCCAGCTTGCCGAGAAAACCAACGAAGAACCCATGCGCGCCTTTGAGAAGGCCGTGGAAAACGTGAAACCCCACCTCGAAGTCAAAGCTCGCAGGGTAGGCGGCGCCACGTATCAGGTTCCTATGGACGTTCGCCCCGACCGCCAGGCCTCCCTTTCCATTCGCTGGCTGATCAACTATGCCCGCGCCCGTGGCGAAAAAGGCATGGTAAACAAGCTCGCGGCCGAATTTGTTGACGCTTACAACAACCGCGGCGGCGCTGTGAAAAAACGTGAAGATACCCATCGTATGGCCGAAGCCAACAAAGCCTTCGCCCACTATCGCTGGTAGACTGTTGGGAGTTATATAGTGTCCAGAGAAACCCCGTTAGCGCAACAACGCAACTTCGGCATCATGGCCCATATTGACGCCGGTAAGACCACAACCACCGAGCGCATACTCTATTACACCGGCGTTTCGCACAAAATCGGCGAAACTCACGACGGTTCCGCCACTATGGACTGGATGGAGCAGGAACAGGAGCGCGGCATCACAATCACTTCCGCCGCCACTACCTGCTACTGGGACGACCACCGCCTGAACATCATCGACACTCCGGGCCACGTTGACTTCACCATGGAAGTTGAACGCTCCCTGCGCGTGCTTGACGGCGCGGTCGCCGTGTTCGACGCCGTGGCCGGCGTTGAGCCCCAGTCTGAAACCGTATGGCGCCAGGCCGATCGCTATCGCGTGCCGCGCATCTGCTTCGTCAACAAGATGGACCGCATCGGGGCCAACTATTTCCGTTGCCTGGACATGATCCGCGATCGCCTCAAGGCCAAGCCGATCTCCCTGCAAATTCCCATCGGCAGCGAAGACAAGTTTGAAGGCGTTGTCGACCTTATCACCGGCAAAGCCGTTATTTTCGACAAAGAAAGCAAAGGCGCCGAATTCAAGCACATCGACGTTCCCGCCGAACTGGCCCAGCAATATGAGAAAATGCGCAATGAAATGCTGGACGCCGTGGCGGAAGAAGATGAAGTTCTGCTGGAGAAATACCTGGGCGGAGAAGAGCTGACTGAAGAAGAAATCCGCTCCTGTATCCGCAAGGCCACTATCGCCATGAATATCGTGCCGGTGGTTTGCGGTTCCGCTTTCCGCAACATGGGCGTTCAGCCCCTGCTTGACGCGGTTGTCGCCTTCCTGCCTTCCCCGCTTGACATCGAGCAGATGAAGGGAACCGACCCGGACGACCAGGAAAAGGTCATCGTGTGTAACAGCACCGATGACGAACCGCTGGCCGGCCTTATCTTCAAGCTTTTTTCCGACCCCTATATCGGCCACCTTTCCTTTTTCCGCATCTATTCCGGCTTTATTGAATCCGGCATGACGGTATTGAACTCCAACACCGGGAAAAAAGAACGCGTCGGCCGCCTCTTGAAAATGCACGCCAACAAGCGCGAAGAGGTAAAATGGGCCGGAGCCGGCGATATTGTGGCCCTTGTCGGACTGAAGATGGCCTCTACCGGCGATACGCTTTGCGATATCAACCGCCCGGTTGTGCTTGAGTCTCTCGATATTCCCGAACCGGTTATCGAAGTCGCCATTGAGCCGAAAACCAAAGCCGACCGCGACGCCCTTTCCGCCGCTCTGAACAAGCTGGCCAAGGAAGACCCTTCCTTCCGCGTGAAAAGCGACGACGAGACGGGCCAGACCCTTATCGCCGGCATGGGTGAACTGCACCTGGAAATTATCGTTGACCGCCTGACTCGTGAATTCAGCGTTAACGCCAACGTGGGCAAACCCCAGGTTGCTTACCGCGAAACCATCACCAAACCCGGCAAGTCAGACCTTAAATACGCCAAGCAATCCGGCGGGCGCGGCCAGTACGGCCACGTTGTCATTGAAATTGAACCCAATCCGGAAAAAGGCTACGAATTCGTCAACTCGATCACCGGCGGCGTCATTCCCAAAGAATACATCACCCCGGTTGACAAGGGCATCCAAGACGCCCTCAAGGGCGGAGTGGCCGCCGGCTTCCCGACCGTTGACGTCAAGGTCAACCTGGTCTTCGGCTCCTACCACGACGTTGACTCTTCCGAACAGGCCTTCTACATCGCCGGTTCAATGGCCATTAAAGACGCCATATCCAAGTCTTCCCCGGTTCTGCTTGAACCGATCATGGACGTTGAAGTGGTCACGCCCGATGATTATGTGGGCGAAGTTATGGGCGACTTGAACAGCCGCCGTGGCCGCGTGCAGAGCATGGAAGCCCGCGTTGGCTCGCAGGCTGTGCGCGCTCAGGTTCCGCTGGCCGAAATGTTCGGCTACGCCACCGACCTGCGCTCCAAAACCCAGGGCCGCGCCAGCTTCACCATGCAATTCCATCACTATGAAAAAGTGCCTAAGACTCTTGAAGAGGAAATCATCAAGAAGCGCAAATCATAGCGACGTATAAGCAAATAAAAAAGGCGTGCCCGGCGCGCCTTTTTTATTTGCTGACCTTTCCAGGAAAGCGGAGGTTGCTACGTTTTCACGCCAGCTTGGGACAATAAAAAAAATCCCTCAGGTTTTGAATCTGAGGGATTTTTTTATATTTTAAAATTCCGGCAAAAAATTCTTGTGCCCAGCCCGCAGCCACGCCGGCGACATATCCTGTAAACTACGCCGGGGAGGCCAAAAGTTCCGCCGCTCGCATGGCGTATACGCTAACAGCCTCTTCTCCGCCCTTGATGGTATAATCGGCCGCCTTTTCATACAGCAAGCGCCGTTCTTCAAAAAGATCCTCAATCGTCTGCCCCGGCGCTATGGCCAAGCCTCTGTCCGGCTTGCGGGCGATGCGTTCGAGGATTATGGGCAAAGGCACGTCAATATAAAGCACCGGCCCCATCTTCTTCAGGCGTCTGACCGCTTCTTCGCGGTAAACAACACTGCCGCCTGTGGACACAACGCAACGCGACAGGCGCAGGCTTTGTATAACCTGGCCTTCCATATCAAGAAACTCTTCCTTGGAAAGCGAGTCCGCCAGTTTTTGCAGACGAGCGCCGTAAATAGCTTCTATTACATTGTCGCTATCCACATGGGCCCAACTGAAAATACGGGCCAGTTCCCGCCCGAGGGCGCTTTTTCCGGCCGCCGCCATGCCGACGATACTGATGCAGCCGTCAGGCGCAACGCGCGAAGGGTGCGGTTCAAGCACCGCTTCGGGAAAAGCCGGTAGAATTTGCTGTGACATCGTTGCCCGCCTTATTCCTCCCGATATTATTTCGCGTAGCCGACAGCGCGGCGTTCACGTATGACAGTTACGCGAATCTGCCCCGGATAGGTAAGGTTGCGCTCGATTTTATCGGAAATATCTTTACACATCAGATAGGTGGCGTCATCGTCAATGGTTTCGGAATTCACCATAACGCGTATCTCACGCCCGGCCTGAATCGCGTAAGCCTTGGAAACGCCGTCAAAGCTGGTGGCGATATTCTCCAGGTCTTCCAGGCGTTTGACGTAGTTTTCCAACAGTTCCTTACGCGCGCCCGGCCTGGCTCCGGAAAGTCCGTCCGCGGCCTGCACCAGAACGGCCAGGGTTGACTTGGGCGGAACGTCTTCATGGTGCGCGGCGATGGCGTGGATTATTTCCTTGCTTTCATTGTATTTTTTCGCCAGGTCAGCGCCGATGATGGCGTGCGGGCCCTCAACCTCGTGGTCCACCGCCTTGCCTATGTCGTGCAGCAAACCGGCGCGCTTGGCTTTTTTCACGTCCTGGTTAAGCTCGGCCGCCATCATGCCGCAAAGTGAAGCCACTTCCAATGAATGCTGCAGCACATTCTGCGAAAAGCTGGTGCGATATTTGAGCTGCCCGAGCAGGCGCACAATTTCCGGATGAATGCCGTGCACTCCGGCGTCGAAGGTGGCCTGTTCGCCAACTTCGCGAATTTGCACTTCAAGTTCCTGTTCGGCTTTCTTTACGATATCTTCAATACGGGCCGGATGAATGCGCCCGTCCTGGATAAGGCGCTCCAGCGACATTTTGGCGATCTGCCGGCGCAAAGGGCTGTACGCGGAAAGGATCACGGTTTCCGGCGTATCGTCTATAATTAGGTCAACCCCGGTGGCGGCTTCGAGGGCGCGAATATTGCGTCCTTCACGGCCGATAATGCGCCCTTTCATTTCTTCACTCGGCAAGGTCACCGCGGTTACCGTCTGTTCGCCAACGTAATCTCCGGCGTAGCGCTGCACGGCGTTGGCGATAATTTCTTTTGCCTTGCGGTCCGCGGTTTCCCTGGCTTCAACTTCAATGGAGCGCATCATTTTAGCCGCTTCATGCCTGGTTTTGGCCTCAATTTCCGACATCAGCATATTTTTCGCTTCGTCACGGCTCAAACCGGAAATATCCTGCAACTTGCATTCCTGTTCGGAAATCTTTTCAGCCAGCAAAATCTCCTGCTCGTCAAGCTTGCGCTCTTTTCTGGCCAGTTCTTTCTCCGTAAGCACCATTTCATGCTCGCGTTGCGTAGCCTTTTCAAGCTTTTCCTCAAGTTTTTCACTATGCTCGTGAAGCTTTTTTTCGCGGGCTTTAAGTTCTCTTTCCAGTTCTTTCAATTCCTGTTCCGTGCTTTTCTGGTATTCAAGCACTTCATTTTTACCCTGGACGATTATTTCCTTTTTCTGAGCGGCCGCTTCCTTGCGGGCTTCGTCCAATATGCGCTGCGACAGCTCTTTGGCGTCGTTCAACCGCTTTCCGCCAATTATGCGGTTAAAGGTATGCCCGGCCACAGCTCCCAAAATAAGCCCGCCGAGCACATAAAGAATCGGATATAACATCTTGGCCTCATTATGTTATCGGGATTAACCCGTTATAAAGGCGTTCAGGGCATTTGAATCCTGTTGCGTCGCCGCCGCGCGGCTTTATGAAGGCCGCCCTGAACATCATGGAAACGGCGGCGGCGCGCGTAAACATAAACGCCGCTCCGGCTTCCTTCCGTTGGTTGGTAATGTCGCAAAATCTTTTCTATTGCGGCCTGGAAATTAAAAGCAGATTTCAGCGCAATCCTAACTTCTTCAATTCCATACAACGCGCAAAGTACAAAAAAAAGGCCAGCGCTTCCGGAGTTAACCGGTAAACATGGCTGGCCTGAACAACCCTTCCAAGCGCGCCCTCGGCGTTATGTCATGCGAACCTCGTCCGCATGCCTGAAAGGAGCGTTAGCGTGCAGCAGGGCTGTTTGCAATCCAAACGCAAACATTTTGCCCCTGGCGCCCCCGCACGTTGTTAAACAATATAAACCTCACGAAGATAATCGCAAGACAAAACCCTGAACGAATTTTTACTATAGACCCCAAGGCATCGTGTTATGCTTCCCGCAGGACCTAGATCCTTACGGCGGGCATCTCGGGGGCGCTTCAGGCTTCCTGTTGGACAGGCCTGCACACCACGCCGCCGCTCGACGCCCTGATAATATACTTGTGAGGTCAGCAGTAAGCAGACATCACGCATGCCCCAGGGCCATACAGCAAAACCATAGCGGTTCAAAGCTGCTGTTGTTCTATCCGTGTCAAAAGCCGCTCTACCCGTGCGGAAAAATCCGACGTTTCTTCTTTGGCTTGCAGCAGGTCGTCCGCCAAGGCCAAAGACAGATAAATAAGAAGCTTTTCTTTGCTTATATGTTTGCCATGTTCTCTCAACCGGTTATACCGGTCGCACAACAGGTTTTTAGCCTGTTCAAGGCGTTGCGGAGCAACTTCCGCCTTAAAGGAAACCTCCACCCCAAGCACTTCAAGCTTATGGATCTGCATTGGGCAACCACACTCCGGACGGCCTGAACGGATCAGGCTACCCGTCTGCTTATTGAAGGTTTCGCGGAACAACCCGGATGGCCGGATATAAAGATCAAACCGATCTCACGCAGCCCGCGGCGTGACGCAAGCGCCTTCACCCGGGCTGTCATATTCTTCCAACAGCTCAAACGTCCTGGGCTTCAAGCAGTTGCAGAATAGAGTCGATCCGGCGGACGGCGTCATTTTTCAACGCTCGCTCCTCCGCCAGGGCCGCTTCAAGGTTATGGCTGTTTTCCCGCTCTTTAGCGCGCAACTCATCCATTTCGCGCTTAAGGGCGGCATTTTCCGCTTTAAGGCTTTCCTGGCGTTCCACCAGGGCCAATATGCGCTGTTCCAGTTTTTCCAGTATATCCATGGCGATATCATAACCACATTGTCAAACTTGCGCAAGAATTACTTCAAACCCCGCCGCCAGGCCACTGGCAACGGCGCGGGCGGCCACTCAACACACCGGGCCGGCCGCGCCGTTGAAAAGCTTATTTCTTCTTGGCTTTGTTCACCTGGCGTCCCCTGGCGAGGGCCAGGGAATCTGACGGAACATCCTGGGTTATAACTGAACCCGCCCCGATCAAGGCGTTGTCGCCGACTGTCACCGGAGCAACCAAGGCGGTGTTCGAACCAATGAAGGCCCTGGCCCCGATCACCGTCTTGAACTTGTTCTTTCCGTCATAGTTGCAGGTGATCGTTCCAGCCCCTATATTCGTGCCGGGGCCGATTTCCGCGTCGCCCAGGTAAGTCAGGTGATTGGCCTTCGCCCCCTTGCCCAGACGGGCTTTTTTCATTTCCACGAAGTTGCCGATGTGGGATTCATCTTCCATTACCGCCCCTGGCCGCAGGCGGGAATTCGGCCCGACCTGGCAGTTCGCCCCGACAACCGCGTCTTCAATGTGGCAATAAGAACGCATTTTCGTTCCACCGCCAATTTGCGCGTTACGCAGGAAGCAGTGCGTTTCTATTTCCACTCCGGCTGCAATGGCGCTTTTGCCGTAAATTTCACCTGGACCGTGCAGGACAACGCCCGGTTCCAACGCAACTTGCGGCCCTATACGCATTGAAGACGGGCTGTAAACGAGCACGCCTTTGTCCTGCCAGCTTTCAACGATGCGCCGCCGCAACAATTCATCCGCCTCGGACAGTTCGCGGGGGCTGTTGATTCCGAGCAGCCTGGGGTCTGAACCGTGGCAGAAGGCTTCAGCCTTGAAGCCGTTGCCAACCGCCAGTTCAACCAAATCTGTGATATACAGCTCGCCGCTCTTGCCGGACGGCTTTAAAGAAGACAGCAAGCCTTCAACGGCAGCGACGCGCAAAAAGTATATTCCGGCGTTTATTTCTCTGGGCTCAGGCCCGTGGAGCGATGCGTCATAGTCTTTTGCCTCAATGATTCCAGCAAGTTTTCCGTTTTTGCGCAAAACCCTTCCGAACGCTCCAGGATCGGGCAATTCAAGGGAAATAAAGGCGAGATCCAACTGGGCGGCCAGGCTTTCCAACGCGAACGCGCGCAGCGTTTCCGCCTCAACCAGCGGAGTATCTCCGTTTACAACAAGGACATATTCAACGCCGGAGGCCTTTATGTCCGGCCAGGCGGTTTGCAGGGCGTGCCCGGTGCCTAGCTGTTCAGCCTGCAACACAAACGTTCCCGCTTCTTCTCCAACAGCGCGGCGCACGGCATCCGCTCCGTGCCCCACCACAATCAAGGGCGCGGCTTCTGAAGCCCCGAGGCCGCGCACGGCGCGCAAGACATATTCGAGCATAGGCTCTCCAAGCAGGCGCTGCAGTACTTTAGGCTGCTCAGAATACATGCGCGTTCCACGCCCGGCCGCCAGAATAACGACCCCGACCCCATTAATTGACTGTGCCATAACATATCCAGTTCTTTAAAGATGACAGCATTGAAAGCCTTTTTAAAAAAAAGCGCGGCAAGGCGGGTGAACATATTGTGATGCCCGGACCTTCCACGCTTTTTCTATAATTTTTTATTTACCCGCGCAATAAGCGTCTTGTATTTTTTTCCGGCCCGCATTATATTTCGATAAAGTAAGAGGACAAAATCATGATCACCATGAACGCCCCGGTTTCCGGGTTTTCTTCTCTGGGCATGGAAGTTCAGGTTATAGCGAATAATATCGCTAACGTGAACACCCACGGGTTCCATGCCAGCCGGGTGGATTACGAAACCGCTCCATATGATTCCGGCGTGCGCGTCGGGGCGATTCTGCGCGACAACTCCCCCGGCCCGGTTTTCGCTTACCCCAGCGAGGTGGGCGCTGTTCCCATAGAAAGCAGCAACGTCAACCTGGTACGCGAATTCACCAACCTGATCAGCGTCCAGAACGCTTATTCCGCGAACGCGGCCAGCCTGAGCGTGCAAGACCGCATCAGCGGGTATGTAATAGACCTTATCGCCTGATCCGGCTATTGCAAACGGTTCCCCTTTGCCAGCAAGCCTATTCGATCCTTACAGCAACATCGCCAAATTCTATGACGCCATTACCGCGCGATTTCTTGCCGCGCCCAGGCGAAAAACAGCGGATTTATGCCGCCAGTTCGGCGCGGGCAGGGTTTTGGACGCGGGCTGCGGAACGGGTAAACAATGCCTTGAACTGAACTTGCGCGGCATCGACGCCACCGGGGTCGATCTTTCCCCGGCCATGCTGGCTGTGGCGGGCAAATTGCTCTCAAGCCGGAATGTGCCTTTATTTCAAGCTTCCTGCGATAACCTTCCTTTTAAAGCGGATGAATTCGACGCGGTCATCTTGTCAATGGTGCTGCATGAAAATGCGAACCGGGCGGACGCTATTTTACTTGAGGCCCTTAGGCTGGCTCCGCTGGTATTCATCCTTGAATGGAAAAACCCGGAAAGAAATCTCGATTACCTGTTGCAGCCCGCCGTGCATGCGGTGGAGCGCCTGGCAGGAAAAAGCCACTATAACAGCTTTAAATCCTTTCGTAGAAAAGGCGGAGCTTACGGGTTATGCTCCGGCTTTGCCTGGGCGCATGAGGAACGCTTCCGGGGCGGAAGCTTGATTTTGCTCGCATTGCGCAGAGTTTAAATTTCCCCTTCCGGCTTCGCTCTTCTGGCATTTTGCAATAAAGCGCGATCTTTTGCGGCCTGTTCAGGCGCGGCCTTGGGGCAATATCCCACTGGCGGGTGAATCCGGCATGAGAGGCGCTC